>DATAEH010000166.1:0-20236 GCA_036258115.1 Streptosporangiaceae bacterium
CCGGAAGGTGGCCTGCGTGATCAGTCCAAGCGTGCCGCGCGACCCGGCGAACAGCTTGCCGAGGTCATAGCCTGCGACGTTCTTAACCACCTTGCCGCCCGATCGTGCGATCGTGCCATCGGCGCGGACCACCGTGATCCCAATCAGCAGGTCGCGGCCGGATCCGTACCGCAGGCGCAGCGGGCCTGCCGCCCCCGTGGCCAGCACGCCACCTACCGTTCCGCGGCTGGCCGCCGACTCCTCAGCGGGCGGCGGGTCGAGCGCGAGCCGCTGGCCGGTGCCGGCGAGTACCTCGGCAAGCCGGTCCAGTCGCACGCCCGCCTGGACGGTAGCCACCAGGTCGCCGGCGGCGTGCTCGACGACCTCGTCCATGCCGGTCGTCTCGATCACCAGGTCGCAGCGCTCTGGCGGGTTGCCCCAGTGCAGCCGGGAGCCGGTGCCACGGGGCACGACCGCCAGCCCGAGGTCGGACGCGGCCCTGAGCAAGGTGCTGGCCTCGGACGTGCTGGCCGGTGCGGCGACGATCTGCGGCTCTACGCCCGCTACCGCATCGGTCGGCGTCGCCGGCCTGACTGCCGCGCACGCCTCAGTGATCTTGGCCGGAATCGGCTCAGCTGCCATGGGCATCAGCGGAGAGAGTCTTGTTCACCATGGTCAGAAGGCTTCCGCCGCGCCCGAGGCCACGAGCGGATGCGGGCCGTGCCTGACGCCTGGGACCTCGCCGCACATCCGCGGCTTCGGGAAGACCTTGCCTGGGTTGCATAGGCCGGCCGGATCGAAGGCGCACCTGAGCAGCTGCATCGTGTCCAGGTCCTCGGCGCGGAACATCCTTGGCATATACCTGGATTTGTCGACGCCGACGCCGTGTTCGCCGGTGATCGAGCCGCCGTGGGCGATGCACTCGTCCAGGATGGCGCCCGACAGCACCTCGGCCGCCTCCTCCTGGCCGGGGGTCGTGTCGTCGAACAGGACGAGCGGGTGCAGGTTGCCGTCACCTGCATGGAACACGTTCGCGACCCTGATGCCTGATTCGGCCGAGAGCGCGCTGATCCGGTCGAGGACTTCGGGCAGTGCGGTCCGCGGAACGACGCCGTCCTGGACGATGTACGCGGGCGAGATCCTGCCGACCGCCGCGAACGCTGACTTACGGCCGGTCCAGATAGCGGCGCGCTCCGCGGGGTCGGCGGCCTCCCTGATCTCGAAGGCCCCGGCTCGCTCGGCGATCGCCCGCACGGCTGCCGTCTCGGCGCTGACGTCGGTCTCCGGGCCGTCCAGTTCCACGATCAGCACGGCGCCTGCGCCCTCCGGGTACCGGCAGGCCACCGCCGCCTCGGCCGCCTCGATGGCCAGCGCGTCCATCATCTCGATCGCCGCCGGCAAGATCCCGGCGGAGATGATCGCCGAGACCGCGGCACCGCCGTGCCCCATGGTCTCGAACGCGGCCAGCAGCGTGGTGACCGCCTGCGGGATCGGCGTCAGACGGACGACGATCTTCGTGACGATGCCGAGCGTGCCTTCCGAGCCCGTGAAGGCGCCGAGGAGGTCGTAGCCGGGAGCGATGCCCGTGCCGTCGCCAAGCCAGGTCAGCTCGCCGCTGGGGGTTACGATCTCCAGCCCGGTCACGTGGTGCACCGTGAATCCGTGCTTCAGGCAGTGCGCGCCGCCGGAGTTCTCCGCGACGTTGCCGCCGACCGAGCAGATCTGCTGGCTGGACGGGTCGGGCGCGTAGAACAGCCCGTGCGGCTGGGCGGCCTTGCTGACGGCGAGGTTCGTGACGCCCGGCTCGACGATGGCGCGGCGGCTGGCCGGATCGATCTCGATGATGCGGCGCATTTTCGCCGTGACGATCAGGACGCCGTCGGTCCTGGGCAGCGCGCCGCCGGAGAGCCCTGTCCCGCTGCCGCGCGCGACGAACGGCACGCCTGCGCGTGAGCATGCCCGCACGATAGCGGCGACCTGCTCCGCGGTTGCGGGCAGGACTACAAGGCCGGGAGAACACCGGTGCGAGGTGAGGCCGTCGCACTCGTAAGTACGCAGTTCCATCGGGTCGGTGATGACGCCGTCGCGGCCGCAGATGGATGTCAGCTGCGGGATGAGGGCTGGGAGCGCCGCAGCGGACTGCTCCGCTGCCGGGGCCGTGGCTGAGCCGGACGGCTGCTTGGGCATTGCATCGCCTCCTGCCTGCCGTCCGGTTCGTTCGCGGGCTTACCGTCTATCTTCCCCCCGTCTGAATGAACGGGACCACGCGGTTGCTGTTCCACCGGAGCCATCTCATGATCAGGAAGAATTGTGGTTCCCATTGGACCCACGATGTTTCGGGATCATGGACTGTGCTGGCGCGGGGCGGCGCCAGTGCCGATATTGTCCCGAATGTGGACTGTGATGCTGGCGGGCGGGCCGAGGACGACGCGATGGGCGTACCGCAGGTCCGCAGGTTCTCCTCGGGAACTACCTGGGAGCCCGTCGTGGGCTACAGCAGGGCCGTGGCCGCCGGCGATTTCGTGTTCGTCTCCGGCTGCACGTCGGTGGCAGGCGCAGAGTTCGTGCATCCGGGCGACGCTTACGCACAGGCCAGGCAGGCAATCGGCAACGCGGCCGACGCCCTGACCGGGCTCGGCGCGAGCCTGGCGGATGTGGTGCAGACCAGAATGTACGTCACCGACATCTCCCGCTGGCAGGAATACGGCCGGGCGCACGGTGACGTGTTCGGCGCCATCAGGCCGGCCTCGACGATGATTGAAGTGGCTGCGCTGATCGAGCCCGAGATGCTCATCGAGGTCGAGGTCGTCGCGTACAAGCCGGGCATCGGCCGGAAGGGTGACCAGTGAACCCGGAGCAGATCTTCCTAGGGCTGCTTGGGCCGCAGCGCATGGCAGATCCGTACCCGCTGTATGCGGCCCTGCATGAGCACGGCGAGGTGATGGCGGCTGGTCAGGGGATCGTGCTGGTTCCCAGTTATGAAGCCGCGAACGCGGTGTTGCGAGATCCCGAGTATCAGGTGGACGACGCCGACTACTTCGACCAGGCGCTACCCGGCTGGCGAGATCATCCTGCCCTGTCGACCGACAGCCTCTTGTTCCTCAACGCTGCGAATCACTCGCGCGTGCGGACGCTGATGACCAGGCAATTCACGCACCGGCGCGTGCAGGCACTGGAACCGGCCATCGCCGCGCTGACGGACTCCCTGCTCGACGAGATGGCCGGGCAGGGAGAGGGCGGTGAGCCCGTCGACTTCATGCAGGAGTTCGCGTTCGCGCTCCCCGTCGCGGTCATTGCCGAACTGGTCGGCGTGCAGGACTGGGACCGCGAGGAACTCAAGGTACTGGCCAGGAAGCTGACTGCCGTCCTCGAGCCGATGGCCAGCGAAGACGACCTCGCAGCCGCCGATGTGGCTGCGGTTGACATGGCAGGTATGTTCACTGCTCTGACTGCTGACCGGCGGGCAGCGCCGCGCGATGACCTCGCCAGCGCACTCGCCTCCGTCGCCGAGCGCGATGCTGGTCGGCTCAGCGAGACCGAGCTCGTCGAGAACCTCATGCTGTTGCTCATCGCCGGCTTCGAGACCACCACCAACCTGCTCGGCAATGGTATGCGGATTCTGCTGGATGACCAGGTCACGGCCGACGGCCTGCGGTCGGGAGCTGTCAGTGCAGCTGACTTCGTCGAGGAAGTGCTGCGCTACGACGCGCCGGTCCAGCAAACGGGCCGCAGGCGGCACAACCCTGGCGTACTCAGCGGCGTCGACATCCCGGCTGGCGACCAGGTCGTCGTGATGCTTGCGGCCGCCAACCGGGATCCTCGCCGGTTCGCAGATCCTGATTTCTTCAGGCCGGGGCGGCCCGATGCGGGACCGCTTAGTTTCGGCGCCGGAGCCCATTTCTGCCTGGGAGCGGCTCTGGCCAGGCTGGAAGGCACGGTCGCGTTCGGCAAGCTGCTCGCGCGGTTCCCCGGTATTGCCGCCGCTGGTGACCCGGAACGCAGGAAGGGCCTGACCTTCCGCGGCTTCGAGTACCTGCCGGTGAAGCTCGGCTGACCGCGGGTTGCGGCCGGCGCTTGGTTACCGTTGCATCATGGCCGAATCGCTGGAGCTCGACGTCGGGGGCCGGACGGTCCGGATCTCCAATCCGGGCCGTGTCTACTTCCCGGCCCGCGGTGAGACCAAATTCGACCTGGCCCGCTACTACATGTCCGTTGGTGACGGCATCGTTCGGGCGCTCAGGGAACGGCCGTGCATGCTGCACAGATTCCCGTCCGGCGTGGCCGGCGAGAAGGTGCACCAGAAGCGCATCCCGAGCGGAGCGCCCGATTGGCTGGAAACCGTCAGGGTCCACTTCCCGCGCTACGGCCGGTACGCCGACGAACTGTGCGTGACCGAGCTCGCGAGCGTGATCTGGGCCGTGCAGATGTCGACGGTGGAGTTTCACCCCTGGAACTCCCGCCGCGCCGACACCGAACGGCCCGACGAATGGCGGATCGACCTGGACCCGATGCCGGAGTGCGGCTTCGACCGGGTCCGGCGGGTCGCCAGAGTGGTTCAGGAGCTGCTCGCCGAGCTTGATGTCGTCGGCTGGCCGAAGACCTCTGGCGGCCACGGGCTGCACATTTACGTGCGGATCAAGCCGTCGTGGGAGTTCGGTGAACTGAGGCGGGCGGCGCTGGCGTTCGCGCGTGAGGTGGAGCGGCGCGCTCCGGACGACGTCACCACCACCTGGTGGCGCAAGGACCGCGACCCGGCAAAGCTCTTCGTCGACTACAACCAGAACACCAGGGACCACACGATCGCCAGCGCCTATTCGGTCCGCGGCGTGCCCGAGGGGACGGTGTCCACGCCGATCACCTGGGAAGAGATCGACACCGTCGATCCGAAGGCGTTCACCATCGCGACGGTGCCCGCGCGCTTCGCCGAGCTCGGCGATCTGCACGCCGGCATCGACGACCACGCCTATTCGATCCAGACCCTGCTTGACTGGGCGGACCGGGACGGCCTGGCCGCCGAGGACGCCAGCTAGCTGAAGGCCGCTCTGGCCGCGGCAGTGCTAGCTGAAGGCCGCTCTGGCCGCCGCGGCGCCGGACCCGGCCTGTTGCCAGTAGCCGTACGTGCCCTGGTCCCGAAGTTCCCTGGCGGCGTCGGCGACCGCGTTCAGGCCGGTGAACGCGAACGCGCCGCCGACCGAGATCCGCTTTACGCCCATGGCGGCCAGCTCGGACACGCGCGGGGTTCCGGGCAGCGCGAGCACGTTGACCGGCCTGTCCACCGCGGCGACCAGCTCTCTGATCTCCTCGGGCTTCGTGACACCAGGTGCGAACAGCACATCGGCCCCGGCCTCTTGATAGCTCTGGAGGCGGGCGATGGTGTCAGGCAGGCTCGGGTTGCCGCGCAGGTAGTTCTCCGCCCGGGCCGTCAGCGCCAGCTGCGCGGGCCCGGCGTGCGCCGCTTCCGCGGCCGCCGCGACCCGCTCCGCCGCGAGGGCGTGGTCGTAAATCGGGTCCTGGTCGCGCTTGGCATAGTCCTCAACCGAGCAGCCGGCCAGCCCGGCCGCCACGGCCAGACGGACGGTTTCGGCTACACCGTCCGGATCGTCGGCGAAGCAGTTCTCCAGGTCGGCCGAGACCGGCAGGTCAGTGCCGGCCGCGATCCACTGTCCGTGGCCGATCGCCTCGTCGCGGCTGACGTCGCCGTCGGGCCGGCCGAGCGTGGCCGCGAATCCGCTGCTCGTCGTGGCGAGGGCCGCGAAACCCAGGGAGGCGAACAACAGCGCCGATCCGCGGTCCCACGGGTTCGGCATGAGCAGCGGCTGCTCGCCGCTGTGCAGGGCAAGGAACCGGACGCACTTCTCACTCTGGCTAGGCATACCGCGAACTTATCGGGGGTGCGCGCGCCGTGCGGCAGCTCCCGAGGATCACGTCGGAAAGCCGCCGGGACGACCAAGGTCAGGGCATGCGCTCGTAGGCCGGCAATGTGAGGAATTCGGCGTAGTCGTCGGCGAGCGCGACCTCCTTGAACAGGTCGACGGCCTCGGCGTACCTGGCGGCATCGTAGGCATGACCGGCGGCCTCGGCGATCTTGGCGAGCTCTGAGGTGATGACCTGGTCCACGAGCTCCTTGGTGACCGGCGGTCCCTCGGCCAGGTGAATGTCGTTGTGCAGCCATTGCCACACCTGAGAGCGCGAGATCTCCGCGGTCGCCGCGTCCTCCATCAGATTGAAGATGGCGACAGCGCCCTGGCCGGCCAGCCAGCTCGCCAGGTACTGCAGGCCGACGCTGACGTTGTTGCGCAGTCCCGCGTCGGTGATCTCGCCTGGAGTGCTGTGCACATCGAGCAGCTGGGCGGCGGTCACATGCACGTCCTGGCGGAGCTTGCCGAGCTGGTTCGGTGCGTCACCGAGTACGCCGTCGAAGATCTCGCGGCAGACGGGCACCAGGTCAGGATGCGCCACCCAGGAGCCATCGAACCCGTCGTTGGACTCGCGGGTCTTGTCGTCACGGACCTTGGCGAGCGCGACCTTGTTCACCTCAGGGTCGCGCCGGCTCGGGATGAATGCCGCCATGCCGCCCATCGCGTGCGCACCCCGGCCGTGGCAAGTGCGGACCAGCAACTCGGTGTAAGCACGCATCATCGGCGCGCTCATCGTGACGGCGTTGCGCTCGGGCAGCACGAAATCGCGGCCGCGGGTGCGGAACTTCTTGATGATGCTGAACAGGTAGTCCCACCGGCCTGCGTTCAGGCCCGCGCTGTGCTCGCGCAGCTCGTAGAGGATCTCCTCCATCTCGAACGCGGCGGGAATGGTCTCGATGAGCACCGTCGCCCTGATCGTTCCGCGCGGCAGGCCAAGGGCGTCCTGCGCAAGGTTGAACGCGTCGTTCCACAGCCTGGCCTCGAGACGGCTCTCCATCTTTGCCAGGTAGAAGTACGGTCCCTTGCCCTTATCAAGCTGGCGCCGCGCGCAGTGGAAGAAGTAGAGGGCGAAGTCAAACAGGCTTCCTGAGACGCGCTCGCCGTCCACCAGGAGGTGCTTCTCGTCCAGATGCCAGCCGCGAGGCCTGACCACGATCGTCGCGAGCTGATCGTCGGGCGCCAGCCGGTATTCCTTGCCGTCGGCGCTGCTGAAGTCGATAGTGCGGTCCAGCGCGTCCTTCAGGTTCAGCTGCCCGCCGACCATGTTGTCCCAGAGCGGCGTGTTGGCATCCTCGAAATCGGCCAGCCACACCTTCGCGCCTGAGTTCAGCGCGTTAATCGTCATCTTCTTGTCGGTCGGCCCGGTGATCTCGACTCTGCGGTCCACCAGACCGGGAGCGGGCGGCGCGACCTGCCAGTTCTGGTCGGCTCTGATGTGCGCGGTCTGTTCAAGAAAGTCGAGCGTCGCCCCCGCGCTTAGCTCGCGCTGGCGGGCGGCCCGCGCGGCCAGCAGCTCAAGACGACGTGGCCCGAGCTCGCGCTGCAGCCGCGCAACCAGGCCCAGGGCCTCGGACGTCAGGATCTCGTCGTAACGATCCCCGATTGGGCCGTCGACCTGGATGCCTCCGCCGTAGCTCATTGTCGGTCGCTCCTCCGCGTCCTTGACCCGGTTCCTGGCTGAACCGATCCTAAGAGCAGCCCGCAGGCGTGGCTGATGAACCTTGCGCTCCTGACCGGCAATTAACCATCGCATACTCGCGTATTCGGGTACATCCCATGTTGCGTGGGGCTGGCCCAGCCGCGGCGCGGGCACATCCGGCGACAGCATGGTGTTATTCAAGTGACGCCACGGGGTGACCGTGGCAGCATCGAGTGACCGCCAGGTAGCGGCGGTCCCTAACTGGACGGCAGATGACAGCAGAACCTCGCGACTACGAAGACGACGCTCCCGAGACGTACGACCCTGGTCAGCTTGACCTGGAAGAGCGCCACTCGCTGCGCCGCGTCGCTGGCCTTTCGACCGAGCTCGAGGACATCAGCGAGGTCGAGTACCGGACACTGCGCCTCGAGCGGGTCGTGCTGCTCGGCGTATGGACGGAAGGAACGCTCGAGCAGGCGGAGAACTCGCTGCGCGAGCTCGCGCTGCTCGCGGAGACGGCCGGCTCTCAGGTGCTCGACGGCCTCACCCAGCGCCGGGGCCGGCCTGACGCCTCCACCTACGTCGGAGCGGGCAAAGCCGCCGAGCTAGCCGAGCTGGTGACCGCTACCGGCGCGGACACGGTGATCTGTGATGGCGAGCTGACGCCCAGCCAGCTGCGCAAGCTGGAGGGCGTCGTGCGGGTCAAGGTCATTGACAGGACCGCGCTGATTCTCGACATCTTCGCCCAGCACGCCAGGAGCAAGGAGGGCAAGGCTCAGGTAGAGCTTGCCCAGATGCAGTACCTGCTGCCGAGGCTCCGCGGCTGGGGCGAGTCACTGTCCAGGCAGGCCGGTGGGCGGGTCGCGGGCGGCGGCGGAATCGGTACCAGAGGCCCAGGCGAGACCAAGATCGAGACGGACCGGCGCAGGATCAGGACCAGGATCGCGAGGCTGCGCAGGGAAATCGCCGAGATGTCGACGGGCCGTGAGGTGCAGCGCAGCCAGCGCAGGCAGCGCGAACTCCCGTCGGTGGCGATAGCCGGTTACACCAACGCGGGTAAATCAAGCCTGCTGAACCGGCTCACCGGCGCGCATGTACTGGTGGACAACTCCTTGTTCGCCACGCTGGACCCCGCCGTGCGTAAGGCCCGGCTGCCGTCCGGCGTCCCGTTCACGCTGACCGACACCGTCGGATTCGTACGGCACCTGCCGCACCAGCTCGTGGATGCATTCCGGTCCACTCTCGAAGAGGTCGCCGACGCGGACCTGATCCTGCACGTGGTCGACAGCTCCGACGCCGACCCGCGTTCTCAGATAACTGCCGTGCGTGAGGTGCTCGCCGAGATCGGCGCGCGGGACGTACCGGAACTGGTGGTCTACAACAAGGCCGACTGCGCCGACGAGCTGGAGCTTAAGGGCCTGCAGCTGGCTGAGCCGCAGTCGGTGGTGGTGTCCGCCCACACCGGAGAAGGGCTGCCGGAGCTGCTGGCCGAGGTCGAGCGTTTGCTGCCGAGGCTGAGCCACGAGGTCGACGTGGTCGTTCCCTACTCCCGCGGCGACCTGATCGCCCGCGCCCACTCCGAGGGCGAGGTGCTGAGCATCGAGCACACCAACGCGGGCACTCAGATCGCGGCGAGAGTGCCGCCCGGCCTGGCGGCCGAGCTCGGGCGGTTCGTGGTGGCTGCCGACCTGGCCCATTGAGTAGTGCAATAGCGTGACGCAACCGATATTGTATGTGGGTTCCCGTTGAGTGGCCTTCCGGCCACATAGCGCTATTAACTGAGCAGGTCGCAGCGATTTCTTGACAGCAGGCGGATTCATGGCAGGTGGGGGCAAGGCGACGCTCACCTCGGCCTGCGTTCTGGCCAGACACGGTGTGCCTGGATGACGGTCCGACTCCTGACCAATATTGGCCGGTTGTGGACCGGTTCTGAGGTATGGAGTAATGCTGCCATTCTCATGCAGGGTGATCGGATTGCCTGGGCCGGCCCTGCGGCCCAGCTCCCGACGAGCCTGCCCGGCATTATCGACGACATCGTCGATGTCGACCACGTGGAGAATCTGGGCGGGGCTCTGGTCACGCCCGGCCTGATCGACGCCCATTCGCATCCGGTCTATGCGGGCAACCGCTGGGCTGAACTGGCGATGCGATCAGGCGGGTCGTCGATGACGGAGATCGTCTCGGCGGGCGGCGGCCTGACCTCGACCGTGACGGTGACCAGGGGAACGGACCCGTGGACGCTCTGCAACCACGTCAGGGGCCGGATGCGCGACTGGCTGCTGAGCGGCACGACCACCATCGAGGCCAAGACTGGCTATCACCTCACCAGGGACGGCGAGCTGGCTGACGTCCGGCTGCTGCGTTCGCTGGAGAGCGAGGCGGGCATGCCGCGCGTGCATGTCACGTTCTTCGCCGCGCACGCTTTGCCGCCAGAGTTCTTCGGTCGCCGCAACGATTACGTCGACGCGGTCAGTGGCTGGTGCGCCGACGCGGCGACCGCCGGTGCCGACAGCGTCGATGTGCACTGTGACGACCAGCACTTCAGCGAGGCTGAGTCCCGCTGGATCCTGAACGCGGGCCGTTCCGCCGGCTTGCTGCCCAGGCTGCACGCCGGCGGTGATACGCGGCTCGGCGCGGCACGACTCGCGGCTGAACTGGGGTGCGCATCAGCCGACCTGCTCAATAGCGCCGATGACGACGACGTCGCCGTTCTCGCGAAGGCTGGCGTCACCGCGGTGGTATGCCCGGCGAATGCCGCCGAGAACGGCCAGACGCCGCCGGTGCGGGCGCTGCTCGACAAGGGCGTGACGGTCGCGCTCGGCTCTGGCCACTCGCCAGGCACGAACGGGATCACCTCGATGCCGCTGGTGATCACGCTGGCCATCGAGAATCTGGGGATGAGCGTGACTGAGGCGATGCGGGCGGCGACGGTTGGCGGCGCGCATGCGCTCCGGGCGCCCGATCGCGGTGCGATGACCCGGGGCCGGCTGGCCGACGTGGTCGCGTGGGACGCCGATCACGAGGGCGCTTTCGCATGGTCCTATGGCTTGCGGCCGTACAAGGTGTGGCGCGGCGGCGAGCCGATTCAGTTCTAAGCCCACTGTGCCGGTCAGCAGCCAAGCAGGCGACTGGACGTTTCCAGCGCCTCGGCTGGTTGCCGTGGTGACCGATTCGACTGCCAGCCTCCCGGAGCAGGAACCAGGTGCCGCGGGCGTCATCGTGGTGCCGCAGAGGCTGCTCGCTGGCGACCTTGTCGCGGACGACGGTGCTCCCGGCGCGGCTGCTGACATCGAGGCGGCGGCTGCTCGCGGCGCGCGGCTGACCACGGCAAGGCCCGCTCCCGCCCGGTTCGCCGCCGCCTACCGCCGAGCAGGCGAGGCCGGCGCACGGGCCGTCGTGTCCGTTCACGTGTCCGGGATGTTGTCGGGCACCGTCAGTTCGGCGGCCCTGGCCGCAGCCGCGGCACCCATCCCGGTCCGCGTGATCGACGCGCGCTCCATCGGATCCGGCCTTGGCCTGGTCGTGCTCGCCGCCGTCGCTGCTGCCAGGGCCGGTCAGGACCTCGAAGCGGTGGCCTCGGCCGCCAGCGCGTGCGCGAGCCAGGTCGGATCGTTCTTTGCGGTCGACAGGCCCGATGCGCTGCTCGCTGGCGGGCGAGCGACAGCTGCTAGCTCCGTGGACGTTAAGCGCGCGGAGGCGGGAGAGGCCGTGCCGAGGCTGGTGTCACGAACTGTGCTGCGGCTGGACTCCGGCCGTATCGGCATCGTCGACCGAGTGCGGACCTGGTCGGGTGCTGCAGCCTCGCTGGCGCGATCTGCCGCCGAGCTAGCCGCCGGCCTGCCCGCCGGAACTCCTGCCGATTTGGTGGTCGATCACGTGGCGGCCGCCGGGCGAGCCGACGATCTGGCGGATCGTCTCAGGACCGGGTTCCCGCAGGCACGGCGGGTGTCGGTTGTGGCCGCGAGCAGCGCGATACGGGTGCACACGGGACCGGTGATGCTCGGCGTGTCGTTGGCACCGTCTCCGGCTGTCGGTTAGTCATGGCATGCTGCGAGGATGCCCGCGAACCGGCAGCGACCGAATTCCGATCAGGGTGGCCATGCCCCTGTGACGGTCATCGTCGGCGACGAGGAGCTTCTCGTCGAGCGCGCCGTGGCGGCCGTGGTCGGCCGGGGGGCGGCGCCTGCCGACAGCAACCGGGTAGCGCCGGATGTCCATGACGTCCGTGGCGCCGACCTGTCGGCGGGCGAGCTTGGGCTGCTCACCGCGCCGTCGCTGTTCGGAGGCGACAGCGTCGTGGTGATCCGCTCAGCACAGGACGCGAACGCCTCGGTATCGGCAGAGATCGGCGAGCTTGCCGCGGCGATGCCGGACGAGGTCGCCCTGGTTGTCACCCACGCGGGCGGCGCGAAGGGCAAGGCCCTGCTCGCGGCGCTGGGCAAGGCGGGAGCCAAGCGGATCGACTGTCCGAGCATCAGGCGCTTCGGCGAACGGATGGACTTCCTGCGAGCCGAGCTGGCGAGGGCGGGCAGAAAGGCCGACGATGGCGGCCTGCGCGCGCTGATCGATGCGGTCGGCACCGACCTGCGCGACCTTGCCGCGGCGTGTGACCAGCTTGCCTCGGACACCACGGGCGTGATCAGCGCGAGCGTGGTCGCCAGGTACTGGCGAGGTCGAGCAGAAGCGAGCGGGTTCAGCGTTGCGGACAGGGCGCTCGAAGGAAACCTGGCTGATGCGCTCGCGCAGCTGCGCTGGGCGCTGGCCATCGGCACGGCACCGGTGCTGATCACCAGCGCGCTGGCGCGCGGGATCAGGACCCTCGGCCAGGTGGGAACGGCGCGTGGCAAGGGCGCTGACGCACTGGCGGCCGAACTCGGGATGCCTGCCTGGAAGGTCGACAAGGTCAGGCAGCAGCTGCGCGGCTGGAGCTCGGCGGGCCTGACGAAGGCGCATTCCGCCGTCGCGCAAGCTGACGCTGAAGTGAAGGGCGAAGGGGCGAGCGCGGGTTATGCGCTCGAACGGGCGGTGCGGGTGATTGTCGCCTCCCGCTCGGCGAGCCGGTAGTCCTGCGGCTCAGCCGTTCAACGTCGCGGCGCGCCTGGCGAGCGCGGACTTGCGGTTGGCCGCCTGGTTCTTGTGGATCACGCCTTTGCTGGCTGCCTTGTCGAGCTTGACGTAGGCGGCGCGCAAGGCCTCCGCTGCCTCGTCCGTGTCGCCGGCGTCGGCCGCATCGCGGAAGTTCCGCACGGCTGTCTTCAGCGACGTCTTGACAGCCTTGTTGCGCTGCCTGGCCTTCTCGTTCTGCTTGTTGCGCTTGATCTGTGACTTGATGTTTGCCACGCGTATGCCTGCCTACGTTTCTCGTTCGGTAGTCGTTGGTGTGCCCGGCGCTAGCCAAAGGCGCGGATGGCGCGCCCGGCGCGATAGGTGCGGGCATGCGGGCAGCCGAAAAGCAAGGATATCCGAGATTGGCTTGCCTTCTCAAACCGAGGCGCTGGCGTGCGCCGCTGGCGTGGGCATCGGCACCGGCGTGCAACCATGTGGTGATCGCAAACTATATGAGCGGATGACTGTGCCACCGATGTCCGACCCGTCCAGAACCACAGCGCGCGCCGCCGCGGTGCTGCCTGAGCCATCACGGACCGATCAGGCTGTGATCAGGAACTTCTGCATCATCGCCCACATCGACCACGGCAAGTCGACGCTCGCCGACCGGATGCTCCAGCTCACCGGGGTCGTAGGCGATCGCCAGATGCGCGCTCAGTACCTGGACAGGATGGACATCGAGCGCGAGCGCGGCATCACGATCAAGAGCCAGGCCGTCCGCCTGCCCTGGCCCGGCAGCGACGGGCACAACTACGTGCTGAACCTGATCGACACCCCTGGCCACGTCGACTTCTCGTACGAAGTTTCCAGGTCGCTTGCCGCCTGCGAGGGCGCCATCCTGCTCGTCGACGCCGCGCAGGGGATCGAGGCGCAGACCCTGGCTAACTTGTACCTGGCGCTCGAGGCCGACCTGCACCTGATTCCTGTGCTGAACAAGATCGACCTGCCCGCGGCACAGCCGGAGAAGTACGCGGCGGAGCTGGCCAAGATCATCGGCTGCGAGCCCGATGACGTGCTCAGGGTTTCCGCCAAGACCGGCGAGGGCGTCACCGAGCTGCTCAACGCGGTCGTCGCCCAAATCCCCGCGCCGTCCGGGAACCTGGACGCTCCGGCCAGGGCGCTGATCTTCGACTCCATTTATGACACGTACCGGGGCGTCGTGACCTATGTGCGGATGGTCGACGGGCGGCTGTCGCGCCGCGAGCGGACGCTGATGCTGTCCACCAAGGCCGTGCACGAAACTCTCGAGGTGGGGGTGATCTCGCCCGAGCCCGTTCCGTCGGAGGGCCTCGCGGCCGGCGAGGTCGGGTACCTGATCACCGGCGTCAAGAATGTGCGGCAGGCCCGGGTCGGCGACACGGTCACGAGCGCGGCGCGGCCCGCTGCCGAGCCGCTGGCCGGCTACGCCTACCCGAAGCCGATGGTGTTCTCCGGCCTGTACCCGGTCGACGGCGATCAGTACCCTGACCTGCGCGACGCCCTGGACAAGCTGCGGCTCAACGACGCGTCCCTGGTGTATGAGCCGGAAACCTCCACCGCCCTCGGATTCGGCTTCCGCTGCGGCTTCCTCGGTCTGCTGCACATGGAGATCATCAGGGAGCGCCTGGAGCGCGAGTTCGACCTGTCGCTGATCTCGACGGCGCCGAACGTCGTGTACCGGGTGGTGATGGACTCCGGCGCCGAGGTCACCGTGACCAATCCAAGCGAGTTCCCCAGCGGGCCCGGCGGGATCGCGACGTCGACCGGCGTCATCGCGGCCGGCAAGATCAGCCAGGTCTTCGAGCCGGTAGTGCGGGCCACGTTGCTCGCGCCGTCGGACTACATCGGGGCGATCATGGAGCTGTGCCAGTCCAGGCGAGGCGTCCTGATCGGCATGGAGTACCTGTCGGCGGATCGGGTTGAGATCAGGTACACCATGCCGCTGGCCGAGATCATTTTCGACTTCTTCGACCAGCTGAAGTCGCGCACTAGGGGTTACGCCTCACTGGACTACGAGGCCGCCGGCGAGCAGGAGGCCGACCTGGTCAAGGTCGACATCTTGCTGCAGGGACAGCCGGTCGACGCGTTCAGCCAGATCGTGCACGCGGACAAGGCGCGCGAGTATGGGCTTGCGATGACGGCCCGGCTGAAGGAGCTGATCCCGCGACAGCAGTTCGAAGTGCCGATCCAGGCGGCGATCGGCGCGCGGATCATCGCCAGGGAGAACATCAGAGCGCTCCGCAAGGACGTGCTTGCCAAGTGCTACGGCGGCGACATCACCAGGAAGCGCAAGCTGCTGGAGAAGCAGAAGGAAGGCAAGAAGCGCATGAAGACGATCGGCCGCGTCGAGGTGCCGCAGGAGGCCTTCGTCGCTGCGCTGACCGCCGAGCAGGGACCCGACAAGCGCGCTTGAGCGGCAAGCACCGCCTCCGGTCTGACCGCCCGGGTTCGCCGGCTCAGGAATTGCCGAACGCGGCCACCGCGGCGATGAGGGCGATGAGCGGGACAAGCACGCCGATGTAACCCATGATCAGGCCCGCGATGGCCATGCCGCCGCCCGCCTCGCCGGTCTGGCGGATCTGGCGGCGGGCCACATGCCCGAGGACGATCGCCGGCACGCCTGCCACGAACCAGAAGAAGACCTGGCAGATGCCGCACACCATGGACGCCACTGCAAGCTGGTTGGTGCGCGGCACGACCGCTGGGCTGAGCC
This sequence comes from Streptosporangiaceae bacterium, assembly GCA_036258115.1. GTDB lineage: Bacteria > Actinomycetota > Actinomycetes > Streptosporangiales > Streptosporangiaceae > Chersky-822. The sequence goes on from DATAEH010000166.1 coordinate 15,335, forward strand.
CAGGCCGGTAAGGCACCGGCCGGCGCAGGTCCGCGGTCAGGGCACCGAGCTGATCGTAAGTCTTGGCCTGCATCAGGCTGGTAGACCGCTGATCAAACTCGTCCCAGGTCAGCCGGCCATCGGCGTAAGCGGCTTGAAGCAGGCTGTGCACGCCGTCTCGGTCGGCGTCAGTCGCCCGCATCGACCCATAGCTGCCAGCAGTCATCGGTCCCGTCCCCATCAGGAATCGTGCGGGTGGAATCTCAGTTCCAGACTAACCCGAGCCTGGACTAGCCTGCGGGCATGGTTGCCGCTCGAATCGTCTCAGTTAACACCGGCCGGGTTTCTGGCCTAGGGATACTCGGCCGGCCTGACTTCGCGAGCGGCATCAATAAACATCCGCATCAAGGCGCTGTGAGGGTGGGGAAGCTCGGGCTAGCCGGTGACGAGCACGGTGACACTGAGAACCACGGCGGGCCGGACCAAGCCGTTTACGCCTACGCCAGGGAGGACCTCGACTGGTGGACCGAGCGGCTCGGCAGGGAACTGCGCAGCGGCGAGTTCGGTGAGAACGTCACGACCGCTGGCATCGACATCACCACGGCGCTGATCGGCGAGACCTGGCGGGTCGGGGACGTCGTCGTCCAGATCACCTCGCCCCGGATTCCGTGCGAGACTTTCAAGGCCTGGACGGGCGAAGATCAATGGGTGCGGCGGTTCGCCGCGGCTGGTCGGCCTGGCGCCTACCTACGGGTTCTGACCGAGGGCCAGATTTCGGCCGGGGATGACATCGAGGTGCTGTCCAGGCCGGTGCAGCGCGTGACCGTCGCGCAGTCGATGCTTGCCTACTACGGCGACGAGGATCTGATGCGCGCGCTGCTGACGGTGCCAGGACGCGGCGCGAAGTGGAAAGCGATCGCCACCCGGGTGCTCAGCCGGACGGCCGTATGACGACCGCGCATCCGCGGCTTGCTCAGGTGGCTTGAGCATGCCGGGCACACCGCCGGAGGGAACGCCGGTGCCTACCGACGGCAGGCTGCCGGCCAGGTCGCTCGACCAGCTTGGCACGGTCCCGTTCGGCCTGTATGTCCATGTGCCTTTCTGCGCGTCCCGGTGCGGCTACTGCGACTTCAACACCTACACGGCCTCTGAGCTGGGCGGCGGGGCATCGAGGGAGAGTTACGCCAGCCTTGCCGTTGCTGAGATCGGGCTCGCGCGCAAGGTGCTCGGGCCCGCTGCGCCCGCTGTCAGCACTGTCTTTTTCGGCGGGGGCACTCCGACCCTGCTGCCTCCCGTCGACCTGGCGGTGATCTTGCGGGCGATCGAGGCGGAATTCGGCCTCGCCGACGGGGCCGAGGTGACAACCGAGGCGAACCCCGAGAGCGTCGACCAGCAGACGCTGGCCGAGCTGCGGGACGCCGGGTTCACCAGGATCTCGCTTGGCATGCAGAGCGCGGCCAGCCACGTGCTCGCCGTGCTCGACCGGGTGCACTCGCCGGGCCGGGCCGAGCAATGTGTGGCATGGGCGCGATCGGCCGGTTTCGAGCACGTCAGCCTCGACCTGATCTACGGCACGCCGGGTGAGGACGCCCAGGACTGGGAATTGTCGGTTCGCAGCGCGATCGACGCCGGCCCCGACCACATCTCGGCTTATGCGCTCATCGTCGAGGAAGGCACGCGGCTCGCCGCACGGATCAGGCGCGGCGAACTGCCCGCCCCGGACGACGATGAGATGGCCGACCGCTACCTGGCCGCCGACGAGATGCTCAGCGCCGCGAGGATGCGCTGGTACGAGGTGTCGAACTGGGCAACGGGACCAGATGCCGCCTGCCGGCACAATCTGCTCTATTGGACCGGCGGGAACTGGTGGGGGGTCGGGCCCGGCGCCCACAGCCATGTCGGCGGCACTCGCTGGTGGAACGTCAGGCACCCGGCGGCGTACGGCAGCCGGATCGCCGCGGGCGTCAGCCCTGGCCAGGCGAGGGAAGTGCTGACCGAGACCGAGCGTAGGACGGAGCGGATCTTGCTTGAGACCAGGCTCGCGGCGGGATGCCCGCGCAGCTTGCTCGGCCCGGCAGGCGAGCGCGCGGCCGCGGCGGCCGTAGCGGACGGGCTTGCCGAGCAGGCCGCCTTCGAGGCGGGCCAGGTGGTGCTGACGACGGTCGGCCGGCTGCTCGCCGACGCGGTAATTCGCGGCCTCACCTATTAGATCTGGCGACCCGTGGCATCTGACGCAGTGACTTGACCGGCCTGTCACAGTATCGTTCGGCCATAGACTTGGCACTCGGGACAACAGAGTGCCAGGGGAGGTGACCAGTGCTAGACGACAGGAAGCTGGCGGTACTGCGGGCAATCGTCGAGGATTACGTGTCCACGAACGAGCCGGTGGGTTCCCGCGCGCTCGTCGAAAGGCACAATCTGGATGTTTCCCCCGCCACAATCCGCAACGAGATGGCGGTCCTCGAAGAGCAGGGCTACATCGTCCAGCCGCACACCAGCGCGGGCCGGATTCCGACAGACAAGGGTTACCGCCTGTTCGTGGACAGGCTGTCGGCCATCAAGCCCTTTTCCGCGGCCGAGCGGCGCGCCATCGAGACCTTCCTCGCCGGCGCCTACGACCTCGATGACGTCGTCATGCGTACGGTCCGGCTGCTGGCGCAACTGACCAGGCAGGTAGCGGTAGTGCAGTACCCGTCGCTCAGCAAGTCCTCGGTCCGGCATGTGGAACTGGTGCCCCTAGCCGAGCGCCGACTGCTGGTCGTACTGATTACCGACACCGGCCGAGTGGAACAGCGTGTGGTTGAGGTGCCGGCCAGCTATGGCGAAGATTCGATCATGCAGCTGCGCGCGGTGCTCAATGCCTGCCTGGACGGTCGTAAGCTCACCGACGTCGCCACCGTCGTGGCCGAGTTGCCAGATCGGGTCGAGCCCAGGGAACGCGCGAACGCCGCCGCGGTGTTCTCAGTGATATTGGAAACGCTTGTCGAGCGGCACGACGAGAAGATCATCGTTGGCGGCGCATCGAACCTCACGACCGCCGACTTCTCGCAGGGTCTGCGGCAGGTGCTTGAGGCACTGGAGGAACAGGTCGTCCTGATGAGGCTGCTGGGGGAGACCGACGACCAGGCGTCGGTTACGGTCAGGATCGGCGCGGAAAATGATGTGCTCGGCCTCCGCGCGGCCTCGGTCGTGGCGGCGGGCTACGGCTCGGAGGACCGGCCCCTGGCCAAGCTGGGCGTCGTCGGACCGACCAGAATGGATTACCCGACAGCGATGGGAGCGGTACGCGCGGTGGCACGGTATACCGGTCAGATCTTGGCGGAGTCGTAGGGGATGAGCGTGGCAACCGACTACTACGCCGTGCTTGGCGTGCGCCGTGATGCGAATGCTGAGGAGATCAAGAAGGCATACCGCCGGCTGGCGCGCGAGCTGCATCCCGATGTGAACCCTGATCCGGTCACCCAGGAGCGGTTCAAGGAGATCACCCAGGCCTACGAGGTGCTCTCCGATCCCGACAAGCGGCAGATGTACGACCTGGGCGGCGACCCGTTCGCCACGGCAGGTGCCGCCGGCGGCTTCGGTGCGGGCTTCCCGTTCAGCGACATCATGGACGCCTTCTTCGGCGGCGGGCAGGCCACGCGCGGGCCGCGCAGCAGGGCCCGCCGCGGCCGGAACGCCACCATCCGGGTTGACCTGGATCTCGCCGAGTGCGTGTTCGGCGCGACCAGGGAGCTCACCGTCGACACCGCCGTGGTTTGCCCGACGTGCTCCGGTGAGGGCAGCGCGCCGGGCAGCCACCCGACCACGTGCGACGTCTGCAACGGCAGGGGCGAGGTCAGCCAGGTCACCAGGTCATTCCTCGGCCAGGTGATGACGTCGCGGCCGTGTCCGGGATGCGGCGGGTTCGGCACCGTGATCCGCCGGCCGTGCCCAGAATGCGACGGCGATGGGAGGGTGCGCACCAGGCGCACCGTGAAGGTCAGGATCCCTGCCGGAGTCGAGGACGGCACGCACATCCAGCTGGCCGGCGAGGGTGAGATAGGCCCGGGCGGCGGCCCGCCGGGCGACCTGTTCCTGGAGATCGTGCAACGGCCGCATCAGATCTTCGAGCGGCACGGCGATGACCTGCACTGCACGCTCACGATCCCGATGACCGCCGCGGCGCTCGGGGCGACGCTGCAAATCCAGACCCTGGACGGCCCTGCCAACATCGACATCCGGCCGGGATCGCAGTCCGGGCAGGCGATCCCGCTGTACGGGAAGGGTTCCTCGCACCTGCACTCCCAAGGCCGTGGCGACCTGATCATCCACGTGACCGTCGAAACGCCGGTCAAGCTGGAACCCGAGCAGGAGGAACTGCTGCGGGAGCTGGCGAGGATGCGCGGCGAGGAATCGCCGCCTGGCAAGTTCGCGCCGGGGGAGCACGGATTCTTCTCCCGGTTGCGTGATGCCTTCAACGGCAGGTGACCGGCAGCCGCCTGCCGGGAGAGCTGCGCTGATCACAGGCAGGCCGCGCTGATAGCGCCGGTCTTCCTCGCCGACGCCGTCCAGCTCGCCGCGGCCGGCCGGGGCGGCCTGATCACGCTGGCAGGCGCCGAGGGAAGGCACGCAACCACGGTGCGCCGGCTGCGTCCTGGCGAACGTGTCGACCTGACCGACGGGGCGGGCCTGCTGGCGGAGTGCGAGGTGTTGGCGGCCAGGCCGGGGTCGGGGGAGCTTGACCTGACCGTGCTCGCAATGCACCGCGAGGATGAGCCGTCCTGCCGGGTAACGGCGATGCAGGCCATCTTGAAGGGCGACCGCGGCGAGCTGGCGGTGGAACTGATGACCGAGGTCGGAGTCGATACGATCGTGCCCTGGGCGGCCGAGCGCTCGGTCGCGAGGTGGCGTCCGGATCGCGAGGAAAAGGCGCTGAGCCGGTGG
>DATAEH010000167.1:0-2938 GCA_036258115.1 Streptosporangiaceae bacterium
TGCACCGCGGTGCCCTGGGTCAGTTCCGGCCGCTGGCCGTCATTCTGCATCAGGGCCTGTAGCGGAACGCCCGGCGCCAGCCGCAGCAGGACCTCGGTGGCGGAGCCGAGGAACACTACGCGCTCCACCATGGCCGGCACCCGGTTCTGGCCGACCGAACCATGTTCCTCGATCCGCACCCGCTCCGGCCTGATCACCGCGTGCGCGGCGCCGGGTACGGTTACCTCGCAGCGCTGCGAGGTCAGCGCGAAGTCCCCGAGCCGGAGCGCGCCCTCCGCTACGACCTGGATCTCCATCAGATTGGCGGCGCCGAGGAAGTCGGCCACGTAGGTGTCCGCGGGCTCCTCGTAGACCTCGCGCGGGGTACCGATCTGCACGATCCGGCCCGCGTTCATCACCGCCAGCCGGTCGGACATGGTCAGCGCCTCCTCCTGGTCGTGGGTGACGTAGAGGAAGGTGATGCCGACACGCTCCTGCAGCGCCTTCAGCTCTATCTTGAGCGAGCGCCGCAACTTGGCGTCGAGCGCGCCGAGCGGCTCGTCGAGCAGCAGCACCGCCGGGTTGAGCACGAGCGCCCGAGCCAGCGCGACCCGCTGCTGCTGCCCGCCGGACAGCTGGCCCGGCCGCCGCTTGGCGAATGACGTCATATCGACCAGGTCGAGAGCCTCGTCCACCCGGCGCCTGAGCTCGGCTTTGCCCACTTTCTGGTGCTGCAGCCCGAACGCCACGTTGTCGAAGACGGACATGAACGGGAACAGCGCGTAGTTCTGGAACACCGTGTTGACGTTGCGCCGGTGCGGCGGCACGTCGGACACGTCGACGCCGTCGAGCAGGATCCGCCCGGAGGTCGGCTGCTCGAACCCAGCGATCAGCCGCAGGGTAGTGGTCTTGCCGCAGCCCGACGGGCCAAGCAGGGAGAAGAACTCGCCGCTGGCCACGGTCAGGTCGATGTCGTCGACCGCGATCTCGCTGAACCTCTTGGTCAGCCCGGACAGCTCGATGCTCCCTCCGGCCACGGCACCTCCTTCAGCTATGAACCGCGCTTGCGCGCCCGCTTCGGGGCAGCCTTCCAGTCGAAACCAAGCTGCCCAGATGCGAACCGCATCGCAAGATCGTACGTGCGCTGTGTCGGCACCGCCGGGTCCTCGAGCGCGATCTGCACCGCCAGCCCGTCGAGCAGGGCGGACAGCATGATCGTGAAATCGTCCGCGTCAACCGGCGCGAACTCGCCGGACTCCTGGCCGGCCAGCACGATGGAGCTGATGGCCTCCCGCCACCGCTCGTCGGACTTCTCCCGTACCGCGGCCACCCCGGCGCTCCGCGGCGACAGTGCCCACAGGTCTAGCCATAGCAGCCAGTAGCTGTGTGGTTCGGGGTCGGTGCCGGGCAGGCAGCTCATGCCGATCAGCTCGGTCAGCCGACCGGCGGCGGTCGGGATCTTTTCCATCCGCCGGAGGTACTCGGCGTACCAGCTGTCCTCGGAATACCTTATGGCCTCCGTCAGCAGCTGGTCGCGGGTCTTGAAGTAGTAGATGACCAGCGCCGGGCTCGTGCCGGTGCGCTCGGCGACGTCGGCGATCCTGGTGTCGGCGTAGCCGCGCTCCACGATGACGTCGAGCGCCGCCCGCAGCATCTGCTCGCGCCGTTGCTCGCCCGCATCCCGCGTGCCGGCCGCGTCCCGCGAGCCCCCCGTGCGCTCCTTCATGTCCTGATCTCCGCCTCCCGCTCTCCCTTGTGAGTAATCGTAGCAGCTTCTAAACTGAATGTTCAGTCAATCTTTCGGAGGCCCGGATTCATGGCAGCGAAGGCAACCCAGGCAGCGAAGTCGATGGCGGGAAAGGCAGTGAAGACAGCGCAGGCAGCAAGGGCGACCCGGGCGGCGGCGAGGGCCGGAGCGAGCGGGCCAACCGACTACGACGCGATCATCGTCGGCGGCGGCCACAACGGCCTGGTCGCCGCGGCGTACCTGGCCCGCTCGGGCGCGCGCACGCTGGTGCTCGAGGCGCGGCCGAAGACCGGCGGCGCCGCGACCACCGAGGCTCCCTGGCCGGACGCCCCGGATTTCAGGGTGACCCGGCTGTCCTACGTGATGTCGCTGCTGCCCCCGACGATCATCAACGACCTGCAGCTGGAGCGGCACGGCTACAAGATCTACCCGATGGGCCCGTACTACCAGGCCTTTCCCGAGGGCGGCTCGATCAAGCTCTACGCCGACGACGCCAAGCGGAACCACGATGAGGTCTCCAAGTGGTCGAAGAAGGACGCCGACGCCATGCCGCGCTGGGACGCCTGGCTGGCCGGGCTGGCCGACGTATTGGGCCCGCTGCTGCTCACCGTGCCGCCGAACCTCGGCTCGCGCAAGCCCCGTGACCTTAACGAGACCCTCCGGCTGGCCTGGCGCCACCGTGGCCTGGACGTCCGCACGATCGCCGACGTGACCCGGCTGATGACGATGTCGATCGCCGACCTGCTCGACGACTGGTTCGAGTCGCCGCAGGTCAAGGGCGCCCTCGCGGTCAACGGCGTGATCGGGACCTGGGCTGGCCCCTACGAGCCCGGCACCGCCTACGTGATGGCGCACCACTCCATCGGCGACGTCGGCGACGGTCACCTGGGCAACTGGGGCTTCCAGGAAGGGGGCATGGGTGCGGTCGCGGACGCCATCGCCAGCGCCGCCCGCCGGGTCGGCGCGGAGATCCGGCTCAACGCGCCCGTCCGCAAGCTCCTGCTGAAAGACGGCCGCGCCTGCGGCGTCGAGCTGGAGAACGGCCAGCAGATCACGGCCAAGGTCGTCGTCACGAGCCTGCACCCGCGCACCGCGTTCCTGGACCACGTGGGCCGGGCGAACCTGCCCGACGACTTCGTGACCGACATCGAGCACTGGAAGACCCGCAGCGGCGTCGTCAAGATCAACCTGGCGCTGGCCGAACTCCCCGAC
>DATAEH010000168.1:0-9068 GCA_036258115.1 Streptosporangiaceae bacterium
GTTCCTGGCGAGGAACTCGCCGGAGGCATCGTGGCAGCCGATGAAGTAGTGGTGCAGGTCTGCGTGGCGGGATGGGGCGCGGTCCGGGAAGGCGTGCCGGTTGCAGGCGAGCAGCCGGTCGTGCCATGTCGAGTTGATGACCTGGTAGAAGCCGTAGCCCGGCGTGTCACCTGCGCTGCCGCGGGGGTGATGCCAGTAGGCCTCGTCGTTCGGGTAGCCGAACACTGATTGCTCGCACCATTCGAAGGTGACGATCGCGATCAGCTCAGCCTTGTCCGCTGGGCGGAACACGCCGAGGACCATCAGGCAATCGCGGCCTTCCTCGGCGTGCAGCAGGAGCGCGCCGGCTCCAGACGGCCTGGGTATCACGCCATGATCGGTGATCTGGCGGAAGCGTCCGGGTGGCTGTGTCATCAGCTAGCGTGCCTCATTGATTCGCTGGCAGTAGGTGGCGATGGATTCGAAGATCTCTTCGGGAGTTTTGGTCCAGGTGAATGGCCGGGGGTTCTTGTTCCAGGCGTTGGTCCATTGCCGGAGGTCGGCTTCGAGCGCGGTGACGGTGCGGTGGGCGGAGCGCCGTAGCTTGCGCCTGGTCAGTTCCGCGAACCACCGTTCGACGAGGTTGAGCCAGGAGGCGCTGGCGGGGGTGAAGTGCAGGTGGAATCGGGGGTGGCGGAGCAGCCACTTCTTGACTTCGGGGGTCGTGCGGGTGGCGTAGTTGTCGAGGATGAGGTGCAGGTCGTAGTCCCCGGGAATTTATGACTCAGGACACTAGATGATCAATTCCGCTTATCGCAGTGCGCAGCCGGTCCGGGAACCTGAGATCGGCGGCAACGGTTCGCACTCCGGCTTGGCTTAGGCGTTCCAGGGCCGCCGCGTCGCGGTGCAACGCGATCACCCGATGACCCTTTGAGCCCAGGCTTCTGGCCACTGCCGAGCCGATCCCTCCCGCAGCATCGGTCACCAGCACATCGCTCATGATCACTCCAGCTGGCCGGGTCGTTGCTCACGGAGAGTGATGGTTGCGGCGATCTCCACCAGGCGGTCAGCACACGGCGCAGCTGCTGGCGGTCCCGTGGGAGTTTATCTTGCTGGTCACGCGGCGTTCGCGGGATGTCGTTGCGCTGGTACCTGGTGCGGGGACTTTAGCTACGTGTTTTTCAGAACGTTGGTAAAGCGACAGCGATCCTAATCCTCAGGACGTTGCTCCCGCAGCTAATGCGCAGCGATCGTGTGGCGCGCTATGGGTCGGGGCCCGCGCCTGGTCCGAAAGGCTCTTGTCGGCCGCGAACTTGGCGCGCATCATCGCAGGTTACTAGTTGCATCGGGTGGAGCCCAGCCTGTTCCGCGCCCAGGCCGATCTTGAAAGGGCCGGTGAGTTCTGGCCGCTTTCACGCCGTGGCGGCGTCAAGCCGCGGAACCCTGCGACGCGCATCTCGTGATCCGGGATGGTGATTGTCCGCTTCGTGACCCTCGCGTTGGCGCACAGCTGGTTGTGCTGCCGGAAACGGATGAGGTTATCGGTCTCCGCGTCTAAGTCCGTCCAACGCAGATCGGAGCCTGGTCGCGGCTCGCCGGAGGATGCGCTGTGTTGACCAGGCGTTCCCATTTTTCAAGCTCGTCAGGTAGAAGTTCGCAACACGGCTGCACATCGACCGCCACGCTGGCGGGCCGCTGTCAGTGGTCACGAATGCCGTCCACCGGCCTGTATCACCGGCAGGCCGGAGTGATCTGAACCGATAGGGCCATGACGGAACCTAACGGTGGCCGAGGTAAGCGCCATCGAGGCGGCTCGCTATTGAGCCAGCGATACACGAGCCCGACGGCAGTGCCGTCTGGGCTGATGCCTGTTCATGTCGGCGCTGCAACGCCGTGAGCAGCCCAGCGCGGGCCAGAATCCGGCAGGCAGTCGCGGCGGCCGTTGGCGCCTTCGGCCCCGGTGGCTGCGCCGGGCGGGTGGCGCAGGAATTTGGCGTCCACCCCGACGGCGCGGCCGGCCGGGTGCGCTGGGCCCGCACGCGCGCTGCCGAGGTGTTCAAGGGCTGAATGCCAGGCGTTACCTAGCCGGGACCGCCCGGCTGGCCCGCTCCGGCGCAACTTGGAGTCTCGTGCGGCGGAGTCATGTCCGGGGTCGCGGGATGAACGAGCGGTCGAGCGATGAAAGGGCGGGCTCACATGTCCGCCCTTTCATCGTCTGTTGACGGTTATGGCAGTGACGTACTGAAGACGTCGGTCGGGTTCGTGTTGGTGGTCGGCGTGGTGTTGCTGCTCGCCGGGGCGCACAGCGGGTTGGTCGAGGGGTACGGCGCGTCGCAGGTGGTCTTGACGAAGACGGCCAGGAAGCCGCTCCCGCTCGGCTGCAGGGCCTCGTAGTCGCCGAGGAAGAACCCCCGCGCTACCGGAGCTGTCGACAGGTCGAATGGGCCCGCGATGTGCTGCTCGCCGCCCCACGTCGCGCCGCCGTCGGTCGAGTACTGGACCCAGTAGTCGGTCGGCCAGTTCGCGGTCTGGCCCGGCTGCAGGTTGCGGCTGTCGTAGTACGTCACCGCGACGCGTGCGCCGTTGACGGCCACGGTCGGTGTGAACGTCGGCATGTCGTTGGCGAGCTTGTGGATGACCGTCGGCCTGGTCCAGGTCGCGCCGCCATCGCTGGAAGTCACGAGGAGGATCTCATCGTCCCAGCCGCCGGCGCTGTGCTTGAGGTTCTTTGTGAACATGGTCGAGCTTTCATAGACGGCGTAGAGCTTGCCGTTGGAAGGGTCGATCGCGACCGACTCGAGCCCGTCGCCCACCCGCGCGGGGTTGCCGGTGTTGGGATCGATCACTCCCAGGCTGTTGAAGGGGGCGATGACCTGTGGCTTCGTCCACGTGGCGCCGCCGTCGGTCGACTTGACGAATGCCAGCTGCGCGTTGCTGCGCGTGCCCTGGAAAGGAGTATTGGGCTGAACGATCAGGTCGGTGAAGTCGTAGAGCGTGTCCTTGCGCGGGTCCACGACGATGATGTTGCCGATCGTCTGCGTCCGGTTGGCGGTGTCGACGATGATCTGCGCCTGGCTCCACGTCTTGCCGCCGTCGGTTGTTTTGGAGAAATACGCGGGACCGCTGTAGGCCTGCGTGTGCGGGTTGTCGTCAGGGTTGTCGGTGGGCAGGATCAGAGTGTCCCAGACGGTGTACGCGGTGTTGTTCTTCGTCGGGTCGGCCGTGGTGGAGTTCTTGTCCGTGCTGTTGTCGGCGGTTTGGAAGAAAGCACCCGGGATCGGCTGGATGTGATCCCACGTCGCGCCGCCGTCGGTAGACCGAGCCGCGACGACCGCGTTGGCGTTATTCGGGGCAGTGATGTTGAAGGAAAGCGCCGACCCGTAGGCGATCCCGTCGGGGCCGATCGACACCCATGGGTCCGAGGTCCGGAACATGTTGCTGAGCGCCGGCTGTGTATTCGCACTGCACGCGTCCAGGGCGATCGTGGTCTCGGTCCAGCTGGCGCCGCCATCGGTCGAGTAGCCGACGCCGATGCCGCGGGCGCCGCCGTTCGAGCGGCGGTCCTGATGCCACATAGCGATCGCGGTGCTCCCGTGCACGGCCGCCTGCGGCTCGACCTCCGCGTTGGGGAAGGTCCTCCCCGTAAGCGAGTTGTCGAACTGCGAACATGCGGCATACGGCGACGGTCCTGAGATGAGCACAGGCGTGCTGGCCGCCACCGCGGCCGATGAGGTAGCAAGCGCGAGGCCGCACCCGAGCGCGCAGACTGAAACAGCTTTTCGCGGTAATCTCATAAAGCCTCCTTAGGCCTAAACCCAGCCGCGAACTCCATGAACGTAATCCCGGTCGGGGCGCGCGCGCAACTAAGGGCGGGAATCGGCGACCCGGACGCGATGTCGGCGATGATCCCGGAGGTCATCAGCAGCAGCGGCGCTCCGAAAATGCGACGGAGATCTTCGGCCGCCGCACCGTTGACGTCGGGTTCCTGGTGAAGAAGATCGCGCCGACCAAGAACGCGGCAAACCTCAAGAAATGAACATCAGGAATCCGTGCAGTAGCGCAGGCAGGTGGGCAGCGCAGACCGGCCTGATCGTCAGCTGATTGCCGTGCCGCTCGATCGCGTGCATGGCATACCACTTTGCCGTTGAGGACCGGTCGGACAGGGCATCGAGGAACACCGGCACCAATGATGAGTCGCCCAGCTCCATCAAGGCGTAGATGGCCGAGCACTTGACGTCATCGACTCGGTCGTGAATCTGCGCTGCTAGCGCGGGGATTGCCGCCCGTGAGCCGCACTGGCCGAGCGCGGCGTTGGCACTTATGCGATCGTAATCATCGTGCGGGTCCGCGAGGACGCCCAGCAGCGCCTCCTCGGCACGAGGATCGCTGCACTGACCCAGTACGGTGATCGCTTCGTGGCGGACCAGCGACGAGCGGTGGCGGGTCAGCGGCAGGACGGGACCGCAGTCACGTACTTCTGGCATCTGGCGAAGCTTCCACAAGATCGCCTCAAGTTGCCGATGGCGCTCTTCTGTAGCGAGCTGATCCAACAGCAAGCCCGCATCGGGAAGGCCAGACTCCGATGCCGTCACGGGAGTGATCGCATATTCCGTCAGGTCGTGGATGGCGTGAGCCAAGCAGCCGATGGTGATGTGCTGATCGTGGGGTCATGAGCACCGGGCACCTTGGCTCAGGCCGAGCCCCAAGCGGCTGGGTATGTGCTGGATGTCAGCCAGCTGGCAGCAGCATTCTGACCGTTTACGCACGTCAAGAGGGTCCCTACCTGCTTGCAGGAGGCGGTAATGAAAACCGCTACCTTGCTGGGTCGAGCCCCTGATAGATCTGTCTGATGACTGAGCGATTCGAGCGGGTCGGAAACACGGTCCGGCGGCCGATGGAATATTGGTCGCCCGCAGTGCATGATCTTCTCCGCTACTTGGAGAGCATTGACTTCCCAGCCCCACGGGTCCTTCGGGCCGAAAAGGGTGTCGAGACGCTTACCTGGATCGAAGGCGAAGCCGGTCCCAACGGCTGGGCGAACTGGTTCCAGAATCCGGGCTGCGGCGATGGGCCCGGATGCTGCGCCGGTACCACGAGGCGGTTGCTGGCTACCGGCCGCCAGCGGGCAGCGTTTGGTCAAGCGGCACGGGGCATTGTGCTGCCGGCGAGATCATCTGTCACGGCGACTTTGGCCCCTGGAACGGCGTCCGGCTGGGTAGCGACGTGGTGGCCTGATCGACTGGGATCACGCCCGGCCCGCACGGCCGCTGTTCGACGTTGCGCACGGGCTGGAATACGCCGCTCCGTTCCGCGATGACGAAGAGTGCGTGCGCTGGCTCCGGCATCCCGCCCCGCCCGACCGCCGCCGCCGGATCGGGGTGTTCTGCGACGCCTACGGCATGCCGGTGCCGCAGAATGTCAGCGCGTGCGTGGCCCGGGAGCAGCGCCTTATCGCTACCAATTGCCAGGCTCTTGCGAGGCGCGCTATCGAGCCGCAGGTTACCTGGGTCCGTCAGGGTTACCTGGCCGAACTCCGCGCCCGGCTCCGGTGGACCGAGGCAAGCGGCCTCTGAGGCCGGACCCGAGAGAAGGATGGCATAAGAAGCTAGATCACGACCCAGCTATTGTGCGCGAGAGAGGCGACAACGTGACCGGCATGCTAACTGTCCAGGAGCATGCGTGAGCGACTGGCTGAGTGACCTTGGCAGCCGGTGGCGGGAAGCCGTCCGTGAGATCAAGGAACAGCTCCAAGGCCCCGGACCGAATATGATCCTGGATCGGGAGCCGTTGTTCGCGGTGCGATCGCGCCAGGCCAGCAGCGGACGCGATACTCGACCCAGGCGCGCAGCAAAGTCTCGCGCCTGCGGGAAATCCGTCATCGGCTCCGGAATTCAGCGAGATCTTCGTCTTGCTCGCCGAGGACGAGGGCGGGCGCGTTGAGGTCCGCATTGGCGATCATCGCGTGGGCATGCTGACCACCGCCGACGGGGCCGAGTTCCGCACGATCCTTGCCGCCGCCAAATCCGAAGGCAAGCTCGTTGCCGGCGAAGCCATTCGCGACCAGGACCCAGGCGGCGTTTGGGCACTGCATGTCTACCGGCCCGAGCCGACGTAAAGCGCGTGCTCGATCGACGTGCAAACCGGCGGTCCTTCTTCTTGCTCGACGGTCTCCACAAGCAGCAACGCGAGCAGCAACCCTGGTGAACGGGACCGGACCTACGTCGACCGACTCAAACACGAAGACGCTGACTAGCCGAAACGCCGGACAACTTCAGACGACCTCCACAAGAAGCGAGCCCGCCTCTTAATCCGAGGGCCGCGGCGGGTCCGTTGTGTGCCGAGCATTAGGTTTGCATGAGGCTCAGGGCAAGAGCGCCAGTGCCTCGTGCAGGTTGTGCTCGATGATGGTGCGTATGAATGCCCTGTCCGGGAAGTCGCCGTCGAGCAGCCGCATGGGTCCGGCGACGAGGAACAGCCGCTGCGCCAGTATGCACAGTGCGAGCCGGTCTTGGTCGAGGTCGTCGACGCCGACGGTTCTGGCCCAGTCGCGGCGCAGCCGTACCTGCATGTGGGCGTCCTCCCTCTCGACATCGAAGTACATGAGATCCTCGATGTCGATGATGACTGGGTTGCCGTCAGCGTCGATCAGGACATGGTCCAGGCCCAGTTCGCCGTGCACGACGGAGTATTCGGCTCGCGGCCGCACCGTCGCGGCCAGCTCGCGCAGACGGTCCTTGAGTCGTTCGCGGTTATCAGCGATCCGGTGGTCCCGCTGCGACGCCTCAGCGGCGCATCGTAGCCCGAGGGCTAGGACGGCTTCCTCGCTGGTCGGCCAGTGCGGCGTCCCGCCGGCGTCGATGAAGCTCACCTTGCCGGGCGCGCGGCCCCGGTAGCCGCGCATCGCCGCCAGTCCTTCGCGCAGCCGGGCCAGCGCCGGTTCCGCCGCGGCCGGGTCGCGTTCCCAGATGGCCAGCAGATCCTCGCCGGGGAAATCTTCCAGGATCGCGATGTCGGCGGGGTAGTAGGCGCGGTCGCGGTCGAGCAGGTAGATCTCCGGAACCCGCAGGCTCAAGGACGCGAGCCGGCTGTGCGCGGTCGCGAACAAGCCGATGCTATTGCCGGGCGAGAACGGGTCGGCGGCATCATTGTCGTTCGGTGCCCGCGGCCAGTAGTTCTGCGAGTTCTCCCACAGGTACGCGATCATCGTCGTGCCGTCATTCATGGTCAGCCGGTACACGCCCTTGGTGGTCCCGCCCGCCAGCCGCGTGACTTCCTTGATCGTGCGGTCGCTGCCCAGCGCCGCCCGGGCCGCCGCAGCCAGATCCTCCAGGGCCACCTTTGCGGGCGCCATGCCCCAGTCCCTTCCGAGTAAAGCTCAAACCGTACGCGTGGCCTATCGCTCGGTGCCGCCAGAGCAGGCAGACGTTGCTGCCTTCGCGCGCCATTAGCCTCGGTCAACAGCGGTGTCTCCTGACCCCTGAACGGCACCACCCGCCCTGGCCGGCATCGGATCATCCACCGAACACGGCGATTCGCAAGCCGGTGCCCACCCTTACATACGGGGTCACAGGCATCTGTCCTAATCGATCCGCGGGTCAAGCGAGGCGGGCCATTCACTAAGCGGCAGCAGCTCCTGCAAGGTAAGAACCGAATTGCGGCCCGTGACAATCTCGGTGCCGATGTTGCCTGGATCGACCTGGCGGATGAACTCCCGGCAGCGCCCGCACGGCGGCAGCACGACCACCGTGCCATCTGCGTCACGCCACACCGCCACGATCCTGGCGATCTGGTACTCGCCAGCCGTAACCATGGTGGCGACCGCGGCGTGCTCGGCGCAGAAGCCGGTTCCCGATCCGGTGTCGATGCACACACCCGAATTGACGGTGGCCTGCGGCTGTGACCAGCGTGCATCCGACGTCTCCGAACATCCGGTCGGCTACCTTGCGAGGGTTGAGCACGGCTGCGGCCGAGGCGATCAGCTCATCGTTCAGAGCATCGCTCATGAAAGGACGTTACCTGCCTGATATCGGTCAGTGGCGGTTAGGCAGCATCCCCGCCGCGTGCCCGATCGCAATCAGCCGTTCGAATGCGCATGTCGGTGCCGGTTCGCGCGTCGCTGGCTTTGGGGCGGCATTACTTCGCGTTACTGGGCTTGCCAGATGCGAAACGCCTGATCGCCGAAGCGCCGGGCCTGGCAGGTCGTCGCCGCGTGGCTGTGCCGCCTGGACATGGCGCGCGCGCCACTAGCCTGTGTTTCGGCTGACTGTCGCTCGGCCTAAAATCAGCCGCCGTGGCCGCCCACATGGCCGCCGTGGCCGCCCGCATGTCCGGCGCCATGGCCGTGGCCATGACCGTGACCGTGGTGGCTTCCTGATCCGGGCCCCGTCCATTCCCCGGTCCGTGGATTAATCCACGGGACAGCGGGGTCCTGCGACCTTCCGCGCGCCCGGTCTCGCACCGCAACGAGCGCCGCGAGCAGGATGATTGCGACAACAATCCCGAGCACCCAGATCATGGCGCATCCCTTCGCCGGCCGCCAGTCAACGACCGATAATGGCCAGGCGACCAGCCCTGCTGGCTGTGCTGGCTTTCACCGTGGTACGCAAGCGGGCGGGCCTGGACCAACCGGACCGCCCCGACTCGGTTCCGGCTTACCATCCGGCCAATGCGAGACAGGGGAGTGGGATGATGCGCTGGCGCACGAAGCACCTGCCAGCCGATGGCGACGTCCCGCTCCCGATCGACGGGCACACGGGCGGCGGGCCGCTTGAGGAGATGGCGCCACCTGAGGACCTGCAGAGCGGCGCCATCCTGCCCGAGCCGGTCCTGCCATCCCCGCCCGACGTTTCGCCGCTCGACCAGCGCGAGCGGTACGCCGCGACCGGCGGCAGCTGTGGGCAAGCCGCCTCCACGACTCAGCTCAGTGGGCTGAGTCTTCTCCGACTCCTGGCTGGTCGCCGCCATCGTCGACCGGGTCCCATTAACGCCCACATCCTTGAAACCGGCACCCACTCCTACCGGCTTGGCGCCAGCAAGACCAGCCGCCGCCCCAGCTCCCTGGGTCACAGCGCCTCATGACTTGGTGGCGT
>DATAEH010000169.1:0-5143 GCA_036258115.1 Streptosporangiaceae bacterium
AGGTCCATCGAAGCCTCCGCGAGCGAGCCCGGAGTTCTGCGCAGCCTCGCGATGAGGTTATTGAAAACCATGACGATGCAGAACGTGGCGTGCCCGACAACGATCGTCCACAGCGAGAGTTGGACGGTCGTGAACGTGAAGAACGAGTTCAGCGCAAGGCCGGTGACGATGCCGGGCAACGCGATCGGGAGCACGAGAAGAAACGAGATCGCGTCCCTGCCGAAGAACTTGAATTGGTAGAGCGCATAGGCGACCGCGGAGCCGAGCACGATCGCGATCCCTGTGGCCAGTAGGCCGACCTTGATGGAGAGCAGGAAGGCGGACCGGACTTCTTGGTCGTGCCAGGCAACCGAGAACCAGTGCCAGGTGAAACCGCGGATCGGCCAGCTCTCCACGGTCGCCGGGTCGAACGCGTAGATCACGATCAGCAGGATCGGAACGAACAGAAACAGCAGCACGAGCGCGACCCATACGCGCAACGCAACCTTGAGGCCGGTCGACTCCATCACAGCTCCCTGAACGCGCCCAGTGCCCTGGCGCCGAGCAGGTAGACCACCATGATTGCTATCGGCACCGTCGCCATCGCCGCTCCGAGCGGGATGTTATTGGACAGGAAGAAGTTATAGGCGTCCGTTCCGATGAAGACCGAGGTGGTGCCGCCGAGTAGCTGCGGGATTATGTAATCGCCCAGTGTCAGCGAGAACGTGAAAATCGAGCCGGCCACGATGCCGGGAAGTGCCAGCGGCAGGATCACCGACCGGGTCGTGCGCCAGGTACGGCCGCCGAGGTCCTGCGAGGCCTCGATCATCGATGGGGGGATCCGGTCGAGCGCTGCGTAGACCGGTATCACCATGTACGGCAGCCAGATGTAGCAGAACGCGATAAAGACTGCCCAGTTCGTGTTGATCAAGTTCAGCGGGCCGAGCGCGACCTTGCCGAGGCCCCAGTTCAGCACGCCTTCCCTGGTGAAAACCAGCTGCCAAGCGTAGACCTTCGCCAGGTAGCTGGCCCACAGCGGCAGCAGGATCGCGACGTACAGGATCGTCCTGGTCCGGCGGGTCGCGACCCTCGCCATGAAGTATGCGAACGGAAAGGCGAGGAGCCCGTCGACCACCGTGACCCCGGCCGCCATTCCAACCGTGCGCCCGATGGCCTGCAGATAGGCGGGGGTGGTGAAGATCTGGACGAAGTTCTGCAGGTTCCAGACGTGCTCAAGGTTGCTGGTGAACGCATTGGTCTGCCAGAACGCCGTGATCAGCAGCACCACGAGCGCGGCGAGGTAGATCAGGAGGAACCAGGCCAGCGGTGGCGTCAGCAGCAGGGTGGCGCGGGCCCAGGGATGACGCCACAATGCCGCGCTGATCTTGGACCAGGTGCCGTTCGCAACTCCGGCTTCGGTAGGCCGGTCCGCGGTCTTCGCGGTCACAGGCCGCTCGGCTTGGCCGATGGGCCGGCCGGGCGGGCCTGGTTGTCAGGCCCGCCCGGCCGTTTGATCATTTGACCTGCGTGGTCCACGCGGTCACCCATTCGGAGTACGGCACGCAGTCCGGCTTGCCGTTGTCACACGTCTTGATCGGCGTCTTCCATAGCGCGATCTTCTTGATATCGGGCCCCGGTGCACTGGCGTGGTACTGGGCGCACGAACCAGCCTGCATCTTGTCCATGAAGCTGCAGGCCTTGCTGTTGTCCGGCGTCTCCCCGTAGGTTACGGCCTGCTGAGCCTGCACCTTGGGCGTGCTGATGTACTGCATCCACTTGTAGGCGCAGTTCGGATGCGGCGCCTGGGTGGCGAGGAGCCAGGAGTCGGCCCAGCCCGTCACGCCCTCGCTCGGGATCGTCGACCCGATCGGGAACTTGGCCGCTTGGAGCTGGCTGACCTGGTACGGCCAGCCGGCCCCGACCGTGACGTCGCCGTTCTTGAACGCCGAGATCTCCTGGCTGGCGAGCGGCCAGTAGGACTTCAGCAGCGGCCGCTGGTCGGCCAGCAGCTTGACCGCCGCGTCGAACTGCGGCTGGGTCAGCTCATACGGGTCGGTGATGCCCAGGCTCTGGTTGTGGGTCTTGAGGTACACCGCCGCGTCGGCGATCTGGATCGGGTTGTCCGGCACCGTGATCTGGCCTTTGTACTTCTTGCCGTAGATGACACTCCATGACGTTGGCGCAGCCTTGAACGCCTTCTTGCTGTACATCAGCACGTTCGGGCCCCACTGCAGCGATACGCCGTAGTGCACGCCGTCCACGGTGTTGAATGGCGGCGACTTGAACGCCGGGAAAAAGTCCTTCCAGGCTGGGATCAGGTTCATGTTGACCGGGCGCACGTCGCCGCCATAGATGATCCGCAGGTCAGCATCGCCGGAGGAGGAGACCATGTCGTACTGGCCGCCGCCTCCGTTATTCATCAGGGCCACCATCTCGTCGGAGGTGTTCGCGTACTTGGCGTTGACCTGGCAGCCGGTCTGCTGCTCGAACGGCTTGACCCACAGCGGTTCCAGGTAACCGCTCCATGCGATCAGGTTCAGTTGCCCCTCGCCCTTGCCAACGTGCTTCAGCACGGGCATGTCCGCGGTCGGCACGCCGCCTGCGGGCGTGCCGCTAGAGCCGCCACCATTGCTTGTACCGCCTGTACTGCCGCTACTGCAGGCCGCGACCAAGGCCACGGCTCCGACCAGCGCGACGCCGCTCAGCGCGCGCCCATGACTCTTCAATCGACCGAACATGTTCAGCCTGCCCTTTCCGCCCAGCCCTTGCTAGGGCCGCGCGCCCTCCCCTTGCGAAATTGTGATGGTCTGGTCGGGCAGCCAGGCGATCCGCACGCGTGCGCCACGCGTGGACTGCGTCTTTGCAGGTGACTGCTCGTTCTGCTGGGCGACTACGAGTTCGCCGCCAGCGTCCAGATCGATGATGTACCTGGTAATCACGCCGACGTAGACGACATCGGAGATGACGCCTGCCTCGGCGTGGGCCCCGGCCAGTGGTTCTTCGCCGTCGGCGAGCAGCATGATCTTCTCCGGGCGGACGGTCATGTGCCGGCCGTTCCGCTCGATCAGATTCGAGATTCCGATGAAGCCTGCGACGAAGTCGGTCTGCGGTCGCTCGTATACCTCGAGCGGCGTGCCGACCTGCTCGATCCGGCCGCGGTTCAGCACCGCGATCCGGTCGCTCATGGACAGCGCTTCCTCTTGGTCGTGGGTCACGTAGACGAACGTGATCCCCACATCGCGCTGGGTGTGCTGCAGCTCAAGCTGCATCTCCTGGCGGAGCTTGAGGTCCAGCGCGCCGAGCGGCTCGTCGAGGAGCAGCACCTGCGGCTCGTTCACGATCGCGCGGGCTAGCGCGACGCGCTGCCGCTGCCCGCCGGACAGCTGGGTGGGCTTGCGGTCACCCAGGCCGGTCAGCCGTACCGTGTCCAGCGCACGCTCCGCTCGCGCGCGCCGCTCGGACTTGGAGACGCCCTTAACCCGCAGGCCGTATTCGATGTTCTGCTTGACCGACATGTGCGGGAACAGCGCGTAGTCCTGGAAGACTGTGTTGACGTCGCGCGCGTAGGGCGGCACCTTGGAGATCTCGCGGCCGCCGAGCTCGATGGCGCCCGCGTCGGGCTTCTCAAAGCCGGCGATCAGCCGCAGCAGCGTGGTCTTGCCGGAACCGGACGGCCCCAGCAGCGTGAAGAACTGACCCTGGCCGATGTCCAGGTCGACACCGTCGAGGGCCACCACCGGCCCGTAGCTCTTCCTGAGCGCCCGTACCCGGACAGCATCGATCCCGCCACCGGCGCGCTCGGCGGTAGCAGACTGGGCGGGACCAGTACTGGCGGTCATTCGGCCTGTTGTACCACGTCGGCGTGAAAGGGACAACGAGCGGGGCCGTCGTGGACTAAACAGCGAAAAACCGCATATTGGTAGCGATGGCGGCACGTCACCGCCGGCAGATTCAGAGCTGGATCGGAGCAGCACGCGATCCTCGACAGGCTGGTAGCCGAGCTTCAGGTAGAGCGAATTGCTCTGCGGATTCGCCAGGTCGGTGAACAGACATGCCTCATCGTTACTTAGCGGATGCTCAGCCCGCGAAGGCGACTTTCTGTAGCCTCGCCAACGAACGTGGGACCGATCGAGAGGATGTCATGAAGGGCTTTAAGACGTTCCTGCTACGCGGCAACGTGGTCGACCTAGCCGTGGCCGTCATCATGGGCGTCGCGTTTAACAACATCGTGCAGGCCTTGGTCAAGGACGTCATCACCCCGCTGATCGCGGCGGCCGGGGGACGTCCTGACTTCGGGAAGCTGGTGCTCATGGTTGGCAGCACGAAAGTCAGATATGGCCTTTTCCTGAACGCGGTGATCGCGTTCCTGATCGTCGCCACGGTCATCTACTTCCTCCTCGTGGCGCCTATGGGCAAGCTGGTCTCGTTCGCCCAGCGAAAGCAGGAAGCCACGGAGAAGGATTGCCCGGAGTGCCTGAGCCCCATCCCGGCAAAGGCGACCAGGTGCAAGTACTGCACAGCCGTCCTGCCGCCAGCCACCCCGACTGCCGTATCTGCGGCGAGTAGCTGACCTGGCAGCGGGTCCGCTAGCGGGGCGACCAGATATAGGGCGTTGTGATGGCCAGGCACTCGAAGCCGATCCGCTCCAGGATCGGCCGGCTCTGGTCTGAGGCATCCACGGTCAGGTAGGTACAGCCGCGCTTGGCTGCCAGTTCGGCGCGGTACCTGACCAGCGCGCGGTAGATGCCGCGGCGGCGCCACTGCGGCAGAGTGCCGCCGCCCCAGAGCCCGGCGAACTCCGTTCCAGGAAGGAAGTCGGTTCTCGCAGCACTGACCGGTTCGTTGCCTGCCACCGCGATAACCATGTCGAGGGTCTCTGGCGCCTCTGCCAACTGCTGACGCAGCGACCCTCGCAACTCGGATTCGTCTGAGCCGAAGACAAGCTCGTGCACCTTGGTCAGCCGATCAACGCCGGCATCGTCAGCCGGCCGTTCGAGCGTGACGCCCGGCGGTAGCTCAGCCGAGCGCAGCTGATCGATGATCTCGGAGATGGGCGCGATCATCAGCGACTCGGGCTCCTCCGGCACGAACCCGGCAGCGGCCAGCCGGTCCGGCAGGTCAGCTGGCTCGTCGTAGCTATAGAGCTTCCATTCGAATCGCTCAC
>DATAEH010000170.1:0-2016 GCA_036258115.1 Streptosporangiaceae bacterium
GCCGCAGCTCCTCGAGCTCCTGCGGGACTGGTGGCGGATCGCCCGGCCTCAGGTGTGGCTCTTTCCCGGACAAAACGCGGTCAACCCTCTCACCCCACGTCAGTTCAACCGGGCCGTCCATGCCGCCGCTCAAAGGGCCAAGATCGCCAAGCGGGTCACGCCGCACACGCTGCGCCACAGCTTCGCGACCCACCTGCTGGAGCAGAACATCGATATCCGCGTGATCCAGGTCCTGCTCGGGCACGCCAAGCTCGAGACCACGGCGCTTTATACGCGTGTCGCCGCCAACACCATCCGTGCGGTCATGAGCCCGCTCGATCGGCTCACGTCGCTCCGGCTGAAGCCAGACGAGCCGCCCGCATAGCGCGCCAGCGCTCGTGGCCCGTCCCGCTCTGGAGGTCGCGGACATCTTCCGCGACCACGGGGCCGCTTGGCGCATGGCCAACGCCGGTCATGTCAGCCTCGGCCAATTGAAGGTCATGTCGGCGATCGAGCGTTGCCGCACGGCGGCGCTCGGCGGCCATGTCGCGCGCTGCCAGGACTGCTCGCACACCACGATCGCCTACAACAGCTGCCGCAACCGGCATTGCCCGAAGTGCCAGGGTGCAGCCGCAAAGGAGTGGCTCGCAGAGCGCCAGGCCGATCTCCTGCCAGCCCCGTACTTCCATGTCGTGTTCACGCTGCCGGCCGCGATCGCCGACATCGCCTACCAGAACAAGGCCGTGATCTACGACATCCTGTTCAAGGCTTCCGCCGAGACGCTGATCACCATCGCCGCCGATCCGAAGCATCTCGGCGCCCGGATCGGCGTCACATCCGTGCTGCACACCTGGGGCTCGGCGATGACCCACCATCCGCACGTTCACATGATCGTGCCCGGCGGTGGTCTGTCGGCCGACGGCCAGAGCTGGATCCCGTGCAAGCCGCACTTCTTCCTCCCCGTCCGCGTGCTCGCGAAGCTGTTCCGGCGGGTCTTCCTGGAGAAGCTCGTCGCGGCCCACGAGGATGGTCGCCTCACGTTCTTCGGCGATCACAGCGCGCTCTCCGCCGCCGATGCCTTCGCGGCCTATCTGGCGCCGCTGCGCAGGACCAAGTGGTTCGTCTACGCCAAGCGGCCGTTCGCAGGGCCCGCGGCGGTGCTCGCCTACCTGTCCCGCTACACCCACCGGGTCGCCCTCTCCAACCGCCGGCTGATCGCGGCCGACAGCCACGGGGTGACGTTCACGTACAAGGATTACAGGCGCGAGGGGCGCGACCGCTACAGGACGATGACGCTCAGCCCGCACGAGTTCATCCGCCGCTTCCTGATCCACGTGCTGCCGAAAGGCTTCCATCGCATCCGCCACTATGGGCTGTTCGCCAGCGCCGAGCGCCGGCACAACATCGCCCAGCTCCGACAGTGGCTCGCGGTTCCGGCCCCGAAGCCGGAGGTCGATGATGTCGAGGACAAGGCCGCCGCCTCAAAGCCGCTCGCCCCGGCCTGCCCGTGCTGCGGCGGCCGCATGGTGATCATCGAGACCTTCGCGCGCGGCGCCACGCCTCGGCATCGGCCGACGACCCCGATACGCCGCTTGAGGATCGACACCTCATGACGACAAGCGCGATCACGACACCGCAACGCTGCTTCGTGCCCCCACCCGTTCTCGACACCGGCGACGGCGAGGCGCGCTCAAACCTGACGGCGCACGCTGCGACCGAGCCCGGATCGCCACTCTCCAACGCGGCTGGTGCTCACCACAGCCGATCCCTCACGCTCACCAGCGCTGTCGATCCTTGCTCTCGACCCTCTCGCCGTCGCGCGGCACTCCCGTCCGCGATGCCGAAATCGCCATAGAGCGCCCCGCCACAGAACTCCTCCCCGCGGGTTCCTTCCCTGGAGGCTTTCGGACGCCGGCCCCGCGCCCTGCGGCCACCGTCGTCATGGCCGGCATCCGAAACCCTTCACAGGAGGCGACCTTTTCGGTCGTGCTCGAAAGCGAACCTTTGGCGGTGGACCTGCACGTTTTGCTTTCGGTG
>DATAEH010000171.1:0-2718 GCA_036258115.1 Streptosporangiaceae bacterium
CGCGCAGCGGGTGAAATCGTGGCACCGTCCAAGGAGCCGGTCAGCGCCAGCTCGGCCGCTGCATCCTGGCGCTGCTCGGCCTCATGCCTCGCTTCGGCGGTCAGGCGGAGCCTGTCGGCGGTTGGATCGGGAACGCGGGAACTGCGCCCTCGCATCGCGCGGTCGCCGCGTTCGCGCAGCGACAGGGGAACGTGTACTGGATCCGAGTCCCACCATGACGTCGTGGGCCCGACCCGCGGGTCGGGCTCATCCGGGCCGAACAGCAGGTGCCGGGACGGATAGGCGCCGAATGCGGCCGTGTACAGCCGGTGAGCGCCGTCGTCATCAGCCGTGGAGAACCATCGGGCGAGCCGGAGGAAGTCGGCACGCCGGGAGAAGCCCGTCCCCGACGAGTCAAGCAGCCGCTTGGCATTGGTGATGAGCTGGCCGAGCGCCTGCCCCGCGGCAGCGCGAAGCTGCTCCGGTCCCGACGCACCATGGCTGGCGTCATACCAGGAAGCGAGCTCCTCCCAGTCGGAACGTGTCCTTCCCTGGGATCGCTCGACCGGCGTGCCATCCGGCAGCGTAAGGCTGGGCAGCTGAGCCAGCGCGTCCAGCAGCGGATCGATCAGCTCCAGGACCGAACCGATCCGGTGGGCGACCGCCGGTGCGTGCCGGTTGACGTCAGCGGTGATCAGATCGATGTAGACCAGCAGCAATTCCTTGAATTGCGCGTACTCCTCGCCCCCGAGGTCGTAGCGGCTGAGGATCCCAGCCAGGTAGGCGTAGAAATCCCGGACGCTTTCGGTGAACACGCGCTGATTGCCGAAGACCGTGGTGACCTCACCAGCAAGCGCGTCAGCGTCGATCTGGTTGCGGTCCAGCATCGCCCGGATGCGGTCAAGGGACTGCACGATCTGGCCGAGCAACTCCCGGGCCACCTCGCGCGCACCGTCACTAGCGTGCAGTATGGCGACTGCCTCACGGTGCAGGCGCCCGCCGAGCTTCGACACCTGGTAACGGGAACGGGAGCGGATGTACTCGGCGACCGTGCTAACTCTCGCGTCCCGCAGAGATGGCACAAGATTGCCCCAGGTGACGAGCTGCCGGCAGCGCACCTCGGCAATGTCGCGGTCCATGGCCAAGCCGCGCTCAGCGAGCTCGGAAGCTACCTCAGCGGCGGAGAGATCGGTGAGCAGGGTGGCCGAGAAGAGATCCATGATGGCCAGGTAGTCGGCGGATTCATCGGCGGTCAGGTAGCGGAACAGGCCGTGCCGGGAACGATCCGCCAACGGTATGCCCACGTCCGAAGGCTCCACAGCGGCAAGGCTAGATGAGCGGGCCGACATTTCCGCCGAATCGGAGGTGTCCGACGCTGAGGCCCGGCGGTTTAGCCCACTTCGTTGCGGCGCCGGACACTGGCCCTGAGCCCGTCAGCATCTCCATCCCGAACGGCCGCACACCAGTGGTACGCTATCTGGTACTAGTCGAGGAGGGTTCGACGGCATGTCCATCACCGCGAGCGAGGCCCGCAAGAGCCTCTTCCCACTCATCAAGAAGGTCAACGAGGACCACGATGCCATCGAGATCGTCTCCAAGCACGGCAACGCGGTCCTGGTTTCAGCCGACGACTTTTCAGCCTTGCGAGAAGGCGCCTACCTGCTTCGCTCGCCCGCGAACGCCCGCCGCCTGCTCAAGGCGTACGAAAACGCCCTGAACGGCGTCAACCTTGCTGAACACCAGCTCATCGACCCCGACGCCGCGGACCCGCGGGGCGGCGACAGGTGAGGCTGGTATTCGAAGACCAAGGCTGGGAGGACTACACATCCTGGCTCAGGATCGACCGCAAGACGCTTGTCCGGATCAACAAGCCCATCGAGGACATACGCCGAGACCCCTTCACTGGCATTGGCAAGCCTGAGCCGCTCAAGTACCACCTGCCCGGGGCTTGGTCGCGCCGCATCGACGACGAGCACCGACTTGTCTACCTCGTCACGGACAAAGAGGTCATCATCATTGCCGCCCGCTACCACTACTGACAGCCCCGCCATCTCGCATCCTCAGCCGGCGGCCCGACTCTGCGTAAATACCTTCGCACTCATGATGGCGGGTCAGCGCGAGCGCCCAGCCAGGCCAAGCATGTACGAAAGGGTCGTGTCCGAGGGGAGTTGAACCCCCATGGCTGTGACCTGCGGCTTCACCGAACTTCGTCACCACGCTGGACACGAACCCGCAGGTCAGCGCGGATGTGATGTGTCCGGGGGGGGATTGCACCCAAAACCCAATGCGTGCTGACCGGTGAGTTCGCACTGGGGGGCCGGTCATGAGCCGTCGGCCGGGTGGGTGGGTCGGGTGGACGACCACCGGGTGTGTGGCGCTGCTGGCGGTGATCGCGGGCACGGTCTCCTACCTGCACATGCACCAGCTGGTCGCCGGGCATGGGCAGCCGGGATGGGTGGCGGTACTGACGCCGCTGTCGGTGGACGGGATGATCGTGGCCGCCTCGACGGCCTTGCTAGCGGACTCGGGCTACGGCGGGCGGGGCGGGCTGTTGCCGTGGGCGCTGCTGGTGACCGGCAGCGTGGCGAGCCTGGCGGCGAACGTGGCGGTGGCCGAGCCAACGGCCGCTGGGCGGGTGATCGCCGCGTGGCCGTCGTTCGCGCTGATCGGCTGAATCGAAAATCGGTCGGTCAGTGGGCAGGCGGCAGCATCCGGCGGAGCGTCAGCGGAGCCGGATTG
>DATAEH010000172.1:0-2437 GCA_036258115.1 Streptosporangiaceae bacterium
CCGCCACCCCCCGCGGATGTGGCGCGCACCGGCCCATATCCCACCCGGCACGTACCGCTGCCGCCCATGTCAGGCCGCCTCCCAGGCGCCGGGAGTGAATCCAATCTACAGCCGGGCGGCATCCGCCGCCATGGCCGAGACCGCCCCTCCGTGTGACCGCTGATCCGGCGCCGCGCCGGCGATCAGGGAGCGCTGGCCCCCGGCGGGCACCGGCCTCCCGGCGCATGCCGCCGTGCCCCGAAACCATGGACCCCTGCAGTCCTCAGAACGGGCTGGTCGGGAGCTGGAACAGGGCGAGGCGGGCGGGCAGCAGGCGCGCGGCAGCCGCCCCCGCGGCCGATGGTGAACACGCAAACACGTCCGAGGCTGGCTCCGTCCGCGGATGACTCTGGCGGCGGCGGAAGCACTTTGCTTGACAAATCAAGCAAAGGCTTGATATAGTTAGCAAAACATAGATCCTGAGGAGGAGCCATGACCGAAGCCCGCATCATGGGCCGTGAACTGCAGGACGAAGTCCTGAACACGGTCCGCCAGAGCCAGACCGCAGTCATCGAGGCGATCCGGACCTGGACCAGCACGGTCCAGTCGATCACCCCGAAGCTGCCGGAGCTGAACATGCCGTTCACCGACAAGATGCCCAAGCCGGACGAACTCATCGCGAGCGCCTACGACTTCGCCGAGCAGCTGCTGGCCAGCCAGCGGAAGTTCGCTGAGGACGTCCTGAAGGCGAGTGCGCCGCTGACAGGCGGCAAGAACCACGCTCCGGCCACGAAGAATGGCGCCGCGGCCAAGTAACCCCTAGTCGCGCGGCGGGCCCAGCGTGGTTCGCCGCGCGATCGTGTGCTTGCGATACTGAGCAGACGCTCGGCATCAGCAACCGCGATACGTGCGGCACTTAGACCCAGCACAAACGTTCGGCAGTCAGCCTCGGAAGAAAGAGTGACGGATCTGCGGGAACGTACAGACGCAGGCGCTTGGTGCATTTACCCGCAGCCAGCGAA
Organism: Streptosporangiaceae bacterium; assembly: GCA_036258115.1. Classification (GTDB taxonomy): domain Bacteria; phylum Actinomycetota; class Actinomycetes; order Streptosporangiales; family Streptosporangiaceae; genus Chersky-822. Next base: position 1,002 of record DATAEH010000172.1, read on the forward strand.
ACTCGTCCCACTCGGAAACGGGATTGGGCAGGTGACCTGCAGGTCTTCCGTGGTCAGGAAGCTCCCCAGACGGTGGACGGCGCGACTGTCACGCCGAGCTTCGTCATCTCGCCATGTATCCGGCGGTAGCCCCACAACGGATTCTCCTTCGCCAGGCGAACGACAAGGCGGGCGACGCTCCGGGACTGCCGGCGGGCGGCCGGGCGTGCGCCATTTGCTCGTGTCGTACTTGCTTGCGGCCAGTCTGCGGTGCCAGGCCAGCAACGTCGCTGGCGTAATTGGGAAGATTTTGGCCCAGCGCCTGCGGGGTATGGGCCGTGCCAGCGCGGCGCAGCACACCCGGCCGGCCGACTGGTACCCGACCCGGCCGGGCGGCGCAGCACCGCGTTCTCGTGGCGGAGCACGACCAGCTCAGCATCCTTGGCCAGGTCCTTGCTGGATATCAGTGCAGCGAGGCCGAGTATCCGGCGAACCAGCAGGTAGACGATCTTGAGCAGCATCCGGCCAGCCAACCATCACCGCGTCCAGGCTGCTGGCGATGGCGCAGGTCAGCCACTCAATCGATTATTCGAACGGCACACGATCCTGGCGCAGCCTGCTCATCCGGCCAACCGCAGGTCACGGACCCGGGCGTGGCTAGTCAGGAAACTCCAGCTCTTCCATACTTCGTAAGCACCGTTTTTCTAGAAAAATATTGCTAGTTTTCTGTTTCGAATGTAGGCTGGGCAGGCATCGGGAATCAGCTGCCAGTCCGGCCCCGTACCGGCGGTTTGCCTTGCTGGTCGTCACTAGTTCCCTGAAGGAGCGACGACATGAAATACGTCCCGCCAGGCCTGCCCGGCAGCATCGTCTCCGTCGAGCCGAGGTATGAGAATTTCATTGGTGGCAAGTGGCTGGCACCGACGCACGGCAAGTACCGCCTGGACTTGGCCCCCGCGACCGCCGGCCCGATCACGGAGGTGGCCGACTCCACGCCGGAGGACGTCGAGCTCGCGTTGGACGCTGCCCACGCGGCGAAGGACGCCTGGGGTGAGGCGTCAGCAACCGAGCGGGCGGAGGTGCTCAGCGCAATCGCTGATGCGATCGAGAAGAGCCAGGACATGCTGGCGGTCGCTGAGAGCTGGGAGAACGGCAAGCCGGTCCGCGAGACGCTGGCTGCCGACATTCCCCTGGTGGTCGATCACTTCCGGTATTTCGCCGCCGCGGCACGCGCCGAGGAGGGGCGCTCGACTGAGATCGAGAAGGATCTGGTCGCCTACCACTTCCGGGAGCCGCTGGGTGTGGTCGGTCAGATCATCCCGTTCAACTTCCCGCTGCTGATGGCGGCGTGGAAGCTCGCGCCGGCGCTGGCGGCGGGTAACTGTTCGGTGATCAAGCCTGCCTCGCCGACGCCGTGGTCGATCCTGAAACTGATGGAGACGATCGAGGACGTCCTG
>DATAEH010000173.1:0-3134 GCA_036258115.1 Streptosporangiaceae bacterium
GGCCGGTACGCGCTCTGGGCTCTGATGAAGGTGTTTTCGACGGTGGGTCTAAGGAACGAGCGGTCCCCCGTGGCCGCCATGAACCCGATGACTGCGGTAATGGCGTTTGCGCTGTTCCACCAGCGGGCCATGGCCCGCAGAGCGTGCCGCCGGAACGGAAACGTGCTCAGGGCATCCATGAGATTGCCGCGGGTAGGCGAGACTGTGTTCCGATCGCTGCGATCAATGGGCAGCGCCGCATTGCGGCAGCTATATAGGCCGGCTTTGCGCGCATACGGATCTGCTCCATACCATTCTTGCAACGCTGCCACGGCCCGCTCGGCAACAGTCCTCAGATCTTGCATCTCACGCCCCCGACTCTGGTCACCCTTCCCGCCGCCTGTCACCTTCCCGCCGCGAAACCTGACGATGCCGGCAGCGTCGGATGGATCCTCGGATCCATCCGAGACACTCGGATCAATCCCCTGATCCATCCGACCCCGACCCCGGCCCCGCCGGATCGGACGCCGGTGCCGTCGGGCTGGTCGCATGGGATGCGCTCAGCGGTCGCTGCTTGCAGCTGCGACCTCCCCGCCTGCCGTGAACTTGCGGGGCGTGACCTAACGTGTTCTGTTGGCAGGGTCATGCGCGTGACAGCGTCTTGTGGAGGTGACGGTCCATGAAGGGCGAGACGATCCGCGATCTGCTGCAGCCTCTCGTCGGTAAATCCGGGTCGCTTTCCCTGATCGTGAGCAAGATCGGGCACATCGGCATCGCCGCGAGCGAGAACAAGAAGCTCACCGGCGTCGAGCTCCGCGACGACGGCTTGATCCGTCTTGAGCGTGAATCCGGGTGGACCGTGCTCGACCCGTCTGAGGTCGTCGCTGTGGCGTGGATCGGCGAGGCGGAGACTTCTCCTGGCCTCTTCTTGTGACGCCTACCGCGCTTGACTTCGAGCACACTCTAACCGCGAGACTGGGCGCATGACCTTCGCCGAGCTGACGATCGCCGATGTGGCCGAGCGCACCAGCCTGAACGCGCCAGGTCTGGCTCTGGTACATGACGATCAGCAGCACCGCCGGATGCCCTTTCCAGGCAAACAATGACTCGTGAGGAAGTCACGCACCGACTGGACCGCCCTAGGCGGGCGTCGGCGTCAGCGGCACGACTTGGGTGACCAGCGTGGAGCGTTCGACAACGAGAACGTGGCGGTTGGGGAGCGGCTTCCAGCCGTCCTGTGCCCATCCCGAGCTCGCGACCACGACGGCGTCGCTGGTAGCCAGGTAGGCCAAGTCGAAGTAGCAGGCGATCTCGTTCGGGCGGTTCTCGTAGCCGCGCTCGCGCAGCTTGGCGGCAGGGACCTTGTCCCGGTCATGCCAGCTGATGCCACACAAATACCGCGGTGAGAGCAGGATCGCGTTCAGGCTGTTCGGCGCGAACTGTCGCTCGATCTGCGACGCGGCCTCGGCGATCGCTGCCACCATGTCGCCGCCGTTGGCCTCCAGCCGGGACATGATCAGCAGCAGGTACCGCTCGCTCTCGGTCGTACCGGCGACCTCGGCCTCCCGCTCCGGCGGCAGGATCTCACCGAGCCGTTCCTGCGGGTGCACGGCACCGTTGTGCGCGAACGCGAAGTGCCCATAGCGGAACGGGTGCGTATTGACATCGTTGACCGCCAGGCCTGGCGTCGCCCACCGGAGGTGGACCAGCCCGAGGTCGCTGAGCGGCTGCCGGGCCAGCTTCTCGAACTCCGGCTCATCGGCCCGCAGAGGCGACTTGCGGATGACGGGCTCGTCGTTCGCCGCGCCTGGAGCCTCGTGCCAGGCCATGCCCCAGCCGTCGGCGTGCAATTCGGACAGCGCGATCAGCGCCCCGAGTCCCTCCTCGCCGATCAGGTCGGCAACGGCGGCTTCTTCGCGCGCGCAATAACCAAGCAGTCGGCACACCGGATCCCCGCATCCTTAAATCGAGCCTGCTTTACAGGAACTTCCCCATCCCGCCGGCCACGTCAATGGACGCGCCGGCGATGTAACTGGCACGGTCACTGGCCAGGAACGTGACCAGCCCGGCGACCTCATCAGGCTGACCGAACCGCCCGAGCGGAACCTCTGCTGCCGCGAGTTTCCCGAAGAACTCTTCGGCCGGCATGTCGGGGGCCCGGCGACGGTGAATGTTCTGCCATTGCGGCGTCTCGACCAGGCCGATGTTCACGCTGTTGACCAGGATCCCTTCCTGGCCGAGCTCCATCGAAAGCGCCTTCGACAGGCTCAGGCACGATGCGCGGTTCACCGATGACGCCAGGAACGCGGGATCCGGGTAACGCGCGTACACAGCGTTGATGTTGATCACCCGCGGCGCCTCGCTGCGGCGCAGGTGCGGCAGCGAGGCCCTGGTGCAGCGAATCTGAGAGAACAGCTTCACCTCAATGTCGTCCTGCCAGTCCTCGTCGGTCAGCGTGCCGAACTGGCCGGGCCGCGCACCGCCCGCGTTGTTGACGAGGATGTCCAGCCCGCCGAGGGCAGTGACCGCGGACTCGACGAATGCCGTGACCTGGTCTGGCTTGGTGACATCACAAGCCATTGCAATAACAGAGCTCGCCCGCTCGTCGCCCTCAGCGAGCTTCCTCAGCTCGTCGGCGGTGGCATGGAGCTCGTCGGCGTTCCTCGAGCACATGGCGACCGATGCACCCTCGGAGAGCAGCTCCCCGGCGATCGCCTTGCCGAGCCCCTTTGATCCGCCGGTGACGATCGCACGCCGGCCGGCCAGCCCGAGATCCACTTACGCCGCGTCCGTGGCGTCAGCGTCCTCGGTGGCATCGGACGAAGCGTCGTCGTCTCCCGCAGCCGCCGCGGCTTGCGCCTCGGCGAGCTTGAGCAGGCTCTGCCGCGGCGGGCAGAACACGTCGACTTCCTCGCAGTGCGTGTCTACCGTCCAGGCGCCGTGCGGCACCCAGGCCGGAATGACGGCTACGTCGCCCTTGCGCATCGTGCGGACGTCGCCGTCTAGGTCGAACACCATCTCGCCGTTGAGGATGATGACGATCTGCTCTTCCTCGTGCACGTGCTTGGGCGCCACGGCGCCCGGCTCGAAGCTGACGAAGTTCGTCATCGCCCGCTGACCAAGCACCGGGCGGAACCCTAGTCCGGGCACGAACT
>DATAEH010000174.1:0-7711 GCA_036258115.1 Streptosporangiaceae bacterium
CGCCGGGTTGGCGGCCGCGCTTCTGGCGATGCTCGTCAAGGCCGAGACCGACAACGTCGTGGTCGCCCGCGCCAAGGTCGGCCTGGTGGCCGGGCACGACGACGAGGCCTTGACGCCGGCCAGCGCCGGGCTGGCCAAGGCGAGGCGGGCCGCTAGCGTGCTGAAGGTGCACAGGATCACCCAGGCCGTCGAGCTGTCGCTGCTGATCCTGATCGCGGCGATCGCCGACGCCATCAGCGGTGACCTGACGGCAACCCGCGTGCTCGTGATCGCGTGCTTGATCGTTGCCGGCCTGATGGTGATCGCGCACCTGGTCGCGATCTTGGCCTCGAGGCGGTTGCGGTGAAGCTCTCAGTGGTGATCTTGACCATGGGTGATCGCCCAGCTGAGCTGAGCCGTGCCATCGAGAGCACGGCGCCGCTCCGCGCTGCGGGCGGCAAGCTGGTGATCGTCGGCAACGGCGCCGATCCTGGGCCGTTGCCTGAGGGCGCCCAGTTGGTCAGGCTCGCCGAGAACGCGGGCGTCGCCGGCGGCCGGAACGCTGGTGTCCAGGCCTGCGCGGGCGACGTCGTGCTGTTCCTCGACGATGACGCCTGGTACCCGGACGCCGCCGCGCTCGGTGACCATGTCGCAGCCAGGTTCGCGGCCGACCCGACGCTGGCGGTCCTGTCGCTGCGGGTCACCGATCCAGACGGCGGATCCGGCGGTCGCTGGCACGTGCCGCGGCTGCGTGCCTCCGATCCGGAGCGGTCGTCGGTGGTGACGACGTTCGCCGGAGGGGTGTGCGCGATCCGCAGGTCGGCATACCTGGAGGCGGGCGGGTTCCCTGAGGCGTTCTTCTTCGGCCATGAGGAGACCGACATGTCATGGCGGCTGCTCGACCTGGGGTACCTGATCGAGTACGACGCCGCGGCGACTGTATGCCATCCGGCGGTGCACAACGCCAGGCATCCGACCTGGTACCGGCTTGAGGCGCGGAACCGGGTCTGGCTAGCGCGGCGGAACCTGCCGTGGCCGCTCGCCGTGATCTACCTGGCCGATTGGATGGCGCTCACCGTCATCAGGGAACGGTCGCGTGCGGCGCTGCGCGCCTGGTTTGCCGGGTTCTCCGACGGGTGGCGGCTGGACGCGGGCCGCCGCCAGCCGATTTCGATGCGGACGGCGTGGCGGATGACCAGAGCGGGCCGCCCGCCGATTATCTAGCTGACTGCGTTCGCGAGGTCAGCGTGGGCGGCTTGCCAGTCTCGGTACCAGGCAGCGAAGAACGGGTCGGCGTCCGCGAGCGGCACGATGTAGCGGACGGTCTGGGCGTAGTAGGCGCGCTGGCGCTCGGGACCGAGGCTCCGCAGCGTCTGCACGTTGCTGAGCCGGTCGGCGAGTTTGACCAGGATCGCGTCCTTGGGCGCGGCGGCCAGGTGGCGCAGGGTGGCCTGCTTGACCTTGGCGGGGTCCTCGCCTGGTCCAGCCTCGGGGATCGTCACCCAGCCAACCAGCTCGGCGACGCGCGGCCCGAACCGCTCAGCGAGCTCGTCGTTGCCCACCGGGGTGTCCTCGACGACGTCATGGAGTACCGCAGCCGCCAGCACATCGGTGTCGGTGACTCCGGCGCCGACGACCAGTACTTCGAGGGCCTCAAGCAGGTGCTCAAGGTACGGAGCGCCAGTCGGGCGTTGCTGATCGCCATGCTGGGCCGCGGCGAACTCGATGGCCTCGGCCACGCGATCGCTCGTCTGGGCTGGCAGCCGCTCGCGCATCCCCGCCACGGCGGCTGCCTGTGTATGCCAGTCGATGAAGTTCTTCACAGTCCCATTCTGGCGGCCGTTAGGGGGCCCATCCGCAAACACGGCGGTTTAGGCCGTCGTGTCGCTTCGGTTCTAGGTCGCTGGAAGGCCTGCGCGCCTGACTCAGTGGCCCCCGAGCGGACCCGCGAATGCGCCCGCGTCGCGGCAGACGTTGGCGCCTGCCGTGATGCCGCCGTACTGCCTGGTGACCCTGGATAGCGGTGAATGTTGCCGGGTTTTGCCTTGCGACCGGCTGGCCGCGATGCCGCCTCCGGTCCGCTGATGCTGATGGCCATGGTGGTGGCGAGTCCGAGGCAGTTTCTTGTCATGCGCGATCGCCAGGAACAGCTTGTTCGCGTCGCCCGACCACTGCACCCAGTTCGGGTTCGGCGGATAGGTCACGACCGGCACCTGGACGAAATGCACGCCGCCCAGCGGCAGCGCCCGCAGGCGCTGGACCAGCGCGATCATGTCACTTTGCTTCAGGCCGCTATCCGTGGTGAGCGAGGCCGCGACGTCCCTGACGACCCGGAATATCCTGGCAGGGTCGCCGAGCAGGCCGGTGTGCTTGACCTTCTGGGCGACCGACGCCATCAGGAACTGGTCACGCTGGATCCGTTCCAGGTCTGAACCGACGCCGATGTACCTGACCCGCCAGTACGCCAGCGCCTCGGCGCCGCCCACGTGGTGGATGCCCGCGGTCAGGTGCAGCTTGGAGCGAGGGTCGTTGATCGGAAACGGCAGGCAGATCCTTACGCCGCCGAGGTCGTTGATGACCCGTTCGAAGCCGGTGAAGTTGAGCTCCGCGAAGTGACCCAGCCTGATGTGCGTCGTGTGCTCGATCGTCTTCCACAAGCAGCCGGGACCACCGTTCGCGTAGGTCTCGTTGATCTGCTCGACCTGCCCGGCCTGCGCGACCTGGCCGGGCGAGCGTGATTCCTTCTGACACGCAAGAATCGGCACGACCGAATCTCGCGGGATGCTCAGCACGACCGCCCGCCTGACCCCGGGGGACAGGTGCAGCACCATGATCGTGTCTGAGCGTTGCCCGGATACGTGCCTGCCGAACCTGGAGTTCTTCCCGCGGCGGGTATCGGAACCGATCACCAGGATGTTCAGGGCGTTGTCGAAGCTGCGCGGGCGGTTCCCGAGGCCGGTCACGTTGACCTGATGGATCTTTCCGAACACATCGCGGTACACCGCATATGCGGTCAGAACGCCCCCGACGAGCACCACCACGAGCACCGCGGCAACCCAGGCGAACACACGAGGCAAGCGTCGGCCCCTCGACGCGTTTCCCCCGGTAGCTTGCTGATCGTCCCCGTGCCCCATTGCTCTTGCTGGGGTTCCTGCCCGGTCAGGTCAGCTGCTGAACGCGGTCCCGTACCCCTTGCACTGATTCGTGCTGCCCTGATACCCGCCGAACGTACCGGTTAGGTTGCCAACCGGCTGCGATGGCGGCGGTCCGAGCTTGCTGAACTTCGATCCCAGGATCAGGGTGACCTCTCCAGTGCGGAGCGAGCTGACCTGGCGCAGCTTGACGTTCTTTATCTGAGCGGCGAGCGTCTCGGCCGCCGAGAGGTCTGCGGGGCCGTGGTATTCCACGATCGACGTGGTGTAGCTGTAGTCGAACCCGCCGCTCGGCGAAGTCGCGCTATTGGTCGACAAGATGGTGAACCCGCGGGTGCTGAGCGCGGCAGCGGTGGTTCCTGCGATGCCCTGCACGCCCGAGCCATTGAGGACATTGACGTTGACCTTGCTCGTGCTGATCAGCTTCGGCGCCGGGCGCGTCTTCTGCTTCTTGCCGCCCTGACCCGCCTTGCCCTTGCCGCCCTTCTTGGGGCTGTGCACGGCGCGGTCCCGCTCGATGTCGTCGAACAGCTTGGTGGTCTGCGACTGGTCGAACTCAACCCAGTTCGGATTGGCCGGATAGGTCACCGTCGGGATCTCGATGAACTGGATCGACTTCTTCGAGATCCCGGCGAGGCTCCTGCCGATCCGGACGATGGTGTCAGTGGTGAGTCCCGAGTCTGTGGTCAGCGCGTGGGCGTTGGTGATCGCATTGATGATCGACAAGGTCTTGGGCAAGCTACGCAGGACGCCTGTCTTGAGGATCTTCTGGACCAGGCCGACCATCAGCAGCTGATCGCGCTGGATCCGCTGTAGGTCCGAACCCAGCCCGAAGCCCTCGCGGAGGCGCCAGAACTGCAGTGCCTTGTATCCCTTGAGCACATGCGGACCGGCCGTGAGCTTCAGCCGGTCATACCTGGTCTTGTGGATTGCGGTTGGCAGGCAGACCGGGACGCCGCCGATCGCGTTGATCACGCTAATGAAGCCGGTGAAGTTGAGCTGGACGAAGTTGTCCAGATGGATGCCCGTAGTGTGCTCAATCGTCTTCCACAGGCAGTTGGCGCCGCCGTTGGCGAAGCTCGTGTTGATCTGTTCAACCGAACTGGAGGCGGTCTGGCCTGGGAAGCCGTCGGACTCAGATGGGCAGAAGTAGACCGGTACGACCGAGTCGCGCGGAAAGCTGAGCACTGTAGCCCGGCCGCCCCCCGGCGAGATGTGCGCGACCATGACCGTGTCCGAGCGCTGCCCCGGGTCGTACCCGCCGATTTTGCCGTTGCGCCCTGACCTGGTATCGGAGCCGATCACGAGAATGTTCAGCGCGTTGTTCAGCTTTGGAGGCCGATGACCTTGCCCTTTGATGTCCTCGTGCTTGATGCTGTCCAGGACGGTGCGGTACTTCGCGTACCCGTAGAGCGTCCCGCCGACAAGGACAACGGCGAGCCCGATCGCCACCCAGCCGATGAGCAGCATGCCGAACGAGTACCGGCGGGGACCAGGATGGCGGCGCGTCTTGCTGCGCGTCATCGTGGGGTCCTCCGGGCGGGGGCTTCCGGCCGCCACGGTGGCGAGCCGTCCAGTTTCCGGCCCATGGTACGCCCTCGACAGCGGAAAAAACGCCACTAACCATCATGTCGGGGCGGCGCCATCCCTGTCCCGCGAGGCCTGACCTGCGCGGTCGACCGACACATTCCGACGGCCCTGACCATGCGTCAGCCATTCGGCAGTCGACGCAACGTTACATTCTCGTTACCTTGAGTTCGCTGAGCTCGCCATCGCGCTTTTGTGCCATGCAGCGGCGATCTGGGCGCATCGGGGCGAGACCCATACAGTGGTGTCGTGGGTCCCCCGAATCCGGAACCTGGACAGACCGACGCCAGTTCGGAGTCGTCTGCACCCGCTGCGATTGGCAAGCAGCCGCCGCTACGGCGAACCTTGACCGTGCGGCGGCCGCGTATGCCCAAGATCACGAAGGTGTCGCTGCCGTTCACGCTGGTCCAGACCGCGCCGAACCCAGCGGCCGAGCGGGCGGCTCGCGAGCGCCGCACCGCCAGATTCGCCCAGCAAGCTGGTCGCGGTTTCGCCAGGCTCACGGTGCTGCCGCTGATCATCGTGGTCGCCTGGCTGGTGCCGGGCCTGCCGCTGCTGCTGGGGGGCATCTTCGAGCCTGTGCCCGAGTTGCTGATCGCCGCGCCGCTGGCGACCGCCCTCGCGGTCAACCTGTTGCACAAGATTCCCGACGAGTGGCCTTCCGACCTGCCGGGCGGCGCCACCAAGCAACCCTGGCCCGCCGGGTTCGCGATCATCGGCACGGCCCTGATCACGGCCGGATTCATCGCCTGGCAGCTCGCCCTGAATTCCCCGTCGGTGATCGCCACCCGGATGCCGGGCGCATACTTCCAGACCGGTTACTGGATCGCCCAGCACGGGTCGCTGCCGATTCCCGGCTCGCTCTCGGTGTTTGGCGGCCCGAGGGCCGGGCTGCACCTGGCGAGCGCCGGCTTCGCCGAGCACGCGGGTTCGGTTGTGCCGAGGATTCCTGCGGGCCTGCCGATGCTGCTGACTGCCGGGTTCTGGACCAGCGGGACCGGCGGCGGGGCGGTGATCGGCCCGGTTCTCGGCGGACTGGCGATTCTCACGTTCGGCGGCCTCGTCGGCAGGCTGGTCGGCCGCCAGTGGGCTCCTGCGGGGGCGCTCGTCCTGGCCCTCACCCTGCCTCAGCTGTATACGAGCCGTAACGCGTTCAGTGAGACCGCCGTCCAGGTGCTGCTTTTCGGCGGGACCAGCCTCGTCATAGACGCGCTGACCGTCAGCAGGACCGGCGGGTCCAAGGCGGCGACCTTGGCCCCCAACTCTGACGCCGGACGCGAACGAGTGTCGGCGGCAACGTCCGCCGGGACGGGGTCGTCGGCCGGGCTGAACAAGGCCTGGCCAGCTCCGACCGTGCAGTCGGCCGCTTTCCGGCCCGCGGAAACCGCACCGCTGGCGGCATGCGGTGATAGTGCCGGGAGTCCAGCCGACGCCGACCTCCCGGGCTCCGGCGCCATCGAGTCCGGCGATACCGCGCGGCTGCCGGCGATTGCCTTGCCAGAGCCGCGGGGGCGGCTGTCGGCTCTTTTCTTGCGGCTGAGCGGCCTGCGGCGGCGGAACCTGCCGTTCCTGGCTGCCACCGCGATCACGGCCGAGACCATGCTCGGCGGACTCGGTGGTCTCGCGCTCGGCCTGACCAGCCTGCTGAGCCTTGCCTCGCTTACTTACCTGGTCCCGGCGGTTCTTATCGCGGGAGTACTGCTGGCAGCGCGACGGGCGGTCGGGCTTGCGTTCTCAATAGGAATGGTTGCCGGATGCGGGTACGGCCTCGCCGCCGCGTACTTGCTCGCGCAACCGCCATCCGGGCCGCAGCTGGCGCCCCTCAAGGTGATCGGCCTGGACGCGGGCGGCCTCGCTCTCCTCACCGCAGCGGCGGTCCTGCTGCTGCGTTTCGGCTGGGCCCGCGGGCTCGCTCGCGACATCGTGGCCCGGCCTCCTGTGCGATGGCTGCCAGTGATCGCCAGCGCGGCGGTCATCGGCGGAATCGCGTGGCTGGCGGTACGGCCGTACCTGCAGAAGGTTCGGAGCGTGGTCAGCCCGGCGGCTTCGGACTTTGTCGGGCACCTGCAGCGAATCGCCGGCCTTCCCGTGGATCCGAGCAGGCTGTATTCCGAGGACACGCTGTACTGGGTGATCTGGTACGCCGGGATCGCCACCGTGCTGCTGGGCGGTTTCGGCGCGGCCATCCTGGTCCGACGCTGCCTGCGGGATCTGCTGAGCTGGCGGGACACGACCGGCACACGCCTGAACTGGGCGCTGCCGCTAGCCGTCGTCCTGGTCGGCTCGGCGGCCGTGCTTTGGCAGCCCTTCACCGTGCCGGACCAGCCATGGGCGAGCCGAAGGCTGGTTCCAGTCGTGATTCCCGGCCTGATCCTGCTGGCTACCTGGGCGGCGGCGTGGCTGACCAGGCGGGCGAGGGAACGCGGCGCCGGGAGGACGACGGCCGTAGTTGTCGGCGCGTTCTGCGTCGGGGCGATGCTGCTGCCGTCAGTCAGCACCTCGTTCGGCTTCGGTCTCACGCACGCGGGAAGCCGTGGCGGCCTGGAGCCGACGGCAGGCGGCATGGCGCAGCACCGCGTCGGGGAGCACGAGGCCGACGCGGTCCGCAGTCTTTGCGCGTCGATAGGCAGCTCGTCGGCCGTGCTGATCGTCGACCGGCATATCGCCGCGGGCTTCAGCCAGGTGATCAGGGGAATGTGCGGCGTGCCCGTCGCGTGGGTGTCGCCCAAGGCCCCGTCATCCACGATCCCCGCGGTGCTCGCCGGTATCGCCAAGTCCGGACATCACGCCGTTGCGCTCGGTTCTAGCCCGCCGCAGGTCGGCGTGTTCGGCGGATCGCCCACGCTGATCATGAAGCTCGTGACCACTCAGTACCCGCACGTGCTCACTCAGCCTCCGGGTGCTCCGTGGCGCGCCAGCTACCGGATCTGGAAGACCTCGATCGTCGGCGTGCCCAGCTCGGGCGTCTGACTCCTGCGCTCATTCACCTAACC
>DATAEH010000175.1:0-53269 GCA_036258115.1 Streptosporangiaceae bacterium
GCTGCGGTCGCCGGTGAAGATGCGCCCAGTTCTGTTGCCACCGTGGGCCGCGGGTGCGAGGCCGATGATGACGATGCCGGGCTCGTCGCCACCCCACCCGGGCACCGGCCGTCCCCAGTAGCGTTCGGCGGCGAAGGCGCGACGTTTGGTGGAGGCAACTTGCTCCCGCCACCGCACCAGCCGCGGACAAGCTCGGCACACCGACTGGCGGGCGGCCAGCTCCGCGAGCGACCCAGCGGTGCCAGCCAGGACGCGGACGCCCTGGGTGTCGGAGGCGACCGGTGTGTCCGCGCTGGCCGGATCCTCAGGCCAGCCCGATCCTGGCTCGACGGGGCCGGGGCCGGCGTTCTCGGCCACGGTCACGAGCCGGCCGGATGGCTCGCCGCCTCGGTCACCAGCGACCAGGCGATGCCGTCGAGGATGTCGTGCTCACTCGCGACGACTTCGCCGAAGCCGAACCTGGTAGTTGCCCGGTCCAGGATCAGCGCGCCCGCACCGATCACATCGACCCGGCCAGGATGAACGACGGGGTTCGCGGCGCGCTGCGCGCGGTTCATGGCGAGCAGGCCCGAGGTGACCTCGTGAACGCGGGCCGCGCTGATACGCGCGTGGTGGATGGCGGCCGGGTCATATTCGGGCAGGCGCAGCGCGAGCGCCGTCACCGTCGTGACCGAGCCAGCCAGGCCGACGAGCGTGCGGGCCTGGTCAGCGGGCACGAACTGCGCGACGGTCGTCAGCGCCGCGTCGATGTCCGCCGTTGCCGCGGCGATCTGTTCCCGGGTCGGCGGGTCGTCCCGAAGGTGGCGTTCGGTGAGCCTGACGCAGCCGATGTTGACCGACAGCGCCGCCAGCTCGTCGCGGTCAGCTCCGGCGGCGCCGAACACGAACTCGGTCGATCCCCCGCCGATGTCCACCACGAGGAACGGCGGTTCCGGCCGGGCGACGGGACCCGCAAGGCCCAGCTCACTTGGCGGGCCGAGTTCGGCGGTGGCGCCTCGGAAGGACAGGTATGCCTCCTCCCCTCCGCTGATTACCTCGGGGTCGATGCCGAGTATGCGCCGGACGCCGTTCGTGAACTCCTCAGAATTCGACGCGTCTCGAGTCGCGCTCGTGGCTACGAGCCTGACCGCCTCGGCGCCGGAGTCACCGATCGCCTTGGCGTACTGCTCGAGCATCGCGAACGTCCTGCCCAGCGCCTCAGGAGAGAGCCTGCCCGTCGCGTCTACACCCTTGCCAAGGCGGACGATTTCCATCCGGCGCAGCACGTCCGCCAGCTGATGCCGTCCGGCGTCGATATCGGCGATCAGCAGCCGCAGCGAGTTCGTCCCGCAATCGATCGCGGCGACCCGCTGCTGGCCAGATGGTGCCATTCTTGTCCTCCACGACGCTTCAAGCCGGAACGTCGACGCACGGCCCGGCCGCCCACCACTCTCCCATAGCGGTCAAGGCCTCCCGTCCCAGCGGGTTGGTGCCGGGCACCGCCAGCTCATGCGCCACCAATGCGTGCAGGCATTTGACCCGGTCCGGCATCCCTCCGGCGGTCTGCGCACGGGCCGGCAGCGTCTCGACTCCTGCCGCTGCGGCGGCGGCCTCGCGCCTTGCCGCGTAATCACGGTGCGCGGCCAGGTAGGCGGCACGCAACTGCGGGTCAGAACGCAGTCGTTCGGTCATCTCGCGCATCATGCCGTCGGCCTCCAGGCCACTCGCGGCGGCGCGCGCGCGTACACACGTCAGGTAGTACAGGGTCGGGAACGGCGTGCCGTCGGGCAGCCTTGGCGGTGTCTCGATCACGTCTGGCAGGCCGCACGGGCACCGGTGAGCCACCGCGCGAGCGCCGCGCGGAACCCTGCCGAGCTGCCGGGTCACGGCGGTCAGGTCGACCGCGTCCAGGCTCACCCCCGCAGCACCCGTGCGCTGCGACAGCCAATCCCTAGCGGAGCAACGGACGTCACGGTGATGCACGGCCGGGCCGCGCCCTTGGGCTGGTTCCGGCCATGCCCTTGCTTGGTCTGCTGGTTTGCCTGCTGGACCGATTTCCACAACCGGGCGTACCACGGGGTACCGTCGGCCTGGCCGGTCGCGCCCTGCGTGTTCTTCGGCTCGGGCTCGATGATCACGTAGCACTTCTGGTTCGGGAAGCACATGTGCAGCCGGTCGCGAGCCTGGCGCTCGATGTAGGTGGGGTCGTGCAGTCGCCTTTGCTGTTGTCGCAGCTCTTTCAGGTGCAGCGCGAGATCGCGGCGCTGGGCCTGAAGCTGGTCGATCTGCCTGCGCTGCGCGATGTACTCACGGATCGGGTAGGCCAGGCTCAGCGCGATCGCGCACAGCACGACGGCGAGGATTGCCGCCCGGCCGGTGAAATGCGGCCTGGGGCTCGCTGGCCGCATGGTACGGCTGGTCGGCTCCGTCACCGGCCGGCTTCGGCGAACCGGGGAAACGCGGCCTGACCCGCATAGGCTGCCGCGTCGTCGAGCCGCTCTTCGATCCGCAGCAACTGGTTGTACTTCGCCACTCGTTCGGACCTCGCGGGCGCGCCGGTCTTCATCTGGCCGCAGTTCACGGCCACGGCAATGTCCGCGATGGTCGTGTCCTCCGTCTCACCTGAGCGATGGCTGAGCATGCAGGCAAACCCGCCCCGGTGCGCCAGTTCCACGGCACTGAACGTCTCAGTCAGTGTCCCGATCTGGTTGACCTTGACGAGCAGGGCGTTAGCTGACCGCTCCTCGATCCCCCGTCTTATCCGCTCGGGGTTGGTGACGAAGAGGTCGTCACCTACGATCTGCACCCGGTCGCCGATGTGGCTGGTTAGTTCCCGCCAGCCAGACCAGTCATCCTCGGAGAGCGGGTCCTCGAGCGACACGATCGGATAGGCGTCGAGCCAGCGCCCGTAAAGGGCCGCCATCTCGCCCGCGCTCTTGACCTGGCCTTCGAAGGTATAGCCCTCGGTGGCGTGGAACTCGGTCGCCGCCGCGTCGATCGCGATCGCCACGTCCCGTCCGGCCGCGAACCCGGCCTGTCCGATCGCCTCCATGAGCAGGTCGAGCGCGGTCTGGTTGTGCTCCAGATCGGGGGCGAATCCTCCCTCGTCGCCGACGCCGGTGTTCAGGCCGTGCTTCTTCAGGACGGACTTGAGGCTGTGGTAGGTCTCGGCGCCCCAGCGCAGCGCCTCGGAGAACGTGCTCGCTCCGATCGGCGCGACCATGAATTCCTGGATATCGACGTTGGTGTCGGCGTGCGCCCCGCCGTTCAGGATGTTCATCATCGGCACGGGCAGCAGGTGCGCGTTCGGCCCGCCGAGGTAGCGGAACAGCGGCAGCTGCGACGACTCGGCCGCTGCCCGCGCGATGGCGAGGCTGACGCCGAGGATCGCGTTGGCGCCCAGCCGTGACTTGTCGGGGGTGCCGTCGAGGTCGATCATCGCGAAGTCGATCAGCCGCTGCTCGTCGGCGTCCTGGCCGAGCAACTCGGGCTGGATCTCGTCGATGACGGCGTTCACCGCCTGCTCGACGCCCTTGCCGCCGTACTCCTGGCCGCCGTCGCGCAGCTCCACGGCCTCGAACGCCCCCGTCGAGGCCCCGCTCGGCACGGCGGCCCTGCTGTGCGTGCCATCGTCGAGCACAACCTCGACCTCCACGGTCGGGTTACCTCGCGAGTCGAGAATCTGCCTGGCGTGGATTGCCTCAATGGACGACAAGGGAGAACTCCCGTGCGGGATCACAGTTTCTCCGTCGGAGCCTAACCGAGCGCACCAAACCGGCTGCGCTCGGCACGCCGGTCGCCGACCGGCCGCGTGCCTCAAGACGAGCAACAGCGACGGCACAACGACGTTCCTGTTAGGGCGTCGATGGGCCTTCGCTGTTGTTGAAGCGGGCTATGGGCGGCGGGTGGAGGAGCGCTCCCAGGCTTGGAAGCGGGCACGGAATTCTGTCGCGGCGCGGCGGAGCTCGAGCTCGGGATCGACGCCTGCCGCTCGCGCCTCGGAAACGAGCGCGAACAGCTCGACACCGATCTCGCTCACCTGTTCCGCCGACCCAGGCTGCCGCCGCGAGCTGCTCTCATCCGGGCGGTGCGATCCAAGGTCCGCCAGGTCGGTCAGGTCGTCGGGCGCGCCGGCGGATTGCGCTCTGCGTTGCAGCTGAGCCGCCAGCGACAACGCGGGCTGCGCCATCGGAACGCCGTCCAGCGCGGACGACGGGCCGCCGCCCGCGACGGCCCGCTCCTCGGCCTTGATCGACTCCCAGTTGCGCTTGACCTCGTCGGCGCCGGAGACGGTGACGTCGCCGAAGACGTGCGGATGCCGTCGCACGAGCTTGTCGGCTATCCCCTTGGCTACGTCATCGATCGTGAAGCCGGTTCCGTCGGTGCGCTCAGCCGCGATTCGCGCGTGGAACAGCACCTGCAGCAGGACATCGCCGAGTTCACCGCGAAGCTCGGCCAGGTCGTGCCGCTCGATTGCCTCGAGCGTCTCGTAGGTCTCCTCGACCAGGTACGGCACCAGCGACTCGTGCGTCTGCCTGGCGTCCCACGGGCACTCGGTCCGCAGCCGGTCCATGACCGCGACGAGGTCCAGCAATGCGGCGCCCGCGGCCTTCTCGGAGGGCTCCGGGGGGTCGTCCCTCCGGACTGGCACCCTCTCGCGCTGACTCATCGCCAGGTCAGCACTTCGGCTTCAGCTGCGGCGCCGGGGAAGCTGACGTCTGACCGGGCGCCGCCGCCAGCTTGCTGGTTGCAGGCACGACCGCGAACTGGCCGTAGTCATAGGCGCCGTATTGCGGGTTGACCTTGATATCCAGGCTCTTCGCGGCCACGCACTGAACATGACTGACCTTGAGCTGCAGAGCCCGCTGGGCCGCCGCGGTTGTCGGAGCGACGCCGTTGTCGAGCTTGTCCTGCAGCTTGAGCTGGATCGCGATCCAGCGACCGAGCTGCGGCAGCAGGTCGGGTGGCAGCCCGTTGAGCACGGCGGCCTCCTCCAGCGTGTCGCCCGCCTGCTGCGCCCTGGCCTTTTCGTCGTTCAGCTGCCTCTGCGCCTCCGCGGGCGTCACCGTGAGCCCGGTGCGCTTGGCGATCTGGTTTGCTGTCGCGAACCGAAGCATCCAGCTGAGCACCTGCCGCGGCATGTCGGCCCTGGTGTACTGGATCTGCAACTTGTGCTGGTCAGCCTGGAAGCCGGCGTTGAGGTTCGCGACCTCGGAGGCCAGCGTCGCGCTAGAAATCCGGTGATTGCTGTACAGCGCCGCCGCGCCGAACTGAGTTTGCCCGCAGCCGGACAGCGCCAGCGCCCCGGCCGCCGCAGCCACTGCGGCTGCCATCCACCTTGGGGCGCCGCGCCGGGCGATCATCCGCCCACCTCATATCTCCTTCGCACGCGTGAACACGAGCCCGCGCCGGCCTAGTGACGGACCGTCGCGCATGACCCCTGGCCGGCGAGGGCCATAGTGTCGCCGCTACTTTAGCCGCCGGCTGGGGGCTGTCCGGCCTGCTGGCCTCCGGCTGGCTCGCCGCCGCCTGCGGGCCCGGCCTGCTGGCTGGCCAGTTCCTCGCCGAAGATCGCGTCGAGCAGCTGTTCACACCAGGTGAGCAACTCGCTGTCGCGCAACGACGGGGCGCCGAGCGGGGTCACCGACCCCGAGCTGGCTCCGGACCGGCCGGACCCTGCGCCGGCACGGGAGCCTGGCCCGGGACCTGCCTTCGGCACCGGTACGAGCATCGTACGCACCGCCCGCTTGAGCAGGGTCCGCGGGTACAGCCGGTTCACCCTGACCTCGCGCGACTCAGGCAGCTCGACCGGCGCGAACCTGATGTGATTTCCCTGCTGGGCAATGTCGGTGAGCCCGGCGCGCCGCGCCTTGGACCGCAGCCTGGCCACCTGAAGCAGGTTCTCTACGGCCCGCGGCGGCGGCCCGAACCGGTCGGTGAGCTCGTCGGTCACCGCGGCGATGTCCGCTTCGGAGTCGATCGCCGCGATCGCGGTGTAGGCCTCGAGCCGGAGGCGCTCGCCGGCCACGTAGTCATGCGGAATGTGCGCGTCAACAGGAAGCTCAACCCTGACCTCGGCGCGCTCGGCCGGGCCGTCGCCCTTCATCTCGGTCACGGCCTCGCCGATCATCCGTACGTACAGGTCGAACCCGACCCCGGCGATGTGGCCGGACTGCTCGCCGCCGAGCAGGTTGCCGGCGCCGCGGATCTCGAGATCCTTCATGGCGACGAACATTCCTGCGCCCATCTCGGTATGTTGCGCGACCGTCGCGAGCCGCTCGTGCGCGGTCTCGGTCAGCGGCTTCTCCGGCGGGAACAAGAAGTAGGCGTACCCTCGCTCCCTGCTGCGACCAACCCGGCCGCGCAGCTGATGGAGCTGGGACAGGCCGTATGCGTCGGCCCGATCCACGATCAGCGTGTTGGCGTTGGGAATGTCCAGGCCGGACTCGACGATCGTCGTGCTGACGAGCACGTCGTACTTCCTGTCCCAGAAATCAACCATGATCTTCTCGAGCGTGTGCTCATTCATCTGGCCGTGCGCGACCGCGACCCTGGCCTCGGGAACGAGCTCGGACACACGGGCGGCCACCCTGCCGATCGAGGCGACCCGGTTGTGGACGAAGAATGTCTGCCCGTCGCGCAACAGCTCGCGCCTGATGGCGGCCGCGATCTGCTTCTCGTCGTAGGGCCCGACGAAGGTCAGCACCGGGTGCCGCTCCTCTGGCGGGGTCAGGATCGTGGACATCTCCCTGATCCCGGCCACCCCCATCTCCAGCGTTCTGGGGATCGGCGTCGCGGACATCGAGAGAACGTCGACCTGAGTGCGCATCGCCTTCAGGTACTCCTTGTGCTCAACCCCGAACCGCTGCTCCTCGTCGATGATGATCAGCCCCAGGTTCTTGAACCTGGTCTCCGGCGACAGCAGCCGGTGCGTGCCGATGACCACGTCGACGGTTCCGGCCGCCAGCCCGGCCAGGGTCTCGGCGACCTCGGCGTCGGACTGGAACCGCGACAGCGCCCGCAACTCGACGGGGAACGGCCCGTACCGCTCGCCGAATGTTTGCACGTGCTGCTGCACCAGCAGAGTGGTCGGAACAAGAACGGCCACCTGCTTGCCGTCCTGCACCGCCTTGAACGCTGCCCTGACCGCCAGCTCGGTCTTGCCGTACCCGACGTCGCCGCAGATCAGCCGGTCCATCGGGATCGCCTTCTCCATGTCACGCTTGATCTCGTCGATCGCGGCCAGCTGGTCGGGCGTCTCAACATAGGGGAACGCGTCCTCGAGCTCGCGCTGCCACGGCGAGTCCTGGCCGAACGCGAACCCTGGCGACGCGATCCTGGCCGAGTACAGCCTGATGAGCTGCGCGGCGATCTCCCTGACCGCCTTGCGGGCCCGGCCTTTAGTCTTCGCCCAGTCCGCGCCGCCGAGCCGGTGCAGGCTCGGCGCCTCACCGCCGGAGTACCTGGTTACCTCGTCGAGCTGATCGGTCGGCAGGTACAACCGGTCCGGCGGCTGGCCGCGCTTGCTCGGCGCGTACTCGATCACCAGGTACTCGCGGGTCGCACCCTGGATCGTCCGGCTGGTCATCTCCAGGTACCTGCCGACACCGTGCTGGCTGTGCACCACGTAGTCGCCGGGCGTGAGCTGAAGCGGGTCGATGCCGCCACGGCGCCTGCTCGGCATCCGGCTCCGGTCCCGGCCGCCGGCTCGCTGGCCTGAGATGTCGTCCTCGCCGAGCACCGCGAGCTTGATCCCTGGCCAGATGAAACCGGCGTCGAGCAGGCCGGTCGCGACAATCGCGACACCGGGCTCAGGCGGCTCGGCGAGATCACCGGCCCGAGCGCCGAGGTTCTCGCCGCGAAGGATCTCCGCGAGCCGCTGGGCTGGTCCGTGCCCCTCGGTCACTAGCGCGACCCGCCATCCGGAGGCCAGCCAGTCCCGGACGTCGCCGATCACCCGCGTGGTGTCACCGTGGTAAGCGGTAGCCGGGCTGGCCAGCATCCGGAACGACTCGCGACCGTCGGCTTCGTCGAGGTCCGCGTAGTCCCCGGCCTCGTAGTCGGGAACGGCCGACCTCGCGGTTGCCCGGCCAGCGTCGTTCCATGTGGTCTCAGCCGAGGCGGCAGATCCCTGACCGGGCGATGCGGCGGCGAGTCCTGTTCCAACCGAAGGATCTTCTGTCCCGAAGGGCGTGATCGTCCACCAGCGGATGCCGAGATCGCCAGCGGCCGCCCTGACCTCCGTGATCGGCCGGAACGCAGCCCCGCCGAGATCGATCGGGACCTCGGCGCCTGCCGCGGCGTTGATCCACGAGGCCTCGAGGAATTCCTGGCTGGTCCTGACCAGGTCCGCGGCGCGCGCCCTGATCCGCTCCGGGTCGCAGGCCACCACGATGGCGCCCTGCGGTAGCGAGTCGAGCAGCAGGTCCATCCGGTCGGCGAGCAGCGGCGCGAACGCCTCCATGCCCTCGACCGTGATGCCGTCGGCGAGCTTGCCGAGCACCTCGCCGAGGCCCGGGTACTCACCGGCGAGCTGCTTCGCGCGGTGCCGCACGCCAGGAGTCAGCAGCAGCTCACGGCACGGCGGTGCCCACAGCGACTCGGTTGAGGTGCCGAGCGAGCGCTGGTCCGCCGCCCGGAACGGCCTGATCTCCTCGATCTCAGAGCCGAAGAACTCGACCCGCATGGGGTGTTCCTCGGTGGGCGGGAAGACGTCGAGTATCCCGCCGCGAACCGCGATCTCGCCGCGGTTGGTGACCAGGTCCACTCGCGCGTAGCCAATCTCGACCAGCCGCGCTACGACTTCCTCGAGGTCGGCGTGCTTGCTCTGGTCAAGCCGGACGGGCTCGAGCTCCCCGAGACCGCCCACGAGGGGCTGCAGGACGCTGCGGATCGGCGTTGCGACAACCTGAAGCGGGCCAGACCGTGGGTCGCCGTATTCGGGCCTGGTCAGCCGGCGCAGCACGGCGAGCCGCCTGCCCGAAGTGTCCGACCGGGGCGAGAGCCGCTCGTGCGGAAGCGTCTCCCAGGCCGGGAAGTACTCGGCGGCGTGGGGGTCAGGCAGGAGCGAGGTCAGGGCGTTCGTCAGGTCCTCGGCCTCGCGTGCGGTTGCGGTGATCGCAAGGACGAACGGCGGTTTGTCCTGATTGCCAGGATCGGCGAGTGCGGCGACGAGAACAGGACGAAGGGCGGCCGGCGCGACCAGGTCGGCATCGCCGGCGCCAGGCTGGCTTACGTATTCGAGTGCATTGCGGAGCTGGGGGTCCTCGGCGACGGTGCTGAGGAGGCCAGACAGACTCATTTCTTCCTCTGCGCTTGACGGTTTCTGCTGCGCTTGACGGTTGCTAATCGGGCTGCCCCGTACGTGCTGAACTACCCGGAAAAACGAACTCCAGGGGCCAATGGGCAGCACAACTGGCCCGCGTTCAGCCTCGAACGCGGGTTGCGTCACTAGTCTACTTGGCCCGACTAGTTCGGGGAGGTTAGCCGCCGTAAGCGGGACCGCTAGCCGCCGCAGGCGGGAACGCTAGCCGCCGCAGGCGGGAACGCTAGCCGCCGCGGGCGGGGCGTCGTGACGTCGGCGCCACCTGGCGCGGGTAGCCTCAGGCGTGCTGCCTCCCGGCGGCGATCACAGGACCGAGCGGAGGACGCAGTGACCGCACAGCCGCAGGCCGCGGCCGGCGCCGACGCTGCCTCGCTTTCTTCGGTCACGCTCACCGCCCGCCAGCTCGGCGATCTCGAGCTGATCCTGTCCGGCGCGTTCGCGCCGCTGACCGGCTTCATGACCAGGGCAGATGTGACCTCGGTCGCGGCGTCGGCGACGCTCGCCGACGGCACGCCGTGGCCGGTTCCTGTCACCCTCGAGGTTCTCGCTGACAGCGTCCCGGCGGACGCGGAACGGGTGCTGCTCGCAGACCCCGAGGGAACTCCCCTGGCGGTCCTGACCATCACCGAGCGATCCGGTGTTCGTGGCGACGGCGAGCGCGTCATGCTGGCCGGACCCGTGCAGGCCAACCGGGTGCCCGAGCATGGTTCATTCCGGCGTCTCATGATCCCGCCCGAACGGGCCAGATCCGAATTCGGCGGCCAGCCGGTCCTGGCGTTCGCGACCAGCGCGCCGATCGGCGGTCGGCAGATCGGGCTGCTCAAGCACATGGCAGAGCAGCTCAAGGCACGGCTGCTCGTGCTGCCGATGGTCGCCGGCCCCGCCGAGGTGGTCAGGCAACCGGAGGCCCTCATCCGCGCCGTGCTGGCCGCCGCCAAGAGCCTGCCGCCTGCGACGCTGGTGGTTCCCGTGCCGTATGCGGAACGGTCAGCGGCCGACCGGGACCGGGAACTGGCCGCGACCGCCATCATCGCTGCTTCGTATGGTGCCACCCACCTGATGGCCGACGGCTGGCGCGGACCGTCGCCCGCCGCTCCGATTCCCGTGCTGCCCGCCGGAGACTGGGCCTATGACCCTCAGGCCGAGGTCTGGCGGCCGCTGTCGTTCATAGAGCCGGGGACCGAGGTCGAGGACCTCAGCCCCGATCAGCTCGCGGACATGCTCGACGCCGGCACGCAGATCCCGTTCTGGTTCGCTTCGGAAGCGGTGGCCGCCGAACTGAGGCACGCCAGACCGCCGCGTTCAGAGCGCGGTTTCGTACTGTTCCTGACTGGACTGTCCGGCTCCGGGAAGTCCACCATCGCCAGGGACTTGCGTGATCGCCTCGCCGAGCGTGGCGACCGCCGGATCTCGCTGCTGGACGGCGACCTGGTCCGATCTCTTCTGTCGGCCGGCCTGACCTTCTCGCGCGCGGACCGCGACCTCAACATCGCCCGCATCGGCTACGTGGCGGCAGAGATCGCCAAGCACGGCGGCATCGCGATCTGTGCGCCGATCGCGCCGTTCGCGGCCGCCAGAGAGCGGGCCAGGCAGATGGTCTCCGAGGTAGGCGACTTCCTGCTCATCCACGTCGCCACGCCCGTTGAGGTATGTGAGCAGCGGGACAGGAAGGGCCTGTACGCCAAGGCAAGAGCCGGGCTCATCAAGCAATTCACCGGAGTCAACGATCCGTACGAGGAACCGACCGACGCCGTCCTGGTTCTCGATACCTCGGTGATCAGCCGCGAGCAGGCGACGGAGAAGATCATGGCGATGCTGACCAGCGGAGGCTGGCTGGCAGGTGACAATCAGTCGTGACGGCCTGAGGTTCAGTCCGGATCTTCAGAGCGGGTGCCGGCGTCGAGGCGCTCGCGGAAGCTGGTTAGCCGCTTGGTGATGATGCTCGACATCGCCATGCGCTGCGCGTTGAGAGCAAAGTAACTGATCAGGCCGCTGATCAGGATCGCGCCCGCCAGGAGCAGGATGCTGCGGGCACCTGCGAGGTACAACAGCACGAACACGACTACGAACAAGCCGAGCCGCAGCACCGTGTAGGACAACGTCGCGCGCATAACAGCACTCAGCCTAGTCGCTGTCCACGAAGCTCTGACCCGCGGCGGCCGGCTGTGCTGGCTCTGGGAGCCTCGCGCCCGAAACGCCCTGTTGTCGCCGCGGCTCACCCGCCGCACCGAGCAGGCTGGCCAGCAGCACCGGATCGACGTTGCCGCCCGACAAGATGGCGACCCGCTTGGTGGCGGACGGCAGTTCGCTGGACCTGAACAGGCACGCCGCAACCGCGACTGCTCCGCCTGGCTCCGCGACGAGCCTCGCGCCGGTGGCGAGCAGGCGCATGGCGGCCCTGATCTCGTCGTCGGTCACCGTGATGATGTCGTGCACCTGCGCCTGCAGGTGCTGCATCGGGAGCTCACCGACCTGATCGACCCGCAGCGCGTCGGCGATCGTGCGCTGCGTCTGCTCCGGGCTCCACGCGACCCGGTGACCCTGGCGCAGGGAGTCCCTGGCGTCCGCGGCGAGTTCCGGCTCGACGCCGACAACCCTGGCTTTGGGGCATGCGGCCGTAACTGCCGCGGCTACGCCCGCGATGAGGCCGCCGCCGCCCACCGGACAAACAACCAAGTCGACGTCCGGGCAATCGGCAGCAATCTCCTGGCCGACCGTTCCCTGACCTGCAATGACTGCTCTGTGTTCAAATGGCGGTATCTCTGTGTAACCGTGCATCGCGACCAGCTCCGCGACGACCGCCATTCTGTTCGCAAGGCCGGGTTCGCAGGTCACAATGTGCGCGCCTGATGAACGAGCAGCCCGAACTTTGACCTCGGGCGCGTTAGTCGGAACTACGACGGTTGCCGACACACCGAGTAGGGCCGCGGCATATGCAACGGCGTGTGCATGATTGCCGCTAGAGTGGGCAACGACTCCCCTGCCGCGCTGTTCAGGCGATAGTGCGCTGATCGCTGTATAGGCGCCCCGCAGCTTGAATGCACCGGTGGGCTGCAGGGACTCGGCCTTGATCAATAGCGGCGGGTCAACCCCCGCGAACGGGACGAGCGGCGTATGAAGGGCCACGCCGCGCAACCGATCGGCGGCTATCTGGATTTCAGTTACCGACACAAGGTGAGACACACATCTACCCTACGTGTTCGCGCAGTCATCGACAGGTGTCGGTCAAAGCAATACGACAGGGGTGTGAACAAAATTTTTACGGAATCTGAGCAGAATAGTGATCTTTAGTTATTAAGATAAAGATTGAGCAAGGGGGGCCTAGGCGAGCAAGGAGCACCAAAATGGACGGGCAAAGTGATCGCCTGCTTACTCCCGGAGAGGTTGCAGCTCTCTTCCGAGTTGATCCCAAGACCGTCACCCGCTGGGCGGCATCCGGCCGGATCAGCAGCATCAGGACTCCCGGCGGCCACCGGCGTTACCGTGAGGTGGAGATCCGGGCATTGCTCGGCATCGACGCGGACCCGGCTCCCAACGCTGACCAGGTCAGCTGAGGCGACGCCGGATGCGGATCGTTCCGATCGTTAGCTTCGGAGGGCGCCTGCGCCGATGAATTCCCGAGTGTTACAGGTCAGCGACAGGCCCAGAGCCGGACCACGAAGCTAGCAGGCTTCGGAGTCGGCCGGGTGACGTCTACCGACTCCGAAGCCGAGCTAATCAGGTCCCCGGCGCGATCGCCTACATCGGGACTAGCTCGAAGACTTCCACGCTAAAGCGACCCTTTCCCTCAGTCAGGAAGGGGTGTTTGTCCGCGAGCGCCTTAGCCCCGTCGAGGCTGTCGGCCTCGACGATCGAGTACCCGTTGAGGTCGCCGGGGGCACGGCTGCTGCCGTCATCGGCCAGCGACGTCCGCTCCCCGAACGGGGTACCGACGTCGGTCAGCGACGTGCCGAGCCTCCCGATCCACTGTCCCCAGGCTTCCATCTGCTCAGCCTGCTGTTCCGCTGTGAAGTCCGACATCGGGGTGGCCGGGCCGCGGTAGAGGAAGATGTACTTGCTCATGTCAGTCTCCTGTGGTGTCGTCAGCGACGTTCCGGCTGGCGGCTCGGCAGCTCGCCACGCCGATCGCGAGCCGCGTGACCCGCTGTAATAACCGACGGACGACTGACGCGCTATTCGACAACGCCGCCACATGATTTACGGCCCGAAGTGGGTGGCGTCCTTAGTCGGATTGCGATATCTGACCATCTCTAGCGAGGAAGTCGAGGAACTGACGGCGAAGCGGTTCGTCGCCCTCGCGCCAACGCTGCGCCCGCTCGTCCATTTCCTCTTGCGTCAGCGCGCAGGTCGCGAATTTCTCATAGTCCTCATCGTCCGGCCCGATCTCCACGTACGCGTCGCTGACCAGGCGGCCATCGTGTGCTGTCGCCGATTCTGGGACGAGCAGATTCCCGTTCGGCAGCCGGATCACGTACATGGTCGCATCGCCTCTAAATGCCGTAGCGCACATTGAAGTAGAGCATGACGCCCAGTGCCACCCGCGTGTTGCCACTCACCATCTCAACCAGCGCAGGGCGCTGGCTCGACGCGATCGCAGCGAAGGCATCAGCGAAGAACTCCCGCCTGCCCAGGGTGCCGGAATGCCGGTGGAAGTCGCTGGTCATCCAGGGTTGGCACTGTCCGTAGAGCGCGGTGAAATCAGCAGAGTCAGACAGCCAGCCACCTTCGGGGCCATCGATGTCGTCGAGGGCGTGGCCTATCTCGTGACACATGACGTCCGGCGTCGGCGACGGGCGCGAGCCCACGATCACTTTGCGGTCGCCGTAAGCACCCGCGCACGAGTCCCACGTCGCCCGGCCCGATGGCAACGGCATACCGCTCAGGCTGCTCATGTCGTCGAGGTCAGGCACCCCGCCAGGGCCGAGGTAGATCGCGTCGAGCCCTGCGACCAGCCGCTCCTTGATGAGCTGCGGAAATTCGGCAAGCCGGTCCACCGCCAGCACGATCTGCGGCGGCGGCAGTTCCTCGGCCTTCCACTGCCGGTGCAGGATCTTCTCGAGCAGCCCGCAGTGCCGCTGGCCGGGCGCTGAATGAGTCCGTTTCGCGCGCTCGTACCAGGGGACTGCGGATGTCTCCCGGGCCGCTGCCCTTCGTTGTGCTGCTGCCTTCTGTTGTGCCGCTGCCTTCTGCTGTGCTGGCGAGTGCTGACTTGCCGCGGACGGCCGCCCTGCCGCTGCCCTCTGCTGCGCGGCCGATTTCTGCCAGGCAGCGGTCTTGTCGGCGGCGGCTTCGGCCTTGGGCGCGGCCCTGACCGCTGCCCTGCCCTGCCTTCGTCCTGGCAGTACTTGCCTGGCAGGCGCCTGCCAGCTTGGTCGCCCGCCTGCCACGTCTCCTGGCCCGCGCGCCTGCCGTGGCGCTGGGCTGTTTCCCGGCCACGGCCAGGTACCAGGATGCGGATCTTGTATCCTGCGCGGGTCTGCGTCTGCCCTGCGCGGCTGCCACTGACCCGGAGGCTGGCCGCTTCCCAGAACTCCTTGCTGACCCTCGGCCCTGCCGGTTATGTCGCTGCCCTGGACCATGCCGCGCAAGACACGCGGCCTGCGCAGCAACCGGTACTTGCTAACGCGGCGGTGGCTGCCCGGCTGCCTAGCATCGCCGGGCGAACGCGAGACACCCGGGACGGCCGGCCCGACGAGCGAGCGCGGCCTGCGGCTGCCTGGGTGGCGCCGACGCCAGCCCCACAGATCCAGTAACCGCAGCATGCCGTCACTCCCGTACGAAGTCTGGCGTCAGGTTAGCCCGTTTCGGCCTCAGCCGTCAGTACTCGGCTCGGACCAGACACGCCAGGGAGGCGTCGTGGATAGGCTCTTGAAGGAGCCCAATTCGGTCACCATAGCTGCCAAGACACGCTAGGCTGCGTCCATGTTGCTACTCAGCGTCGCCTTTGCCCTACTAACTGTCGGTCTGGTGGTTCCGTGTGTGATCGACATAGCGACGACGCCGAGACATCTCTTCGACCTTCCCACCAAGCAGAACTGGCTGATCGTCGTCATCGGATTCTGGGTGTTCGGCGCCGCGGCCTGGTTGATTCTCGGGCGCAGAGAGGTGCGGACGCGCCGCCTCTGGGACGATGTCACCGGCAGCTGGGTGCCAGCATACGAGTCCGATCGGCTGCACCCTTCCAGGTCGGTCATGGGCGACCTCGGGCTCGGCCATTCACGGCGCACCAAGCAGGCCGCCATGGCGGGCGTGCGCTTCGTCGCCCCTGACGACAACCCGGAGTTCCTGCTCGAGCTTGACCGCAAGATCCGCATGTGGCGCGAGGAAGACGGCGTCTGATCTAGCGCACGGATGCGGCGAGCCACCTGCTCCCCGCTCCAGCATGGCCCGGTCGGATGGATCCAGGGATTGATCCGCGATTCTCGGATGGATCCAGGGATCCATCCGATGCCAATCCCGCGCACCGACCGGAAACGTGGCCGCTGACGGCTGGCTGGTGATCGCCTCCTGAACGGCTTGGCCTACAGATTCGCGTAAGAATGCAGGCCCGAGATCCAGAGGTTGACGCCAACTAGGTTGAACATCAGGCACGCGAAGCCGAACAACTGGATATAAGCGGCCTTGCGCCCCCGCCAGCCGGCCGTGGCCCGGGCGTGCAGGAAGGCCGCGTAGACCAGCCAGATAACGAACGACCAGGTCTCCTTCGGATCCCAACCCCAGTACCTGCCCCAGGCGTGATCCGCCCAGATCGCACCGGCGATCACGGCGAACGTCCATGCGGGGAACGCGAACAAGATGGCGTGATAGGCGAGCCGGTCGAGCGTATCCGCGCCGGGCAGCCGGCCCATGATGCCCGCCGACGCGTCCTCCTGTCCGGCTGCGACCCGCCGGTCATGCCGCGCGGACAGCAGGTACAGCACCGTCACCACGGCCCCGAGAATGTACATCCCGATCGCGATGATCATGGCGGTCACGTGGATGGCGATCCAGTACGACTGGAGCGCGGGCACAAGCTGACCGGCCGGAGTGTAGATCCACACCACGTCCACCGCGAGTGCCAGCACGGCCGGCAGCAAGATGAAAAGGCCGAGGTAATACGCGCGGAACCGGACCGCGCCCAGGACGAACACGAGCACGGCGGCGCAGGTGATGGCCGCGATGAACTCGTACATGTTGCCCCAGGGAACCCGGTGCTCCGACAGCCCCCTGGTGAGGACCGAAGCCATGTGCAGGGCCAGACCGGCGCAGGTCAGCAAGAACGCCGAACGCAGCCAGGTGCCCTGCGGCCATGGCGAAGCCGCGATCGTGGCGGCTGGCTCCGGCAGGCTGCCCGGGCCGGAGTCGCCCCGTCCTGCACCTGCCGGACCGCGGTCGGCTGCCTGGTCACCGCCCGCGAGCACGGCATCGCTCGGGCGGAGGTCCGCGAGCTCACTGGGGTCACCTGGATCGGCTGGGAACGCATGCCCCGCGTACTCTGTGCTGCTCGCCGCACCTACGAGCGCGACGGCCTCGGCCCTTTCCGGCTGCCTAGCCGGGGCGACCGCGGCCGACTGCCGCTTGCCGAAGGCAAGGTCGCCGGCGTACGCCAGCATCGCCAGGCCATACAGCACGATGGTGAGCACCAGCGTGGCGTTGCTGACGTCTGCCAATTCGATATTCGGCACGGCCGATCACTCTCCCTTTGCCACGACTGCCGCCACCTTGCCGCCGGGATTCCCGACGGCTGCGGCATGGCCGCGGACCTCCTGCATGATCTCGCTGGACAGCTCAGCGAACTCGGTCTCGAAACCGCCCGCAGCGTCCGATCTGGTCAGGCCGCCAATCTCGACGGCGCTCGCGACGCCCAGTCCCGCGTGGTCAGGCTCAGGACGGCCGGAGCCTTCCGGCTGCACGGGAGCCGCAACCCCGGGCGGCTTTGTGGCCGCGGCGCGCACGAAGATACGGCGGCGCCGCACCAGGAAAGACAGGATCAGCCCCGCGAGCGCCGTCAAAGCCGAAACCAGCGCCGGCAGCTGGCCAGGGTCGTAGGTGATCGCCAGGCTGGCCCACTGTCGGTAGCCGGTGAACGTCAGCTTCCCGAGCCCGTGCGGCAGGATGATCGACTGCCCGGGTGCCAGCGGTCTCGGGCTGACCGCCAGGCGCCGCATGTGGCTCGTGTCGAGGGTGTATACCGACTGCGGCGTGCCCGAGTTCAGGCCGAGGTTGCCCGCGTAAGAAACCAGGCTCACCCTCGGGTACTCAGGCGCAGGGAATGCAGATGCCAGCCTGCCGCCGACGTCTATCTGGGTGGGCAGGAAGACTCCGGCAAACCCGAGCTGGCGAGGCTGGGCGTCGGGAACCTTCACGACTCCCGCGGACGTAAGGCCAGACTGCTCCACCGGGATGAACGGCACTGCCTGGTCGAACCGCACGGCGCCGCTCGCGTCGGTGAACTTGAACTCGGGCGCGTAGCCGTGCCCGATCAGGAAGACCTGCACGCCGTCGACGATCAGCGGGTGGTTGACCCGCAGGTCGTAGCCGTGCTGCTGCCCGCCGTACTCGGAGTTGTACCTGAGCGCGGCGGCGAACTTGGCCGGCTGACCGCGCTGCACGCCCGAGGCGATATAGCTAGCTGTGAACTTCCGAAGCGTGATGCTGAACGGCTGCAGGTCGCCCGCCGAGACCAGCCGCCCGGGATGGAACACATCCAGCCCAACCGGGGTGTTCGCGAAAGTCTCGCCCTCGACCAGAAGCTTGTTCGCCTTGTACCCGAAAAGCCCGCCGAGCGCGACCGACACGAGGAGGCCGAGCAGGGCCACGTGGAACAGCAGGTTGCCGACCTCGTGCAGGTAGCCCTTTTCGGCCGACACCCAGCCGTCGCCGGTCCTGATCCTGAAGCGCCGGCGGCGCAGCAGCGCCGCCGCTGAGTCGAGAGCGCACTCTGGCGCCGAGTTCACGGCGAAGCCCGCCGCCTGTGGCAGCCTGCCGAGGTGGCGGGGCGCCTTCGGCGGTGGCTGGCGCGCCGACCTGGCAAACCGGTAGCTGCGTGGCAGCACGCAGCCGGCCAGCGAAGCGAAGAGCAGCAGGTAGATCGCCGCGAACCACGGCGCGCCGAAGACGTCGAAGCCAGACAGCTTCGCCAGGAACGGCGCCAGCGCGGGATGCGCCGCGTAGTACTGGCTCACCGCCGACGGATCGATGCCCTGTTGAGGAAGCACAGAGCCAGGAATGCTCGCTAGCGCAAGCAGAAACAGCAGCACAAGGGCGGTGCGCATCGAGGTGAGCTGCCGCCATCCCCAGCGCAGCCAGGCAACGATGCCGAACCGCCGCCCAGCCCGCGAGGATGTCCCGCCAGGTTCGCCAGGTCCGCCAGTGCTGGCAGCCGCGCCATCGACGGCAGCGGCGCCATCGGCAGTCGTGGCATCGGTAAGCGCCGTCGTCTCGTCGGCGGGCCTGCCGGCGCTCTTCTGATCTACCGCGCCCGCCGGGCCGCTGCCCGTGCCGTGTCCCGTCAGTTCCTGGGTCACGACTGATCCGCCAGGATTTTGGCGATCAGCGCCCGCAGGCCGCCGTACGTCACCTCGCCGACGACCCGCCCCGCGATGTGCCCGTTGCGGTCGATCAGAAGTGTCGTGGGAATGCCGACCGGCGGCACCGCACCGTGGAAAGCCAGAGCGACCTGTTCTCCTGGGTCATTCAGGCTCGGGTAGGCAACGCCAAAGGTCCGCTCGAACGCTGCCGCGTTGGCCGGCGCATCCTGCACGTCGTCGCCGATGAACCGGACAGGGTCGCCCTTGAAATGCTTCGCCAGCGCCGCTAGGGTTGGCGCCTCACGGCGGCATGGAGCGCACCAGGAGCCCCAGAAGTTCAGCACGACGAGGTTGCCGCGCTGCGCGGCCAGGCTGAACTTCGCGCCAGTCAGCATGGTACCGCTGACGTCCGGCGCGGCCGGGCGGTCTGCTGGTGCGTAGTACGTGCTGCTGTAGCTCCCGCTCACGAAGCTCGGCCCGTTGCTCGCCGCCGTGTCCTCCGCGAGCTCGCCGCCGTCGCAGGCGGCCACGCCCAGAGCCGCCGCGCCCGCCAGCAGCCCGCTGATGGCCATGGCCACCGCGGGGCGGCGCGCGGATCGACAGCGCGCGGAACGATGTGGGCGGATCACAAAGAGGTCTCCTACAGACAGTAGTACGCCACCCATTGTGCAGGACCCGCTGCATCGCGCATGCTCCGGCCCGCCAGAAGCGGCCTGGGTGCGGGTGCTTCCTCGCAGATCTACGGCGGCGCGTACCGGTATCCGCCGAGACCTACGCGACACACCCTACGCGCCAGCCACCCGCGATCCTGCCGATCCTGAAGGCTCGGAGTAGCTGATCAGCCGCGGGTGATCCCCTGTGAACTCCAGGCTCGTGATGCTGCCGAGCGAACACTGCCGGCGACGAGGATCGTGCCAGAGCTTGCGGCCCTCGACCGCGCGGCGCGCGACCCAGATCGGCAGCTGATGGCTCACGCACACCGCCTCGTGCCCGCGTGCCGCCCTCGCCGCGTCGGCCGCGGCCGCGAGCACCCGCGCCGCCACCTCCCGATAGGGCTCGCCCCACGACGGCCGGAACGGGTTGCGCAGATGGAACCAGTGCTTTGGCGCCCGCAGCGAACCATCGCCGACTCCGACGTTGAGCCCCTCGAAGTGGTTCCACGGCTCGATCAGCCGCTCGTCGATCTCGATGGTGAGTCCGAGTTGCTCGGCGATCGGCTCGGCCGTCTGGATCGCGCGCTCCAGCGGCGACGAGCGAAGCACCGTCACGTCGCGGCCTGCCAGGAAATCGGCGGCCGTCTTGGCCATTGTCTGGCCGTCCTCTGACAACCGGTAGCCGGGCAGCCTGCCATACAAGATGCCGTGGGGATTGGACACTTCGCCGTGCCGCACGAGATGGACGATGGTCTTGGCTTCAGGGGCGATCTCGCCGGTCTCGGCAACCTCCGGATTCTCACTCATGGCGGGCTCAGCCTACCCGCTGAACCACCCGCTCCCGCTGGTCGGCGCCGTCGAGCCGGCCATCCGCGCACCCCGATAAAGTTACGCAAAGCTAACAATCCGCCGAACTGCAGGTTGCCCCCCGCATGAGTCCAGCCGCCATCACGCTCGTCCTTGCCGCCGCGGTCGCCCATGCGAGCTGGAACCTGTTCGGCAAGCAGGCTGCCGAGACGGGCGCGGCGTTCTTCGTGTGGCTGCTCGCCGCCAGTGCGGGCGTCCTCTACCTGCCGGTCGTGATCGTTACTGTGATCGTGACCAGCCCGCACCTGACGGGGTTGAACTGGCTTTTCCTGGCGGGCACGGGGCTGCTGCACGGCGGTTACTTCTTGTTCTTGCAGCTTGGCTACAGGATCGGCGACCTGTCCCTGGCCTATCCGATCGGCCGCGGCACCGGAGCGCTGCTCGCCGCGATGTCCGGGATCGTGCTGCTCGGCGAGCGGCCCACGCTGATCGGATACGCGGGCATCCTCGCGATCGTGGCGGGCGTTGTGGTGATCGGCCTGCCCGAGCGCAAGGCCAGCCAGGCACAACCGCAGGCGCTGCGAACCATCGGCTCATCGACCGCGACTGCCGTCGGCTTCGCGCTCGTGACCGGCCTGTTCATCGGCTGCTACACGATCTGGGACAAGTACGCGGTCTCGACCCTGCACACCGGGCCGGTCCTGCAGGGCTACGCAGGCTTTCCGGTCATGATCGCGGTATTCACGCCCTTCGTGCTGCGCGACCGAGCCAGGCTGGCCAGCGTGTGGCGCGCCTTCAGGCCTCAGGTGGTCGGAGCGGCAGTGTTGGCACCACTGGCCTACATGCTGGTCCTGGTCGCGCTCAGCTTCACCGCGGTCAGCGCGGTGGCTCCAGCCCGTGAAGTCAGCGTCCTCTTTGGGGTGCTGCTCGGCGGGCGCCTGCTCGGCGAGGGCAACCTGGCCCGACGGCTGACTGCGGCTGCCGCCATCGTGGCCGGCATTATCGCTATCGCCATCGCTTAGCAAAGGTAGGCAAACGAAACCTTCGCAGGCAATAGCGTCGACCAGAAATTGGATTCCTAAGCCGCAGGTCTGCTTAACCTAAAATCTTCCGTCACGCCGCTCATCTTCTTAACCCAGCGTATCAATCGCTGTTAACGTGCGCCGAAATGCACTCGCCGAAAGGCGAAGAGGAGGGGATGCTCAATGCTACGTCGTCACAAGGGCGTGCCCGTTACGATCGCGGCAGCCGGTTTGATGCTCGGGATCATCGCGCTGCCAGCGACAACCGCTGCGGTAGCGGCACCCACGCCCGCCTGGCGTAACCACGTCTGCCACGGGACCCACCGGCATCCGGGCGAGCTCACCGGCCTGAACCTGACCGTGTTCGTTCGCGGCGTCTGCCTTGCCCGGCACGGCCCGGTCTCCGTTTCGCGCAACATCATTGTCACGCGCCACTCGGTGCTGATTGCGGCGTTCGGCCGCCACAATACGCACATCACGGTGGCTGGCAGCATCCTGGTCCGCAAAGGCGGCACGCTCATCCTAGGTTGTAACCCAAGTTCCTTTCCCTGCCTCGATGATCCCCACCCGAAGAGGCCGTCGCTGACCAGCCGCGACGTCGTAAAGGGCGGGATTTTCGGGACCGCGGCGCTCGGAATGGTCGTCCACAACGACAGGATCGGCCACACGATCAGGCAGACCGGAGGTGGCGGTGGCGCAAACTGCAAGCCCAAGGGGCCGTTCAAGCAGTTCCACAGCCCGGCCTACAGCGCCTACGAGGACAACTGGGTCGGCGGCAGCCTCCGCGTGAAGCACGTGCGCTCGTGCTGGCTCGGCGTGATCAGGAACAAGGTCGGACACAACGCAAGGGTCGTGTTCGACAAGATGGCCGACCCTGATGCGAACGAGGTCGTCACGAACCTGGTCCAGGGCAACCTCACCTGCTTCCACAACAATCCGAAGGTCCAGTTCGGCGACTCGCATGGCATGCCGAACCGGGTAGGCAGGCACGCGTTCCTCGAATGCAGCTTCCAGCGGGTCATCCCGAACCCGGCAGGGCAGCATAGGCACTTCTCGCACATCTCGGTGCACCTGCGCCGCACGTGACAGAAGTGCCTGCACGATAGGCAACCCCTAGCGTGGCGCCTTGCCAGCCGGCATGCGCCGAGGGATAGTCCCTCACTCGGCACGCCAGAACTGCCGAGTCGCGGCAATTAGCCAACGGAAGGGTTAATTCGGCGCGCTAATCCAGCGCGGCCGCGGCGGCCCTGGCCGCGGAGGGCAGCGCGTCGGCGATCGTGGCGATGGCACGGTCGCCGTGCGCCGCTGACACGAACCACGCCTCGAATGGCGAGGGCGGCAGGTACACCCCGGCGTCCAGCATGGCGTGGAAGAACGCGGCGTACGCCCGGCCTGACTGCGACTTCGCCTGCCGGAAATCCCGCACCGGGCCGGTGACGCCGAGGAAGAAGGAGAACAGGTTCCCCGCCTCCTGCAGCCGGAACGGCACGCCCGCCTCTGTGAGCGCGGCGGCGGCGAGCCTCGCGATCTCCGCGGCAGCGGCGTCGACCTTCTGGTAGACCTCTGGCGTGCACGCCCGAAGCGTCGCCAGCCCGGCGGCCGTGGCCAGCGGGTTTCCTGAGAGCGTCCCCGCCTGGTAGACCGGCCCGGCGGGCGCGAGCAGGTCCATGATCTCGGCCCTCCCGCCAAACGCGGCCGCGGGCAGGCCGCCGCCCATGACCTTGCCGAACGTCATGAGATCACCGGCGACCGCCTCCCGCCCATACCAGCCGGAGCGGGTGACACGGAAGCCGGTCAGGACCTCATCCATGATCAGTAGCGCGCCATATTCGGCGCACAGCGCGGCCAGCAGCTCGTTGAACCCGGCCGACGGCGGGACGACGCCCATGTTCGCGGGGCACGCCTCGGTGATCACGCAGGCGATCTCGCCGCCGTGTTCGGCGAACGCCTGCCGCACAGCCTCAGGGTCGTTGTAGGGCAGCACGATGGTGTCCGACGTCACGGTGCCGGTCACGCCCGGCGAATCGGGAAGCGCGAACGTGGCGACGCCCGACCCGGCCGCGGCCAGCAGCGCGTCCACATGCCCGTGATAGCAGCCGGCGAACTTGACCACGAGCCGCCGTCCGGTGTAGCCGCGAGCGAGTCGCAGCGCCGACATGGTCGCCTCGGTACCGGAGTTAACAAGCCTGATTTTCTGAACAGGGGCTCTGGCGATAATCTCCTCGGCCAGCTCGACCTCGCCAGGCGTGACCGTACCGAATGAGGTGCCGCGGCCGATCGCGGCGCCGAGCGCGCTGGTCACATCGGGGTGAGCGTGCCCGAGAATCATCGGCCCCCAGGAGCAAACCAGGTCGACGTAAGTCTTCCCGCTGGTGTCGGTCAGGTACGGCCCGTTCCCTGACGCCATGAAAACCGGCGTGCCGCCGACGGCACCGAATGCCCTGACCGGCGAGTTGACGCCGCCGGGCAGCACGGCGCAAGCCCGCTCGTACAGGTCGGCCGACGCCGTCTCCGGTCGCGTCTTGCCGTCCGTTCCCGTTTTCATTCAGCGATCTCCTCGCATGCATCGGCTAGGAACTCAAGCAGCCGTAGCGCGTCGGGCAGCGCCGCGTCCGGCCTGACCAGCCACCGGGCCGCCGATCCGCCGCCCTGCGCCGAGGGCGGCGCCAGGACGTAGCTGTCCCTGCAGTGCCAGCGCAGCCCCGCGATGGCGGGCACGATCTCTGGTTCACAGTCCAGGTGACAGCTCCACCACTCGTCTTCCTCGGTGCTGGCCGCCCGGCTGGCGACGAAGAAGAGCGTCCGGCCGCCCGCCCCCGCCGCGACCGGGCCAGGGCGGATTCCAGCCTGGCCAAGCCTGGCGAGCGCGGCCGAGCCAGCGCTGGCCGGGACGTCGAGCACGTCGAAGATACGCCCGGTTACCAGCAGGATGCTCGACCGGGGTGCCGTGCTCCACCACCGCGCGACGACGCCCGGGTCGCAGCTGGCCTCGCGCTTCCAGGACGGCGACAGCGGATGCGCACCTGGGGCCGGGCAGCCGATCCGGTCGCACGAGCAGGCCCGGCCAGCTACGGACTGATTGTGGTTGCCCTGCTGGCCGGCTCCGCGCAGCGCGCGACGGCCACGAAATTGCGCTCCGCGGCAGACCGGCCAGCCGAGTTCGGCATAGCGCCGGGCTGCGCTGGCCATCTTCTCGCTTGCCTTACGCCGTCGCCCCGGCCGCAACACCGCCTCGACCATCTGCCAACCTCCCCGCGGGACTTTCAGTCCGCATCCGCTCACGCCGTCCCGCGGGACACACCAAGCCTATGGTCGAAATCTCCAGTCGAAACTAACGCCGTCTGCTGAGGTGCTAGGTCCGCTGAAGGCGCCCGGCCCACTCTGTTGCCCAGTAGGTCAGGATGATCCCCGCGCCCGCTCGTTTGATCGCTGTCAGGGACTCGGTGACCACCCGGTCCCTGTCCAGCCAGCCGTTTGCCGCGGCGGCCTCGATCATCGCGTACTCGCCGCTGACCTGATAGGCGGCCACGGGGAGCTGCACCGAGCGGGCGACGAGGCTGATGATGTCTAGGTACGCGAGCGCGGGCTTGATCATGACGATGTCGGCGCCTTCGGCGACGTCAAGCAGCACTTCCCGCAGCGCCTCCTCAGGGCTGCCGTGATCTTGCTGATAGGAGGCCCGGTCGCCGAACTGGGGGGCGCACTCGGCCGCGTCCCTGAACGGACCGTAGAACGCCGAGGCATACTTGGCGGCGTAGGCGCAGATCGCCACCTCGATGAAGCCGCCCGCGTCGAGCGCTGACCTGATCGCGGCGACCTGACCGTCCATCATCCCGCTGGGCGCTACCACCTGCGCGCCCGCCCTGGCCTGGGCGAGGGCGATCGCCG
Organism: Streptosporangiaceae bacterium; assembly: GCA_036258115.1. Lineage (GTDB taxonomy): Bacteria > Actinomycetota > Actinomycetes > Streptosporangiales > Streptosporangiaceae > Chersky-822. The sequence goes on from DATAEH010000175.1 coordinate 25,184, forward strand.
CGTACCGCTCCAGGGTCAGGTCGTTGTCGACGTCCCCGGCCGGCGTCAGGATCCCGCAGTGCCCGTGATCTGTGTACTCGTCTAGGCAAAGGTCGGCCATCAGCACGGTATTGGTGCCGAGATCGGCGGCCAGATCGGCGAGCGCGAGCTGGACGATGCCGTTTGGGTTATCCGCTGCCGACCCGCGCGCGTCCTTCTGTGCGGGGATGCCGAACAAGATCAGTCCGCCGACGCCCGCCTCGACCGCCGCTGCTGCCGCCTTCCGCAAGCTGTCCCTGGTGTGCTGCATTACGCCAGGCATCGAGCCGACCGGCTGCGGATCGCTGATCCCTTCCTTGACGAACAGCGGCTGGACCAGGTCAGCCGGCCGCACGCTGGTCCTGGCGACGAGGCGGCGCAAGGCCTGCGTCCTGCGCAGCCTGCGCGGCCTGGCTTGCGGGAAATCGGCTGCCATTATTCGACTCCTCGGCGTCTACCTGAGCCTCCGACGGGCGCCGCGGCGACGTTCGCTCGGGCGCCGTACCGGCTCTCCGGCGGCCGCGGCCGCGTCCCTCATCGACGCCCCGTGCGCGGCGAGCGCGTCGACAAGGAGCGCGGTCGAAGGATTCTGCGCGACCACGTCAACCCGCAGGCCGAACTCGGCGGCAGTCTTCGCGGTCTCCGGCCCGATGACGGCGATCACCGTCACGGCGTGCGGCTTACCCGCGATCCCGATCAGGTTCCTGACCGTCGATGACGACGTGAACAGCACAGCGTCGAAGCCGCCGCCCTTGATCGCCTCCCTGATCGGAGCGGGCGGCGGAGCCGCGCGAACGGTCCGGTAAGCGGTCACGTCCTCGGCCTCCCAGCCGAGCTCGGTCAGCCTGGCGACCAGGCCCTCGGTGGCGATATCGGCCCGGGGCAGCAGCACGCGGTTGATCGGGTCGAGCAGATCGTCGTACGCGGGCCAGCTCTTGGCCAGACCCTCGGCCGATTGCTCCCCCTCGGGCATCAAGTCGGGAGCTATTCCGAAGGCCCGCAGCGCCGCCGCTGTCTGCTCCCCCACGGCGGCGATCTTCACGCCTGCGAACGCCCTGGCGTCCAGGCCGTACTCCTCGAACTTCTCCCTGATGGCACGCACTGCGTTCGCCGAGGTGAACCCGGCCCACTGGTACCGGCCCGTTACGAGCCCGCGAACGGCCCTCTCCATCTGCTGCGGCGTGCGCGGTGGCTCCACCGCGATGGTCGGCACCTGCTCGGGCACGGCGCCGTAGGCGCGCAGCTGGTCGCACACGCTGGCCGCCTGCTCCTTCGTCCGCGGCACGAGCACCCGCCAGCCGAACAGCGGCCTGGTCTCGAACCAGGACAACTGCGGTTGCGCCTTCACCACGTCGCCGACAACGGCGATCGCGCGGCCATGCGCCGTCAGCAGGCTCACGCCTGCCGCCTTAAGATCGGCGGTCACCGTACCCAGCGTGCTGACCACCGTGTGCTGCTGCGTCGTAGTGCCGTTCCAGGTAATCGCGAACGGAGTGGCGTCCGGCCAGCCGGCCGCGATGAGCATCTTGGCGATATCGGCGATGCCGGTCTCCGCACCGAGGATCACCAGCGTGCCCGGCCCAGCGGTCATCCGGCTGACCTCGGCCGCATGAATGATCCTGACGTCGCCCGTGACATCCTGCGTCAGCGGGATCCCCGCATAGGCGGGAACCGCGGTGGCCGCCGAGACCCCTGGCACGACCTCGAACGCGACCTTGGCCTTGGCGCACGCCGCAGCGTCGGTAGCTGCCGCGCAGAAGAGGAACGGGTCGCCGCCGAACACCCGAAGCGCGACCTGGCCGGCCTTGGCTGCCTTGATCATCAGCTTGGGGTCATGCTCAAGGACCGCGGAGTCAACAACCGTGGCGTCACCGCGCAGCCGATGCGCGATCTGCTCGCTGACCCATGGCGCCGCGACCACCAGGTCAGCCTCCGCCAGGAGGGCCGCCGCGCGGAGCGTCAGCAGGCCCTCGTCGCCCGGCCCGATGCCCACCAATGCGACCAGGCCGCCGCCGCTCTTCGATCCCTCTGGCGCTGCCTGGCCGCTCTTCGCTGCTGCCTTCTTATCCTGCGCCTTCTTCTCAGGCGTGGGGTTCACTTCGCATCGTCCCCGTTAGTGCGGTGTCCGTCGGACACGTGTGTATACCTTCCGGCGCCGCGCTCCAGCAGCTCAGCGGCGACCTCGCGGCCGATCTGAGCAGCCTGGCTGGCTGGCCCGCTCGCGCTGGCCCGCAACGCTTCTTCCCCGTCGGGTGCAACGACCACAGCATCAAGCCGCAGCACCCTCGTCCCGGCAGCATACGCGCCGATCGGCGCCGAACACCCGCCCTGCAGGGCTGCGAGCAGGTTGCGTTCCGCACTGGTTGCGGCGCGGCTCACCTCGTCATCGATCTGGCTCAGCAGGTCTGCCAGCTCGGGCCTGCTCGCCAGGCACTCCGCCGCCAGCGCGCCCTGACCGGGCGCCGGCATCATCTCGTCAGGCTCGAAGACCTGACTGACGGCTTCGAGCCGCCCGATCCTGGCCAGCCCGGCGTAGGCGAGAACAACCGCATCGACCTCGCCGGAGTCGATCTTGCCGATCCGAGTTCCCGCGTTGCCCCTGATCGGCACTGGCCGCAGATCGGGCCGCAGCAGCATCAGCTGAGCGGCCCGGCGCGGCGATCCGGTCCCGATCCGAGCTGCGGTAGGCAGGTCAGCGAGCTTGACGCCGCCACGGGCGACCAGCGCGTCCCGCGGATCTTCCCTGGGCGGGATCGCGGCGAGTTGCAGGGCCCTGTCTTGTCCGGCCCAGTCTTGGGCACTGTCCTGCATGGCCGGCAGATCCTTCAGCGAGTGGACGGCCAAGTCGATGTCACCGTCGATGAGCCGTTTGCGTAGCTCGCTGACGAACACGCCGGTGCCGCCGATCTGTGCCAGATCGGCCTTGCTCAGGTCGCCAAAAGTGGTGTAGCCGACCAGCTCGACCAGGCATCCGGTCCTGGCCGACAGCATCCTCGCAACCTGTGCCGACTGCGCCATCGCCATCGGACTGCGCCTGGTGCCGAGGCGCAGTGCTCGCGCCCCGGTTGGGATGCCGCTCACTCGGCCGCCTCTCGCAGCGTCCAGGCGAGCATGTCATCATCGGGCTGCTGCACCGCCTGGACCGTCTCAGGGTCGAGCTCGAACAGCACCCGCACGGCGGTCTCGTAAGAGTCTCCGCCTGGCGATCCGGCGAGTTCCTTCACCCGCACCGTCGGGCCATGCAGCAGCTTGTCGGCGATCCGGCCCATAGCCTGCGCGATCTCCCTGCGTGTCCTGGCATCTAGGTCACCGAGCCGGCGGTCCAGCCTGACCAGTTCCGACTCCACCACGGTGGCGGCCTTCGCGCGCAGCGCCACGACCGTGGGCGCAACGCTCTCTGCACGCTTGGCCTTCAGATAGCCGGCCAGCTCCTGCGCAACGATCCGCCGCACTGCTGTCACGTCGGCGTCGCTTGCCAGGGCCGCGAGGCCGGCATCAGCTGCCTCGGCTCTGCTCGCGCCGATGGCCTCCAGGTCGATCAGCCGCACGCCAGGCAGCTGGCCCGCGGCCGTTTCCACATCGCGTGGTAGCGCGAGGTCCAGCAGCACCAGCGGTGCTGACCCGCGCATCCGCTGCGCGTCCGCGACGGCGGCCCGGCTGAGCACTTGCCCGGTGGCGCCGGTGCAGGAGATCACGAGGTCGGAGGCGGCGATCGCGGCAGGCACATCGGCGAGACCCGTCGCGGTCGCGCCGTACCTGACTGCGAGCCGCTCGGCCCGCCCCGGCGTTCGGTTGGCGATGACGACATCGCCGGCACCTTGCCGCACCGCGGTCGCGACGGCAAGCGAGCTCATGGATCCGGCGCCGATCACTAGTACCCGGAGCCCGGCCAGCGCCCCAGACGTGCCGTGCACCTCAGCGGCCAGTCCGAGCCCCAGGCTGACCAGGCTCTGCCCGGCGGCGTCGATGCCCGTCTCGGCGTGCGCGCGGCGTCCGGCGCGCAACGCGAGCCTGCTGACGTCTGACAACTCATGGCTCAGCGTTCCGTGCTGCCTGGCGTTCTTGACGGCCCCTCTGACCTGGCCGAGTATCTGGCTCTCACCGACCACCATCGACTCGAGCCCGCACGAGACGGTCAGCAGATGCTGAACAGCCCGGTCCTCGTAGTGCAGGTAAGCCGATCCTGATAGCTCGTTGAGCGGGAGCCCGGAATGGCGGGCGAGCAACTCGCAAATGGCGGCAACCCCGCCGTGGAACCGGTCAACCTCGGCGTAGACCTCGATCCTGTTGCACGTGCTGAGCACCAGCGCGCCGGCGACGTTCTCAGCGCCGTACACGTCCTGCAGCAGCTTTGTTTGCGCGTCGCCTGAGACGACCACCCGCTCCAGCGTGCTGACGGGCGCGCTGGAGTGACTGAGGCCGACTACCAGGACACTCACGTCCCAACCGCCTCAGCCGTCACCTGACCGTCACCGTCCAATGTGAGCGTTCGACCCGCGCCGCCGCTGCCATTGCTGGAAGGGATCCCGACGTCTGGCTCGCCGCGATGCAGGACCCTAACCACCGACCGGCGCTGGGCGTGAAACGCGAGAATCTGCAACTCGATCGACAGGTCGACTTTACGCACATCGACGCCATCAGGCACGTTCAGCACGACCGGCGCGAAGTTCAGGATGCTGGTGACGCCCGCCGTGACCAGCCGGTCGCAGATGCCCTGGGCAGCAATGGCCGGGACCGTAATGGCGCCAATCATAGCGCCAGACTCGGTGACAACCTGCTCCATCTCATCGGCCGCTCGCACCCGGTGCCCGGCTATCACGCTGCCGATCACCGCCTGGTCGGCGTCGAGCAGCGCTGCGACCCTGAAGCCGCGCGACGCGAATCCGCCGTAGTTCGCCAGCGCGCGACCGAGGTTGCCGGCACCGACGATGATGACCGGCCAGTCCTGGGTCAGGCCCAGCTCGCGCGACACCTGGTAGATCAGGTAGTCGACGTCGTAGCCGACCCCGCGGGTGCCATATGAGCCGAGGTGCGAGAGGTCCTTACGAAGCTTCGCCGAGTTCACCCCGGCCGCTGTGGCAAGTTCCTCGCTCGACACGGACGCGATATCGCGGTCCGCGAGCGCGTAAAGTGCGCGCAAATAGAGCGGGAGGCGAGCGATGGTCGCCTCCGGGATACCCTGCAAGCTGCTCTCTGACCTCGTTCGGCGGGACATACGCCGGCAACTCCTGGGGGATCGGCACGCGGGCGGGACCTGCTCAGACTCTCCGTCTGACGAACCGTCCGCCTCATGCTCTCGTTTCTACCGTACGCCCTTGTGAACGTTTGCACAAAGTCGAGCGTTCCCTAGGTGGCCGCGCGCGGCGCCACAGGTGCCACCTAGGACTCGAGCGCCCGGCGAAGCCGGTGTTCGTCTACGCGCCAGAAGTCGTGCTGGACGCCATCGATCAGCGTGACCGGGATCATCTCGCCGTAGCTTTGGAGATCGTGCTCCGACGCCGTGATGTCCCGCTCGGTCCAGGCGATCCCAAAGTCCGCGGCGACCCTCGAGATCACCGCGCGGGCGTCATCGCAGAGGTGACAGCCCGGCCGCGAGAGCAGGGTGATCGTGTGCGGCATGCTCACCGGTACCAGGGGTCCTCGTCGCGCATGCCAGGCCAGCCTTCATACCCAGGTTCGTCCGGGCCAGGTTCGATCGGGTCACCGTGCACGTCGTAGCCACCTGACCTGCGGCTCGGCTGGTCGCGCGGCTCGGTCCGCCCGTGTTGTCCGTAATGCCTGTCCTGCTCGGCCAGCACGTCATGAGCGCCGCGTGCGCGCGAGGACTTCGTCACCCCGGTGAGGTCGATCCCAGACTCGCTGAGTATGTCCGAGATAGCCGAGTACGAGGGCAGCGGGGATACCTTGGCCTGCTGCAGGCCAAGCTCGATCGCGTTGGTCGCCAGAACCATCGAGCGGCGCTCGGCGACGTACCTCCCGACATAAGGCTTGGCCATGTGTTCGTCGTAGGCCGCCCGGTCACGGTAGACCTCGTACAAGATCCGCTGCATGGGCGCCGTGGGCACGGCGTGCACGATGTAGACCAGCGTGCCAGGCTCAAGCGACCTGACCTGCTCGACAACCTGCTCCGTCATCCGGTCGAAATCCTCGAGCCGGTCATCTAGCAGGGTGTAGATCGTGATCTGGCCGAACATCTGCCCAGACTGGGCGCTATCGTCAGCGCCATAGAGTTCTGCGCGGCGCTCGTACGGCTCGATGGCTGCGGCGGCAGATCCTGGCCGCCCTGGCTCGTACCGGGCGGAGTCAAACTGGGCGGAGTCGAACTGGGCGGAGTCGTACTGGCCAGAATCAAACGGCTCTGAGTCGTACGAATCGCGATGCCTGGGTTCGGAACGCTCAGCGGCAAGCGCGGCCAGGGCGGGATAGCCAATGTCAGCATCCGCGGAGCCGTACCTCGAACCGGCTCCTGCAGCCCCATCGCGGTGGGCGGCCTCATCCCGGTACGCCGACGTCAGGTAGTCATCGGCGTCGTCGTCATAGCGGCTGTCATGGCGATCGTCGCTGTCATACCAGCTAGGACCGGTCGGCTGCCGGAGGCGATCCCGGTCGGCAGGCCCGCCGTCGTCGGCCAGCCCACGGCGGCTCGCCGAGGCGGCGGCGAGCCAGGTCAGCAGGGCGGCCACTAGGGCGACGAGCGCGAACACCGTTGCGCCGAACTTCACGTGCGCGAACATCATCAGCCCGGGCACCGAGATGACGGTCGCGGCAGCGGACGCCGTCAGAGCGGGCCTCGTCACTTCCTCGTAGGCGCGGCCGCGCCCGGACCTGGCGAGCACGACCAGGGCGCTGATCACCGCGGTGGCGACCGTGAAGGCAGCGAGGAAGTCGATCAGGCCGAGCGGGATGAGCTGGTAGAACTTGCTCGGGTCGGGCCAGGAGGTGCTTAGCTGGTGATTCGGGGTGAGTGGATCGGTACCCAGGATGACGAGCACAATGACGCCTATCGCGCCCACGGCCAGCCGCATGGCGAAGCGGCCCGGAAGGCCCCAGGCGATCAGCTCGACCAGACCAAGGCAGAGCGCCAGCGGCGCGATGGCCTGAGCGCCCAGTTCCATCGCCCTGAACATCGCATCGCTGTAGCCGGCCAGGTAGCCGAGGCCCTGTGCGGCGAGCGAGATGGCAAGCCCGAGGAGCGCTATCGTCCACGCGACGAGGAAGAGCTTTGGGGTCCTGGCGCAGCGCGCCGCCAGGACGCCGGTTCCCACGGCGGCAATCACGGCGCCGAGCGCAACAACGATCAGCGAGGCTGTCATCCCTACCTATGGCGCGGACCGCCATGAATGCGGACCCGCTGACCAGCTTAAGTAGCGGCCCTTCCTGGCGAGGCCCGCTCAGATTTCACAAGAGTACCCATTAGGCTCGACTACCGTGACGGCGCTTCCAAGACGCCATGACTCCTCGGCGGATGCTGGGGGGTCACCGCCCCTGACCAGCACTGCGGCATCCTCCACCCAGACCAACGCCGCGGTTGCCGCCGGTGTCGCCGCTGCTGCCGCCGCGGAGGTCAGGCCGGCGCCGATCGTCCCCGACCCGCAGGCCGCCGCCTTTTTCGACGTCGACAACACCCTCATGCGCGGGGCATCGATTTACCACTTCGCCAGAGGGCTAGCGGCCCGCAAGATGTTCGGCCCGAGGGACCTGGTGAAGATGGCGATCGGCCAGGCGATGTTCAGGGCCCGCGGGGCCGAGGACGCTGATCGCATCGACGCCGCCAGACAGGCCGCCCTCGCCTTTGTGGCCGGGCACAAGGTCGCGGACATAGCCACACTCGGCGAAGAGATCTACGACGACACGATGGCCGACCGGATCTGGGAGGGCTCGCGTGAACTGACCCAGGCCCATCTCGACGCCGGCCAGCGCGTCTGGCTGGTCACCGCGACCCCGGTCGAGCTCGCTGAAATCCTGGCTCGCAGGCTTGGCCTGACCGGAGCGCTCGGCACGGTCGCGGAGGTCACAGACGGCGTCTACACCGGCAGGCTGGCTGGCGGGCTCTTGCACGGCGCCGCCAAGGCAGCGGCGGTGCAGGCGCTCGCCGATCGGGAGAACCTGGACCTGGCCAGTTGCAGTGCCTACAGCGATTCGATCAATGACCTGCCGATGCTCAATCTGGTCGGGCATCCGAACGTGGTGAACCCGGACGGGCAGCTCAGGGCGCTGGCGAAAGAGCTCAACTGGCCAATCCACGACTTCAGGAGGGGTCGCAAGGCCACGGTCGTCGCGATACCCGTCGCGGCGGGAGCTGGCGTGGTCGCAGGCGGCCTGGCCGCGGCGATCGCGTTGCGCAAGCATCGCGCGGCAAGCTGAGCGCGACCCGTCAGTCGCCGAACGCCGGCCCGCGCTCGGCGAGCAACTCGTCGATCTTCGTGGCGATCGTGTCCTTCACCTTGTCCGCCAGTTCGGCGATGACCTCGGCATCGTCACACTGATCAGGGGTGAAGCCGTTAGTTGGCACCGGGTCGCAGAACTCGATCAGCCACTTCGATGGCAGCGGGACCGCGCCGAGCAGCCCGAACCACGGGAACAGCGGCGTGATCGGGAAATACGGCAGGTTCAGCTTCGCGGCTAGCTCAGGCCAGTTCGCCACCATCGGGTAGATCTCCTCGGCGCCGACGATTGCCACCGGGATCAGCGGCACGCCGGTCTGGATGGCGATCCTCGCGAACCCGCCGCGGCCAAATCGCTGCAGGTGGTAACGGTCACTGAATGGCTTACCGATTCCCTTGAAACCCTCGGGAAATACCCCGACCAGTTCACCGGCGCTAAGCAGCCGTTCGGCCTCATCTGGGCTCGCGGACACATGACCGCTGGCCCGCGCCACCCGGCCGATCAACGGCACCGAGTACACCAGGTCGGCGCTGAGCATCCGGAGACTGCGCGCTGCCGGGTGCTCGTCGAGCAGCCCGACCTGAAGCATTACCGCGTCCAGCGGCAGCACGCCAGAATGGTTGGCTACGACCAGGGCAGGCCCCGCCGACGGCACGTGCTCGAGCCCGCGCATCTGGACCCGGAACCACCCGCGGTACAGCGCCCGTGCCGCAGGCATGAGCACAGCGCGGTTTAGTTCAGGGTCGAAACCAGATTCTGGGTCTACCTCGTACTCGCCCGCGGCTCGACGCCGGACGAATTCGGCGGCATCAGCAAGCCGCCGCATCCACGGGCTGGAAACCGGCGGTTCTTGGGCACTCATCTCCGGATCATCCGCATCAGGCCATGCCGGGGCATCGGTGCAGCCAGCCCTTCGAGTCAGCAGTGCCGCCCCAGGGGGAGCACCCTGGGACCCCTGCGCTGTCCGCCGGCTAGCCGCTACTTCTTGTTCCTGCGCTGAACGCGCGTCTTGCGCAGCAGCTTGCGGTGCTTCTTCTTAGCCATCCGCTTGCGGCGCTTCTTGATAACTGAACCCACAAAACCACCCTCGATCGATACCCAAGCCGGGCAGCATGCCTAACCTTCATCGCGCGGCAGAAGCCGCGCGGTGCTGGCCGGGGGTGACCCCGGTCCCCCGGCTCTCGGGGCGCACGCCGATGCCAAAGCGTACCCCGGCCGTGTCGCCACGGTCGTATTCGGCCAGGTTTCTGGCCGTTGGCCCTGCGGAGGCCCCGGGTGGCCGGCGCTCAGCCCGCTTCGACGAAGGCGTCCCTGAGGTACTGGTCGACCGCGCGCTCGGGCACCCGGAAGGATCGGCCGACCCTGATCGCTTCCAGGTCCCCCGAATGAACCAGACGGTAGACGGTCATCTTCGACACGCGCATGATCGCCGCTACCTCAGCCACCGTCAGGAATCGGACGGCACTGAGCGGAGTAGCTTCTGCTGCCATCGATAGCCCTCTCCGGCGCTCCCCGTTGCGCCATGCCATATCCGGCGCACCAGTCACGCCCGTCTCCAGCGTAATTCGTAGATCCAAAAGGGCAACCCCGGGATAGGGGTGTGATTTTGCAGCCGTTAGCTGGAGCCGAGTTCTCTGCCGCGGTCTCTGGCGGCCTCGATCGCCGCGAGGAATGCGGCACGAACTCCGTGTCGTTCCAGTTCCCTGATCGCGTTGATTGTCGTTCCGCCAGGAGAGGTGACTGCCTCACGGAGAATCACCGGGTGCTCGCCCGACTCGCGCAACATGGTCGCGGCGCCGAACACGGCCTGCTTGACCATTTCGAGCGCCGAAGCTCGCGACATCCCGAGCAGGATCCCGGCGTCCACCATGGATTCCACCAGGAAATAGACGTAGGCGGGCCCGCTGCCAGAAAGGGCCGTCGCCGCGTCCTGCTGCGATTCGGGGATTCGCAGCACTTTCCCGACCGGCCTGAGCAACTCCTCGGTTCTTCGCAGGTGCTGCTCGGTGGCGTACCGCCCTGCAGAGATCACGCTCATCGCCTCGTCCACCAGGACGGGTGTGTTGGACATGACGCGCACGACGGCGACCTCGCCGCCGAGCCTGGACTCGATGTATCTGGTCGGGATGCCGGCCGCGACCGAGATGACGAGCTGATCGGCCTTGACGTGCGGCGCGATTTCCTCGAGCAGCCCCGACATGTCCTGCGGCTTGACGGTGATGACCAGCGTCTCGGCCTTGTCCGCGGCCTCGCCTGCCGCCGTGACCTCGATGCCGTAGGAGTCGCGCAGCGCTTCGGCCCGGTCCGGCCTGCGTACCGCGGCGATGACGCCCGACGGCGCCACACCGGCCCTGAGCATGCCGGAAAGCAACGCCTCACCCATCTTGCCCGCGCCAAGGATCGAGATCATCCTCCGAGCCTAACCGGACGGGCGGCGCCGGTCAGTGCGCGGCTGACGGTGCGCGGATCGCTGCGCGCTAGCGCCGCGAGGCGAGCGCCCGCAGGAAGAACGCCAGGTTGGCGGGCCGTTCGGCAAGCCGGCGCATGAAGTAGCCGTACCAGTCGTTGCCGTAGGGAACGTAAACCCGAACCTGCGCCCCCTCGGCGGCCAGCCTGGCCTGCTCATCGGTCCTGATGCCGTAGAGCATCTGGTACTCAAAGCTTCCTGGATCACGGCCTATGGTGGTGACCCTCGACTTCGCGATCGCGACGAGCCGCGGATCGTGCGTCGCGAGCATCGGGTAACCGTCGCCGTCGAGCAAGATGCGCAGGCAGCGCGCGTAGCAGCGGTCGATCTCTGATCTTGCTGGGAACGCGAAGCCGTCCGGCGCCCGGTAAGCCCCCTTGCACAGCCGCACCCGCGACCCGGCGACCGCCAGTGCCTCGCAATCGCCAGGGCTGCGCCGCAGGTACGACTGGATCACGCAGCCCAGGTCAGGGAAGTCCGCGCGCAGGTCGCTGACCAGGCGGAGCGTTGCCTCGACCCTGGTGTGGTCCTCCATGTCGACCGTGACGGTGGTTCCAGCGGCCCCGGCCGCGGCGCAGATCCTGCCGATGTTCTCCGCGGCTGTCTTCGCGCCGTGCTCAGCCAACCCCAGCCCGACCGCTGTCGGCTTGACCGAGACCTCGGCGCGCCCGCCGACCGTGAGGCCGGCCCGGGCGAGCAGCTCGAGCAGCGCGACGTATTCGCTCGCGACGGCACTCGCCTGGTCAGGATCGACCGTGTCCTCGCCAAGGTAGTCGATCGTGACCGACAAGCCCTCGCCGAGCAGGCGCTGGGTTACTGTCAGAGCGTCCGCCGCGGAGTCCCCGGCGACGAACCTCCTGACCACGTCCCTAGTCAGCGGCGCGGTTGTGATCAGCTGGCGGACCCGCTCGCTGGCCGAAGCGGCCAGCAGTACTCGGCGCAGCACCGCAGTGCACCTCCACGAAGCACGAGCCGACGAGCCAGAAGTTCCTGCCGGCACAGGTTACTCCTGCCCATGGCCGGGCCGGCGGGTCCTCTGGCTCTCAGTACTGGCCTAAGGACCCCTCCTGGCCATGGTTAAACCTGGGCGTTGCCTTACAAGGTGCGCCGACGACCCACTGTGATCTTGACTTTCCCGCCAGCATCGGGCGACACGATGACTTCCTGCGCGGCGCTGATCCCCGCCGTGGTCAACGTGTCTGTCACCGGCACGGTCCTTTTGACCAGCGCGAGCGCGATCGGACCGAGTTCGTAGTGCCTCGCGCTAGACCCGACGAAGCCAACGTCCGCGTCCCCGGCGCGCACCTTCTCGGCGTGCTCGGGCAGCCTGTTCTCGCTCCCGTCCAGGTGCAGCATGACGAGCCTGCGCGGTGGATGGCCGAGGTTGTGCACGCGGGCGACCGTTTCCTGGCCCCGGTAACAGCCTTTGTCCAGGTGCACGGCCGACTCGATCCACCCCATCTCATGCGGGATGGTCCGGTGATCGGTATCGGTCCCGAACCTTGGCCGGTGCGCGGCGATCCGCAGCGCCTCGTGCGCCAGCATCCCAGCCAGCGCGAAGTCCTGGGCCCGCAGGCTGGTCACGACCTGGTCGATCTGATCGCGCGGGACGATCAGGTCCGTCCCGAAGTCAAAGTTCATCGCCACCGGCGCGGCGTCGGCCACGTCCGGTTTCACTCCCGGGCCAAGGACCGTGAGGACCGCGTAACCGGCACTGACGTCCTCCGGCTCGACCCGCAGCATGAACCGCATCGACTCGAGGAACTCAAGGATCGAGGCGGCTTCGCCTGGCTCGGCGTGCACCCAGGTGGCGCTTCCGTCGTCGACGAGCGACAGATGATGCTCGACGTGCCCACGCGGGCTGAGGATCAGCGTCTCCCGCGCGGCGCCCGCCTGCAGGTCGTCGAGCTTCTGGGTGCTGATGTTGTTCAGCCAGCTGAGCCGGTCTTGCCCTGTGATCCGCAGTACGTCCCTGTTTGACCGGTCGACCACGCCAGCTGCCTCGGTCAGTGCGCGCTGTTCTGCGAACGGATCACCGTAATGGGCGGCAACGCCCACATCGGGGAATTCGGCAGCGACGGCGCCTGGAACGGCAAGCAACGGACTGTCCATATCGCAAGGCTATGCGGTGGACAGGCGCCACGGCCTGCCGGCCAAGGGGCTCTCAGGTTTCGGTAACTGCGCCGTCGTTCACGAGCAGCCGCCGCGTGACCCGCAGACCTTCGGCCAGCGCGCGGTCATGGGTAACGACCAGCAATGTCCCGTCATAGTGATCAAGTGCCTGCTCGAGCTGCTCGATGGCCGGCAGGTCGAGGTGGTTCGTCGGCTCGTCGAGCACGAGCAGGTTGGCCCCGCCGTGCATGAGCAGCGCGAGGTCTGCCCGGGTTCGCTCTCCCGGCGACAGCATGGCGACCGGCCGGCCTATGTCGTCTGCGCCGAGGCCGAACTTCGCGAGCAGAGTGCGTGCATCGGCCTCGGCCAGCCCGGACGCCACGCGGAATGCCTCGAGCAGCCGCTGCTGCGGCTCAAAGGTCAGCCGGCGCTGATCGATCTCGCTGATGTTGACCGAGGCGCCGAGCGACTGACGTCCCTGCGCCAGCGGCAGGCGGCCGAGCAGCGCTTGCAGCAGCGTGGTCTTGCCTGAGCCGTTGTCGCCTCGCACCAGCATCCGGTCGCCCCAGTTCAGCTGCAAGCTGACTGGCCCGAGCTGAAAGCTGCCCCGCCTGATCACGGCGTCGGAGAGCACGGCGACGATCTCGCCGCTGCGCGTCGCCGCGCCGAAGCGCAGCCGCAACTCCCACTCCTTGCGCGGCTCGGCGACCGGCTCGAGCCGCTCGATCGCCCGCAGCGTCGCCGCTCCCCTGGCTGCCTGCCGCTGTGCGCCCGCGACCATGCCGCGCCTGATGTTCTTGTCTGGCTCCTTACGCCGCATGGCGTCGCTTTTTGCCGTTCGCTCACCAGAGCGGGCCCACTCTTTCTGCCGCCTGGCCCGCTCCACCAATCCGTCCCTGGTGGCGGCGAAGGTCTCGTACGCCTCTGCGGCCTTCGCCTTGTCCCGCAGTAGTTCTTCGCGGTAGGCCTGGTATCCGCCTCCGTAGAGCTTGACCTCGCGGGTATGCGGATCGATCTGGAGCACGTCCAGCGCGGTGCGTTCCAGGAACGCCCGGTCGTGCGACACCACGACGAGCCCTCCGCGGAACCCGTCGAGGTGGCTCTCGAGCAGATCCAGGCCGGTCAGGTCCAGGTCGTTGGTCGGCTCGTCGAGCAGCAGGACGTCGAACCGCGCGAGCAGCACGGCGGCGAGGGCCAGCCTGGCTGCCTGGCCGCCCGAATACCCCGACGCCGGCCTGTCCAGATCCGCGGGCAGGCCTAGTTCCGCCGCCAGTTCCGTGGCACGGACCTCAAGGTCAGGACCGCCGAGCGCCATGTAGGTATCGAGCGCGGCGGCGTAATCCCGCCCAGCCTTCTTCTCGCTAACCTCGCCGGCGGTCCCTTCGCTGGCCGCGGCGAGTCGCGCCGATGCGCCCAGCATCGCCGACTCGGCCGCCCCGACCCCGGTCCGCCTGGCCAGGTAGCCCATCGCCGTCTCGCCTTCGCGACGATCGCGCTCTTGCGGGAGGTATCCGACCGTGCCCGCGGCGCTGACCGTTCCGGTGTCCGGCTGCACCAGCCCGGCCAGGACCTTGAGCAGAGTTGACTTGCCGACGCCGTTCGGCCCGACGACGGCGATCCGGTCACCAGCGGCGACCGCCAGGCTCGCGTCGTGTAGCACCGCGAGCGCCCCGAAAGAGACGCTGACGCCTCGGGCGGTCAGCAGGGACATTCCGCCACCTTAAGCGGGCCGTTCTGGAACCCGCCTCTCATTTACCGCCCTTTCGCTACCCAGCGCCCGCGCAACGTCCGCATCGCGGCAATCGGCGCAGGTCCCGAACACGGTCAGGTGGCCGACATCGGTCTCGAAGCCGTAGTCCGCTTCCAGGGTGCGGACCAGCGAGGCCACCGCCGCCGGGTCAAGCTGGATGATCGCGTCGCAGGAACGGCAGACCAGGTGCACGTGCTGGGCATCGGCGGCCAGGTGATACCGGTGCGCGCCGTGCCCGAGATGGGTATGGGTGACCAGGCCGATCTGCTCGAGCAGCTCCAGCGTGCGGTACACGGTGGAAAGGTTGAGCCCGACAGCGGTCTGCTTGACCTCGGCGTAGATCTCCTCAGGGGTGGCGTGCTCAAGCCTCGTCACCGCTTCCAGGATCAGCTGGCGCTGCGGTGTGACCCGGTACCCGCTGGCCCGCAGCGTGTCATCCCACGTCTGCGACATGACCCGAGTCTAGTGACGTCGCAATAACCGACTTGCCCGCCAGCGTGACAGTGTCGTAGCGTTCTGGCTAACGCGGGAAAGGAGGTGGTCCAACAGTATGCATAGATGTCGGACTCGCGAGGTGGCTGTCAGCTAGCCGCCGTCCCGTGGAGCGCAGCCGGCGTAAGCCGGGTGCGCGCGTCACCGGCCTGCGATTCAGTCCTTTCTAGGCTGTGTCGCGTGCCGCCAAGGCGGCGGTCGGCGAATACACGGCAGACACCGGACCCCCGGGTGATCGGCCTTGTCCAGTCGGTCCCCGCGATGACCTGCGTTAGTGCGGTCGTCACGGGAGCAGCCCGGGGGATTCTCTTTTCTGATTTGTTCCCTGAAACCAGGCTCGTGGTCTTCGACTACACGCGCGGTGGCCCGCCAACTCGCTTGAGCTGGGCCGACAGGTGCGGCTGGAGTGGCTGCCCGACCGCGGCCATGTCGTAGGCATACGCCAGATCCTCGCCCACCAGTCCGTAGAGCCGCTTGCCGGCCGTGACGTCCTTCGCTGTCGCCGTTCTGACCACGGCGTCGGTCGCCATCTCGATCTTGGTCCCGCTGATCGTGCCGTAGTAGACCTCGCTGACCCCGGTGGGGTGAACGATCAGCACCTCGAGCCCGTTGTCTGGCTGCGGCCGCCAGAAGCCGAGTTCCATATGGGAGAGGCGGCCAATCGAGCCGTCAGGCTCAAGCAGCCAGGTGCGGCTCGAGTAGACCAGGAACGGTTTGCCCGTATGGCTGAAGGTGAGTTCCTCACCGTAGTTGCGGCTTTCGATCGTCGGGTAGCCCATGACGCCCGCCCCTTCCCAGCGGCCAAGCAGGAAGCTCAGCGGGGCGATCGCGGGATCCGGTTCGTGCACCTTCGAAAGCGGGTCGGTTTGCGCGGAATCCATTCGCAAAGCCTACGGCTAGCGCGATTGGTCGCTCGCGTTGCGTCCGAGGCGCCCCGCGCGCCAGAGCCTGAGAACGAGGACCGCGCAGCATGCGGCGATCGCGGCGCACGCGACGGTCAGGATGATCGCCGTCACGTCCGCAGCCACGCCATCACCTTAAGAGGCAACCTGCCGGACGCACCTTTCCCACGCCGAGCACCCGAGACTCACCCCGCCCGCCCGCGCGGATTCCCATTCCGTGCACCCCGAACAACCCTCGCAGAACCCATGGTGGTGTCCTGACCCCACCAACGGTCCATCGATGGGCCTCGCGGCGGCGCGGAGCCGTGCGGCAGGGCTGGCGGGATTACGCTGTGTCGCATGGCTTCTGGCGCACTGGTCGTGAAGGCGACGGCGGGCAAGAATGATCCAGAACGGTGCAACCAGGCGTTCACCGTCGCCGCGACGGCTGTCGCGAGCGGCGTGCCAGTCTCGCTGTGGCTGACCGGCGACGCGACGCTGCTTGCCCTGCCCGGCCAGGCCGATGACTTTAGGCTGCCCTACGCGACACCGCTCGGCGAGTTGCTCGAGACGATACTCAAATCCGGGTCGGTGACGGTCTGCACCCAATGCGCGGCCCGCCGCGAGATCACCGAAGACGACCTAATAGAAGGCGTCCGCATCGCCGGTGCCGCGACGTTCGTAGCCGAGGTGCTCGCGGACGGCGCGAAGGCGCTGGTGTACTGAGCGCGGTCAGCTTGCGGCAGACACAGCGCCGAGCCGCTCCGCGCGCAACTGCAGCGTCCAGGTTTCGGTAGCCTCGGGAAGCGGCGGCAGCGGGCCCGCAGCCCAGCTCAGCAGCAGGTCGGCCAGCCCTGGATTGCGGACCAGCGCGGGTCCGTGCAGGTAGGTTCCAAGCACACGGCCCGCGTGGGCGCCTTCGGTGCCGTCGCCGTTGCCGACGCCGATGATCGTGCGCGCGAGCGGGCGGGCGCCGGACCCGAGCCTCGTCACGCCCTGATGGTTCTCGAACCCCGTGAGCCGTTCCACGCCGAGCGTCGGATCGACGTCGGCCAGGATCTCGCCCACGCCGCGTTTCTCACCGCGAGCGCTGGTGATGTCCATGATGCCAAGGCCGTCCACCGGTTCGCCTTGTGCGCCGCCGAAGACATTGCCGATGAGCTGATATCCGGCACAGACCGCGAAGATCACGGCGCCGCCCGCGGCGGCAGCCTTGAGGCCGCCGTCGGCGCGCAGCCGCTGCGCCGCCAGGACCTGCGGCAGGTCCTCACCGCCGCCGAGCAGATAGATGTCGCCTTGGGTCGGCACCGGCTGATCGGAGTTCACCTCAACCGGCTCGACGTTCAAGCCACGCAGCCTGGCCCGACGGGCAAGCATGATCAGGTTGCCGCGGTCACCATAGGTGCTGAGCAGGTCCGGGTAGATCCACACCAGCCGCAGCGTGCTCTGCCCGTTCATCCGGCCGCCACCCCCGTGTTCACGTTCGCCAGGGTGCACTCCGTTCATGCTGGGCTGGTGCGCCGTCCACACCGAGTCGGACAAGCCGTCATCAGACCCGTTCGCATACCGCTGCGAACCGTCCATGTGCGGCGCTGTCATCTGCCAAAGACCTTCCCGCATCGACGCTCACGATCGCAAGCCAGGCAACCGGCAGGCCTGGGCTGGCGTCCGGCGAGCTTGCGGCCGGCAAGCTGGCGGCTCATCATGCGGCCCGCCCGAGCGTGGCCCTGATCTGCTGGAACGCTGTGTAGTTGGCGATCACGTCCAGCCCGCCAGGCGGCACCTTGTCCACCGCCGCCTCGATCCCCTCGACAAGCTCGAACGGGATCTCGTCTGCTTCGAGCCGCACCGCCAGGTCGATCCGGCGCTCGCCGGACACCAGCACAGGGCGGCCCCGCAGTACCCGGTAGTCGACGTCCCACAGCCACGAGGTGTCCTTGCCGTCCGGTACCTGCGCGTTCACCGCGAGCAGCACAGGCCGGCGGTCGGCATCGAGCACGTCGAACGCCTCCAGCCAGCCGGCCGGATTCTTGGCGAGGAGCAGGTGCAGCTTCCGCCCCCGCCGCTCGATCGTCGTATACCGGCCCGCCACCGACACGACCGACCGGAGGTTTGGCAGTGCCTGATCGACGTCGGCCCCGAACAGCCCGGCGACCGCGAGCGCCATCACGGCGTTGGACCTGTTGGCCCGGCCAGGCAGCGACAGGTCGAGCTCCCGCACGGCGCCAATCGAGTCGATGACAGTGTCGCCATCCAGCACCCAGCGGGCCGACGGCCTGGATAGCCCGCATTCGCCGCACCGCCAGCCGAGTTCATCCCTGCGCAGGTGCGAGCCGCACTGCGGGCAGCACCACGAGTCTTCGTGCCAGCGCTGGCCGGCAGCGACCCAGACCGCGTGGCCGGCGGATCCGGCGGCCCAGGCGACGAGCGGATCGTCGGCGTTAGCCACCACCCAGCAGTCCGGCATTGCTTCGAAGGCTTCCCGCCACCGCCTCGCCACGAGCCAGATTTCGGCGGCCCTGTCCATCTGATCGCGGCTGAGGTTCAGCAGGACGACGACTCTCGGGTTCGTCGCCTTCATCATCGACGGCAGGTAACGCTCGTCGACCTCGAGCACCGCGTAGGGCGCGTCGGGGGCGCCGCCCAGGGCTGACACCAGGCCGCTCTCCATATTGGCGCCGAACGCGTTCGATGCGACTTCCTGGCCGAGCGAAGCTATTGCCGCGGTGACCAGGCGGGTCGTCGTCGTCTTGCCGTTCGTGCCAGTCACGAGCACGATCTGGCGGCCGACAGCTAGCTGTTTCAGCAGGTCTGGGGCGACGCGCAGGCCAACGACTCCGCCAATTACGGAGCCATCGCCACGCCCGGTCAACCGCGAAACCTTGCCTGCGGCCTCTCCGAGGGTCGTTGCGACCCGAGCCCTGATCGGAAGCTTGCTCATCTGCGCAAATGCTATCCAGCCGCAGGCGCGATCCGCGCCGCGGCAGTCGGGGTCAAGGCTCT
Source organism: Streptosporangiaceae bacterium (assembly GCA_036258115.1). Lineage (GTDB taxonomy): Bacteria > Actinomycetota > Actinomycetes > Streptosporangiales > Streptosporangiaceae > Chersky-822. Next base: position 44,292 of record DATAEH010000175.1, read on the forward strand.
GTCTCTTCGGATAAAGAACAAACTAGCCCCTAACTGGATGTATTTCCTGCAGTTTGGCCTATCGGGATTCGCCCGGTCTAGAGATCCGCCGATGACATGACGGAACGACGTGCGATGCCCGCCTCGACTTCTGACCGAGTCGATGCCCGAGCAAGCCCGTTTCGAACCTCGGCTGACCTCGGGCTTGCCGTACTACTTCCAAAGCCGCCAGTAGTACTGCCAGAACTTCACCAGGGATGAGTCATAGTGCGGTCCGTCGTCATACTGCGTGGCCTTGACCATCTTGTGCGGGTACAGGAATGGCCCCTTGCCCGCATAGTCGGCAACCCAGTAACCGTCTGCCGGTGGATTCTTGAAGACGGTGGACACCGATCCGTAGACCCAGGCATAGAAGCCAGCCCACCGCATGACCCGATGGAAGGTGCGCACGTAGTTCGCGTTAACCGCGGTCTCGAGGTCGAGCGCGACGGTCGTTCCGCGTGGAACGTGCAGATCGAACAGCCGTTGGAGGGCTGCGAATGCGTCTGACTCGGCGCGCACATCGGCGGGATCCGACCGGACCCAGATCGGTAGCTTGCGGAGCTTGCCGAAACGTCGCCATTCCGCCTCGGTCCAGACGTGCGGCGTGTCGCCGCCAATGTAGCCAGCCACCGCCCGGTAGCCAGGCGGTGCCGACTCTGGCGGCGTGCTGGCGTCGAACATCTTGACCGGAGGCAAAACCATTTGACCGTCCCCCCTTCAGCGAGCCGCTTCGGCTCTTGGGCTGCAAAGGTAATGCGCTCGCGATCCGTTCTGCCTGCGGACAGGCCAACTTCGCGCGCCATACTCCGATTGGCTGTTCGCCCGCGGCCAATGGCAAACCGGGTTAGTTCGGGACCGCCTGTCCCGTTTCGATCTCGTAAGGGCCCACGATGAAACGGCGCGGCCAGGAAAGCACGGGCTCGAGCCAGCCGGCCACGCCCATCTCGCCGGCAGCCTGCAAAAGCTGACCTCGGTGGCTGGAACCGACGGCCAGCAGGGCCAGGTCGGCGGCGAAGCCGCGCTGATCGTCCTCACCGAGTAGCGCGGTCCACGCTGGCATCCGGTTGGCGTCCAGCTCCATTGACAGCGGATGCCTGCGCAGCGCGCTCACCCGCTGACCGATTTTGATGTCGGGGCGGTCGATCAGCCCGGGCAGCTCGAACTCCAGTGGCAGGGCCAGTTCGAAGGGATCGGTGGTCGGGCCGGTGAGCGGCAGCGCCCGCTCGATCTCGTGCAGCCACTGCAGCTGCGGGATGACCCACTCTTGGCCGACCTGGGTCAAAGCGCCCTTGCCGCCGCTCAGTATCCGCAAAGCGACGGCACTGACCGCCGCGCTTAGTTTTTCTGGCTGGAAGTGATTCCTGATCGCACGGGACCGCCCGGCGACCGCCCGTTCAATCACGCTCGCCAGCACGCAATCGCGCAGCCTCGCATCCAGGCCGGACCAGCGCGACCGGAGCGCCGCGGGGACGACGGGCAGCGGGGAGTTGGTCAGGAACGCCAGGACCATCGCCTCGGTCCAGACCCGGAGCCAGGCGAAGTCGTCAGACGCGGCGAGCAGATCAGCCGAGCGCAGCTCAAGCAGGGAGCACGCACGGCCGGAGGTGCACTCGGGACCGCAGGCCGACGACCGGCGCGCCGCCAGCGGCGACGGCGCGAGCTGGTCAGGCGCTGGCGGTCGCTCCGCATGCCCGCCGAATGGCACCTTGATGCGCAGCGGCCGGTCCATCCCGTCGGCGAACACCGCGGCGACGCCCGGCGGGAACGAGACCACCTGCCTGGACTGCTCGGCGTCCAGGTTCATCGTCGCGCCGACCAGTTCCCTGTCGTCGCTAGCTGGGAGCCGGTGGACGATCTTGAGCGCGGTGTTCTTGACCACGTCCGGCATCAGCTTGGCCGGGATCTGCTCGGCGATCACCAGGCCCTCGCCGTACGCGCGGATCTCGGCGAGCAGGCCGGCGAAGAGCTCGACGGCGTGGCCGCTCGCGCCAGGGCGGCCGGCCCGGAGCAGCCGGTGCGCCTCCTCGATCACGATGACGTGCCGCAGCACGTCGTCGCCACCGTGGGCGGAGCCGCCGCTGCTGGGCCCGTCGCTGGCGGAGCCTTGGCTCCCGCTTGCAGAACCTTTGCCCCCGCTTGCCGAGCTGTCACTGGCGGAGCCGTCGTGGGCGCTCGCGGAGCCGTCGCGGGCGCTCGCGGCTGCCCGCTGCCGCAGCCGCAGGTGCTCGGTGATCTTGATGATCAGCGTGCCGATTAGGAACGCCTTGTCCTCGTCGTTGGCGACGTCCTCGATCGCGAGCACGGCGTTGCGCCTGAGCAGCTCGGCGATATCGGCCGGATGACCGCCTTCGAAGAACCGCCCAGCCGACCCGGTCCGAAGCGACCTGAGCCTGATGTCAACGAAGCCGCGGACGTCGGCCTGCAGCTCAGGCCCGTAGCCGACCTCGGCGATCACCTCCATCGCAGCGCTCTGAAGCTGGGCGAGCGTCGGAACGGCGGGCGGGACGACCGCACCGGGGCGGCTCGAACCCGAGACGGGATCCCATCCGCAGGACTCGTAGACCCGCTGCAGCGCCTGGGTCATGACCTGCGGGAATGGCTCGTGCGCGTCGAACGCCGCCAGGAACAGCGCCCGAACCATATCGATGTGCGTCTGCACCGGGAAGCCCGGTTCCGGCGCGAGCGGGCTGATGGCGAGCGGCGTGGCATCAGGATCGGCCGGGCTGATCAGCGTCAGCTTGGCGCCCGCCGGCGCTATCCGGGCGGCCATTGCCGCGTACTCCGATTTGACGGGTTCGACGACAAGCCAGGGCACACTCGACCTGGTGAGCTGCTCAAGCAGGTGCCTGACCGTCTGCGACTTGCCAGACCCGGTCGCGCCCGTGACGAGCGCGTGCCGGTTCAGGGTTGCCAGCGACACCCCGAGGTCGCCAACCGGGCGGTCCTGGCCGTCCAGGATCGTGCCGATGCTGATCTCGTTGTCGCCGGAGGGCTCGGCAGTCACGTCGAAGTAGCCGACGTCGAGCAGGCGGACACCGGGAACCTCACGCCTGGGCAATCCAGCGAGCGCGGCAAGAACACCCGCGGTCGCCGTGAACGGTACCCCAGACCCGTCGGCGTCGGTCACGCTCGTCGCGGCCAGCGCATCGGCGAGGTCAACCGCCCGCCCGGGGCCGCGCAGCCGGTACGGATGTGCGCTCAGGTCGATCGAGCCGACCAACATCGGCGCCAGCACACTCAGCTGTTCGGCATCGGAGGCCCCGACCAGCACCCTGACCTGCCAGAGGCCCGCCTCATGGAAGGCGTCGAGCTCAGCGAGGCGGCTCACGGCGCGGTCGGCGTCGAATCTGGACTGCTCTTCATCGAACCTTCGCAGCACCGTTAGCCGCGCGCGCAAATCGTCGATCTCGGCATCGATGATGTCGGTCGGCTCGGCGACCACGAGCCAGCCGAAGGGCCGTGTCATCAGCGTCGTCAGCGCGCTCTCGAACAGGGTCGGCCCCGCCGAGCCGGCTCCGCCAGCGAGCCACGGGGCACCGAGCACGCCGCCGGCTGGCTGGCCCCCGCCGCCCGCCGTCCAGGGACCGCGCCCGGCCGGGTCGGCGGAGCGCAGCGCTTGTCGCCCGGGGCACGGCGCCCACACCATCGCGTCGAGGTCGGCCATCAGCGTGTCTTGGCAGGGCACGCCGCGCGCACCCCAGGGAAACAGCAGCTCGCTGCGCTCTGGCCGGGTAATGCTGCTCGCCAGTCTGGCCAGGAACTCCCCTTGCGGGCCGTACGGATGCTCAGCTTCCTGGTGCCGACCGCCAGATCGCTCTGCCGTCCCGATTGGCTCCATGAGCGGTCCGACCGGTTGCCCGCCGTCGTCGAGTTGCCCCGTGCCGTTCTGCCACCCGGCGTCTTCCGGTGATACGTCGCCAGCCTGGTGTCGCGGGCTGGCGACTGGCGAAGGCAGCGGTCCGGCATTGGTGAGCAGCTCCAGCGGCGCACCGCCGCCGCGCGACAGCCAGCCGGTGACGAAGGTCCGGCGGTTCTGGACGGCGTCCAGCAGGGCGGGCAGCACAGCCGCGTAGTCCCGCTCGGCGCTGCCACCGTAACTGACGTCAGGGATCGCGACGACCCGGTACCAGGGCGCGCTTGCCCCGGCTCCGATGCCTGGGTCGTTGCTCATAATGCGTACATATCAGTCAGGAACCCGCCGTGCCACCGGATGCCGAATATCGGAGACCTGATCGCTTAAAGCAGCATCGCGTACCGGAGTACATTGAAGGCATGCTCAGGAGGGTCATGGTCGTCGTGCTACTCGGGTGCGTGGGCCTGACAGCGGGTATCGCGTTCGGCACTCTGTTCTCAAGCAACCAGAGCAAGGCGTTCTCCAGTAACGAGAGCAGGCCGTTCTCCGGCAACGGAATCAAGGCGTCGATCGTGCCGCCTTCTGTCCGGTATGGCTGCCATCAAAGTTTGCGGCTCTATTCGGCCCCCGATCCGGTGGCCAATATCGGGGCTCACACACATGTGAGCGCTCCCACCCATGGCGAGCGCCTCAGGCACGGCGCACCATCGGGTCGGCTTCCCATGGGCGACTACGTTCTGTTCGGCCTTCTAGCTGGACTGTCGGCCGCGGTCGGGTTCGTCGTGCCGCCTAAGTCGAGCCTGACCGCCATGCGCTAGTCGGGCACTCGTTCGCTGGAACTAGCCCTGTGTGCCTGGCTGTGCCAGTGGCCTAGATCCCGTCCGGTCGCTACTCTCTGATTGCCGCAGCCATGAAGTGGTGATCACCGTGCGATCAATGCGCGTGCCGTTGGCAGCAGGACTGCTGATGCTCGCCGTCTCGGCATGCGACATCAACGGAATCAGTGCTCCGCCTCGCTATCCATCCATAAGCATGGCGGTCATGGTCAGCCACGATGGTCGAGTCATAACTGTGCGAGCCGTAAAGGCATGCGGGCACCGCCCGCACCTGATCGCCCGCTCGTACCCGCATCGAGTCACCCTGCGTTTGGTCAACCCGGATATTGACTGCCACGCTGAGGTCTTCCCGGTCGTCAACGTCAGGGCCATACTGCCGCAGCCGCTGGGAGCCCGAGAGTTGGTGCATGCGACTACCGGCAAGCCAGTCAGGTATCACCTCAGCCAGTCATCGGGGTAGCCGAGAGTTTGGTGATCACCCGTGCGATCGATGCGCATTCCGCTGGTACTGGGAATCTTGATGCTCGCCGTCTCAGCGTGCGGGTTCGAGGAATTCCCGGCTCCGCCTCGCAACCCACATATAGTGCTGCCCGTCGGGGTCAGTCCAGACGGACGGGTCATCACCGTGCGAGCCGCCAAGCCGTGTGGTCATCGCCCGCTGCTAATCACTCGGTCCTACCCGCATCGAGTCACTCTGCATTTGGTCAACCGGCACATCAGCGACTGCCACGTCGAGGCGGTCGGGGTGATCAGCATCAGCGTCACGCTGCCTTCTCCGCTTGGGACTCGGCGTCTGGTGGATGCGACGAACGGCAAGCGAATCAAATACCACGTCAGCCAGCCGTAGCTGGGCGCTTAGACTCCCCACCTGGAGGGAGGCCAGTGCCATGGCAGTCAGAACAGAAACCGTCCAGTTCCACACCTGTGACCTCTGCGGCCAGGACAGCGACGAGGCTGGCCTCGTGCGCCTCTACAGCGCCCTCCAGTCCGGCAGGCGAGCACAGGCGGATGTCTGCCCGGCCTGCGAGCAGAGCCCCATCGCCGAACTGGTGGCCTGGCTCGACAGCAAGCAGCGCGAGACGGCGCTCAGGCCGCTGCGGAGCCTCAGTGGTGTGGGCAGGTAGGTCCGGCCGCCGAGTACGGACAGATCAAGCCGACGCAGCGGGTGATACTTCGTGCTTATGGAGCCTGCTATTCGTAATGACCGGTAAGCGGCTTCACCAAAGGCTCTTCAACGATCCGAAGCCTCGAGCTCCGGCGCTAGCGATGATCTGCTGCGGCATCTGCGGGTGCGTCAATCGCTGGCACTATCGCCGCTGGTTGGACTACGTCCCATGCGGAAATAAGGCTGGCCATCGGCGGGCTTGCCTGGCTTTTCGCGTTCGTCTCATACCTGATCTTCTTCCGGAAGACGCGCGAAGCCGGTTGCCAATCCGCTAGAGAGCGATCTGCCCGCTGACCATGGTGGTGGTCGCGCCGGACACCCAGATCGTGCCGTCAGCATCGGCGTCAATGTGCACCCTGCCGCGCCGCCCGAGCACGGTGCCCTGGCTGGCGACGTACGGTGCCGACGCCCGGCCCGACGAAACCAGCCACTGAGCGAGCGAGGCGTTGAGGCTGCCGGTGACGGGATCCTCGACCGAACGGCCGCCCGCCGGAAAGAAGGCCCGCACCTCAAACGCGCACTCCGAGCCGGGCGGGTAGGGCCCGGCCAGGCCGACGTCGAGGTCCCCGTCACCCGGGCGAACGTCGAGCACCGCCTGTGCGCTGTCCAGCAGGATCGCGATCCAGCCTGGCCCGTTATCGGCCCACTGCGCGGCGGCGATGTCGGTTCGGGCGATCTGAAGCTGCCCGGCGACCTGTTCGATCAGCGCCTCGTCCACCGCGCCTGAACGGATCAGCGGTGGTGCAGCAAAGCCGAGCAGGCCGCCACTGCGGCGGATGCGCACGAGGCCAGCGCCGCACTGCTGGACCATCATGTCGGGCTGCCTGGGCTGATTGCCGGACTCCAGCCATGCGTGGCAGGTGCCGAGCGTCGGGTGACCGGCGAACGGCAGCTCCGTCGAAGGCGTGAAGATCCTGACCTGGTAATCGGCGCCGGGATCGTCAGCCGGTGGTACGAACGTGGTCTCCGACAGATTGGTCCAGTTCGCGACGAGCTGCATCTGCTCGGCGGTCATGCCTGAGGCGTCGAGCACGACGGCGACCGGATTACCGAGGAAAGGCTCCGGGCTAAAGACGTTAACCTGGCTGAATGGGCGCTGCATTCGTCCGAGTCTGCCACGGCAAAGGCAGGCCGCTGTCGCTGGGGATTGCGTGCGCCCACGATCCGCTCGCCGCCGAGCTCACGCACTCTCATCGGCCAGCGAGGACAACGCCGGGTTGGTGTCGGCCAGCACCAGGGTGCGGCCGGACGCAGTGGGATAACTCACGATCATCGCGCTGAGCGGCAGTCGTTGCAGTTCGTCGGGCTCCACCAGCAGCTCGCGTGACCGCTGCAGAGTACGCCCCTGCGAGGCGTTCTTACCGAAGGCGCGGGACAGGCTGAGACCCCACGACGTGCCAGAGTTGATGCCCGCGGTCAGCGATACCGACTCCGACTCGCTCAGTGAGTAGTTCAAGTCCCGACTCGAGCTGGAATTGAAGTCACCGAACGGACCGATCCCATGCCGTCCCCTTCCGCGTCCCCTGCTGCCGCCTCTGCTGATGCTCTCCGACATGGAGTCGGCAACCGATTCGGACGTGCCGGCCGTGCTCGTATAGGAGCCGCCCGACGTGTCGGTGAGCGACGTCCCGACCGTGTCAGTGATCTGCGCAACGACGAAGCGATGCTCGGTTCCGATCAGCTCGCTGGCCGCACGCGCGTCGTCACCGTTGCCGAGCCGCATGAACCCGAACGCCGCATTACCCCTGCCCAGACGCTCACGGACACCAGACGGGATAGTGCGGAACGCGAGCAGCAGCCCAGCGCGGGAGAGTTCACATGCAACGGCAATCCGGTCCAGCGCGTCGCTCGCCAGCCGCTCGGCGCCGAGCACGCACACCACGTGCGCCCACGGCTTCCCAGGTTCTGCCTGGCGCAGCATATGAGTGGTCGCCGCCACCAGGTAGGCGCTCATCATCTGGTTGCCGATTACGCCAGCTCGCCGGTCGAGGGCGGCGACCCGCAGCCGCGTCGGGAATGGCGCTGCTGGCGGCTGCGCGGCGCCAAGCGGGTCCAGCCCGCGCAGCCTGGACTCAAGCACGAACGCCCGCTCTAGCACGATCCGCTCGGCTGCGCCGTGCCTGAACATCGTGCCGATCTGCGCGAGCTGACCGTTCGTGAGCAGTCCTGCACGCACGTCGGCCAGCGGGTCACCGATGTCGGCGAGCGCCCTCAGCGCCGCGTTCACGCTGGCCAGTCGCGGATCAGGCCCGAGAACGCCGAGCACCCGCTCGAGCAGCGTGCAGTCCGCCGCGGCATCGCCCGCTGGGTTGTCTGCCGATGTGGCGCCGGCCCGCTGCGGTCCAGCCGCCACGGCTGTCAGGGCCAGTACGTCGGCCAGTGCCGCGGCTTCAAGTCCGGCGCCGAGGTCAAGTCGCGGCAGGTCGCCAGGCAGCACCCAGACCAGCGGTCTCAGCCCGGCGCCCTGCGCGATGCGGACCAGGTCCGCTGCGACCGCGCCCTCGGTCAGGTCGATGACGGTGACCTCTCCGCCGGCGGCGAGCCTGGGAGCCGCGACCGTCGTCATGAGCGCTGCCCAACTCGCCAGTGAACCGCCGGCCACGTCGACCCGGTCCATCCCGCCCGGCAGCTCCACCGGTAACCAGGCCCGCCGGCCGGCCGCCACGCCGATGCGCCGCTGCCACGCGCGGTACTGGCTGAGGTGATCCCGCTGACGCTGCTCAAGCAGGCGGACCTGAATCGCCCGTGCAAACTCGACCCGCCGCCGTTCACCAGCAATGCTCGCAACGAACCTGCACCGCTCGCGCCAGACTGACCAGGAGCACGCTGCTGACCAAGCCGTGCAGATCAGGGCGCCGAGCCCGGTCGGCAGCCACGCGGTAGTCGCCATCGATGCGGCCAAGAGCAGGACTGCCGCCGCGGCGGTCGCGACGGCCCCTGCCCTCCCGGGCCTGCTTGCCGCAGCCGAGATCCGCGCCTGCGCTGCGAGCCAGCCCGGATCGAACCGGTCAACCGAGACGGGAGCCGGCCGCGATGGCGGCGCCTCGGCCTCGGCCACCCCCGGGACGTACTGCCAGCCAACTACCGCAGGGATTTCTGCAGT
>DATAEH010000176.1:0-15225 GCA_036258115.1 Streptosporangiaceae bacterium
GCCCGGGGACGCCTCACCCCGGCCGCTACTGACCGGCAATTCCGGCTGGCTTCTGCCCGGCCGCGAGCCGGCCGACCAGCGAGCCGTACCACGGAGCGTCGAAGTTATTGACTCCGCCGTTGGACTTCAGGATCCAGTACCCGCCTGTCGCCAGATGTGTTGCGAGCGCGACGGCGCTGACGCGCGGCGGAAGCTTGCCGAGCAGGTCGCCGTGCCGGGCAGTGCCGAAGGCATGCATGTCACCGTCCGACGTCAGCACGTAGTAGCCACCGCCTACGGCCGCCGCAATGCCGGTCACCCGCACGCCTGCGGAAGGCGGACCTGGCAGCGAACCAAGGGCCGGGGCGTTGAAGTTGTCCACCACTCCGTCCGACCTAAGCAGCCGGTACCCGGCGGTTGCCTGGTTCACGGCCAGCCCGACCGCCGTTACTCCGGCCGGCAGCGTGCCCGCATCAGAGCCTGACCCTGCGGTGCCGAACCCATGGACGTCGCCGTCTGACGTCAGAACGAGGTAACCATGGGTGGCACCCGCAGCGATCGCGGTGGGCCGCACCCCGGATGGGAGCTTTCCGGCCAGCGAGCCGCTCCACACGGCGCTGAAGTTCTTCACGCCACCATCGGACTTCAGGACCCAGTATCCGCCAGTCGCGTGAGCTGGCGCGATTCCGACGGCCTTGACTCCTGAGGGCAGGGTTCCCAGCGACCCGAACGAGGCCGCGCTGAACTGATGTACCTGCCCGCCGGACAGCACGAATCGGTAGCCGAGCATCGCGTGCAAAGTAACGAACGAGTACCCGCGCGCCCGCAGGTCGCTGATCACGGTTGGCAGCGCGTCAGCATCGAGCGTTGAGTGATCATTGGGATTGGAGCCGCAGTGCATCAGCACGATCTCACCGGGCCTAAGGCCGTCCAGGACCCGGTTGACCACGGTTTGCGCAGTGATGCCGTCGGACGTGCCCTTCCAGCCCAGCGTGTCGACGGTCCACCTGACCGGCACGAAGCCGACCCCGTTCACGACCGAGATCGTGTGCGCGGTCCGGTCGCCGTAGGGGAACCTGAACCACGGCCACGGATCGGCGCCCGTCGCCGAGATGATCTGCAGCTGCGCGTTCCGCACCTGGCTGCGCATCTGCGCGTCGGTCAGCTTCGTGAAGTACGGATGCGTCATGGAATGGTCCCCGACCAGCTCGCCTGCCGCGACGATATCTCGCGATTGGGCCGGGAAGCTCTTCACGAAGTTGCCGGTCAGCATGAACGTCGCTGGCACATGACTGCTGGTGAGCGTGTGGAGAATGCTCGCCACCCCGTCGGCGTTAGCGCCCGCGTCAAAGGTCAGCGCCACGATCTTGCTAGAGGTCTTTAACTGTGGTCCAGTCCGTGCCGGTCAGTCCCGACGGAGCTGGCTTCGCCGACACTGCGGCTGTTCCCAGGCTAGGCGCGCCTCGCGCCGTTGCCGTAGCCGCCGGAGGAACTGGAGCATGTGCGACGGCCGCCGCGAGCGCCGCTGCCGGGACAAGAAAGGCTTTTCACCATGCGCCGACGCGTCGCCGACCACGGCGCCGCCGGCTTACCCGCATTTCCGAACCTGAAGATGCCCATAACCGCACCTCCCAGTGTGGACTTTTACGGTATTCCTAGCAATACGAGCGGCAATAGAGGCGTTGGTCCGTTGTTGCCCGGTCACACGGCCCGAGCCGGGACCCGCATCGGGGGGCGTCGTTACTATTCGAAGCCAGGCTGACATCGGGTGCGTCGAGGGAGGGCCATGGTCGTGCCACTGGCGGGCCGCGTGATCGCGGCCGTCATCGGCGGGCTTCTGGTGATCACCGCGGCCAGGAGCGTCATCGGGACGATCATCGTGCCCAGGCCGACCGGAAGCTGGCTGATCCGGTCCGTGGACAAGGCGATGGATGCCCTCTATGAGATCGCGGTCAAGCCGATCAAGAGCTATCGCACCAGGGACCGCGTCCTGGCCAGCCAGGCCGCCGTCATACTGATCGTGCAGCTCATCGCCTGGCTGGGGCTGTTCTTCATCGGCTTCTCGCTGCTGCTGTGGCCATTCATGGAGGGCGGAATCACCGAGGCATTCAACACGGCAGGCCCGGCGCTGTGGTTCATCGGCGATTCCCACGTGAGCGGAGCTTGGGAACGCGTGATCCAGGATTGCGCCGCCGTAGCGGGCCTTGTTACGGTCACGCTCCAGATCGCCTACCTCCCGACGCTGTACTCGGCGTTCAACCGCAGGGAGACCGACATCGCGCTGCTCAACGCCAGGGCCGGTGTGCCGTCCTGGGGTCCCGAACTGCTTGCGCGAACGCACTACGCGCTGGGATCGGGGGCATCGACGATCGACACGCTGCCCGATCTGTATGCCCAGTGGGAACGTTTCGCCGCCGACATCACCGAGAGCCACACCACCTACCTGCCGCTGGTGCGGTTCCGCTCGCCGCGGCCGCTGTCGTCGTGGATCACGGCGCTGCTCGCGGTGCTGGACTCGGCGGCCCTGTTCCTCGCGCTCTCCCCGAGGGCCGCGCCAGAGGTTCCTGCCAGGCTCTGCCTGCGCAGCGGATTCGTGTGCATGGCCGAGATCGCGAGAGCGATGGGCCTGAAAGTGCCCGAGGAGCCTGATCCCGATGCGGGCATTTCGCTCACGTACGACGAGTTCCTGGACGCCGTCGCCAGGATGGAGAAGGTGGACTTCCCGACCGAGCGCGAGGCAGAAGAAGCCTGGCCCGAGTTCGTCGGCTGGCGGGTGAACTATGAGCAGGCGGCCTATGCGATCGCGGAAGCCATCGACGCCGTGCCCGCACTCTGGTCCGGGCCACGACGCTGGCCCTACACTCCGATCCCGCCGATCAGGCCGGCCGCCGGCAAGCCGCCCAAGGATCGCCCGATGAAGCCGCCAACGTCCGCCCGGCGGAAGTCCCGCGCCGCGGCCGCTGAAGCGTCAGCATCCCGCGGCGAGGACGGCCACGTGTCATGAGTCGTCGAGCGCGAACCTGAAGTACCGCTCGGCCGAGCGCCTGACCGCTGCCGGGCCATCGGCCCGCACCACGCGCTTCCACCAGGCGCCGTAGACCGCGTCAAACCCGAACGGCTCGAGCAGGCTGAGGGCACGCCGGATCGCTCGCGGCCGTTCAGGGATGAGGTTGGGGTAGCTGTACATGAAGCTCACCCAGCGCCTGTCGGCCACCACGGCCAGGATGTCGCCGGAAAAAAGCGCTCCCCTGCCGTTCTCGCCGTCCGCCCAGTGCAGCACCTGGCCGCCCTCGAAATGCACCCCGGCGTTGATCAGCGTGAGGCCGACACCGATCTGGCGCGTTTCTCCGTCCCAGAAAACAACCGAATCATCCGGTCTGGCGACCCACTCTTGGTCAGCCGCATGAATGTAGACGGGCGCGCCAAAGGCGTGCGCCCATTCGACCATGCTCCCGTAGAAGTGGGGGTGGCTGACCGCGATTGCGCTGACCCCGCCAAGGGCGTTGACCGCTGCGATTAGTTCCTCGTCCAGGTACGTAATCATGTCCCAGACCACGTTCCCCGACGGCGTCCTGACCAGCAGGGCCCGCTGCCCGATCGCGGTCGCCGGCTCGGCGCCGATACCGGTGATGCCCACGCCCTCCTCGGCAAGGACGCCCTTGTGCCCCGCGGTCTTCAGTTCAGCCAGAGTCGTCCACTGCTGGCCGTCCCAGCCGACGTACTGACGTTCGTCAAGGCAGATGGGGCAGTCGGAGCGCTCAGCGCCGTACTGCACGCCACATGTCCGGCAGATAGGAAGGTCAGTTCGCATCTGATCAGCATGCCCGGTCTCGATCATCCGGACCGGCAGCGGGCCCTCTGCTCGCCGATATCAGGTTGGTAACGTAACAAAGTTTTTCTGCATATAACGCAACGTGACGGTGCTTCGAATCGTCAGATCTTGAAGATCCCGGTTTACCCAATGCTTGTGCGCCTATGGCGGTGTACCCAATCTGGGCCTTGGCGGCCCGCTGCCCGCCCCGCCTGCGGCCTTTGTGGAGTGAGGAGACTGGATGAGAAACTCGCGATGGGCTCTGCGGTCTGCCGTCGTGACGGCCGTGGGGTTGGCTGCTGCGACCGGCTTGCCGGCCGGACTCGCATCGGCGCAGGTCAGCGCCAGCGGCACAGGCGGCCCGATGGTGAAGCTCATACTTGCCCAGAAGACCATCAATGTTCCCAGATTTGGCAAGAAGGTTTTCATTGACACCGGTGCCTATGTCGTCGCCGTCGGCGGTCCGTTGCGTTTTAACGTGCAGCGCGCCAGTTACGCCAAGCCGATTACGAATACCCAGATCATTAGCCTTCGGGGCGGCGGGACCACCAGGCGTCCGCTGCCTGACCGCACCGTCAAGAACTGGGACGGGCTTCACCGCTTCGTCCGCATCACCGTCCGCAACTCGTCCGGAAAGATCGTCGCTGCGCAGGTGGGCTCGTTCTGCCCGAACAACTTCTCCCAGCGCTCCGGGCCGAACGCGCCGCGCAGGTCGCCTTTCCCCCAAGAGTGCGTGTCCGATCCGTTCCAGCTCGCCAATGCGTGGGGCATCCAGCGCGGCTGGGGCGTTGACGCGGGCTTCATCGCTGCCAAGGTCCCGCTAGGCAAGTACAAGGTCACCATCCACATCACCACGCTGTGGCAGCGTTTCCTGCACCTCACCCCGCGTTCGTCGACCGCAACCCTGACGGTCAAGGTCGTCAAGCCGTCGTCATGCGGTTTCCCGTGCGTCCGGGTGGCCAGCAGGCACCACACGGCCCGGCATGGCACACTGCCGGTGCTGCCGGCGAACGTGCCGACGCTCGCCAACCCGCCGTCATCGTCGTTGCCTGACCTGTCGCCGCTGCCCTCCTGGGGCATTCGGGCGTTCCACTTCCGCGGCAGCCATCCATCGGACCAGGTCACGTTCGGCGCGACGGTCTGGAGCGGAGGCAATTCCAGGCTGGACGTGGAGGGCTTCAGATCGCACGGCGCGCCCGTGATGAAGGCCTTCCAGTACTTCTGGAAGAACGGCCGGATCATCGGCCGGGCCAGGGCGGGGACGATGGGCTTTGACGACAAGCCAGGGCACACCCACTGGCACTTCGAGCAGTTCGCCCAGTACCGGCTGCTCGCTAAGAACAAGACGACCATCGTCAAGAGCCGGAAGGTCGGATTCTGCATCGCCCCGACCGACCCAGTCAACCTGCTCCTGCCGCACGCGCTGTGGCAGCCCAATTTCCTCGGCTTCTTCAGCGGGGCCTGCGGCTCGCAGACGGCGCTGTCGGTTCAGGAAATGATGCCGATCGGCTGGGGTGACACCTACGAGCAGTTCCTGCCGGGACAGGCGTTCAACATCACGCACCTGCGGAACGGCACGTACTACATCGAGATCATCGCCAACCCGAACAAGGTCCTGCACGAGACGAACTACCGCAACAACGTGTCGCTGCGGAAGATCATCCTTGGCGGCACGTCAGGTCACAGGACCGTGAAGGTACCTGCGATACACGGGATCGACCCAGAGCACATGGGTTGACACGAGACGCGCCGGCAATCTGACCGCGTTCTGATCCGGGTTAATGGGCCAGCTCGGTCTGACCGGAAAGATTGCCGGCGTCGCGCGCCCCGGAGGTCACGCAGAGAGCTCTAGGCAAAGCTTCTCAGCCGCGACCGCCGGGGCGCACACTATTCCGCGGCGGTCGGAACTACGGGGCGCAGGTCGATAGCCCGCTCACCGACGGAACGTCCGACGATCTCTGCTCGCTCTGCCTTAGTACGGAATGTGACGCAGGTGCGGTCGGCGCGAAACAGGTCGTTGGAGAACTCGAAGGCCACGCCGTCGGCCGTCCGGGACGTCCTTGTTATCGCCAGCAGCGGAGCGCTTTCCGCGATCCCGAGCAATGCTGCCTCGTCAGCGCTCGCCTCAACCACCTCGAGATGCTCGACCACGTCTTGCGGCGTCATCCCGTAATGCCCCTCGAGCAAGTCGTAGATCGACCCGCCGAGCGGCAGCTCGAGCAGCCCGGGCACCAGGTCGGCGGGCAACCTGACCCGTTCGAGGGAGATGGGGACCGCGTCCGCCAGCCGGATCCGCACGATGTCGACGACCAGGCTGCCCGCGGCGATGGCGAGCTGAGTACCGGTCAGGTCGTCTGCTCCCGTCATTGTTGCGGACAGCACCTGGGTACCTGCCACGAAACCCTGGCGGCGCAGGTACTCGGGCAGGCCGACGATCACCGACAGATCGCGATCGACCTTGGAATGGGCCACGAACGTGCCGCCCGCCCGCCCGGGCACGCGCCGCACCACGCCCGACTGGGCGAGCACGGCCAGCACCTGCCGCAAGGTCGACCGGCTGACCGAGAGCTCGGCGGCCAGTTCGCGTTCCGTCCCTAGCTTGTCGCCTGGCCGCAGCGTCCCCGAGGAGATCCTGTCGAGCAGGCGTTGCCGCGCCTCGTCCACCAGCCGCAGATCAGCACGGTCGGGGCGATCCATCCGGTCAGATCGGGCCGGACCGGTGTCAGCGACCTGGCTCAAACCATGGCCTCCAAGGACTCTGGCACGGTCTGGCCGCCGTCGACGACGATGGTCTGTGCGGTGATGTATCCGGCCTCGTCGGAGGCCAGGAACAGGGCCGCGTTCGCGATGTCCGCGACGCTGCCGAGCCTGCCGAGCGGGATCGACGCCTCCATGCTGGCCAGGTAGCCAGCGCCGAGATCGTCGAGTCCCTCGGTGACGATGTTGCCTGGCATGACTGCGTTCACGGTGATGCCGGACTTGGCGAACTCCAGGGCCGCCGACCGCATGAACCCGAGCTGGCCCGCCTTGCTGGCGCCGTAGTGCGACCACCCGGAATAACCGGTGATCGGGCCGGTGATCGATGAGGTGAGGATGACCCTCCCATGCCCGGACTCGCGCAGCGAGGGCAGCGCGGCCTGGACGGTGAAGAAGGTCCCCTTGAGGTTGGTCCCGAGCACCTCGTCAAGCTCGGCAGGCGTCATCTCGGCTAGCGGGGACGCGGGGAAGATGCCGGCGTTGCAGCACACGACGTCGAGCCCGCCGTGCGCGGCGACCGCGGCGGCCACGACCGCCGAGCAGCTCGCCTGATCGCTGACGTCGCCGCTGACATATCTCACAGCGCCGCCGCGCGGGCTCGCTCCTGCCGCGGCGGCGGTCAGCTCTTGGGCCGTCCGCTCCCCGGCCGCGGCGTCCCTGCCGGTGATCACCACGTTGGCCCCGGCGTTCGCGAACCCGGCCGCAATGCCTTTGCCGATGCCCTTGGTGCCGCCGGTCACCAGCACCGACCGGCCCCTGATCGAATCGAACATCTCTCGCTCCCTTTGGGGTGAAGGAAAGGACGCTACTGGCGCGCCGAGAGGTACCGCTCGGCGATGTCGCAGGCTCCCTGCGTGAAGTCGGCCCCGAGCTCGAGCGCCGCGTCGGCGAACCGATGCGAGCCGACCCACGCGACGAGCTGGAGCCTGCGCAGCAGCACGAATGTGGGGATCTCGGCCACGTCGGCCTCGGGCAGTGGCAGCACCCTGCGGTACCCGCGCACCCAGGCGTCACACAGCTCGGGTACTCGCGGGTCATGCTCGATGAAGCTCACCGCCGTCCCCAGGTCGAACATGAACCAGCCGAACCCGCAATCGTCGAAGTCGATCACCTGAATGTCATCGCCGTCCGCGAGCAGGTTGGCCAGCCGGACGTCGGCGTGGATCAGCCCGAACCTGTCCTGGCCCTGGCCGTATCGGCCGAGCCGCTCGGACATCAGGGCTGCGGCCCGAGACAAGATGTCCAGCTCGGCCGGACCCACGCCGATGCCGTCCTGCCAGCGTCCCCAGCGCGGCGTCTCGCCGACGCTGCAGTCGAAGTCCCAGTCGAACCGCACGAAACGCAGCGGGCGTTGCCACGCGCGGGAGTGCCGATGCATCCGCGCGCAGATCTCGCCGAGCAGCTCGAACTTCTCGGTCAGCTTGTCATCGGGCGGCTCGGTCCCTGGCAGCCACTCGAAAAGGACGGCCTGCCTGGTCAGGTCGCCGATGGTGATGTCCACGACTTCGCGCCCGTCGGTCGCCTTGTAAACAGCGGGAGTCAGCAAGCCCTCGTCCCTGCGCAGCGCCTGCAGCCAGGCCAGTTCGGAGGCAACCGCATCGGGCGGGTGGTAGCCGGTCCTGTGAACCCGCAGCACGACGGTCCGGCTGGCAGCAGGGTCATCGATCCGGTAGGTGGCATTCTCAGACAGGCTGAGCAGGCCGATGTGCGCGTCGGCGGGCAGCCCGAACGGCTCGAGCGCCGCCCGCGCGAATGGGTCGTAGCCGCGGAGGACGGCCTCCTGCGAGGTGTCGGTCGTGCTCACTGCCTGCGTCCTTCGCTAGCGGGTTCTTCGATGCTGCGTCCTTCGATGCTGGCGAGCAACCGCTCGATCTCGGCCGCGGCTGTGGTGACTCCGGCGGTGCTTCCCGCGATGTAGAGCCGGCCAGAGGCGCCGATCATCGCCACGTCTACCAGCGTGTTCTCCGGCGCCACACGCTCGGCCTGGTTCGCGGCCACGGCGGCGAACAGCGCAGGAACCATCTCGCAGACCAGCAGCGACTGACCCGGCAACAGCATCGAGGCCTGTCGCGACCGATTGATGATCACCGCTTGCTGGTCGGTGACGTCGGTGATGATGTCGAGGTAGTGCAGCGACGGCTTGAGCTGATCGCCCGCACGCAGGCCTAGCCCGGTCAGGATGGCCTGGCCCGCCCGATGCACGGCATCTGCATCGGGCGAGTGCACCTCGAGCACGCCGAATTGCCGTTCCACGAACAAGATTCCTGGCTCGATGGTCGGCTCGGCCCGCAGCGCGAGGTCGGTGACGCGCTCGATCGCCAGGCCAGGAGCGACCTCGACGATCAGCGCGTGATCCCCTTCGGCCGGCGGGTACCCGCGGGCCCTGGTCGGTGTGCCAAGGTACGCGGCGAACTGCCGCCGCAGCCCCGCGATCGGCAGGTAGACGCGTAGCTCCGTGCGCCTGCCAGCCGTCTGTCCCGAACCGGGGGGACGACCCCCCGCAGCCCCCCGCACGGGAGCCGTTGCGGTCACTCCGAGACCACGAAATGCTTGCCAAGCTCGCCGTGCGGCCGCGGGATCACGTGCACCGACACGAGCTCGCCAACGCTGGCAGCCGTCTCGGCCCCGGCTTCGGTGGCGGCCTTCACGGCACCCACGTCGCCGTTGATGATCACGGCAACGAGCCCGTCGCCAACCTCCTGCCGCCCCACGATGACCACGTTCGCCGCCTTGACCATGGCATCGGCCGCAGCAAGCGCAGCGACATACCCCTTGGTCTCGATCATGCCGAGCGCGTTCTGTGCCATGGGAGATTCCTCTCTATTTATTTGGCTGAACCGGACTCACGAACCGGTCATGTCTTCTTGGATTTGCCGCCCTGGCGCTTAGAACCAGTCGCGGCGGCAGACGGCTCGTCGATCGAGCCGATGATGAGCGCGTCGACGGGCGGCCGGTCCGGCAGCCAGCCGGAAGCGACGGAGCCCTGAGCGATCAGCACCCGTTCACCGGGGCCGCTGCCGAGCACATCGAAGGCGACCAGGCGATCGCCTGATCCCGCGACTTCCACCTCGAGAAAGGCGCCGTTGGGCAGGCCATCAATCCGCTTCGTCGACCAAACGTTGCCGACCACCGTTCCTTGCAGCATCACCGCTCCTGGGTGTCTGATGGCGCGCGTTGCGTGCTAACTGGGGTGCGCTCGATAGGGACGCCGAGCGCCCTGGCCTTATCCCTGGCGAGCGGGGTCAGCACAGCGCGTGGCCCGAGTACCAGCCGGGCCCCGGCGGCCGCGGCAGCAGCGACAACCCGCTCGGTCACAGCACCCTTTTCCACCTGGTGCGCGGCCTGCGGCGCAGCAGCGGACTCTGCTGCGAGCCGGAACCGGGCCCGCCCGCTGATCAGGTCCCCCCGCAGCTTGGGGTTGCCGGCGAGCTTGAATACCCGCAGCACGAACGCGTGCAGTTCCTCATCGGTGCTGATCCGGACGGTCCAGGAGCCGATGTCGTCGCGTTGGCCGGGGGCGCTATGGCCGCGCTGCCCCTGAGCGCGCGGCGCCGGCTGGGCAGGCGGCACAGCCTGGCTCCCGAACGCGCCCGGCGACGCCGGCGCAGCGGTGGCATCAGCGGTCGGGACGGAGCTCGGCGGTCCGGCCGGCGCTGCAGGCGACGTAGGCAGCGCGGGCATCGCCCCGACCACGTCGGCGAGCACCTCTCTGACCAGCCTGCGCAGCTCGTCGAGCGGCAAGTCTCGCCCGTGCGAGGTGCCGGGCCGCCCGCCGTGGCCGCCGGTCATGCCGGATCACCGAGTAGCGACGTCACGGCCTCGGCGGCCTGGTGCACATCGTCCTCACGACCGGATAGGTAGACGCGGCCGGTGGCGCCGATCATCCGGTAATCGACAAGCTTGATCTGCGCCGCCTTCTCCGCCTCGTTGGTCGCCAGGATCGCGTAGGAGGCCGGCTGCAATTCGAGCACGAACAGCGATTCGCCTGGCAGCACCATCGAGCCGAGCTTGTTCCTGTTGACCAGGAACGCGTGCTGGGCGTCGACGCTGGTGATGGTCCGCGACGCGAGAACCCTTGGCGGCGTCGCCGACGTCGCATCTACCCCGAGCGCTCCCAGCACCGCGCTGCTCGCCGCCTTGACGGCCGCCGTTCCGCCGTGCAGGAGGAGGTAGCCGAATTGCCGTTCGACGACGAGGATGCCAGCCTGAACGTCGGCCTCTTTCAGCGCGACATCGGTGAGCGGCTCGATGTCCAGGCCCGGGGCGATCTCGATGACCTGCGCGGCGACGTTCAGCCTCGGCAGCCTGCCGCGAACCCAGGTACCCAGGTAGCACATCGTCTGCGGCTGAAGCTGGTCGAGAAATATGAAGGAACGCAGCTCGGCCATCGGCTACCGGTCCATCAACTGGGAGAGCTCTTCGATGATCAGGGCTCGAAGTTGATCCCTGACCGAGTCGGGCAGCCAAGGCTGACTACCTGAGGAAACATGGTCGGCCGCGCGAGACCGGTCTGGCCCCGCCTGCGGGCCACTCGGGCCTTCGGGCGGCAAATTGGACGCGCGAGGGTAGGCAGGCACCCGCCCCGACGGCCGCCGCCACGGCACGATGCCTGTGAAGTCGCCGAATGGCACGCCGGGGTCCGAGTTGTACGCCACTCGCGTCCAGTTGACCAGGTGCCGCGGTTCGAGGTTCTCCCCGATCGAGCTCCGCCCGGCGAAGCCTGTGCCGAGCGTCATCGACGGCGCCAGGTTCGTGTCCAGTCCGGCGCTGCCTGTGCTGTTACCGGCGTTGACAGCCACGCGCAGTACCGGGACCCGCACCCCGTAGGCGGTGATTACCTGAGGGTCCTGGCTGTGAATGGCCGCCGAGTGCCCGGCACCGCCGAGCCTGACGACGGCGCGCGCCGCTTCGATGCCGCGCTGGGCGGTCTCCACCGTGGCCACGCCGAGTACCGGCGACAGCTTCTCCCGGCAGAACGGTTCCTCGGGCACGACGAGGTCGACCGGAGCGAGCAGCAGCCTGGTGCGAGGCGGAACCCTGATGCCGGCCTGGTCGGCGATCCAAACAGCGTCCTTTCCGATCGCCTCGCCGTTCAGCATGCCGTCGGGGAACAGATAAGCGCGCAGCCTGTCACGGCCAGCGGCGTCCAGGACGACGCCGCCATGCCGCTGCATGTCACGCATCAGCTGCTCGCGCACGCTCTCGACGGCCACCAGCACGGACTCGTTGGTGCAGAGCACCGAGTTGTCGAAGGCCTTGCTGTCCACGATCATCCGCGCCGCGGCTTGGACATCCGCCGTGGCGTCGACCAGCACCGGCACATTGCCGGGACCAACGCCAAGGGCCGGGTTGCCCGACCGGTACGCGGCCCTGACCATCGCGGTTCCACCGGTTGCGACGATCACGTCGGTGACCGGGTCGGACATCAAGGTCTCGACTAGCGCGACCGTTGGGTGCTCGACCACCTGGACCACGCCATCCGGCGCTCCGGCCGACTCGGCGACCTCGGCGAGCAACCTGGCCGCGTCGGCGCAGCAGGCCCTGGCCATCGGATGCGGGCTGACCACAACCGCATTGCGCGTCAGCAGCGCAAGGATGACCTTGAAGTAGACGCTGCACACCGGATTGGTCGATGGGGTCAGCGCCAAGATGACCCCGGCCGGCCTGGGAATCGAGACAATCTTCGCCGCGCTGTCGATCCGCGGGCTCACGAGATCCTCGCTGGCGTAGCGCTCGAAGAGGCCAAGCGAGCAGGCCTGGTTCTTGATGGTCTTGTGCTCAACGACGCCGAAGCCGGTTTCTTTAACCGCCCAGTCCGCGTACCTGGCCGATTCGGCGTGTGCGGCCCGCGCCACAGCCTCGGCGATCGCGAGAACCGTGTCGCGGTCGTAGGTCACGAACGCGCCCGCCGCCCAGTGTGCCCGGGCGAGCATCTGGCGCGCCTGGTTTGTGGCGCTCGTGATCTCGCCCTCGGTCCTGTCGGCCTTGACGGTGGTCCTCTTCGCAGCTCCCCCCGCTCCCGTCGCGGCTTTACCCGCCGCTGTTGCCGGCCTCGTCCGGGCGGTCATCGGCGCGCCGCCGCGGTGCTAGCGCGGGAGGACGACCCCCCGGAGCCCCCCGGCTTATTGGCCCGCGGGGACGACCGGGATCGGCCCCTCACCTCGGCCCAGGCACGGCCGATGCCTGCTTCGGTCCGGTCGAGCAGTTCCTCGCACAGTTCGGGTGTCATGAGCAGGCCCGGCTTGTACTGCAGCACTCGAGGATCGAGCGTCGAGAAGATGGCCCAGACTCCGGCCCGGTACAGCTCTCGCATCACGTACTTGGCGCCTTCCGGATGATCGAACTCCAGGCCCATGACGACGCCGTTCTGCCGGATGCCCGCGAACCAATCTGGGTAGCTGGCCTGGATGTCGCGCAGCCCGGCGCCGATGAGCTCGGAGATGTAGTGCACCATCGATCTGGTCTCCGGCCGGCCGCAGATCTCCAGCGTCTTCAGGGCCGCGACGCACCCGAGCTCGGCACCGCCGAAACTCGAGATGTGCGCGAATCCGTCCTCGGTCAGCCAGCCAGCGTTCTGCTCGCTGACCAGCACGGCGGCGATCGGGTACATCCCGCCGGACAGGCCCTTGCCGGTGACGAGGATGTCCGGCTCGATCCCGTGCTTGGTGACGGCCCACATCTCACCGGTCCGCATCAGTCCGGTCTGCACCTCATCCGCGATGTACAGCGTGCCGTGCCGCTCGGACAGCGCCTTGACCGCCTCCAGGTAGCCGGGCGCTGGCAGCGGGAAGCCGTACGTCGCCGGGATCGTCTCCATGATCACGGCCGCGACGGCGCCGTCGGCCAGCGCGGTCTCCATGGCCGCGAGGTCGTTGAACGGAACCTGGCTGAACTCCTCTGGCCGGTCGGCCAGGAAGATCCTGGCGAACCGATCGTCGCCGGTTGCCACCGCCAGCCCGGTGTGACCGTGGTAGGCCTTCATGATCGAGACGATCTTGCGGCGCTGAGTCGCGTGCCTGGCGGTCTTCAGCGCGATGTCGATCGCCTCGCCGCCGCCGCTG
This sequence comes from Streptosporangiaceae bacterium, assembly GCA_036258115.1. GTDB lineage: Bacteria > Actinomycetota > Actinomycetes > Streptosporangiales > Streptosporangiaceae > Chersky-822. The sequence continues at coordinate 13,609 of DATAEH010000176.1, forward strand.
CCGTACACGACTTTGGTCAGGTTCGGTGGTGCCGTCCTGATCAGTGCCTCGGCCAGCGCGGCCCTCGCGCTTGAGGGGAAGTGGTGGTTGCCGATGTCGAACGAGCGCATTCCGGTTGTGATCGCCTCGACCAGTTCGGCGTTGCGATGACCCAGGTTGAAGGTGCCGCCGTTCAGGTGCACGTCGATCAGGCGCAGCCCTGACATGTCCCAGATGAAATAGCCCTCGCGGCGGTCAATGACCAGGTCGACGCCGCTGTCGCTCCAGAAGTCGGTCTTCCCCGGGTTCCAGAACTCCCGTGACTTCTCCAGGACTTCGGCCTTGGACTCCACGCTGAACACGTCGTAGTCGTGCATAGCCCCGCCCTTGCCGTGCGCCACCAGGCAAGGCACGAGTCGGGGGCAAACGCCACGCGACCCATACCAGACCAAATCATGTATCGGTCTGACCTATTAGTCAAGAGTGTCGGAGAACGACGGCGGACCTATTGTCACGCTCGATTTGACCATGTTACGGTCGGGGTCCGGTAGACGCGAGGTGAGCGTCAACGATGCCGCTTCAGTGCGCAGCCCTGGGTCGTCGCACGATCGCCAAGCCGGGACATGCCACCGTTTTTTGGTGTGTCTAGGAGGGGTAACGGCGGTCGTCATGGTCCGACCAGAAGCATCGCCCATCGCATCGGGTCTCGCGGGTGCTGTCGATCTGCACCGACCCCGCATCGCCATCTCCCTGCACACCCTCGCCATTTCATCCCGCCGATCACCGGGCCAGCGGCGGCCCGGCGACGGTACCCCGTGCCCTCGCATGCGCATTCGGCACGGGGCCAATCCCTGACAGGGAGGCTGGCTGCATGTCAGATACACAGGCGCGACCGATGGGCGGCGATTCCGCTGGTCCCGGTGTCGCCAAGGCCAACGGCCTGGCCGAGAGCGTCGATATTTCCGGCCGTGAAGACGTCCATAAGCTCAAGAAGCACGCCGTCGGCTTGTCAGGCGTGCTCTTCCTGACCGTGACCGGCTCGGCTCCGATCTCAGCGATGCTGTTCAATACGCCGATCGTTGTCGGTTACGGCGAAGGAATTGGCGCACCTGCTGCGTTCCTCTTCGCCACGGTCGTGCTGGTCATCTTCTCCGTTGGCTATGTTGCGATGGCCCGGGAGAAGACCACGGCAGGAGGGTTCTACTCCTATATCAGCTACGGCTTGGGTCGTGAAGTAGGCATCGGCGCCGGGTATGGCTCTGTGCTGGCGTACTCGGTGTTTGAGGCATCGCTCGCGGGCGGGTTCGCCTACTTCCTGAACCTCAAGCTGGCGGATTTCGGCATCAATGTGGGCTGGCCGTGGCTCGCTCTCGGGATGGTGCTACTGATCTCGATCCTGACATATTTCGACGTCAGGCTGTCGACGATCGTGCTGGCCGCGGGCCTGATCACCGAGGTCGTCATGCTGATCATCTTCGACGGCTTCATGTTCGCTCACGGCCACATCCCGGCCGCGGCGATCAACCCAGTGAACGCCTTTAAGGCGCTGCCCGCCAGCGGATCGGGCGGTGCCGCGATCGCCGCGGGCGCGATCGGGGTCGGGCTATTCTTCGCGTTCTGGTCCTGGGTCGGGTTTGA
>DATAEH010000177.1:0-5004 GCA_036258115.1 Streptosporangiaceae bacterium
GATGATTTTCCGATACTGCGCCAGAGCGCGCGCCACAAGCAACCTCGCTCCGGAGGGCGGCGGGCCGCTCCTTCCATTGCGGGCATATTGGCGCCCCAGCTGTGCGAGCATCGAGCTTTGTGAGTATTCGCCGCAGATTTCACAGCAGCCCGTTGGTGCTCGTGCTTTCCGCCTCTGGAACACAGACATCTCCAAGTTGCCGGTGGACACGCATAGCTCCGCATGGCTGCGGAGCATGAACTCCTCATCGACATACCTCCATCCCGACTTCGGCCCATCGAGCGGTTATCCGTACGGGATCCCCTACAACGTGGTCACGAGCGCGCATCGCCTGGTCAGCGTGCACTTCCAGTACTCCAGCGAGAGCGACCACTGGCGCTACCCGTTCGGCTACGACACGAGGATCGAGGGCGGCAGGAACGCGGGCGGCGACCGGCACGCCCTGATGCTGAACAGGAGCACCTGCACGCTCTACGAGCTGTACAACGCCCGGTATAGCTCGCGGCCAACCGCGGGCTCAGGGGCGATCTGGAGCCTGCGCTCCAACAAGCTGCGCCCGGCCGGCTGGACCTCTGCTGACGCCGCGGGCCTGCCCATCCTGCCCGGGCTGTTGAACTACGGGCAGGTGCGGCGCGCGGCGAATACCGGAACGCCGATCAGGCACGCGATCCGATTCACGGCACAGCGAACCCGCTCCGCGTACATCTGGCCCGCCAGGCACCAGGCGGGCAGCGGCAGCAACACGAGCCTGCCCCCGATGGGCGCCCGGTTCCGGCTCAAGCTCAGTTTCAACGTCGCTGGGTTCTGCCACTCGACCGCGTACTGCGCCGACGCTAAGGCTGTACTAACCGAGATGCAGCATTACGGCCTGATCCTGGCCGACAACGGCTCGAACTGGTACTTCGGCGGCGCCGCGTTTCCGCAGTGGCCTTCGGCCCTCGTTGAACTGCTCAAGCGCATTCCGGCGCGGGACTTCGAGGCAGTCAACGAGAGCTGCCTCATGGTCAATCGCGACTCTGGGCAGGCGCGCGGCCACCAGGGCTGTCCGGTCGGCTAATCAGGCGGCCGCCTCGATATCGGCTGCTAGCAGCGTCGCTGCTGCGGCGGCGCCATCGTCTCCGAGCGCTGTGCGCTGTTCCAGCGATCGCAGAGCTAGCTCTCGCATGCCGGTTCGCGACGCCAGGTCCCGCAGCGCCCCCGACCCACATTGCCGTGTCGGGATGGCCATGGCGCACGCCGAGCTGGCACTGCGCATCGAGAATGTAGCCATCCAGCCAGACGTACGGGTCGGACAGGCGGTTGCAGCGGACCCGCGCGTCGGCGAGCTGCACGAAGGCCCGATCGACGTCGCCGGTCATTGCTGCCAGCATGGCCAGTGCCCGCGCGGATGCCCCTTCCCAGCATGGGTCGCCAACATGCCATGCCCGTGCGAACGCCTGCTGCAGGACCTCAGCTGCGCCATTAAGGTCATTCCTAGCCAGCTGCACCTCACCGCGGAATGACTGCGGCCACGGCAGGAACGCCAGCCAGTGCTCCCGCTCGGCGAGCCGGATCGAGGCGTCAAGCTGCTCGGCCGCCGCGTCGAGTGCGCCGCGGAACAGGCTGATCCGCCCCAGCAGGGCGAGCGCGTACGCCTCTCGCTGCGTTCGCCGGATTGCGAGCTAACAGGGCGGGCGTTTGAAGCCTCGTTTGACGACATCGTGCATGTCTAACTCGCGGACTACGTCGACGGGGTTCTTGTCGTCCCTGATTCCCCGGTACGTCGCCGCACGCAGCCTGCCTGAGTTCGTCCAGAGCGCGAATTCGGCCTCGATCACGATTTCCGGTTCGGTCCATACGGCACCGCGCGCCTGGTCGTGCGGGATGGTGCCGCCGAACGGAGACGTGGTACGCCGCAATGGCGCGAGCCGCGCCATCAGCTTGTTCAGCGTCTGCCTGGTGAATCCGGTGCCGACATGGCCCGCGAACGTGAACCCGTCAGGGCCGTACACGCCCACGATCAGCGAACCGATCTGATCGGTGCGCACTCCCTCGCCCGGCTTATAGCCGCCGACGACGAACTCCTGCCGCTGGACGTTCTTGATCTTGCGCCAGCTCGACGAGCGCCTCCCGGCCTCATAGCGCGAGGTCAGCCGCTTCGCCACGAGGCCCTCAAGCTGGTGCTGCCTGGAGACCGCCTGGACATCGGCGCCGGGGATCCCGATGAACGCGGGCGGCGTCTGCCAGCGTGGCCCATCGACGGCGAGCTCGTCGAGCCGGGCCCTGCGCCGGGTGTATTGCTGATCGGTGATCGTACGGCCATCGCAGGAAAGAAGGTCAAAGGCCAGGTAGGTGACGGGAATCTCGCCCGCAAGCCGCCGAACCTGGCTGGCGGCGGCGACGTTCATGCGCTGCTGCAACGCCTCGAAGCTGGGCCACTCGCCGCCGCCGAACGCGACGATCTCCCCGTCGAGCACCGCGTCGTGCTCTCCCACCGCGGCCGCCAGGCCAGCCAGCTCGGGGTACGTAGCGGTTACGTCCCGTCCGGTGCGCGAGTACAGCGTCACCGCTCCTGACCTGATGATCGCGATCGCCCGCAGCCCGTCCCACTTCATCTCGTAGGCCCAGGCCGCGTCATCGGCAGCGAGCTCGCCCGCGATGGCGAGCATCGGCCGGAACTGGGCGGGCAGTCCGCTCCGGTCACGGTCGATCACGAGGCTAAAGGTACCCGCCGCCCGCTGGGTAGGCTGCCGCCGTGACGGCGCAGCGAGCGGGCATGATGCGTGACCGCACCAGTGAGCAGCGCGTCACCAACATCGAGCTCTTCTTCGACCTGGTCTTCGTCTTCGCAGTCACGCAACTCTCCCACTTCCTGCTGTCAGGTCCGGGCTCAAGAACGCATCCGCGGACGGAGCTGATGCTCAGCGGGCACGCGCTCACCGCCCTGCTCGCCGCGCTCCTGCTGACGATGGTCTGGCTGCTCTGGTCGTACACGACGTGGGTAACCAACTGGCTCGATCCGGCTCTGATCGCGGTCCGGTTGCTGCTGCTCGTGCTGGCGGCCATCAGCCTGGTCTCCTCGGCCGCCCTGCCTACGGCGTTCGGGCGGTCAGGTCTGATCGTCGGCGCCGCCTACCTCGTGATGCAGGTCGGACGGAGCGCGTTCACCGTGGCTGTGATCGGCGACCCTGTACTGCGCAGGAACTTCCAGCGCATCCTGGCCTGGTGTGTCGTGAGCGGATCGCTCGCCCTCGCCGGCGGCATCGTCCACGGCAATGCCAGGGTGGTGCTCTGGATCTGCACGGTCGCGGTCGATCTGCTCGGCGGCGCCGTCGGCTTCTACACGCCAGGACTTGGCAAGTCACGGACCGCGGAATGGACGATCGAAGGCGGCCACTTCGCCGAGCGTTGCCAGGGCTTCATCCTGATCGCGATCGGCGAATCTATCGTCGTGATCGGCGCCAGCCTCGCCTCCCGGCTGGATGCCGGCTCGCTCACCGGTGCGGAGATATCCGCCTTCGTGATCGCGGTGGTCGGGAGCGTGGCGCTCTGGTGGGTCTATTTCGACCGGACCGCGCAGGACGCGGCCGAGGTCATCGCCCGGTCGGAGGACCCGGGCAGGATCGGGCGAACGGCGTATCACTTGATTCACCCGATCATGGTGGCCGGGATCATCGTGGCGGCGGCCGCCGACGCGGCCGTGGCTGAGGTGGCGGCCGAGCACGGCGGAACCGGGCGCGCCTCGGCCTGGGACGCCTGGCTGATCCTTGGCGGGCCAGCGCTGTTCCTAATCGGGCATGCCGCCTTCAAGGCCGCGATATGGCGGCGAATCTCCTGGGCCAGGCTCGCCGCCGTCGCGGCGCTCGGGCTCTTCGGACTGCTGACGCTGCACGTCCCGGCCCTGGTGCTCGCCGCATGCAGCGCCTTGGCGGTCATCGCTGTGGCGGTCGCCGACCACTTCTCGCGGCCCGCGCCAGTCGAGCCAGCCGACTAGGCGGGCTGCCGCGGCCCCGGAGCCTCGGGCTGCTCCGAGGATCGCGCCGGCTGCGCAGCTTGCTCGGCTGCGGCGCGACGGACGCCGGAGATGATCGTGCGCATCATGAGTCGAGGCGTGTACCGCGACATCCGCCACGCGATCCGCGCCGAGCGCGGCGCAACGATCAGTGCCCGGTTCTGCTCGACCCCCCGTAGCACGTCGGCCGCCAGCAAGTCGGCCTGGTAGAGCTTGCCGAGCATCCTGGCGAGGGTCTCGGCGTTGGCGCCGGTCTCGGTCTGCGGCAAGCCGGGGTTGACCCGCCCCAGCAACGGGGTATCCACGAATCCCGGGCACACCGCGCTGACCTTGACGCCTCTGGTCGCCGCCTCGGCACGCAGCGACATGCTGAGCCCGACAACCGCGTGCTTGACGGCCACATAAGGCGCCAGACCCGGTCCTGGCACTAGTCCGGCCAGCGATGCGGTGTTGACGATATGACCGTGGCCCTGGCGCAGCATCAGGGGATATGCAGCGTGCACGCCATAGACGACGCCCTTGAGGTTGACGTCGATCACGCGGTCCCAGTGATCCAGGGTCAGCTGATCGACCAACCCGGCGACAGCGATACCGGCGTTGTTGAAGATCAAGTCCAGGCTGCCGTGATCGGCCGCGACCTGGTTGACCAGGTCCGCGACGGCGTCAGAGTCGGTGACGTCGACAACTGCTGTACTGACCTTGACGTCAGACGCCGCATCGATCTGCTCGGCCACCGACTTCGCGGCTGCCTCGTCGATATCGGCAATCACCACTGTGGCGCCGCGGTCCGCCAGAGCGCGGACGATAGCGGCGCCGATTCCCGACCCGCCTCCCGTCACGATCGCGACCTTGCCCGCGAACGCATCCTCCGTCGAGGTTCCGTTGGTGCCTGGCAGCTCACTCACCTCGTCCTGCACGGGTGCGGTCAATTACCGGACGGTAACGCAGTACCAGAAACCGGGGCAAGGCACCGGCATGTGTCTGCCGTGGGCATGCGCCGCCTCCCCTGCCCC
>DATAEH010000178.1:0-23454 GCA_036258115.1 Streptosporangiaceae bacterium
GGCCGAGTGGCTTAGGCAAGGGCCTGCAAAGCCCTGTACGCGGGTTCGATTCCCGCTTCCGCCTCGCGGGCGGTTAGCTCAGCGGGAGAGCGCTTCCCTGACACGGAAGAGGTCACTGGTTCAATCCCAGTACCGCCCACCCAAAGCCGCAGGTCAGCGTCCTGACACGCGGTCGTGTTGATTTACCCTGGTCCGTTTGTCCTGATTCCGGGGGCGGCGGTGTCCGATTTGGGAGCCGATCTTGGTCGCGGGCTCCCGGTGGCCGGAGCGTCGAAACGGCAACGTCTGCAGGGACGCGGACGGCTGTTGAGATGAAGTCCCTGACGGCCTTCATGACCTGGGCGGTCCGCTCATCGTGAGGGTTGTGCCCGGCGCGCTCGATGATCTCGAGTCGCGCGTTGGGGATCGCGGCCGCAAGCTGGCCCTGGTGCTCGGGTGGGAACACGAAGTCGTCCCGCCCGGCCATCACCAACGTCGGCACCTTGATGTCGCTGAGACGGTCCATGACCGTCCAGCCCTTCGTGAGCTGACCGAAGCCGAAGATCTCCGCCTGCGGCCGGCCCTTCGAGCGGCGCTGCGCGAACATCATTCGGATGGCCGAGAGGAAGCTCGTGTGGGGATCGTAGGCTGTGCCGAGCCTCATCAGCGTTGGGTAGAATTCCCAGGGCGCGATCTGGCCGTTGAACCAGCGGCGGGCGAGCTCCACCTTCCTGCGGCTGAATCCGCGCTTGGCGAGCAGTTCCGGCGCGTTCTCCTGGTCCCACCAGCTGTCGCCGCCCGAGTCGAGCAGGATGAGGTGCGACAGGCTGTCGGGGTACCGCAGCGCGTACTCGAGGGCTACCTTGCCCCCGAACGAGTGCCCCAGCACCGCCCACTTCTCGAACCCGAGCCTCTGGCGGAGCGCATCGGCATCGGCCGTCAGGTTCTCCCAGGTCATCGACGTGACGGGAGCGCCGACCGACCGTCCGTTGCAGCGGTGGTCGTAGAAGACGACGGTGAGCTGGTCCGCCAGTCGCCGGAACGGCAGCATCGTCCAGTGATCTGCTCCCGGGCCGCCGTGCATCAGCGCGAGCGGGTAGCCGCGTCCGATGACCTCGACGAACAGCCGAGCGTCTCGGATCGACATGGTTGTCATGGGCTTACCTCCTTCAGTGTCGGCTTCGGGTGGGCGGACGCGCCGAGCGTGTCCAGCTCTTGCCGCGCTCCGGTCACGAAGACGCCGAGATCGGGTACGCGTCCTGGTCGGCGACGACGCCGATGTTGAATGCTCCCGCGTACGACAGCGCGCCCGCGCCGAGCGGTTCGTTCGCGATCAGGGGCAGCCCCGGGAACACCTCGAGTACCTGCGCACCGGTGAGGTAGAGCGGCGCCGTCGGGCCGGGGATGCTCGCGGTTGCCACGTTGACGCGCTGGCGCATCACCGCGAACAGCATGACCCTCCGCGCGAGTCGGCCTCGGATGAGCGTCCCCAGGGACGTGCGGGCCCTCATCTTCCTCGTCGCGGTCTCCGCGGCGAGGCGGCGGAGCTCATCCCCGGCGTCCGACTCGCGCATTTCCAGGGGGACCGCCATCTGCGCGATCAGGTTGCCCTGCTGCGGCCCGCCGGCACGCGGCCGCAACGAGACCGGGACGTAGGCCCGCACCGTGGTGCCGTCGACCGGTTCGCCGCGGCGGCGGAGGACGGCACGCAGGCCCCCGGCCGTGAGCGCGAGGAGGACGTCGTTGACGGTCGCACCGTGTGCATGCGCGACGGTTTTGACCTCATCGAGGCTGTACCGGATCACGGCGAGGCTCCGGCCGGGACCGACCATCTGGTCGAGGCTCGTTCGGGTTGCCGGCTCTTCGGCGAGGAGCTCGCGGATCGCGGGCCAGGCCTGGCGGGCATGCCGCAGCGCCGCCCCCGGCCGGACGAGCATCGATCCGGCGCCCCCCACCGCCCGGAGGTGCCGCCGGGCGGTGTCGATGAGGAGTTCACGATCTGATGGAGGAGGCGCGGGGGTCCACGGCGATGCCGGCGTAATCGGCGGGTCCGGGCCGGCGTCCAGGAGGGCCGCGATCATCGTCATCGCGGCCATGCCGTCCGCGATCGAATGGTGGAGCTTCACGAACATGGCGACACGCCCGGCGGGCAGCCCGGGCATGAACCACATCCGCCAGAGCGGGCGCGACGGGTCGAGCCGCTGGGTCCGCAGCTCCTCGGCCACCGCCAGCAGGGCGGTCTCGTCGGTCCCTGGCGGAAGCAGACGGACGACCACGTGGTCGCGGATATCGAAGCGCGGAGCGTCCACCCAGAGCGGCCCGCCGCGCCCTCGTCCCGGAACGTGGATGACCTGCCGGAACCGAGGAACGAGGTGCAGCCTGGATGCGATCGCCTCGCGGACGGCGTCGATCCGCAGCTCACCGGCCGGATCCAGCAGGATCTTTCCGTCGAGGATCGCGAGGGCGCCGATGTCCTGGGGCCAGCGCCTGCTCGCCCCCAGCATCAGCCGGTCCAGTGAGGTGAGCCTGTCGATGGATCTGCTCATCGTCCTCACCTCGGATCGATCGGCGTGATGATGCCGAGCCGGTCCTCGATCGCTCCCGCGGCATCGAGGCACAGGTCTTCGCGGTAGCGGGGACCGATCACCTGCACGGCTTGCGGAAGACCGCCCCCGATACCCACGGGAAGTGCCACGGCCGGCAGCCCGAGCGCGTTGACGGCCATCGCCATCCGCATGGTGCCGATCGTCTCCGCCACCCGACCCTCGTTCAGGTCCGTGCCCGCTTCGAACGGCGGCTCGGTACAGACCGGTGCGACGATCAGCGGGTGGACCTCCTGGAACTCGCCCCACGCCCGCAGCACCGACTGCCGCGTCATGAAGCTCTCCTCGGCCGCCATCGCGCCCGGATAGCCGGCCGCCTCGAAGAACTCCGACATGAACCGCCTCGTTTCGGCCGGGGCGAGGGGGGCCAGGAACTCCTTCCACCCCTGCCGGATGCCGGGAGTGCTGAGCATGACCAGCAGGGCGGTCGCAGCCGCCTCGATCGCCGGCGGCTCGGCCTCCTCGATCACGTAGCCGGCGTCCTCCAGCGCAGTCGCCGCCTTCCGAACGCCCTGCTGCACTTGCTCCGCGGTGCCGTGGCCTGCCGGGTCCATGACGAGCGCCACCCGGGCGGGCTTGGAGTGCTCCGGCCCGCGGAGCGGGGCAGGCACCGTCCAGGGATCGCGCCAGGTGGGCCCGGCCAGCGCGCCGAAGGCCGCTCGGAGGTCGGCGACCCGCCGCGCCAGCGGGCCGTACACGCCCGTTAGCTGCATGCCGATGGCGGCGTATTCTGGCTCGATGGTCGTGGCGTGGGGGATCCGCCCGAGCATCGGCTTCAGCGCGGCGATGCCGCAGCACTGCGCAGGGTGGCGGAGCGATCCGAGCCCATCGCTCCCGAGCCCCATCGGGCTCATGCCGGTCGCGATCGCGGCGGCCTCCCCTGCGCTGGAGGCACCGGGCGTCCGGGTCCGATCCCACGGGTTCATCGTCGCGCCCCAGAGCTCACTGTCGGTATGCCAGCGCACAGCGCCGCTGGGAAGGTTGGTGCGCCCCAGGGGGATCGCCCCGGCGGCCCTCATCCGCTCGACGATCGGGGCGTCCCGACTCGGATAGGCCTCCGCCAGCGCCTTGAATCCTTGGGTGGTCGGCGTGCCGGCCACGTCGATGATGTCCTTGATCGTGAAGGGGACGCCATGGAAAGGCGGCAGGTCGGCACCCGCAGCGAGGGCGCGGTCGGCCGCGTCGGCCGCCTGGAGAGCCTGCTCGCCCAGCACGATGACGACGGCGTTGATCGCGGGGTTCACGGCCTCGATCCGCCGGAGATGGGCCTGCACGACTTCGGCGCTGGACGCCTGCCTAGTCCTGATCGCCTCGGCCAACTCCGTTGCGCTCAACCTCCAAAGCTCGGTGGCTGTTGCAACTGTCATGTCCGTGCCTCCTCGCCTGGCCCGCGGCGCTGCCGAACGGCCGCTGCGGCGGTGGCGATCCCGATCGCACCGAGCACGCCTTTGGCCCACATGCGCGGATCCGTCCTCGCGGGTTGTTTCTGAAACGACGTAGGCATCCCCGGCAGCTCAACGTGGAGTGCGGCCGTGCCCGTGTCCGGTACGCGGCTGAAGACGACACGGATCGTCCCCATGCCTAGCGCGGACAGATCGATCCGGAAGAGGTCGGGGTCTTCGTCGTCCTCAGGGTGCAGATGAAAATCCCGGGGCAACCCAGGTATCGGTGTCACAAGCCGAAGCGTGAGCTGACCGCGCCGCACGAGCACCTGCACTCCGGCGACGGCCCACTTCTGCACGTCGCGGAGGGAACCTGGGAACGCGTACCAACCGCAAAGGTCGCCCCATATCTCCGGGTGATGCGGGACGGCGGTTCGGATCACGTCGCCCGGGACGCCGAGCACATACCTGAAGATCCCCAGCACCTCGGGTCCAAGCCACCGGTGCGCTGCCCGCGCTCCATTGGTAAAGGCCACGACACCGACTCCGTCGTGAGGAGCCACGAACATCTGGGAGGCGAAGCCGCGCACCAACCCGTCTTTCTCGACGATGAGATGGCCTCCGACGTCGCGTCGGTAGAAAGCGAGGCCGACGCCCGGAAGACGGGAATCGGGCTGGTACTGCGGCGCGAACGTGGCCGCAATGGTCTCGGGTTCGAGGACCGAGCCGCGTTCGTTGGCGCCGCCGCCGAGCAGAGCGGCGACGTAGCGAGCCATGTCTGTGGTGGTCGAGTAGATGCCTCCACCCCCGGCCGTGATGAGATCACAGTCGCGAATCGGGCGCGGGCCGCGGGAACGCAATACATATTCCGTGGCAAGACGACCCCTCACCCGCTCGGATCGGAGAAGATCTGTGTGCCCCATGCCGAGCGGCTCGAAGATGTGCCCGGTGAAATAGCGGTCCAGCGGCTCCCCGCTCACGTCCTCAACGATCTGACCGAGCGTGGCGAAACTATGGTTGCTGTAGATATGCATGGCGCCCGGCTCTGCCACCAGATGAAGCTCGCCACGGTAGAACTCGGCAAGCGTCGGCACCCGCTGTCCGAACCCGACCATCTCCCCCGCAGTCGGCTTGAACGCGCGCGAGAGATAAGCCGCCTGAGGAAGCCCGGCCGTGTACGTCAGCAGATGCCTGACCGTCGCCGGCCGGTGCGTGGCCCGAGCAGGGACCAGCTTGTACGCGCTCAGATAGTCGCTGGCTGGAGCATCCAGGTCGAGCAGGCCTTGCTCCCAGAGCTGCATCACTGCGATCGCGGTAAAGGTTTTCGTGAGGGAGCCGATCCGGAAGACTGTGTCTTCCGTGACGGGCGTGTCCGACGCAATGTCCGCTACCCCGTGCCCGTAAAAGAACGCGAGGGATCCGTCCCGGACCACGCCCACCGCCAGGCCCACGGCCGGGTGCCGGTTGAGGATCTCCTTGACCGTCGCCTTCATCTCGAGGTCATCCGCCCCGGAGAGCGCCCGATCCGCCGGCCCGATCTTCGGCCCAGTGAGTGACCGGATCATCGTGGTCCTCCTTCTCGGCCGCCGGCACAAGAGCCATTGAGGCGGCTGGGTTGCTCATCCTCCGCAGCGGGACGCCTAGTGCGTGGGTGAAGAGCTGTCCCTCGGGGGCGATCTCGATGGCCCAGCCGGTGGCTCGCCTCTCGGCGGGGATGAGGGAACCCAGGCCCTTCGGGAGTGCATGAGTCTCGTGGGACCCGGCCCGATGCACGCCGTCCCATGGACCGTGATGGTCGCCGGCAGGATGGGCAGGGCCAGTGAAAGATCCAGGTTCGACGGACCGGCACCGTCACCGAGTGCCGGTGCCCCCGGAGCGCTTTGATGCCTTTGTCGATGAGGTCCATGGCGGCCATCCAGAAAGCCGACAATCCGCCAAGGGAATCTCCCTCTGCGGAGATCTCCCCCTCGGCGCGTAGCACCAGCCTGCTCCTGGGGGCGGGCTCCCGGTAGAGACCTAGGTCCCTACCGGACAGCCGAACGACCACGGCCCGATTGCGGTCAGCGATCTGACGACTGGACGATCGCAGCGGTGGTCAACGCCGCCTGGGAACACGGTTTCCGGTGGCGGGTCACGCGCCTCCGCTGGCTGTCTTGGCCTCGATGCCCCCCGCGGTGTTCGCGTTCGGGTTCGCGCGCCTCGAGTTGTCCGCACCGACCGCGCCGACGGTCAGGGCGGCCGCCATCACGATCAGCCAGCCGGCTGCCGACCGCGCTACCCTGCGCATGAACGGAAGGACGTTCAACCGCGCCACCAGCCAGCAGCGGATGGCGTTCCGGGCCAGGTTCAACGCCACGGTCAACCTGATGTTCGCCCGGACCAGGGCCGGGCTCCGCGAGAGCGGCAAACTCCGGCGACGTGGAAGCATCTCGCCGGCTACGCGGACCGCCGTCGCCCCCCAGCAGCCGGAGCCGCCTGGCCATGTGCACCAGCCAGCTGACAGCCCGCATTCGCGGCACATCGCATGGGTGCCCGGGTGGCTGACTGCTGACCCGCACCGCCCGGCGGGGGGATACTCAGCGGGTGGCACTGGTTCGAGATGCGTTGAGGCTCCTAGGCGTCCTCGTCACGTATCCGGTGTGGGGGCGTCCGGTTCGTCCGCTGGCGGACGAGGCGATGCGGCCGCTGCCGGGCGACGAGCTGGTTGCGGGCGCCAAGATCGGGTGGAGCCACGCCATCACGATCCGGGCTCACCCGACTGACATCTGGCCTTGGCTTGTGCAGATGGGCTGCCGGCGCGCTGGCTGGTACAGCTACGACGGCCTAGACAACGGATGCGTCCCGAGCGCGGAGCGGATCGTTCCGGAACTCCAGCGGGTCCAGGCCGGCGACATCTTCCCGATGACGCCAAAGGCACAGGACCGCTTTGTCGTCCGGGTTGCCGAGACAGACCGGGCACTCGTGCTCGGCGACGAGGCCGGCCAGATGTCCCGGGCGTTCGTGCTCGACCCGGCCGGTGAGACGAGCACTCGGCTCATCGCCCGCTCGCGGGGACGGATCGACCGCTTGGCCATCGGACTGTTGCTCAAGGTCTTCTGGCACCCGCTCGACTTCGGGATGCAACGACGGCAGCTGCTCAACCTCAAGCGACTCGTGGAGACACCATGACGGCGCACCGCGGCCGCCGGGGCCCGCGTGGGTAGTGATCGGCTGGCACTCGAGCGGCTCACCCCGCTCGATGTCAGCAACCTTCGCATCGAGAGGCATGGCCTGCCGATGAACGTTGCCGCCCTCGCCATCCTCGAGGGCCGCGTTCTGCCCGATGCGTCGGGACAGCTCGCCGTTGAGGCGATCAGAGCGAGGATCGAGCAGCGTCTGCACCTGGCGCCGCGGCTTCGTCAAAGGCTCTACCGGCCCGGCTTCGGCTTGGGTGCCCCGGTCTGGGTCGATGACGGCAACTTCGACATCAGCCGGCACGTCAGGACGCGGCCTGTTCCTGCCGGCGGCGACGAGGAAGCGCTGCTGGCGACCTGCGTAGAGATCAACGACCGGCCATTTGACCGAGCACATCCCCTGTGGGAGATCTGGCTGCTCACCGGCGCCCTCGATGGGCACGTACCGATGCTCATCCGCTTCCACCACGTTCTCGCCGACGGCATCGCAGCGTTGCTGCTGCTCGGCACGCTGTTTGACTCAGCGCCCTTTGACTCAGCGCCTGAAACCTCGGAGTCAGAGGGTCCACCATGGACCGCGCGGCCCATCCCCACCCGCTCGGAGCTTCTCGGCGACGCGGTGTGCAGGTCAGTCACCGGCATCCGCCGGGGCGTGCACAAGATCGAGCACCCGCGGCGGACCCTGGCCCCAGCTAGGACGTTCTTTCGCCAGGCTCTACAGCTCGCTCGCGAGGGCCGGGCTCCGCGCACGTCGTTCAACCGGCCGGTCGGCAGGCAGCACCGTGTCTTGCTCGTGCGTGCCGACCTCGAGCAAGCGAAGCAGGTCGCACATGCCCATCACGCGACCGTCAACGACGTGGTGCTGTGCGCGATCGCAGGCGGAGCACGCGCGCTCCTCGCGGGCCGCGGAGAGCTCCAGCGCCCGCTCGTGCTGAAGATCTCGGTTGCCGCATCGGTCCGCGCATCGTCGAGCGCATCACAGGCGGGGAATCTCGTCGGCATCCTGCTCGTCCCGGTGCCCGTAGGCGAGGAAGACCCGATCCGGCGGCTGGAGCAGATAGCCCGCGCGACAGCCGAGCGGAAGCGTCTGCCTCCTTACCAGCCCGCGGCGCGTTTCCTGCAGCGCTGGATGATTCGCACCATGAACCGGCAGCGGCGGATCAATCTGCTCATGAGCAACCTCCCCGGCCCCCCACAGGCCCTGTACTTCGCCGGCGCCAAGATCCTCGAGGTGTTCCAGATCGGTGTCGTCCAAGGCAACGTTGCAGTGCAGGTAGGGGCGCTGTCCTACGCCGGCCAGCTGAACGTCGACATCGTCGCCGACGCGAACCTAGTTCCAGACCTCACGGTGTTCGCGAACGGCATGACCGAGGACCTCGAGCGTCTGGGCACTGCGTCCCATGAGCGCGAATAGTGCGTTAGGGTCGGCAGTTCGACCACAACCTCGTCGGCAGATCCGCCACAAGAGAATCGGCAGATCCACCACAGAATCCTCGGCAGATCCACCACTGATCTAGTACCGTGCAGCGTATGGAGTCGGCTGAAGCACTGTTCCCTCGCCATGCTTGGCGAGCTGTCACCGCGGCGCTGGCTGACACCCGCGTCGTGGTGATCAACGGTGCCCGGCAGACGGGTAAGAGCACGCTCGCCAGGCTCGTGATGTCGGAGTACCCGGGATCTGAATTGCGGTATCTCGATGAGGCTCCGCTCCGACACGCCGCTGAGGCCGATCCTGGCCTGTTCGTGCGGCACGACGGATTGCTGGTGATCGACGAAGTCCAGCGCGTGCCGGGCCTGTTCCTCGCCATCAAGCATGAGGTAGACATCGATCCGCGGCCGGGGCGGTTCCTGCTCACCGGCTCGGCACGCCTAGTCGGCCTGCGCGACATACCTGACCTGCTCCCAGGTAGGTCAGAGACCGTCGAGTTGTCGCCACTGTCGCAGGGCGAGATCGATCAGCGCCCAGACGGCTTCATCGACGCCGTATTCCAAGACGGCGTGGAAGTCAGGGTCTCTCCATCCGATCTTCGGCGCGACGATTACGTGGAGCGGGCTCTGCGCGGCGGTTACCCCGAGGCGGTGCACCGCCTCGACCCCGGCCGTCGCGGCCGCTTCTTCGAGTCGTATATCTCCGACGTCATCAACCGAGACGTCCGGCAGGTCACCGATATCGAGCGACCTGGTGACATGCGCCGCCTGGTCAATCTCATCGCAGCGTCCACGAGCACGATCGCGAACCCCTCGAACATGGCCAACCGCCTGCAAGTCCCGGCGACCACAGTCAAGCGCTACCTGGACCTGCTGGACCTGGTGTTCATCACTCGCCGCGTCCCGGCCTGGTCGGGCAACCTCGCCACCAGGGCCGTAGCAGCGCCGAAGCTGCTGCTCAACGACTCCGGGCTAGCCGCATATCTCACCGGCATGAGCTTCAGACGAGCCCGGCACCCGACCGCTCCGGTCGGGCCAATCCTGGAGACATTCGTCATCGGCGAGCTATCCCGGCAGCTGACTTTCGCGAGCACCCCAGTCCGGCTCTACCACTACCGCGATCGGGATCAGTACGAAGTCGATTCCGTACTAGAGTGCGCCTCGGGAGAGATCGTTGCGTGCGAGGTCAAAGCGGCGGAGACGGTCCGGTCCGAAGATTTCCGCGGTATTGAGCGGCTCGCCCGCCAGCTCGGCGATCAGCTCGTGGCCGGAATCGTTCTCTACGCCGGGCAGTCGCCCCTGTCCTTCGGCGACCGGCTCCGCGCCTGGCCAATTTCCACGCTCTGGACTCTGTCCCCCGGCGCCTGACCATCTCGACATACACCAGACATCCCGATAGCGTTCCTGGGAGCGACCGGACCGCCGCCTGGCCTGCTCTCCGAGGCTTCGCGGCATGCATCCGTGAGTGCGGCTGGCGGGGAGTCGGGGATCTCGCGGGTCGCGTTGCCATGTCTTACCTCGCCGCGCTGCGAAGAACTGGAGGCAGGCGGACCCGTTGTCGCGACAGAACGTGACCAGGCCGTGTCGTCGGCGGCTAGGTGGGGCACTCGTAGGCGGACACCATGACCAGGTCGACGTCAACGTGTCGGTCACGGACTGCAGTAGCTCACGACCTATACCAGCTCGTCGGGCGGCGAGCGAGCACGATGATCAGCCGGACGCTGCCCCCAGGTCAGTCTGCGCACCAGACCTTCCCGGAAGTCCTGCACGTCCACCGCGGGCTGCTGGTCGCCCGCCTGGACCGCAGCGAGCGCCGACTTGCCCAGGATCTGGGACTTCAGCCTGCTCAGGGTCCAGGCCCTGCAGGTACCATCGTGGCCTTAGACCGCGATGTTCATCGCGCTCGCCATCCCCTGCGTGGAGCCGCGAGCCTGGGGCCGGGTGTCCGATTTTGGGAGCGAAATGGGAGCGGAAGGCCGCTGCCAGGTGCGGTCAAGAGCGGCCAACCTAGCCAGACGGAACTGGCTGACCTGCGCATACGCGCACAAGCAGACCTAACATCGCCTGGTGTGCCTTGCTGACACGGAAGAGGTCACTGGTTCAATCCCAGTACCGCCCACTCAAACCCGCAGGTCACCGCCCTGACACGCAGGCACGCTGATCTGCCCTGGTCCGTTTGTCCCGATTCTGGGAGCGGCGGTGTCCGATTTTGGGAGCCGATCTTGGTCGCGACTCCTGATCGCCGGAGCGTCGAGGGCGGACAATCGAGCGAGCCGATAACCGCGCTCGACCCCGGACAGACATCTCCCGGCGCTCCTGAAGGCGCGCCTTCAGGTCCGCCCGCATGGCCGAAACGCCGCACGACCGCCGCACGAACCGGCAAAGCGGGCCCGGGAGGGCAACCGGGAACGACTCTGAATCCAGCGCAGCCGGCTCACACCCCGCACACCGGCTCTTCGGACAAGCCACTCCCGAGCCCGCACCCAGCGTACGCCCAGGCAGCCGGGCGCCATCGCCACCGAGACGCCCAGCCTGAGCTCATACCGGCGAACGCACTTGACAACAAAGAGGATTTCGTTCGGCGCGCTCTTCGACTCGGTCATTGCGATGCTGAGCAGGACGCAGATCGGGGCGATCTGGGTCGGAGCGAGCCCCGCCGAACGAGCGTGTGGCACGCCGCAGCAGTCTGAATCTTTCTGACATCTCCTGTGACTGGCGCGCAGTGTCAGTGCCAGCTGGAAGGCTGCAGCATGAAAGACACATGGGCAGCCGGGACTTGCCGGTGCTGGACGCCGCCGTAGAGGTGGTCGACGAGATGTATCCGGCGAGCGGCCCGCCGGCCTCGCCGCTATCCCGAAGGGCAATGACATCGCCGCTCGTGCGGGGCTGGACGCGCTGAACGCCCTGGAGGGCAAGTTCCTTGAGATACAGCGGACGGGCGACTTCGGCCGCTAGGGCGATCCCAGATCACCCTGCCGCGCGGCGGGCAGTCGTGCTCGGCGCCGCGCCGCTACGTGACCCGGTTGCTACCCTCGGTGATGGTGACGCTGTGACGAGTGAGGCGCACGGCGTTGACGCCGGTCATGGGGGAGGGCCGCGATGCCGTGGAACCGGGTGCTGGCAGCCGGCGGCGTGGCGGGGCTGGCCGCCTTGGCGGGGCGGTATGCCGCAGGGGTGGCCCGCGCCGACCGGTCGTGGCCGACCCAGGTGGACGCGCGGCTGAGCGACCTGGGCGAGGTCGACGTGGTGTCGATCTTGCCGCTGGTAGAACGGCTCACCCCCGACAGCAGCGGCCTAACCGGCGAACCCGGCGTGTCCTACCTCATCCGTGCGGGCGGCATGCGGGTGCTGTTCGACTCCGGGCTGTCCGGCGGCAAGGCGGAATCGGCGCTCGCACACAACGCGCAGGTGCTCGGCGCGCCGTTGGCCGACCTGGACGCCGTGGTGATCTCCCACTTGCACCTCGACCATGTGGGCGGGCCGCGGGCGATGCGGCGGCGCACGTTCACCTTCGCCGCCGAGGCGCTGGAGCCCGCCGGGGTGCCAGCGCACGTGCCTACCCGCATGCACCACCCGCGCGCCGATATCGCGGTCACCACGCACCCGCGGGTGATCGGCCCCGGCATGGCCGTGCTGCCGCCGCTGCCGCGGATGCTGTTCTGGCTTGGCTACGTCAGCGAACAGGCGCTGGTGGTCAATGTCCGTGGCTTCGGCCTGGTCCTGATCACCGGCTGCGGCCATCCGCGGATCGAGCAGATCCTCGGGGTTACCGAACAGGTCCTCGA
Organism: Streptosporangiaceae bacterium; assembly: GCA_036258115.1. Lineage (GTDB taxonomy): Bacteria > Actinomycetota > Actinomycetes > Streptosporangiales > Streptosporangiaceae > Chersky-822. The sequence continues at coordinate 12,351 of DATAEH010000178.1, forward strand.
CATCCCGATCCGGGCCGTGGTCGGCGGGCTGCACCTGCCCGTCCATGCGGCCCGGACCCCGCTGATACCGCAGGCGGTACTGGGCAACCCGCACCCGCCCTGGCAGCCGATCAGCGAGCGCGACGCCGAGCACGTGCTGCAGGAGATCCAAGCCCGCGGGCCGCAGGTCATCGCCCTGTCCGGGCACGACAGCACCCCGTGGACCTACGACGCGTTCAGCCGCCGCTTCGGCGACCGCTACCGTACCCTGCGAGTCGGCGAAGAACTACGGATCACCGCCCCGAGCGGCTGAGACTCCCGCGGCGGTGGCACCGCCCGCTGCGCTTGCCGATGTCAGACCGCAGGGCGCCGGCGACAGTCGTGATTGCCAGGAACACTCATATTCAGGAGGCCGACTGGATGGCGCCAGTCGGTTCTCCTGTGTCGCGCCAGAGGGTACTCAGCCGAGGGTGGAGATCAGTTCCTGACAGGACTGCTCACAACGTCGGCATGCCTGCGCGCAGACCCGGCAGTGTTCGTGCATCTGGGCGTGCCGGCCGCATTCGTCGGCGCAGGACCGGCAGGCGGTCGCGCAGGCTTGGAGCATGGCGCCGGTGAGGTTGGCGTCGTAGCCGGTGTGCCGGGACAGCACCCGGCCGGTGGTGTCGCAGATGTCGGCGCAGTCCATGCAGGTGCGGACGCACTTGACGAGGTCGGCGACCCCGGCCTCGCTCAGGCACGCGTCGGCGCAAGCCGTACAAGTCTGGGAGCAGTCGAAGCATTCGCCGATACACCGGGCCAGTGCTGCGCGGTCGACGTCACCAAGGTCGGCCGGGTAGGTGCGCAGCATCTCCTCTACATGGCTCATCGCTACCTCCCATCATCGCTGCTGGGTGTAGTTGAGCCATACCCACTTCCCGCCAACGACGAACAGCGCGCCGGGGCCGGTGGCGCAGCTCCGAGGGGAGCCCCTTGCACGGAGGACGCGGTCGGATCGAGGCGCGCCTGGACGGGGCTGTGACGTGCCGTTCTTCATGCTGATTGTTCGGCGAGGTATGGCTCGCGCCATTCACTGGGTCGCGGGGCGGGCAGCTGGGGCCTCGGTGCCCCGGGCTTTGGTGGTGATGAGTCCGGCTAGATAGGCGGCGTCGTCGTAGACGAAGCCGAGCAGCGCCGAGCCGCGGGTGTGCTGCCACGACAGTCCCAGGACGTACAAACCGGGGACCTCGGTGACACCGCGCCAGTGGACCACCTTCCCATCGCGGACCACGCCGGGAATGCCGATCCAGGAGTAATCGGAACGGTAGCCGGTCGCCCAGACGACAACGCCGACATCCAGGCTGCTGCCGTCGGTGAAGCGGACGGTACGCCCGTCCGCGCCGGCCACTCCCGGCCGGAACCTCACCCCCGCCGCCTGCAACCGGCGGCGGCTGCTGCCGATGATGAAATCCGGGCGGGCATTCAATCGGCGGCCCAGCCGTGACTGGGTGGTCACCCGCATCAGTCCAAGCCGGGCGAGCCACCAGAACAGGTCCTTGCCACCCAGCCGCTGCGGCAGCATGGGGGCCTTGCCGGCGATCGACAGAGCCACCTGGCGAGTCGCGGCGAGTTCCTCGGCGATCTGGAACCCGGAGTTGCCGCCGCCGACGACCAGCACCGGCCCGGGCGGCAATACGCGCGGGTTGCGGTACTCGGCGCTGTGCAGCTGGGTCACCGAGCTGCCCAGCCGGTTGGCGGCCGGCGGCACGAACGGCACCTGGAACGGCCCCGTCGCCGCCACCACCTGGCGGGCGCGCAAGACCTCATCCTGGGTGCGGATCTCAAAGCCCTCCGCCGTCTGGCTGAGGTGGGTGACCCGAGCATTCAGCCTGACCGGCAGGCTGAACGCCGTCGCGTAGGCCGTAAGGTAGTCGGCGACCAGGTCTTTGGTGGGGTAGGTGTCCGGCGGGCCGGGGAACGGCACACCCGGCAGGCCGTTGTGTTGGGTGGGTGTGAACAACCTCAGGGAGTCCCAGCGCGAGCGCCACGTGTGCCCGATCTCGGGGGCCGCCTCCAGCACCACAAACCGCAGGCGCTCGTGGGCCAGGTGCCAGGCCATCGCCAGCCCGGCCTGGCTCCCACCGATCACGGCGACGTCCAGCAGCCCATCAAGTGTTCCGTTGGCGGCCGTCGCGTCTTCTTTCTCATTGCGCGCAGTCATCGGGTTGCTCCGTGCGCACGGGCCACGGTGAAGCTGAACATCATGCCGCTCTGCCTGTGCTCGGCGATGTGGCAGTGCGCCGTCCACACCCTGGGGTTGCTGACGTCGAGCAAGATGTCCACGGTCTGACCGTGCGGACCAGCACGGTGTCTTCCCACACCAGGTTGGACTCGGGTTCGCCGTCGCGTACCAGCACGAGGAACCGGCAGGCGCCGTGCAGGTGGAACGGGTGGTGCATGGGATGGTCGGAGTCCATCTTGTTAACCAGGCGGATGTTGACCCGGTCGCCCACGGTGAACGTCCAGTCGATGGCGGCGTTAAGGGCGCCAGTCGTCCGGTAGACCAGCTTCCATCGCATGTTGGCCGAGGTAGTGAGCCGGCTAACAGCCACGATGTCGTCTTCCCACTCGATGCCGCCGCCGCGGTCGCCGTTGCTCTGACCCTCATCGTGGGGCCCGTGCTCTGCACCATCGTCGCCGTGGCCGCCGTGTGAGTATGGCTCTACGGGCGGCTCGCGCCCGCCGGGCTCGGTGGCAAGGGCGGTCACCAGCGAGTTCATGCCACATTGGGGCAGCGGGCCGGGATGTGCAGGTGGTACCAGTGCAGGCCCGGGTCGGGGAACCGGATCCGGTAGGTGAGGCTGCCACCGATCGGGATGAGGTCTGGGTCTCGTGCGGGACGCCGCCGTACTTGTTCTCCAGCCGCAGCCCGTGCCAGTGCACGGTTGCCTCCAGGTCGGCCTCGTTGACGACGTGGACGATCGCCTCCGAGCCCGGCGCCACCTTGAGCGTTTGGCCGGGATGGAGCCGTTGTAGCCGAGCATCCGCACCGTGGTGTCCCCGAGCCGCTTGGCCACAGGCCCCATCCGCAGGTGGAAGTCGTCGCCATCGGCCAGTTCAAGCAGACCTGGCCGGCTGACCTCGGGCAGCCCGGAGGGGTCGGTCGGAAGTGACTCGGCCGGGACGAGCCGGTCAAATGGAACGGGCTGCATGCTCACTGCCTCTGTGGCCTTGCTCGCTTGTATAGATCGGCGGATCGGCCCCTCACCAACGCCACCGGCCCAGTCCTGCCACTCGCATGCGGCCAGCCCCACCAGCGCGAACCGCCGACGTCGCACAGCCCCCGGAGAGCCGATCAGTCCCCGGATGAGCCATCCTCTGCCGTCGGCGATCCTGGACCGTATGCCGCGCTGATGTCCCGCGCCACCCCCGATGGCCCTCCCTGCCGTGGCGCACAGGCACCGCCCCGGCTGATACAGCCCTGCCCCTCGGCGTCCGGCCCAAACCCGGCCACCGATCCGCCCAACTCGAAGGCTTAGATCACCGCATTAGGCAGTCGCCGAACGTCCGTTGGCCGCCTCGCTTCCCGAGGCTCGGTGCAGCCGCCCACGGACGGCTAAGCACTGGCTGCGCGGCCTTTGCCGTCAACGACTGACCCGCCATCATCGCGGCAGCCTTGCCGCGACGCATGCTCAACCCTCAGGACCTTGATGACGCCCCAGGCCACTGTACGTGCTGAAGCTGCCCTAACTGCCTTGTTCAGCCCGTGGCAGGTTGGCTTCGGGACGAAGAGGCCGTGCCCGATAGGCGAGCTAAATGCGGTCTGTCAGCCACGGTCGCCGTCGGGAGGACTCTTTGGGGATGCCGTCGATACACAGCTTGCGTCACATGCCGTGAACGCCCTCGATCTCGGCGGGTGGCGCGCGCAAGTTACTGTCAACGAGACGCGCCAGCTCCCGCCTGGGCGGGACTGCTTTGAGCAAGGCGACGTCTTCGCACTTCCAACCAAGACTTGACAGCATCATTGACAGCAACGTCATCGACTAGGAACTGCTCCACTCTGACACCGGGCACACGTCAAGCAGGTGGAGGGCTAGAAGCGTCGCGGATGGGCTGAACTGACACGGAAGAGGTCACTGGTTCAATCCCAGTACCGCCCACCACATTCTCCCAGTTCACGCGGATGCGGTAGGTCGACCGTCGCCGACATCCTGAGTGACTAACTGCGTGACTGAGCGTCCTTGACTGGCCCGAAGATCCGGTCCATGGCGTCGGCACGTCGTCACTGCCCCCTCGGTAAGTTCGGCCCGGTAGCCCGTTGTGCGGCCTATGCTGCTATGGATGACTGAGCAGATTGCGTATTGTGTCCGGCCGCTTGACGCCTCGACCTGGGTCGCCTTCGCGGAGGTAGTCGAGCGCAATAACGGCGTCTTCGGCGGCTGCTGGTGCATGGGCTTTCACCCTGAACGCTTTCAGAAGCACCGAGCCGGTTACGCGGGGAATCGCGCCACCAAGGAGGCCAAGGTTCGCGAGGGCCGGGCGCACGCGGCGCTGGTCTTCGACGACGACGGGATCGCTCAGGGGTGGTGCCAGTACGGCAGCCCCGAAGAACTTCCGGCCATCAAGCACCGGCGCGAGTACGAAAAGGACGCGCCACCGCTGCCGGACTGGCGGATCACCTGCTTCTACGTTGACAAAAAGCATCGCGGGCAGGGCATCGCGAGGGCTGCCCTCGGCGGCGCGCTAGAGCAGATCGCCGCAGCGGGTGGCGGTCTCGTCGAGGCGATCTCCGAGGTGACCGCTGGTCGCGAAGCCGTTGGGCGCTTCCTGTTCAGCGCGACCGTCGAGTTGTTCGAGGACCACGGGTTCAGCCGGGTCCGGCAGGTTGGCAAGCATGCCTGGATCGTGAGCAAGCAGGTAGACCCGGCCTGACCGCAATCTCGGCACGGTGCTGCGGCCGTAGGCCCGGCCGTGACGGGAGGGCCGTAGGCCCGGCCGTGACGGGATCTATCGCGAACCAGCAGCGTCGAGCGCGGCGGCAAGGGGCTTGAGCTTCGCGATGAGTTCGTCGAGCCTCGCGCCAGGGGCGACAAAGCCGATATCGCTGCGGTGGATCTTCCAGCACATGATCGAGGAGTACGCCCGGCACAACGGGCACGCGGACCTGCTCCGCGAATGCATCGATGGCTCTACCGGAGATTTGCGCAGAAGGCGCGTGACATAAACGTCATTAGCTCGGGCACAGGCGGTGCTGCCCGTCATCAACGGGCAGTCCGCTTCCCAAGTCAGCAGCGCAAAGCCAGCTAATCGTTCAGATTCCCAAGCTGACAGTGCGAGTTCGATTCTCGTCACCCGCTCCAAGCACATCAGCCAGCTCATGTCGACAACGGCAGTCGTTGTCGCTCGAACCCATCTACCGGCTCCTGCCTCATCGTGCCCGCCATGTGCCCGATTCGGACGTCGGCGGTGAAGCGATGCCCGCCTGCCTCAGTTCTCGGCGGGCCGTCTTGTCGAGCGCGCCAGCAATCTGCCGGTTCCCCTCCTGGCAGGCGTGGAGGTCGATCATTTTCCACCCGATAGTCCGGCCGTGGCGAGTGGTTGCCGCTCCGTATTCGAGCAGTTGCTGCGCCAGGCTGGTGGCCCGCGGCCTGCTCCAGCTCTCCTGCCTTCGCCTCAGGCCCGAGCTCCTGGCCTGACGATTCGGAGTCCTGCCCCTAGCCACCACGGCCGCCGCAGTGACCGAACGTCACTGGCACGCCTGCGTTGCAGCCACCGCCCATGTTTCATCGGATTTCTTCACGACGTCGACTCGGTCGTCGCCAGACCGGAACACAACACTGCGAGCCGTACGGCCTTCCACTAGCCAGCCATCTGGCGACAACGACGGGTTCACGGCGAGCACCGACCTGAGCACTTCTCGCGGTGTGGCAAGGCCATGCTGGCCCTTGACGGCATAGTCCCCCATCCCGCAGGACTGCCCCGTGCAGCTGCTGACTCCCAGAACACCGAGAGACAGGACCGCAGCCCCGATAGCGCTCACCCGCATAAGGCCATCCTCCGCTGGATTAGACGCAGCCCGGCATCGATCTGGTCGCGGTCGAAGCCGCCATCGCTGCTGCCCTCCTGCCACTGGCCAGCGTTGCCGAATTGGCCCGTACTACGGTCATGCGTCGAGAAACTCGCGCACGGCGCGCTTGGACCCGAGCACGTACATCGCCACATGCTTTCCGTGCTGTGACAGGATCTTCAGCTCTCTCTCGCGGTCAGAGCGGCGGACTCGCCAGATGCGCCAAGCCAGCCACCATTCATCGCGAAGCCGACGCAAACGGGACTCGTCACAGCCGTCTGGCAGCTCGAAGTCAGCCGGGCGCGTTCGAACTCCACGCACGAGCGCGCGCCATGCGCAGATCCACCACCGTATGTCCAGGAACACGACCGTGTCTGCTCGCTCGAGTCGAAGATCGAGCGTGGCGTGGTAGTTGCCGTCGGCGATCCAGTCGTCGCCGGCCATCAGTCTCTTCTGCGTTTCGCGCCACTCAGCCTCGGCCGGCTCGGCCCAACCCGGCAGCCAGAAGTGGAGGTCGAGGACAATGATGGGGAGGCCGGTCTTCGCCGAAAGCGCTCGCGAGAACGTACTCTTCCCCGCCCCCGCCATGCCGGTCACCACGACGCGGCGTCCAACGGAGATCGCTTGCGGGATCTCGCTCATGCAGAACAAGGGTCCCTGAAGCAGCTATACGACACCAGCTAATAATGCCGGAAGCCGGGACTCCCGGTTGGAGGCCACGCAATTACTCAAGGTGGCGATGATCCCGCGCTACGGGCTGTCGACCTAGCCGGGCAAACGATGCCTGATCGGCACTAGTAACCGATCATCCGGCGACGCGCCCGGTGACAGGAGCGCTGACAGCAATGCCGGCGTCTATGCCACTGATGCTGCGCAGGCCCGGTTCCGGTCACGACGATGCAACCGGTCCCGTCTTCTACCAAAGCGACTCGCGGCCCCGTTCGTGTTCAGTCGTGCAGGTGATCGCCGAGGAAGTCTTTGATGATGGTCATAACCTGCACGGATGTCCACTGACGGGCTTGGGTGCGGCTGAGGGCCAGTCGGCCGTGCCCGGCGCCTACCAGCAGGTACCGCGTGCTGTCGGCGCCTGCGGTGCGCAGGGCTTGGTGCAGCTCCAGGGTCTGCGCGGGCGGGATGATGCGGTCATCGTCGCCGTGCAAAGCAGGAACGCCGGGGCGCCGGGCCGGACCAGGTCGATTGGGTTGGCTTCGGTGGCGTTGGATCGGTGGATCGGGTGACGCGGCTTGGCCAGCGCGGCATGCATGCCGCGGTCGAACCCGTCGGCGGCGCGGGACAGGTCGGACGCGCCGAACTCGTCGACGACCGCCCGGATTCATGGGTCGCGTAGGCCGGTCAGTGAGGCGAGGTAGCCGCCCGCGGACTCACCCCAGATGGCGACCTTGTCCGATCGATGCCGTACTGGGCTGCATGCCCGATCAGGTGGCCGATCGCGCTCTGTATGTCAGCGAGGGCATCGGCGTAGGTGGCATGCTGGCGCGTGGTACGGTACGCGACACTTGCCACGGCGTACCCGGCGGCGGCGATGAACCCCCGTTCTGGACGGGCCATCGCTCGCGGCGCGACCACGAAACCGCCGCCGGGCAGGTAGATCACCAGCGGATGGCGGCCCGGAACGGGCGGCGTCAGCAATCCAGCCGGAGGCCGCCAGCCTAGACCAGCCCGCGGCGAAGCCGCAGCCCAGCGGGTTTGCGGGGGATCTGCCGCGACACGTCGACGTTCAGTCGATTGCCAGCATTGTGCTCGGCGGTACCGGCAGCGGTGACCGAGGAGTACCGGACTCCCGGCAACGAGCTCATGACTTTGAGATTCAACAATGCCTCCCAGGGGCGGAGTGCTTTGGATCCCGGGCAGGTTAAGCCTGCCGCATGTCGGTGCACCGCCCGCCACCGGGATCAGCCAGAACTCTCCACGGCGAGATAACAGAGACATGTACGCGCTAGCGCTCAAGACTGCTGTCATCCAACTTCTATCAGGCTAGTGCGCACCGACACCCGGCGTTGCTGATCTTGGTGCGGGCGGCGCCGCGCGGCGCTGAGCAATAGCGACCGAGGAAGCACGAGGGTCCCGCCGAACGAGCTCGCTTTCTGTCCTCCTGGGGTCGCATGTCCGGAACGGCATCGTGCTCGCCCACATCGCGGGGCTGATCACCGGATCAACTCCTGTGATCGGGACCGCCGCCTGGTGGGCGGCGCTCACCCTTGCCACGAACGGCCCTGCTCCGATCCGACACTTCCTCACAGATTCTTCCAAGGACTCTCCGGCACACCCGTGAGCAGGGCGCCCCGCAGACTCGACTGACAACCCTCAATATTCGGTCCGCCGCTGCGGGCGGCTGTCACGCGTTGTGAGGTCGCTGCATTAGTACCGACCGCCAAGGCGGCCAGCCAAGGGCACCCGGATTCGTAGATCAGATAGCCTGCCGCAAGGAGGCGCGAGGTGCGCTTCCGGCTGCGGGTTGTGATTTGCGTGCCCTGGAGTCTGATCGGCGCGTCGCGGCTCCGGGCGTGAGCCTGCCGACGGCGTCGCTCACAGTACCTATCCCGCGGCCGTCTCAATGGCCAGGTGTCAGGTCGCGGTAGCGGGCTTCGAGCAGGCAGTAAAGGCCGTAGCAGATGAGACCGAACGAAAGCAATGCCAGCAGCCAGGAGCCGTAGGCAGAGCTGGCCACTGAACGGAAGGTCGCGTCCAGCCCCTTCACCTGGTTCGGCCTGGACAGTACTGCAGCCTTGAGCAGGAAGAGACCGACCAGCACGAACACGACGGCACGCGCGGCGGAACCAACCGCACCAAGCACCCTGGTGAGCATGGCCAGTGCCCGAGACATGTGCTCTGCGGTGAATCGCTCCCGGAAGTCGAGCCGAACCGTACGGCGGCCTGCCTCCACGCCAGCTGCCACTACCAGGAGCCCAGCCAGGACCAGGAGCAGGCGGCCCCATCCGGTTCGCAGCAGGTCCGCGGCGATTTCCGTATCCTGTCGCTGCTCGGACGACGCTGTGCGCTTCGGCTGAATCTCCACCAGAAGCCGGGCGGTACTCAGGCAGAACGCCAGGTACAGCAAGCATCCCCACGACGACACGGCCCGCTGGCGCCACCTGCCCATCTTGCCTGTCGCGTGTGCGGGCCGGAACACGGCCTCGAGCAGCTGGGTCAGCGCGTACGCGGCAAGTCCGGCGACAAGCAAGATTAGCGGGACACGTCCCCAGGTATTGGCGACGGCCTCTTGCACGGCCCCCGCACTGCTGGCGGGTGCGCCCGTTCGCCCGTGCTTAGTTAGTGCCAGGCGGAAGGCGAGATAGCCGATGAGGAGGTAAACCGTGGCGCGGCAAACCAGACCGAGCCGGGACACCGCGCGCAGCCACACGCCGGACGCGCCTCGCGCCATAGATGCTGCGGCCGCGTCTAGCCACGTTCCGGCGGTCCTGCCTCGCCCATGGATGCTCTTCAACGGACGCCTCGCCTCTGCTCAACAGTATGCTCGGCCCGGCCCAGGCAGCGAAATGCCGAACAGCGCGATCCGCTGCTCCGCGACAGTCAGCTTCATCAGCGCCAGCTGGGCGTCCCGGGTGATCCGGCTACGCGAACTAGCGATCCCGGCACCCTTGCCGCCGGCACTGACCCACCCAGTCGCCAGCAGGCATCAGCAGCGGTACTACTATCCCGGGGTTGTCAGATGTATTCCCCGCCGCCCATCGGAGCCCGAGCCTGCCTCAAGTGGCGGTACGCTCGCGGTCCGGACTGAGAAATCCCGGCCGGGGACGACTCTCGGTCGCGGCGGCGAACCCGTTTCGCCCCGGACTGAGTCGTTCCGGGGTTCTCGGGACAGCCGCGCGGACCGGGTGCCGGCACCGTCCTGGCGATGTCTAGGTTTGCGCCTTGAACCGGGGCGGAGTTGGCCGGGCGCCTGCCCTGCGCCGGAGTGCTGCTGCCGTGCGCTGGTCGCCCGGGGTGTCTGTTCCGTCGATGAAGGCCCGGGCCATTTCGGAGAGCCGAAGATTGCGGGACCTAGCCGATTACCACCCGGCTGTTCAGCGCGGTTTGCAGCTGCCCGTTGCCGGTGTCGCTGCGGCGCATGCTGCGCTCGTGCAGCAGGCTGATGGTGGCGACGTCGGCCATGGCCTGGCCGACGCGTACCTCCGCGGGCAGGAAGGCCCCGCGGCCGGCGCGGAAAAGGTTCAGCGCCCCGATGACCTGCTCGCGCAGCCGCATCGGTAGCGCCTGCACGACCGCGAATCCAGCCTGAAGGGGCTGCGGGCGCGAATCGCGGCCACCGTTCCGCCTCGACGGCGCGGTCCGCTGCCTCAACGGGCTGGCCGGACCGGAAGCAGTCTAGGCACGGACCCTGATAGTTTCTGGAGCTGGAAGAGCTCAAGCAGCCGGGTCGCTTCGCTGGGGGCGGCCACCACGCGCAGCTGACCGCGCGGATCAGCCAGCAGCAGCCCGGCGGCCGCCGGACCAACGAATTACCACCGCCACATCCGGGCGGCAGCATTACTCAAACTGGCCGGGTACCGCGGCCCGGCGCGGAGCCGTTCGTCCGATGCCCGCCGGTGTCGTCGGAACTGCGCGCCATCAACGTCGGAAGTTGACGGGCGCCGTTCACGCTGCGATCTCTGCCTTGCGGGCGGCGAAGGACTAGAGCCGCCCGGTGCCGCCACAGGCCGCGTGTAGGCGTCGGGCACACCGGAGCTTCGCCATTCATTGAGCTGGGCAATCCCGGCGGTCGTCGGCCCTGACGTGGCCCGGGCGGCGGCATGGCTGCGCCGGTGACGCTGGACCTGCATTAGTGCGACTTACTTGCTCAACTCCAGCCACGTGATCATGCATGCGGAAGGTCTCTGGGGGCAGAGGCAAGGCAGCAAAGCTGGCGTATCTCGTCCGGCTAGAAATGGGGATCGATGAGATTCTGGAAATGGGCGTGCCTAACCGGAAAATGACCTGAGCCCAGGCGGCAGCGAACGCCCGCCAAGGTCTGCGGTGAGCTTATGCGGCGGGCGCCAGCGTCACGGTGTAGCCGAGGGCTTCAAGCTGACGGATGTGGCCGCGGGCCTTGCGGTTCTT
>DATAEH010000179.1:0-12896 GCA_036258115.1 Streptosporangiaceae bacterium
GTGCGGTCGACGACCCGCAGCAGCAGCGCCAGCGGCCAGAAGATGTCGGGCGGGTTGCAAGCCTGCATGACGTCAAAGCGCCCCGACCGGCGTGCCTTGAACGTGAGCCACGCCGTGGCGGCGAAGGAGTAGGCGTATTCGTAGACGAAGCTCAGCTTGCTGCCGCCTGGCGCGTACGGCCGGTACTTGTACAGCCGGACCGAGTCCACAACCTGGAAGCCGGGATCGTCCTTGCCCTTCGGGCAGACCACCGAGACGTCATATCCGGCCGCCACCAGGGCCTGACATTCCAGCCACACCCGCCGGTCAAAGGGCACCGGCAAATTCTGGACGATGATCAGGACGCGGCTCACCAGCCGATCCCTTCGTAGCCGGGCAGCGCTTCGACCTGCGGACCAAGACGGCCGTGCAGGTCGATCAGGTGCGGCGGAGGCGCTTTGATCAGCGCTTCCATAACCGGACCGGCATTGGTGGACACGATCGCGGTATCGGCACCGGCGAGCGCGTCCTCCGGCTCGACCGCGAGCAGGCGCCGCAAGTGCGGCAGCTTGGATTCCACGTACCTGCGGTTGTTGCCGACCAGCCTGGCCGGATTGACAACCTGGTCGTAGATGCGGACCTCATAACCCTTGCCGATCAGCCGTTCTGCAAGCTCCACGTTCGGGCTTTCCCGCAGGTCATCGGTGCTCATCTTGAAACTCAGCCCGAAGAGCGCAACCTTTCGCCCTTCCCAGGCGATGACCCGGTCGAGCACCTCGCTGATCGAGAGCTCGTTGGTTGTCAGCGTGGCTGCCAGCAACGGCAGGTCGGCTCCGCTGGCCCTGGCCATGGACAACACCGACCGCAGATCCTTCGGCAGGCATGAACCGCCGAATGCGAAGCCGGGACGCAGGTAGCTCGGGGAGATATTGAGCACCGTGTCCTGGCAGAACAGCTCCATGACCGCGCGGGAGTCAATGTCCAGCAGCCGCAGCAGCCTGGCCATTTCGTTGGCGAAGGACACCTTGGTGGCGTGGAAGGCATTGCATGCGTACTTCAGCGCCTCGGCGATCCGCGTCTCGACCACTTGTACCGGCCGCTCGAGGAACCCGAAGAGCTGCTTGACGGTCGCGGCGACCTTCTGGTCCGCGGTCCCGACCACGACAAGCGGCGGGTCGAAGAAGTCGGCGATCCCCGAGCCCTCGCGCAGGAATTCCGGGCACATCGCGGCGCCGACGGGCAGGTCTGAGTCGGCCATGCCGGTCGCCAGCGCGCCCGCTACGACGCGTTCCACTGTCCCTGGCGGCACGGTCGAGCGGACGACCACGCTGTGATGACCCGACGCTGGCGGGCTCGCAACCTGCAGGCCCGCAACGATGTCGGCGAGCGCACGGCGGATATAGGTCAAGTCGGTCTCGCCACGCTGCCCGGATGGCGTTCCGACGCAGATTAGCGAGATGTCGGCGGCGTCGACCGCGTCCTTGCATGATGAGGTCGCGTGCAGCGCGCCCTTCGCGACGGCTTCAGCCACCATCGCGTCCAATCCCGGCTCGGCCACTGGGCTGCGTCCGGCGCAGATGTCGCCGACCTTGCCAGGATCGACGTCAACTCCCCAGACCTCATGTCCGTTCGCAGCTAGGCAGGCCGCCGTCACCGTACCGACGTAGCCAAGACCGACCACTGCAACCTTCATCGCCCCACCTGAATCATCTGGCTGCTTATTGCGCCTGGGAGACTTCTGATGTTCATAGGAGCGCCTTAGGGGCGCGCTGATACTTGCTCGCATCAATGCCTGGTTTCGACGAAAGTGCTGGCGATGTATCAGAGCGTGGTGGCGCGGGGTCAGGTGGTTGCACGCCGGGGAGCGGAATGGACCGTCCCGGTACGACCATCGCGAACAGCTAGGGGCATCGAATATGAAGGTGTTGGTGGCCGGCGACCGCGGCTATATCGGCGCGGTGCTTGTCCCGCTGTTTCGCGCCGCAGGCCACGATGTCGACGGACTCGATATTGGCCTGTACGACGGCTGCGACCTCGGGCCGTTTCCGGCGGCGCAGCCCGGCGAGGCGACGGCCGACATCCGCGACGTCGAGCCTGCCAGGCTGACCGGCTACGACGCGGTGGTCTGCCTGGCAGCCCTGTCGAATGACCCGCTCGGGCACCTGAGCCCGGACGCCACCTTCTCGATTAACCTGCACGGCACCATCGCCCTGGCCAAGGCCGCCAAGCAGGCGGGCGTTCCACGATTCCTGTTCGCGTCCTCGTGCAGCCTGTACGGCGCGGCCGGGTCGGCTGGAGTGGCCGAGGACGCGCAGATGACCCCGGTCACGCCGTACGGCGAAACCAAGGCGCTGGCCGAGCGCGAACTGTCGCTACTGGCCGGCGATGCGTTCAGCCCGACCTACCTGCGCAACGCCACGGCGTACGGTGCCTCGCCCCGGCTGCGGCTCGACATCGTCGTCAACAACCTGACCGCTGTCGCCAGGACGACCGGTGAGGTGCGGATGGAAAGCGACGGCTCGCCGTGGCGGCCGCTCGTGCACATCGAGGACATCAGCCGTTCCTTCCTCGCCATGCTGGAGGCTCCGCGGGAGCTAGTCCACGACCAGGCCTTCAACGTCGGAAGACCGGAAGACAACGTGCAGATCAGGGACATCGCCGAGCTTGTGCGGGACGCCGTGCCCGGCTCGAACGTGTCCTTCGCTGACGGCGCGGGACCAGACCGCCGCAGTTACCGGGTTGATTTTGCCAAGCTCAACGAGACATTCCCCGAACTCAAGCTCACCTGGACGGTCCAGAGCGGCGTCGCCGAGCTGGCGCGGGCGTACGGCGAGTTCGAGCTGAGCTACGCCGATTTCTGCTCGTCAAGGTTCGTGCGGTTGCGCAGGATCCGCGAGCTGCTGGACGCGGGCCTGCTTGATGACCAGCTGCATCGCCGTACCGGCGACATCTTCCCCGCCCCGCCGGCGCACTGACTCCGATGGACGTCACGCCGGTGCCTCGGATCGCGGGCGCGATGATCTTCAGTGCGGCAGCCCACGCCGACGAGCGCGGCTTCTTCTGCAGGACATTCGACACTGACGCGGTCCGCGCTGCCGGGCTCGACCCAGCCGCATTCGTACAGGACAGCATCTCCCGGTCGGCGCGTGGTGTGGTCAGAGGCATGCACGTGCGTCGCGGGCTCGGTGAGGCAAAACTGGTGAGGTGCTCCTACGGCGCCATATTCGACGTCGTCGTCGATCTGCGCCCAGCCTCGCCGACCTATCGCAACGTGGAGACGTTCGAGCTCAGCGGGGACCGGCCAGCCTCGTTGTATGTTCCGGCCGGCTGCGCCCACGGCTTCCAGGCGTGCACCGAGCCCGCGGACGTCTCCTACCGGATCGATCGTGCCCACGACCCGTCCGAGGATGTGTCGGTCGCGTTCGATGATCCCGATCTGGCCATACCGTGGCCGCTGCCGGTATCGGTGATGTCGCGCCGGGACCAAGCAGCGCTGCCTCTGACAGCCGCATTGGAGCTACTGGCCTGAGGCTCAAGATCCTGGCCGGGCTCATGGCGGTGCTGATCATCTTCGTGGCAGCCACCGCCCGGCTGTTCATCTGGCCAGCCAGGGGAATGCCACCGCGCGTCAGCGCGATCGTCATGCTCGCGGGTCCCGGTGACCGGCTGAAGCTGGCGCTGCAGCTCGCGCGCGAGCGCCGCGCGCCGTTCCTCGTTGTCTCGCGCGGCCACGAGGGTTACGGCGGCCCGTGCCCGCGGCCCGTGCCGCGGGTCAGCCTGATTTGCTTTGAGCCGAGCCCCGCATCTACCCGTGGCGAGGCGCAGTACGTGGGCCGCCTGGCCAGGAAGTACCACTGGCGTTCCGTCACGCTGGTCACCAACACCATGCAGGACTCCAGGGCCCGGCAGCGGGTCGAGCGCTGCTTCGCCGGGCCGGTCTACGTGATGACCGTCGGACTGCCGCCGACCTCCTGGCCAGGTCAGATCGCGTACGAGTGGGCTGCGACGATCAAGATGATGGTGTGGCAGCGCAGCTGTTAGGGGGCACTTCTAGCGCTGGTCGCGCAGCCAGAAGTTCGTCATCATGAAGGACCTGGCCTGACCGCCGGTGGAGGCGATCTCCCAGCCGAAGTTGACCTGAGTCAGGGTGACGTTATCCGCCAGCATGTGATGGTTAATGAGCCAGTTGAGCGAGGCGAGGATGTGGGTAACGCCCTTGTTCTCATTATGGTTCAGGGCAAAGGTGAAGTAGTCAGATCCGGAGCGCCAGACCGTGAAGTGCTGCCCGTAGATCGTCACGTGATTGACAACGTTGCCGGCAGGCCGCTGGCCGTGGTTGTCCACCCAGATCATGACCTCGATGTTGTAGTTGTTCAGCCAGACGTCGTTGGCCGCCTCGGCGTCCAGGCCTGACTTGTTGGACGGCATGTACTCGGTGAACCCGGTGCGGAGCAGCTTGAGCGACTTGACCGGCACGTTGCTGTAGTTCTTCTGCACGCAGGGATACGTCTCGACGGCGGTGTTCCCTGCCTTCTGGGTGGACACGGCGCCCCAGTACTTGTAGGAGTTGGCCCAGATGGTCTGCGGGCCGTGGTCGCCGTTCCACTCGTTGTTGTAGACGATGTATCCGCCGTTGTTCCACGAACCGAATGGGTCAGATGAACGCCACTTAGGATGGGCCGGTATTGAGGCGAACGCGGGTCCCGCTGCCATGAAAGCGGCAGCGGCGGCCAGCAGGGCGACGAGTGCCCGGCGCATGAAGGCTCCTCACTGTTGGGGAGTGGGGGACATCGTGAGACGTTAGTGAGACGTCAGATTTGTCTGCTTCAGACATCTGTGCCGTGCTTGACGTTAGCGGTCCTGCTGGCTGGGTGTGGGCAAGTTACCGATATTGAATCGTGACCTAAGGCCGCTGGCGGGTCAGAAAGCTCCTGATATTCAGCAGATAGCTCCTATGTCGTCGGCGATCCAGACGCTGGCTGGCGAATGAGATGACCAGAAAACTTCGGACCGGCAAGCTGCCACTCACGGGCTCTCTGCTCGCGGGCGCCTCGTTGCTCGCCACCTCGCTCGCGATAGCGGCCGCGGGGCCAGCCCGAGCCGCCGAAGCCAAACCGCCGCCTCGCCTGCCAGGTTCCTGGACCGTCTACCACGGCGATCCGGCGGGTTCTGGCAACGCGCGGTCAGTCACATCGGTCAAAGTGCGCTCTCGGGTATGGACGTCGCCGGCCCTTGACGGGCAGCTTTATGGCCAGCCTCTCGTCTTCCGCCACCGGGTCTACGTCGCAACCGAGAACAACACCGTCTACGCGCTGTCTGCGGCCACCGGCGCCGTGGCTTGGTCAACGCACCTCGGCAAGCCAGTGCCCGCCAGCACCCTTCCATGCGGCAACATCACGCCAACCGTCGGCATCACCGGCACGCCCGTGATCGACCCGGCCAGGCATGAGATCTTCGTGGTGGCCGATGAGTACCGCGGCGGCCAGCCCGCGCACTTCCTGGTCGGCCTGAATACGGCGACGGGACACCGCAAGATGACGCGCCGGGTGGACCCACCCGGGCAGGACCCGGCGGCGAGCCTGCAGCGCACCGGTCTGACCCTGACGGCGGGCAGCGTAGTGTTCGGATTCGGCGGCAACTACGGTGACTGCTCGACCTACCGTGGTCGGCTAGTCGCCGTGCCAGAGGCCGGCGGGCCCGCGAAGTTCTTCACCGTGGCAGCGGCAAGCGGCACATCCAAAGGCGCGATCTGGATGGGCGGCGCCGCCCCTGTCGTCGACGGTCACGGCAATCTGTGGGTCAGCACGGGCAACAGCACGATCACCTCATCTGGCCGCCGTTACGACCACAGCGACGGGCTACTGCAGCTGTCCCCGTCGCTGCGGCTGCTGCAGTCCTTCGCCCCTCGATCCTGGCGAGTGGACAACGCGCAGGACATCGACTTCTCCGCCGCACCCGCTCTGCTCGCCAACGGCCAGGTCGTCCAGGCAGGAAAGTCGGGACGGGTTTATCTTCTGGACGGCAGCCATCTCGGCGGGATCGGCGGTGAGCAGGCATTCCTGCGATCGGCCTGCGACGCCGACATAGACGGCGGCGTTGCCGTGTCCGGCACGACGGTATTCCTGCCCTGCCTGAGCGGAATCATCGCGGTACGGGCAACCCTGTCGCCGCCCGGGCTCAAGTTGCTGTGGCGATCAGGCACGGGCGGCGGCCCGCCGATCCTGGCCGCCGGACTGGTATGGACCATTGGGCAGAACGGAACGCTGTACGGACTCGACCCCGCGACCGGCAAGACCATGCGGCAGGCGACCATCGGAGTCCCTGCCAATCACTTCCCCACGCCAGGCGTAGGCGACGGGCTGCTGCTGGCCCCCTGCGCGCAGAACGTGATCGCCTTTTCCGCACCGGGGACGGGCGGGCCGCACGCGGCCACACAGACTCCCAAGCCCTCGAGGTCCTGCGACTACAGCGCGCCAGCTCCGCCGGTGTCGCGCAAAGCGATCGCCGCTGTCGCAGCCCTCGCCTTCGCGGGCATCGTGATCATCGCCGGTCTGGCCTGGCTCCTCTGGAGGCGGATGAGTCGCTCGCGATAACCGCCAGCGCTCGCCTCTACTCGGGCGGTACCTCGCTCTTGGCCAGCCCGTTGCTGGCCTGCCGCTGCTCCGCGGCGCCATCCTGGGCACCGGCACCGCCCTGGCTCGGGGCCGCTGCGCCCGGCTCGCCGACCTGGTCTGCCGGGCCGTTCGCGGCCGACCTGCTCTGGCCGCCAGGCCTCGTGGCGCCGGATTCCGCGGGAACGATCCGCTCCACCGTCACGGTGCTGATCCGATTGCGCCGTCCGGCAAGGCTCTCCGCGGTGAGCCGCAGACCGGCCACGGTGGCCGTCGATCCGGCGATCGGCACCCGGCCAAGTCGCTGGGCTAGCAAGCCGCCGACGGTTTCGACGTCATCGACCTCGATCCGCACGCCGAAAAGGTCGGCCAGTTCATCGACCGACAGCCGGGCAGTGACGCGCGCGTAGTCATCGCCCAGCCACTCGACCGGCGGGCTTTCCTGGTCGTACTCATCGGCGATCTCGCCGACGATCTCCTCGAGGATGTCCTCGATGGTGACCAGTCCGGCCGTGCCGCCGTACTCATCGATCACGATCGCTACGTGCGTCTGCCTGGCCTGCATCTCCCTGAGAAGGTCATCGACGGGCTTGCTCTCCGGCACGAACGTCGCACGGCGCATGACGGAGTCCACCCGCTCGGACGCCAGGGCATCTGGCGACTCATAACCGCGGGTCACGATGTCCTTGAGGTAAGCGATACCGATGACGTCGTCGAGGTTCTCGCCCACAACCGGGATCCGGGAGAACCCGCTGCGCAACGCCAGCGACAGCGCCTGCCGCAGCGTCTTGCCACTCTCCACGAAGATCATTTCGGTTCTGGGCACCATGACCTCTCGAACGATCGTGTCGCCGAGTTCGAATACCGAGTGGATCATGGCGCGTTCGCCTGGCTCGATCACGCGGCGCCGTTCCAGCAGGTCCACCAGTCCGCGCAGGTCTTCTTCCTCGCCCGAGGGACCGTGCTGCTCGCTGCCGTCGCGACCCAGCGCCCGCCCGGTTGCCAGCAACAGGTTGGGAATCGGGCCCATCAGGCGGACGATCGGCTGCATGACTGATGCGGCCGTGTCGGCCACGCTGGCCGCATATCTGCGACCGAGCGTGCGCGGCACGATGCCCGCCACGATATAGATGACCACGGTCATGATGGCGCCGGTGATCAGGAATGCCTTCCAGGCGGGCCCGGCCCAGTGCAGCAGCACCGCGCTCACCAGCAGCGTCGCGCTGAGCTCGGCCGCGACCCTGGCCAGCAGCAGGACCGCGACGTACTTAGGTACTTCGGCGAGTACCGCCTGCAACGGCGCCGATGCTTCCCTGCCCGAGGTCGCGAGCTCCTTGGCACCGGCGCGGGACACCCTGAGCAGCGCGGTATCGGCGCTCGCGCAGAGCCCGGCGAACAGCACGAGCGCCGCGGCAGCGGGCAGCAGCCAGCCCATCGCGCCTATCCTGGCGCAGCGCGGTGATCTCCCGCGCCATCGGCCCCGCGTGCCCGCGGGACGGTTTCGCCGTCCACTGCGGTGTGCTCGGCGCGCCAGGACGCCAGCAGCCTGTCCTGCAACCCGAACATGGCCGCGTGCTCCTTGGCGTCGCCGTGGTCATAACCCAGCAGGTGCAGGATCCCATGCGTGCATAGCAACTCGATCTCGTCAGCGACGCCGTACCTCGCCCGCCTGGCCTGCGCCGCCGCCACCTGCGGGCAGATCACCACGTCTCCGAGCAATCCGGGTATGCCCGGCGGCTCGCTCCCCCCGTGCTCGGTGTGCGAGCCGCCCGGCTGAGGTGGCCTCAGCTCGTCCATCGGGAAAGCGAGCACATCCGTCGGACCCTGCTCTCCCATCCACCTGACGTGCAGTTCGGTCATCGCCGGCTCATCGACGAGCAGCAAGGAAAGCTCGGCCAGCGGGTGCACCCGCATCTCGTCGAGCACATGCCTCGCGAGTCCGGCCAGAGCGGCCTCGTCGACGGCAACGCCCGACTCATTCGCTATCTCGATGCTCACGCCGGCCCCTGAGCCCTGTTCCTCATGTTCACAGGTATGCCCGTGATGGCGATCACCGGTTCCTGCTCGCGTCGCGACGTGCCCTGCTGGCCGGCAGGCGGCTGGCCTCCGCCGCCTCGCGGGCCGCGTCATAGCGCGCGTAGGCGTCCACGATGTCGGCGACCAGCCGGTGCCTGACGACGTCATGCGCGGTCAGCTTGCAGAAATACACGTCAGGCAGCCCGTCGAGCACATCCTGGACCATGCGCAGGCCGCTGACCTGGCCAGAAGGCAGGTCAACCTGGGTCACGTCGCCGGTCACGACGATCTTGCTGCCAAAACCAAGCCTGGTCAGGAACATCTTCATCTGCTCGGCAGAGGTGTTCTGCGCCTCGTCCAGGATGATGAAGGAGTCGTTCAGCGACCGGCCGCGCATATAGGCAAGCGGAGCGATCTCGATCGTGCCAGCGGCGAGCAGCCTGGGGATCGAGTCGGGATCGACCATGTCATGCAGCGCGTCGTACAGCGGTCGCAGGTACGGGTCGATCTTCTCGTACAGCGTTCCGGGCAGGAACCCGAGCCGCTCCCCCGCCTCGACCGCTGGCCTGGTCAGGATGATCCTGTTGACCTCCTTGGCCTGCAGCGCCTTGACCGCCTTTGCCATTGCCAGGTAGGTCTTCCCGGTACCGGCGGGCCCGATCGCGAACACGATCGTGTGCTTGTCGATCGCGTCGACGTAGCGCTTCTGATTGAGGGTCTTGGGGCGTATTGTCCGTCCCCTGGTCGAGAGGATGTCCAGGGTCAGCACGTCCGCTGGTCGCGCTCCTGACTTGCGCCTGAGCATGGCGACGCTGCGCTGCACGACCTCTGTGGTTACCTCGGTACCGCTCGCGATCAGGGCGGTCAGCTCCTCGAAGAGCTCGCCGATGATCGCCGCTTCGCTCGCTGACCCGGTTACGGTGATCTCATTGCCGCGTACGTGGATGTCGGAGTCGAACTCCTCTTCGATCACGTGCAGCAGTTCATCCCGCGACCCGAGCAGGCTGAGCATCGAGTGTGGCTCGGGAATGACGATCCGCAGTGATGTCGCCTCGCCAGCCTGGCGTTCAGCTGGTCCCGATCCGGTCTCGGTTGGAATCTTCTTCAATACCCCCGCCTCATGGTGGTTTTTCTCATCCTGGCGGCCACGCCATCAGCCTCCCACCGATGACATGCGCGTGCGCGTGATCGACGGTCTGCCCGGCGTGACTGCCCGTATTAAAGACAACGCGGTAACCGGTCTCAGCAATGCCCTCTCTGAGCGCGACTTCGTGGGCTTGCGCAGCTACTTCGGCCAGCAGCGCTGCGTCTGCGGCGGCCAAGCCTGCCAGGTCAGGATAGTGAGGCTTGGGAATGACCAGCACATGAATTGGGGCCTGCGGATTGATGTCGCGAAATGCAAGGGTGCGTTCTGTTTCAAGCACACGTTCAGCAGGGACCTCGCCAGTCACGATTCCGCAGAATAGACAGTCAGGCACGGGGCCGATACTAACGTGTGACGTACTCCGCGGGCTTGCGACATATATGGTTGCAACACTGCTAACCTCCACCGCGCCGCGAGCCTGACCCCCCGGTTGACCCTCGGTGCCGGAGAGCACGCGGATACATGGGCGACCTGGACCCTGCTGCCCGGAGAAGGGCGCAGCTTGATCTGCCCGGATCCGGAGCCTGGCATAGGGCTGGTTCCCACGGTGCGGCTGGGTCAGGTCGGGTGATCTTGGAGCGTGGGATTCGTGAGGCGAAGAAGTACGCGAGGGTCCCGCGCTACATCTTGTGATGACAACGCGTGAACCTAGCGGCTTGCCCGCGCGTCAAGACAAGGTGACCGAAACCCTGGTGGCCGCCACGACACTTGGGCGCGTCACGGCAGAGCCTCGCCGAGATACCTCTGCCAGCAACGGCAGCCGCACAATCGACGCGGACGCGGCCATAACCGAAATATATGGCCTGCACTATCGCTCGCTCGTGCGCCTGGCCACGTTGCTCGTTCATGACATCTCTACCGCGGAGGAAGTTGTGCAGGACTCGTTTGTCGCACTGCATGCCGGTATGCACCGGCTGCGTGACAGCGAGAAGACGCTCTCTTACCTGCGCGCGGCCGTTGTTAACCGGTCACGCTCTGTTCTCAGGCACCGGGTCGTCGTTGACAGGAACGCCCCGAAGCCAGCTCCCGACATGCCGAGCGCCGAGCATGGCGCGCTCACCCTGATCGAACGTTCGTCGGTCGTCACTGCCCTGCGGTCGTTGCCAGAGCGGCAGCGCGAGGTCGTCGTGCTGCGTTTCTACGGCGACCTGTCCGAGGCCCAGATCGCCGCCGCGATGGGCATCACCAGAGGCGCGGTCAAGAGCCACACGTCGCGCGCGATGTCAGCGCTGCGCTCCGTTCTGGAGCGTGAGGCATGAGCCATCGTCGTCCCGATCCCGGCCAGGCCATGCTCGAGCAGACGCTCAGGAGGGCGTTGCGGCTGGCGGCTGATTCGATCGAGCCGGCCGGTGACGGCTTGCAGCGGATCCGCGGGAAGATCGCGGCGGGGCCACCACCTCATCTCGCAACGACTGGCTGGGCGGCCCGGCGCGCCAGGTACTCGTCGGGCTTGCTCGCCGTGCTTATGACCGCAGCTTGGTATCTCGAGCCGATCGGGAAAAGGATCTGGTACGCGTTCGCCGAGGTCGCCGAGCAGCTCCGCCCAGATGCAGACGACACTCGCAAGCTCAGATGGCTGCGGCCCGCCGCAGCGCTGACCGCCTCATTTCTGGTCGTGGCCGGCCTGTCCTTTGCCGTCACCACCGTCCCCCCTGCCCTCATCCGGGCCGCGAGCAGCAGTGGCAGCCCGGTTGCCGGCGGCACTTCCACAGCGACCGCGCCGTCGTCGGGCTCGGGCACCACCATGGGAGGTGGCGGGCAATTCGGCCAGAGCGGCAGCGCGTCTCCACAAGGCTCGTCTAGCTGCAAGGCCGGTGCATCAGCGAGTGCCACCGCGAGCCCCTCGCCTTCGCCGTCGGCTGGGTCATCGTCGGCCGGCTCGCCCACGCCGTCACCCTCGCCCAGCCCGACGTCCACCCCGACAGACACGACGTCGCCGACGCCGACCGACTCCCCGTCGCCCACCGGCTCGGCCACTGGCCAGGCGAGCCAGCCGCCCGACTCACCGCCTGCCTCGGCCGGAGTCATACCTGTGCCGGGCAACTCGACGCCTAAGTCCAGTCCCGCGCATCCGACGGCGAGCGGGAGCAAGAATCCCTGCCGCGCCTGACTAGGGCTATGCCCACCTGCCGGAGCCGCTGAGCACGAGTGCTCCGGCGACGGCTCCGGCGGTCGAGCTTTTGAGGACCGAGGGCCCAAGGCGTACCGGGACCGCTCCAGCGGCTGTCAGCTCCGCTGCCTCGGCCGGGCTGACGCCACCCTCGGGGCCGATGACCAGGACGATTTCGCCTACGGCGGGCATCTGCACGTCGCGCAGGGGCCGATCCGCTTCCGCGTCCAGCAGCAGCGCCAGGTCGGCGCCGGCCACCCTCGCGGCGACGCCTGCCGTGCTGACCTGCCCGGTAACGTCAGGGAACCGGGCACGGCGCGACTGCTTGGCCGCTTCGCGCGCGGTCGTCCTCCACCGGCTCAGCGCCTTGTCCTCGCGATCCGGACGCCACCTCGCGACCGAGCGCTCGGCCGCCCAGGGCACGATCGTGTCGACTCCGACCTGGGTCATCAGTTCCACCGCCAGCTCGCCGCGGTCGCCCTTCAAGATGGCCTGCACCGCCGTCACCCGGCAGGACGGCTCATCCTCGCGGTGCATCGCGAACACGTTCAGGTCAAGCTCCCCCGACCCCGGCCTGGCCGCCAACACCTCGCACTCCGCCAGCAGGCCCGCCCCGTCGGTCAGGTCGACACGCTCGCCAGGACGCAGCCGGCGCACCGTGGTGGCGTGCCTTCCCTCGGCGCCCGCTAGCGTGAGCCGGCCGCCCCGGCTGGCCGCGCCGAGTTGGACGGCGTCGGCGAGGAAGACCGGCGGGATCAGCGCGGCCTGCCTGTGATCAGCGCAGCTCGCCCGGCAGGCGGCTGCCGGTTACCGGCCGTTGAAGGCATCACGCAACCGGGAGAAGAACCCGTGCTCCCCCGGCGCGAATTTTCCAGGCGGCGACTCCTCGCCGCGCATCCTCGCCAGCTCCCGCAGCAGTTCCTCCTGCTCGGGTTCCAGCTTGACCGGCGTCTCGACGGTCACGTGGATGATCAGGTCGCCACGGCCTTGGGAGTGCAGGTGCGAGGAACCCTTCCCGTACAGCGGGATCGCCTGC
>DATAEH010000180.1:0-50366 GCA_036258115.1 Streptosporangiaceae bacterium
GCTCGGCCAAGTCGCGTCGGCGGTGATGCACGGGCCGGCGTGGCGATCGACGGTGCTGTTCATCACCTGGGATGATTGCGGCTGCTTCTATGACCAAGTGCCGCCTGGCGTCAACCCAGACGGGACCGAACAGGGACCGCGTACGCCTTTGGTCATCGTCAGCCCGTACGCTCGGCAGGGCTTCACGGACACGACGGCGACGACATTCGCTGGCATCCTGGCCTATACCGAGCGCACCTTCGGGCTGACGCCGCTCGGCATGAACGACGCGCAAGCGTATCCGTTCACAGACGCATTTAACTACCGCCAGGCGCCCCTCCAGCCCGCGCGCATGGTGTCCCGCCCGTGGCCGCGCGATGCGTATCACGTCAACGTGAAGGCAGCGATGCAGGACACCTGAGCCTCGAATGGCTTGCGTAACCGCACGCTCCGAGTTAGCAACGCGCGAGACGGTCGTCATGGATCCACAGACGCGCTAGACGCGGTCAGGTGCGCCGATCTAGTAGCGCGGGAATCACCAGCACTCCGAATACCGGGATGCGGGGCCGCGGCGATCGCGCCGCGCCCGCAGCCGACCTCGAGCGCCGGAGGGCCCATAAAGGGCCCTCGGGCGGAAATCCGCACCCACAAGCCGCGCTCTTCTTGCGGCGCCGGTCGGCCGCGTCGTCAGATGCGGGCCATGTCCACGAACCGGCTGTAGTGGCCTTGGAACGCGACCGTCACCGTTGTCGTCGGGCCGTTCCTGTGCTTGGCCACGATGAAGTCCGCTTCCCCCGCGCGTGGCGATTCTCGCTCGTATGCGTCCTCTCGATGCAAAAGGATGACAACGTCCGAATCCTGTTCGATGCTGCCCGATTCACGTAGATCTGAGAGCATTGGGCGCTTATCAGTTCTTTGTTCCGGACCACGGTTGAGCTGCGCAACGGCGATGACGGGGACGTTCAGCTCCTTAGCCAGGAGCTTCAGGGACCTGGACAGCTCCGAGACCTCTTGCTGCCGGTTCTCCACCCGCTTCGGCGACGTCATCAGCTGAAGGTAATCGACGATCACCAGCCGCAGCTCGTGCTGCTGCTTGAGCCGACGGCACTTGGCCCGGATCTCCATCATCGACATGTTCGGGGAGTCGTCGATGAACAGCGGCGCGTTCGCGACCTCGCTCATCCGGCGCGCGAGCCTAGTCCAGTCGTCGTCGCTCATCTGGCCCGTACGCATGGAGTGAAGGGCAACACGTGCTTCCGCGGCAAGTAGCTTCATGGTGATTTCGTTGCGGCTCATCTCCAGGCTGAAGATCACCGAAGTCAGCCCGTGCTTGATGGAAGCCGCACGCGCGAGATCGAGGGCAAGCGTTGAATTGTGGGTCGGGATCATGCTCCAACCTGCGAGATACAACTGGTCGGCTGAGTCAACCTGAACGCATCTCACCGGCACGGATGAGACGGGCCGAACTGCTGTGATGAAGCGCCACAGGGTGCGTTCCGGATCGTGGCGGAGAAGCCTGTCTTTGTGCGTGATCTGTTTACGCGACAGCTTGAACACGGTGTCAGTGGTCGTGAAGTCCAGCTGGTACCAAACAGACGATTGCCCGGTCCTGCCCCTGACTAGCTTTGAGGTGATCGAGCATCGGTAGCCAAGGCTCTGGACAAGCTCGCGAACTCCGCACGCCAGTTCGCAGTTGGTGACAGCCAGCTGCACAGACCCGGTGTCACCCACTGTTCCTGCTGTGTCGAGGATGCCTGCCAGCAACTCGCGGCGTTGCACTTCTGAAGCGCGCAGATATGCCATCGGGATGTGCTTGTTGCCCAGAACGCCAAGCTCGCGCAGCCGAGTGCTGACCGACTCATCAGAACTCCAGCCGGCCTGCGGATGCACCTGCAGGCCCGATGCCTCGATGTGCATGAGCAGTTCGGGCTCAGCGACAGTCATCCTGGCCCCGGCGGAGTAGCCGTCGCCGAGCCAGCACCCGAGCGCGTACGGCGGAATCGGAAGGTCTACGCCTGGCAGCTGAAGCGCGTCGCAGATCTGGATGGCATGGTTCGGCCGCTCGTCGGTCATGCGACACCGCAGCGTCGCAGCGATCTGCTCGGTGGTCACGACCTCTGGCGGCACCCGATGGCCGTACTGGTCTTGGTGACCGCGCAACTGGGCGTCGTAGTGCCGTGCTGCGCTGGTCCAAGTGAGCCATTGATGCTGACCATCCGCGACAATGACCTCTCCGTCGGAGAATTCCACCTCGTAGCACGGGCGCCCCGTCATGACGTCCGTGGCAGCGAGAACGGCGGTCGGACGACCATCCGCTCCGAGCAACTCATCACCAACTTGGACTTCGCCCATGGTGGTCCAGCCCCGCGGAGTGGCCAGTGGCGTGTCGAGGGCGAGTGCTTTCCCTAGCGCAGGACGAGCCGCTATCACGATCATCTGACCGGGGTGCAGCCCGTTGGTCAGGGCATCCAGGTCGGCGAAACCGGTTGGCACACCGGTCAGCGTGCCGCCACGGCTGCCAATCGCCTCGATCTCGACGAGGGCACCCGGCATGATCTCCGAGAGCGGCAGGTAGTCGTCGCTGACCCGACGCTCCGTGACGCCATAGACCTCGGCCTGAGCCAGGTCGACCAGCTCGTCGGCGTCAGCGTCCCCGGCGTAACCAAGCTGCACGATCCTGGTTCCGACCTCGACCAGCCTACGAAGGACGGCCCGCTCGCGGACGATCCGCGCGTAGTACCCGGCGTTGGCGGCGGTCGGCACCGACGCGATCAGCGTGTGCAGGTACGGCGCTCCGCCGACCTTGCCGATGTCTCCCTTCTTCGTGAGCTCAGCCGCGACGGTCACCGCATCCGCCGGCTCTCCGCGGCTGTACAGGTCAAGAATCGTCTCGTGGACGATCTGGTGAGCTGGCCGGTAGTGGTCGGCGGGCTTGATGACTTCGAGCACATCGGAGATCGCGTCCTTGGACAGCATCATGCCGCCAAGCACGCATTGCTCCGCGGCAATGTCGTGTGGCGGTGTCCGCTCAAAGTCATCGCGTGGCGCGAGTTCCGCGACGCTCACCAGGCTCCACCCCCCCTCACCGCACGATGGCTGTCATCCGCCCAGCCGACCCTTCGGTCGGCTGATCACATCAGTCCCGCCAGCACCGTTCTACCGAATGGTTCTGACAGTGTTCTGCTAAGGAATTCCTTCGTCCAATCGTGCTGTGCACAGGACTGTGGATAGCTTGTGCAGACACGCCGCCCGGGCTGTGCGCGACTTGGGGGTGAAGCTGTGGACGAGGCGAAGATTTCGCCCGATTGCTCGCTGCTGACCTGCGGTTACTATCTCCACCGTATGTGTGTGGAAGAAATATCTCTGGGTGTGACCGTGTCACAGCGCGGCAGAGTTATCCACACGTCCACCGGACGATGCTGCTTCCCAGGCCAGGTCAATAATGTGACACAAATCCTGCCGAGACGGCCGTGCTCAGAACGGCGGCGCCGGGCGATCGCGGTGTGCTCCAAAAC
Organism: Streptosporangiaceae bacterium; assembly: GCA_036258115.1. GTDB lineage: Bacteria > Actinomycetota > Actinomycetes > Streptosporangiales > Streptosporangiaceae > Chersky-822. The sequence continues at coordinate 3,495 of DATAEH010000180.1, forward strand.
GGCCCGCGGTGTCAGCCGATCCCGCTAGGATTCGATTATGTGTTCGACGTCCGTGCAACGCCTCGCCGAGATCGGCCGAGCCATTGATGATCTTGCTGCCCAGGCCGATGCGAACTCGAGGGAGGTAGGCAGGGCGGGCGCCGCTGGCACGGCAGGCGCCGCTGGCGCCGTGGACGATCCAGCTGGTGCCCTCTCAGAGCGTGGCCAGCCAAACGAACACACGGATCAGGTCATGCAGCGTCTCGCGGACTTGTGGGCCAAGCTGGCACAACTCGATCCTGAGGTCGCGAAGCGGTTGCCGACCTACGAGGCGTAGCGGACCTCGCCCGTAGATCTGGTGGGCGGCGAATCTCGGCCTTAGATCTAGTGGGCGAACTGCGTCTGCATAGCCAAAGGTTGAGCGGCAGCCCAGCGCTGCAAAGAGCTGCCGCTCAACGGCCGACGGCCTCCGCCTGGCAGTGCCTTCTCGCACCCGAGAACGGCCCGACCACCGCGGCGGCTGGCCTTAGGCGCTGACGACCTCGACTTCGACGGTGGCGCTGACCTCAGGATGCAGCCTGACGGCGACCTGGTGTGCTCCGATCGTCTTAATCGGGTTGCCGACTTCAATCTTGCGGCGGTCCAACTCAGGTCCGCCGGCGTTCTTGACGGCCGCCGCGATGTCGGCCGTCGAGATCGACCCGAATAGCCTCCCGCCGCTGCCTGCCCTGGTCTGCAGCCGCACGCGCAGTCCGGCGAGACGCTCGGCCGCGGCCTTGGCGTCCTCAACGCTGCGGATCTCGCGGGCGGCGCGGGCGCGCTTGATCGATTCGATCTGCTTCTCGGCGCCGCGGCTCCAGCGCATAGCCAGGCCCCGCGGAACGAGATAGTTCCTTCCGTATCCGCCGGCGACCTCGACCACGTCGCCAGGGGCACCCAGGCCGGACACCTCCTGGGTGAGGATGAGCTTCATCGGTGAACCGCTCATCGTCGTCTACCTCCCCGGCCTCAGCGCGCCGTGCTCGTGTACGGAAGCAGCGCCATCTCGCGGGCATTCTTGATCGCCGTCGCGACGTCGCGCTGGTGCCTGGTGCAGTTGCCGGAGACTCGGCGGGCCCGGATCTTGCCGCGGTCGGAGATGAACTTGCGCAGCGTCGCAGTGTCCTTGTAGTCCACCCGGACAACCTTGTCCTGGCAGAAAAGGCAAACCTTCTTCTTAGGCTTGCGGATCGGTGGCTTGGCCATCGTGGTGCTCCTTGAGAGAGCCCCGCCTGGGCGGGGATGGTCGGTTTCCCGCCTGCGGCGGGAACGGATTCATTTGTTCTGGTCGTGTCGTTTGGTCAATGCCCTGGGGCCAGCCAATAGCTTGCCAGGCGGCCCTGCCGGGCTCAGAACGGCGGCTCGTCGCTGAACCCGCTGCTGTCAGCGGGCTCAGAGGCCCACGGATCGTCAGCGGCGCGGCCGCCACTGCTACCGTACCCCCCGCCACCACCTGAACCGCCGCCCTGGCCGGTGGCCCGGCTGGACCTGACGACCTTGGCCGAGGCGTTCCGCAGCGACGGGCCGACCTCGTCGACCTCGATCTCGTAGACCGTCCGCTTCTCGCCTTCCTTGGTCTCGTAAGACCGCTGGCGCAGCCTGCCGGAGACGATCACCCGCATACCGCGCTGCAGGCTCTCGGCCACGTTCTCGGCCGCCTGCCGCCAGATGTTGCAGGACAGGAACAGCGAGTCGCCGTCCTTCCACTCGTTGGTCTGCCGGTCAAGGAACCGGGGCGTGGAAGCCACCCGGAAGTTGGCGACGGCCTGCCCGGTCGGGGTATAGCGGAGCTGCGGGTCATCGACGAGGTTGCCGATGATGGTGATCTGAGTGTCGCCTGCTGCCATCGGGTTCTCCCGGTCGGATCGAAAACTGTGGGTCTATAGGGCCGGCGCTTGCGGCACCAGCGGGTTAGTGCAGGTCAGGCCGCAGGATCTTAGTCCGCAGCACCGCCTCGTTGAGGTTCAGCTGACGGTCGAGTTCTTTGACGGTGTCCGGCTCGGCCATGAGGTCGATGACCGTGTAGATGCCTTCAGCCTTCTTGTCGATCTCGTAGGCGAGTCGCCTGCGTCCCCAGACGTCGACCTTGTCGACGCTACCGCCAGATGACGTCACGACCGTAAGGAACTGGTCGAGCGATGGCTGGACGGTGCGCTCTTCGAGCGAGGGATCGAGGATGATCATCATCTCGTAACGGCGCATAACTAAGCCGTGCCTCCTTCGGACTCAGCGGTCACGGTCTCTCCGTGACAGGAGGATCTGCGCATATGCGTTGCACTAGCGCAGGCCGTCAGCCTACCAGGACGTGCCGACAACGCCCGACGCTTCACTCCCGGCTCGTTTGGGCAGACACTGTACGAAGGCAGCCAGGCAGGTCGCTCTTCCCGCAGGCGGCTGACCTGGATGGTCACTGTCTCCCCGGAGGTGAATGCACGTGTCCCAGGCCCCAGCCAGGCCTCGCCCGCGCGCACGCCAATTCTCGCTGCGTCCCGAAGGCCAGGGCGGCCACCCCCTGATCATTGCCGCCGCAGCCTACACGCTGGTCGCCGGCGTGGTGTCCATCGTGATCGGCCTCCTAAGCGTGGCTCACGTACTGGGCACCATCCTGGGAGTGACGGCCTTCGTCATCGGCCTCCTCGCCCAGATGCTGTCGGCGCACCGATACGAGCGGATGGTCATCGTGACCGGCATCGTGGCTGCGTTCGTCGGCATGGGCCTCGGGATCGCGCACGGCGGCTTCGTCTAGGTTGGACCACCTTCTTCAACTGGCTCGCCTGGCCGGTGGGTAGTCTCGTGGGATGCCTATCATCGGTCCTCATTTGCATGAGGGTGACCCGCTGACCGAAGCGCAGGCGATCGGCGCCAACGCCGTCCAGTTCTTCCTGGGCGATCCGCAGGATTGGAAGGCGCCCTCATTCCCTGCTGGCCGCGAGCCCGCCCAGATCCGCGCCGACTTCGAGGCTGCGGGCGTGGCGGCATATATTCACTCGCCATACCCGATGAACCTGGCATCGACGAACAACCGGATCAGGATTCCAAGCAGAAAGATCCTGGAGCAACAACTAAACGCTGCCGCTTCGATCGGTGCGGCCGGGCTGATCGTCCACGGCGGTCATGTGACGGCGGCCGATGACCCCGCCGAGGGATATGACAACTGGCGGAAGGCCATCGAGCGGGTCCAGCGTCCGCTCCCGATGCTGATCGAAAACACGGCAGGCGGCGAAGGGGCAATGGCGCGCAGCCTCGACAACCTGGCCAGGCTCTGGGATGCCGTCGGTGACGCAGGCGACGAGAACGTCGGCTTCTGCCTCGACACCTGCCACGCGTACTCGGCCGGGGAGGACCTCGTCGGTATCGTCGACCGGATCAAGGCGATCACCGGCCGGATCGATCTGGTGCACTGCAACAACTCAAGGGACGAGTTCGGCTCGAGCCGCGACCGGCACGCCGACCTGGAGAAAGGCACGATCGACTCGTCGCAGCTCGTCGCGGTCGTTCAGGCCGCCGGCTGCCCAGTCATTTGCGAGACGCCAGACGCCCGCTCAGACGTCACCTGGCTCCGCACCCAGCTCGGCGCTTAACCGTCCTTCGGGAAGCGCAACGGTGCAGCTAGGCGAGGCCGGTTGTTGTTGCTGCCCAGGCTGGCTTGCCAGTTGGTGACTGCGGCAGCGTCGCCGCAGCGGTCAGGCTCGGAGTGCTAACTGCTTCCTTATGGACTGGCGTGCGTCCGGTCTGCGACTGCGTGGCTGCCGCGCTCGCCGGGGGCCCGCCCCCTTTGCTGGGGCTAGGACTGGCGCTCGGGCTTGGGAAGCCTGACGGGCTCGGGCTCGGGAAGCCAGACGGACTGGGGTTCGGAGTCGGCGGTCCCGAGGGACTTGGGCTCGGGCACACTTTGCCCTTTCTCCCGTGGCCGTTTCCGTTTCCGTTCCCACCACCGAAGGGGAACTTGCACTTCGGCTTCTTCGGGATCGGCTTGGCCTGGATCCACTTGTTCATGCCGGTCACGTCCAGCGGATCAAGCTGCGCGATCTTCATGTGCGACATTGACAGCAGCTTCGTTATGTAGAGCTGCCAGATAGTCGCTGGCCATGCGCCGCCGTAGCCGCCTGCCCAGCCACCCCGGTAAGGAAGGACAGCGAGGGTTTGCGCATTGTCGTTGAAGTCCCGGGTGAACATCCCTACCACGAACGAATACTGGAAAGGCAGCGCTCCGAGGAACCAGGCGGACTTGGAACTGTCGGTGGTGCCGGTCTTGCCGATGGTCGGCCTGTACGGGCTCAGGACAGCGTTGGTACCGGTGCCGGTGTAGCCGGAGCCCGAGTTCGTGTCGAACGACAGCGCCCAGTCGACGTCCGCGGTCTGCTGCGGCGTGAGCACTTTGTGGTGCTCGACCTTGAGGGGGACCTGATGGCCGTTCTGCACTATCTTCGCGATCACGTGCGGGGTGTGGTACACGCCCCGGTTCGCCAGCGTTGCGAACGTGCTGGCCTGCTCCTCGACGCTAAGGGACGCGATACCGAGCGCGATTCCTGTCTCGCCCAGATAGCTCTGCAATAGGGATGAGTGCGGACCTCGAACGGCAACGCCAAAATTTTTGGCCAAGTCGATGATGTACTGCGTACCAACCCGGTGTGCAAGGTCGACGAACGCTGGGTTCGATGAGGCGGCCGTCGCCGCATTTACAGCGACAGGTCCGTTCTTGGTCGCGTTGTCTGGCGTGACTGTCGCATACAAGGGTGGACATGAACCACGCTTAGGCTTCGACAGCGTCATTCGGTACTGCGGGGTGCTATCCGGCGGAACGCACAGCGGCGATGTGCCATTTAGCTTGCTCGTCTCCACGTTCATGCCCTGCTTGACCGCAGCGGCGAGCACGTATGGCTTGAACGAGGATCCGACCTGGGCGCGCGCTTGCAAGGCCATGTCGAATTTGCAGTCGAGTTCCTTGCAGTGTTTCGCGTTGTAGCCGGGCCCGCCGTACATCGCCTCGATGGCACCGTTCTTCGGGTTCTCGAGGACAGCTCCGATCCGGCCCCACATCGGGAACCCGTGACCGTCCACGCGCATAAGGTGCTTGGCATAGGCGACTTCATGGTACAAGGCCTTCATCTTGCCCAAGTCGAATGTCGTGGTGATTTGCAGGCCCTTGCTGCTGATGTCTTTCAGGCTGTAGTGGTACGTGCTCTGCAACTCGTTCATGACGGCATTCATGATGTAGCCGTGGAAGCCGCTCCAGTTCTTCGTCTTGGAGCTGACCTTGATGGGCTTCGGGAAGTTCTTCAGGTCGGCGATGTGGTTGTTCGGGTCCGGAACGATCTTGTGCAGCTGGGCCTGGGTCAGCACAGGGCGATCCGAATGCGGATAGGTATCGCCGGCCATGTTCTGCAGCACCGAGACCCAGCGGTCGAGCAGCGAGTACCCAAGCCCTGGATCTTTCTTTGGGTAGTACGGGCTAAAGCCTGAGGGTGACTGGACCATGGCGGCCAGCATGGCGGCCTGGGCCGCATCCACCTGCCAGGCGTGGATGCCGAAGTACGTCTCGGCTGCCGCCTCCACGCCGTAGGCGCCATATCCAAGGTAGATCGCGTTGAGGTAGTGGGTCAGGATCCACTGCTTATCCTTCAGTTTCGACAGCTTGATGGCGTCGATGATCTCCTTGATCTTGTCCTTGTAGGTCAGGTTGCCCGTGCCTGCCGGGTCGAAGTAGGTCTTGACGAACTGCTCGGTAATCGTTGAGCCGCCCTGATACCCCTGTCCGGTCAGGTCGACGAGCAGAGCTCGTGCGGTTCCGGTCAGCGAGATGCCGCCCTCGGTCAGGTAGTGCCTGTCCTCCGCAGCGAAGAAGGCTTGCTCCAAGTACTTGTTCTTGGCGAGATCTTGTGAACTGAGCGACGTGCGGTTGCCGCCCGCGCTGCAGAAGCAACCGACCAGGGTCTTGCCGTCGCTGAAGTAAACCTGACCTGACTGGTTGAGCGGCTGGCTCAGCCGTTCGATTGGCAATTGCACGGTCGAGTAGATGTAGAAGAAACCGGCGATCAGGATCAGCACAGTGGCCAGCGCCATGCAGCTCATGACGAGCGCGGCCTTCCTCAAAGTCCAGTGCCGCCACCAGCTAGCTCGCCACTGCCGCTGCCAGAAACTCCCGGGCGGCTGCGAGCGACGCCGATCTGGATCCGCTAGTCCGCGCGGACCACGGCGCCCGCCGCCAGGCCCATAGCCATCGCCGCCGCCTCGACCGCCGGGCCCACCAGGCCCGTAGCGGCCTCGAGGCCCGCGAGGTCCATATGGCCCGTTCGGCCCGCCGTAACCTGCGCCGCCGTAGCCGCCGTCGGCATCCGGCATCGCTGGGCCATCATCGATCAGCCCGGTTCCGCTGCGATACCTGGCGGTGTTCCCGCCGCTGCGGTAGCTGCGGCTGCCAGGCCTGCGGGATCGCCCGTACTGGTCGCCGTACCTGCCCGACGGGCGGCCTTCTGCCCCGTAGCGGTTCTCCGTGTAGTCACTGCTCGCGCGATCACCGTTGGAGCCATAGTCGCCGTTGGAGGAGTGACGGTCGGCACGCCGACCAGATGACTGGTACCCGTTGTCAGAATCGACCCGGCGCGTCCGGGACCGCCGGCCGCTGCCGGGCTCGCTGTACTGGCTCGGATCGCTATGCCGCCCCGAGTCGCTATAGCGGCTGGCGTCGCCATTACGGCCCGAGTCGCCGTACCGGCTCGACTCGCCGTTGCGGCGATAGCCGGCATCGCTGCCCCGGCCATACCGGCCGTTGGAGGTAGCGCCGTAACCGTCGTCCGCGTTCCGCGCGTAGCCGGAGTCACCATTTGTAGCGCGACCAGCACTGTGCGTACCGTTCCCGGAATAGCCGGCACTGGCGCCTGCGTCGGCAGCGCGTCCGTTGCGGTCACCGCCGTTGTTATGACGGCCCAGGTAACCGGCGTTGCTGCCGGCTGGACCATAACCAGAACCTGCGGAGCTCGGCGTGGGCGAACCGGCGGCTGGCCAGTCGGCGTCTGCACGACCGTAACCGCCAACAGTGCCGTTGTGAGCAGGTGATCCGTCGGGGGACTCAGGTTTGTCCTGCCAGGACGGCCCGGAGAAGTCTGGATTACTCACGTGATCCTCGCTGGTCGGCGCTAAGGCAGTCGCAAGCGGAGCAACGGGAGCAACTGGGCCCCGCCATGCAACACGCTACCCGGCTGCACCAAGTATCCCGGTACGCTCAGCAGAAAGCGTATTCATCCGTAGTTGCGGACCCCCTTGCAATAACGCCCGTCCACGCGCAAGAGTGCCGGCAGGCCGCCCCCCAGCGCCGAGGGTCCGTTAGGCGCGGCAGACCACTCGCAGATCCGCCGGCCTTTGGTTTCGGCTAGTCGCCCGTGCGAGCGGTGCGAGCACGGCGACCGCGCCTGGCAGACGGCTCACCGGTGCCGAGTACATAAGACGACGCCAAGTGATTCCAACCGCAACTCTGACAGACCTCGACCACATATACCTTGAACTCCGCGTATTCCGTGGCCATTTCGTCGAGTTCTCTGCCCTGCTTGACTCGTCCTTCGTACCGGCCGAGCTCATCTCCGTAGACGTACGTGACGTGCGTGAGCTTGACCTTGCGGCAGATCGGACACCTGGTGTCGGTCGGCTCGCCGTGGAACTTGGCTGCCCTGAGCAGATAGGGGTGGGCGTCGCAGACGTCGGTGACCGTGGTGCGGCCAGACAGCACCGACGCGAGCGTCGCGCGCCGCGCCAGCGCATAGTCGACCACCGATCGCCTCATGACGGACAGGTTACGACGGAATTGCGCTGAGGCCGAGTCCTGAGTTGGTCACCAGCGCCCGTCCGGCCATTTGACCTGCGGACATGCTGGAGCGACGTAGCCGGACTTGCGCCGCACGAGGACGCGACATATCGTTGTGATGTATCGGCCCGATACATCGGGTGGATATGACCGGCCGACCAGCTGTCCTGAGCTGCCCCCGACTAGGCGGGCAGCACGCAGGCGAGCTGATCTTGGTGGATAGTAGCCCAGAACTTGCCAGTTAAACGACTGCAGGAGGCACGAGCGTAGATGAGCAGCCAACGAGCCGGCGTGCTTGAGCTCGCCGTGCTCGGGCTATTGCACGAGACTCCGATGCACGGCTACGAGCTGCGGAAGCGGCTCAACTCGGTCCTTGGCGCGTTCCGCGCCTTCGGCTACGGCTCGCTGTATCCGTGCCTGAAGGACCTGACCAGTCGCGGGCTCATCACAGAGGACGCGGTCCCCGAGGCGGCAAAGCCGCCGCTCGGCGGGCGCCGCTCCAAGATCGTCTACCGGCTGACCGCGGACGGCAAGGAGTACCTGCAGGACCTGCTCACCCAGACCGGACCCGCCTCATGGGAAGACGATGGGTTCGGAGTCCGGTTCGCCTTCTTCGGCCTGACCACAGCGGACGTCAGGCTGCGGATCCTCGAGGGCCGGCGCAGCCGGCTTGAAGAGCGGGTCGAGGCCTTCAGGGCCGGGCTTGCGAGGACCAGGGAGCGCGTCGACAGCTACACCCTCGAGTTGCAGCGCCACGGGCTGGAGTCGGTGGAGCGCGAAGTCCGCTGGCTGAATGAGCTGATCGCCTCCGAGCGACGGGCGGATCTCGAATCCGAGCGCGACAGCGCCGAGTCCGCGCGAGCGAGGAAGCACAACCTATGACGGCATCGCCGATCGAGCAGACCGCGCTCGGTCACGTCGGTGCTTGCTGAAAGAAAGATAAGGAGCACAACGGTATGGGTTCGGTACGTGTAGCCATCGTGGGCGCCGGGAACTGTGCCAGTTCCCTCGTCCAGGGCGTGGAGTACTACAAGGATGCCGACTCGGCGAGCCGGGTGCCTGGCCTCATGCACGTCCAGTTCGGCGAATACCACGTCGGGGACCTTGAGTTTGTCGCGGCCTTTGACGTGGATGCCAAGAAGGTCGGACGGGACCTCGCTGAGGCCATCGTGGCGAGCGAGAACAACACGATCAGGATCTGCGACGTGCCGCCGACCGGCGTCCTGGTGCAGCGCGGGCCGACCTATGACGGCCTGGGCGAGTACTACCGGGAGATCATCACCGAATCGGACGAGCAGCCGGTTGACGTTGTCCAGGTGCTGAAGGACGCGCGTGCCGACGTGCTCGTCTCGTACCTGCCGGTGGGCTCGGAGGAGGCTGACAAGTTCTACGCCCAGTGCGCGATCGACGCGGGCGTGGCGTTCGTCAACGCACTCCCCGTCTTCATCGCGTCCGACCCGGTATGGGCCGCTAAGTTCGCCGAGGCCGGCGTCCCGATCGTGGGCGATGACATCAAGTCCCAGGTCGGCGCGACGATCACCCACCGGGTGCTGGCCAAGCTGTTTGAGGATCGCGGCGTTGAGCTGCTGCGCACTTACCAGCTCAACTTCGGCGGCAACATGGACTTCATGAACATGCTGGAGCGCAAGCGCCTCCAGTCCAAGAAGATCTCCAAGACGCAGTCGGTCACCTCGCAGATCCCGCACGAGATGGCCAAGGCCGACGTACACATCGGCCCGTCTGACCACGTCCCGTGGCTCGACGACCGCAAGTGGGCGTACGTGCGACTTGAGGGCAAGTCCTTCGGCGACACCCCGCTGAACCTCGAGTACAAGCTCGAGGTCTGGGACTCGCCGAACTCAGCGGGCGTAATCATCGACGCCGTCCGGGCGGCGAAGATCGCCATGGACCGCGGCATCGGCGGGCCGGTCGTCTCGGCCTCCTCGTACTTCATGAAGTCGCCGCCGCAGCAGTACAGCGACGACGACGCCCGCGACGCGGTCGAGAAGTTCATCCGCGGCGAAGTCGGCCGCTGAGGACATCCAGAGGCCATCGTCTGATGACGCCAGTACGGCCGGGCGGTTGTAACCGCCCGGCCGTACTCTGAGTGCGTGAACTGCCGTACGGGCCATCGGACCCGGATATGACGACCCCAGTTCCTGGCATGGCGACCACCGCCGCAGGATCGCGGTCGTCCTTCATCGGTGACCTGCGTACGGTCCTGGGCAGCAGCGGATTCCGCAAGCTATACGCGACGCGGCTGATATCGCAGACCGGCGACGGCGTTTTCAACGCAGGACTCGGCGCCTACGTCTTCTTCAACACGACGTCCTTCCCAGATCCGGCGGCCGCGGCGACCTCATTCGCGGTGCTGTACCTGCCGTACTCACTCATCGGCCCGTTCGCCGGGGTCTTCATCGACCGCTGGTCGAGACGGCAGATCATGCTCTGGTCCGCCCTGCTGCGCGCTGCCTTCGGCACGCTGACCGCGATCTTCATCGCCTTCGGAGCACTCGGGCTGCCCGTCTGGCTCGCCGCACTCGTCGTCCTGGGCGTGAACCGGTTCTTCTTGTCCTCGCTGTCGGCCGCACTGCCGCACGTCGTCGACGAGAACGAACTGGTGATGGGGAACTCCGTGGGCCCAACGTCCGGCACCGTCGTGGCCTTTATCGGCGGGATCGCCGGGCTCGGCGTGCGCCTGATCACTGGCCCTGGAGCGGTCGGATCGGCCGTGATCTTGCTGGCGGCAGCATTGTGCTACCTGCTAGCCGGGCTCAGCGCGACGCGGATCACGCCCTCCTCGCTCGGGCCTGACCTGCCACCGGGCGCTAGTCTCTCCTCGGTCGCAACCGAGATCGGCGGGGTGGCCGTCGGACTCGTCACAGGGCTTCGGAACACCTGGCACCGGCGACCGGCCCGCGCTGCCCTGACCGCGATCGGCGCGCACCGATTCGTCTACGGGATCTTGCTGCTCATGTCGATCCTGCTGTACCGGAACTACTTCTACCCCCACAGCAGCGACAGCAACGAGGCGCTCAGGCACTTCCTGCCGGTCGTGATCAGCTCGGCGATCGGCTACGGCGTGGCGGCCTGGCTGACCCCCGTCGTCACCAGGCGGATCTCCTACGCGGCGTGGATCACCATGCTGCTCGTTGCGGGCGGCGGCATCACGCTGCTGGGGCTGAGCTTCAGCCAGATCGAGTTCATCGTCATCGGTTTCGGGCTAGGGGTGGTGGCGCAAGGCCTGGCAATCTGCGTGACCACGATCCTGCAGCAGCAGATGGCCGACGATTACCGCGGCAGGGTGTTCTCGGTCTACGACATGCTCTTCAACGTCACGTTCGTGGCGGGCGCGGCGATCAGCGCGGCCTTCATGCCCGACTCAGGGCGGTCGGTACCGATGCTGCTGGTCGTCGCTTGCGGCTACGTCGTGGCCGCGGTCGTCTATCGGCTCATGCTGGGCCAACGGCCAGGAACCGGCTCACCAGCGTCCGCCGTTACGCCCTACGGCGTCGCACCCGACGGCGCCATGCCAGACGACGCTGCACCGGACGGCGCTGCGCCCGTCCCCGCCGATCAGCCGTTCGGCAGCCCGGACTCGCGAGCCCAGCGCAGCAGTTCCTGAACAGCGCGCTCGTGCCCGAGCGGGCCATGTTCCATCCTCAGCTCGAGCAGATGCGCGTACGCCCGCCCGACCAGCGGACCTTGCGGGATGCCAAGCAGCTCCATGATCTGGTTGCCGTCCAGGTCGGGCCGGATTCTGGCCAGTTCCTCCCTCGCCTCCAGTTCGGCGATCCGGCGCTCCAGCGCGTCGTAACTCCGGGAGAGCCGTTCGGCCTTGGCCTTGTTCCGAGTCGTGCAGTCGGCTCTGGTGAGCGCATGCAGTCTCGGCAGAAGGTCACCAGCATCGGTGACGTAGCGGCGGACCGCCGAGTCCGTCCACTCGCCGGTGCCGAAACCGTGGAACCTCAAATGCAGGCCGATCAGCTTGGCGACATCGTCGGTCACGTCGCCCCGGAACCGCAGGCTCCGCAGCCTGTTCCTCGCAAGCTTCGCGCCAACGGTGTCATGGTGATGGAACGCCACCCGGCCGTCCTGCAGAAGCGACCTGGTCTTCGGCTTGCCGATGTCATGGAGCAGGGCAGCGAGCCGGAGTCGCAAGTCACCTTCCAGCCCGTACCTTTGCTCCAGCGCGATCGCCTGGTCGAGCACAGTCAGGGAGTGCCGGTAGACGTCCTTATGCCGGTGGTGCTCGTCCACCTCGAGCCGCATCTTCGGCACCTCGGGCAAGATCTGCTCGGCCACCCCGGTCTGGACCAGCAGGTCTATCCCGGCCGATGGACCGCCGGGCCGGCTCGCTTGCAGCAGCTTCTCCAGCTCGACCGCGATCCGCTCGGCGGAGACGATCTGCAGCCGCGGAGCGAGCTCGGTCATCGCATCCCTGACCTCCCTGGTCGGCGTCAGGCCTAGCTGCGCGACGAAGCGCGCGGCTCGCAGGATTCGCAGCGGGTCATCGTTGAACGAATCGATCGCCCGTCCGGGGGTGCGCAGGATCTTGTCCCGCAGGTCAGCAAGGCCGCCGAACAGGTCGACCAGGTCAAGGCCTGGCAAGCGAGCTGCCATCGCGTTGACAGTGAAATCGCGCCTGGACAGGTCCGCACTGAGAGAGGTCTCATACCGCACGTCCGGCTTGCGCGAGTCGCGCTCGTAGTGCTCGCTGCGGTAGGTCGTGATCTCGAAAAGCACTGGTCCCTTCCGCAGCCCGACGGTCCCGAACTTCACGCCAACGGACCAGATGGCGTCGGCCCACTCCCCGGTGATTTCCATCACCTGCTCTGGCCGCGCGTCGGTGGTGAGATCAAGGTCGCCATGCGGCCTGCCGAGGAACGCGTCCCTGACGGGACCGCCAACGAGCGCGGTGTCGTGGCCGCGCCTGGCTAGCAGCCCGGCCAGCTCGCGCGTCGGCCGCAGCACGCCGGACAGCGACGACCTGAGCAAAGTTTTGGCCGCGCGCTGCTGTTCCGGCGTCATAGGAGTGGGATCCTGCACGGGCATCGAGGGTAGGCGCAACAAGGGCCCCACAGGAAGCCGGGCTGGCCTGCGGCTAGGTGCAGTGCAGGGTGACTAGCCGGGGCGCAACAGGAAAGGTAGACATAGTGATTGGTTTGCGATGCGGATTTCGTCCGCCCATGATCTGGTTGACGGGTGCTGAGCACCGGACGTCCTGAAGCGCTCGCCAGCCGCAATACCATGTGCGCCATGGCCCGCTCGCACGCCGCCAGGCAGCACCAACGCCCGGCCTCAGACGGCGGGCGCAGGCGTCAGCCCCCACGTCTTTCGGGACGCCGTACTCCCCTGAACCGGGTTGCGCGCGCATCCTTCGTCTCCGCCATCGTCGGGTTCTGCGCGGCTCTTCCGTTGCTCAGCGGGACGGCCGAGGCCATGCCCAGAAGCCAGGCGCCGACACAGCCGCTCGCGCTCAGCGTCATATCGGTGAGCCCGGCGTACGCGCAGCAGGGCCAGACCATCACGATTATCGGGCAGATCAGGAACCTGGCCTCGACGGCCTCGACCGGTCTGTCTGTGCGGCTGATGTCTTCGAATGCGCCGCTCCGCACGCGGAGCGACCTGGAAAGCTTCGCCAGCGGTAACACAGTGCTCTCGCTGCCGCCGGCCAACGTCCATCCGGTGCTCATCCAGACCCTGGGTAGCGGCAAGAGCTGGCGTTTCACCATCCGGGTGCCGGTCGCCAGGCTCGGGCTCAGCTGTTTCGGCGTCTATCCGCTCGTGGTCCAGGCGACCGATTCCGCCTTCAACACCGCCAGCGACCCTGTGCCGCTGCCGTACTGGCCGCCCAAGGCGACGAGCTGCGCCACCCAGCGAAGGCCGCAGCCCTTCCCGATTTCCTGGATCTGGCCGCTGATCGATACCCCGCACCAGAACGTCTGCGCCGGGCTTACCGACAACTCGCTGGCCGTACGAATCGCCCGAGGCGGGCGGCTCAGCGACCTGCTGGCTGTCGGCGCGCGATACGGCTCGCGGGCCGGGCTCACCTGGGCAGTTGATCCCTCGCTGCTCGAGGCCCTGCGAGCGATGACCAGGCCATACCAAGTCGGTGCGGCTGGCTGCCGGCACGGCGCCGGCCAGCCGGCGGATCCGGATGCCGCACGCTGGCTGGCGGGCCTGCGCAAGGCGACGACCGGCCAGCCGCTCTTCCTGACGCCTTATGCCGATGTGGATGTCGCCGCGCTGATCAGGCAGCGTAATAGAGCAGATATCCACAACGCCTTCATGGCTGCCGATCAGGTCGGGCAGCAGATTCTGGGCAGGAATCTTGTACCCGCAACAGTTCCGGCGGGCCCGCGCCAGTTCTCGGCGATCGCGTGGCCAGCCTCAGGCACCGCGAGCCCCTCGGTCCTCGCCATTCTCGCAACCCAGAACATCGACACCATTGTCCTGAGCACGCCCGCCGTTTCACCGCTTAGCTACACCCCAGGCGCGGTCAGCAACAGGCCGACCGGTATCGGCAATCCTCTGCACGCGCTGCTGGCCGACCATACGATCACCGCGCTTCTCGGCGGAAGAGTTGCCACATCGACGAAGCCAGCCGACATCTTCCATGTCAGTCAGCTGTACGTTGCAGAGACGGCGATGATCGCCTCCGAAGCGCCAAGCATCCAGCGGCCGATCATGATCGCGCCGCCGCGACGCTGGGATCCTTCGCGGCAACTGGCCACCAACCTGCTGGCCGACACGACGTCTGCTCCCTGGCTGCAGCCGTCGACCGCTGGTCAGATGGTCTCGCTGCCCGCCAAACAGGCCGGCACCCAGAGCCCGCAGAACCCTTCGCCCGCCGAGTTGCCAGCGAGCCTGATACGCGGCGTCTCTAAGCTCGATCACCTCATCCAGCTCCTGCAGTCGATCAGGACTAAGCCTGATCCCGGACTGAACCGTGCCGTCTACGCGATCGAGTCTTCCGCCTGGCGCGGCAAGGGCGTGGCACATGCACGTGCCCTGCTCGAGCAGGCATCTGACTACGTGAACAGGCAACTGCACGGCATTACGATCCAGAGTGGCGGCGGTCGGCATCGTGCATACCAGGTCACCCTGGGCGGCAAGACCGGCTCGGTGCCCCTCGCCATACACAGCGACCTGCGATACGCGGTCACGGTCGCGCTGCGGGTGGTTGCCAAGCACGCCGCCGTTAAAGGCGTGCCAGATTCGATCACGGTCCCACCGCTCGGCTATTCGCGAGCCGTCAAGCTGAACGTCCACGTCAAGGGCGCCCAGGGCCGGATCAGGCTCACGCTGGTCGTACCGGCGCACAAGCCGCTGGCCGACCATCCGCTGCCCGCCTACCCGCTGGTCATCGTCGCCCATCCGACTGACTTCGGGACCGTCGTGCTGGTCCTGTTCGCGGCCGCGCTCGCGTTGTTCGTCATCCTCTCCGCGGCGCGCGCAATCAAAAACGGCCGGCCTGAGCCGCCGGAAGAATCAAACGACATTGAAGGGGGAACGCAACCTCCCGCGCCGGACGAGCAGGCCAGGTCCATGCCGACCCACGAAGAACCCGCTAGTCCGCGTTCGGCCACCGCTTCCGGCGCGACCGTCATGAACGACGACGTGCACGGGCTCTCCTTCGCCGAGCGCCTGCGCGCGCAGGCGCAGGATCGTGTCGTGCGGCGCCCGTCACCATCCGGCTGGGTTACGCCGCCTGATCTGCCCGCCGAAGGCGTCGAGGGCGACCCAATCGGGGAGGAAGGTTTCCCGAACGCGGATAACCGGTCCGAATATGCAGATAGCGTCGGTAGTGATCGATCCGAACTGACGTCTGCAGGCCCCTCGGTCGCTGACCAGGAGCCGCGGCACGCGACGGAGGAGCGGAGATGAGCTCGCCAGGATCTGAGACCGGGCCGGGCGCATCCGGCGACCGCGGTCAGGGATTCCGTGGCAGAAACAGGCCCGCTCCCGGCGGCTCAGGTGCCGATGATCGCGACTACCGGTCAGAAAGCGACTTTTGGTCCACTGACGACTCACGATCCGCTCGCACTGACCGGCGCCAGCGGCGCGGCCGCCGTCGCGGCAGCGAGCCCGATCCCGCACCCGATGACCTGCCCAGCACGAACGATCACCCTGCTAGCGATGGTTCTCGTTCCGCCCCCGAATACCGTACGGGCCCCGGAGACGGTCCCAGTTACCGTCGTGGCCAAACCCGGCCGCCCGGCGCTCTCGGCCGCTTCGACGCCGCTGGCCCGGTCCCAGGCGACGACCCGCGCACCGGCAACGGTTCCGCTGGCGCCGGCAATGGTTACGGCTACGCCAGCAACACTCGCGGCCCAATCGCTGACTACCGCCAGGGAAAGGACGACCGCGCGGTTCCCGGCCGTCGTCGGTCCCGCAACGACCCCACCGTTCCGAACCGCCGCCCGGATGACCCGCCTGGCAGTAACTTCAGACCGCCAGGTAGCGACTACCGCCCGAACTATGGTCCCCGACGAGCAGACGGTCGTCCTGGCGACCGGCCCGGGGCCAACGACCCCCACTCGCCCCGTCATGACCAGCAGCGGACCACGGAATTCCCTGCCGCTGGGGGTTATCGTCCGGCTCCCGATAACCGCGGAACGGCGGGAGGTGAAAACCGCGCCGGAGGTGCTGGCAGTGCCGCTCAGCGCCCGCGCGCCGGAGGCAGGACTCCAGGTGCACACCGGGCGGCCAGGGCCGGCGGCCTGTTCTCGGGACTGGGTCGCTTCCGCCCGAAACCCGACCGCGCCGCACGGCAGGATCGCGGCCTTGCAGCCAGCGAACAGGGTGCGCCCCGGCGTGGCGACGACCAGGGACCGTGGCCGGCCGACGTACCGTCATCGGGGGAGGCCGGCTTCACAGCAGCCGGATACGGAGTGAGCCCAGAGGGCGAGCTGACCGAGGCTGAGATTGAGCGTTCCTGGTACGGCCAGGGACCTGGGGGTCCGCCGGTTGGCCGGCGCCCCGAAGGCCCGACGCGGCCCCGCCCCGTCAGGAAGCCAGATCGGACCATCCGGGATCCAGCTCCGCCCGGTGACTTGCCGCCGCCCGGCGATGTCGCCGGGCCTGGCGACATGTCCGCGGGCCGCCATGGGGCCACTCCGAGCCTCGTCCGATCCAGCGGCGTCATGGCACTCGGCACGCTCGCCTCCCGCCTCAGCGGGCTGGTGCGCAGCGTGGTGCTGGTCTACGCGCTCGGCACCCAGCAGCTCGGAAACGCGTACAACAACGCAAACACGCTTCCGAACACCGTCTACAACCTCGCCATCGGCGGGATTCTCACCTCGGTCATCGTGCCGTTGCTGGTAAGCGCCGCCAAGCGGCACCGCGACCGAGGCGAGCAGTACGACCAGCGGATGTTCACCCTGATCACCGTCGCACTGGCGGTCATCACATTGATCGGGACGCTCGCCGCGGCCCCGATAGCCAGCTTGTATGACCCGAGCGCCAAGGCCGCCGAGCATCACCTTCTGGTGATCTTCGCTTACTTCTTCATCCCGCAGATCTTCTTCTACGGTGTCTCGTCGCTCGCGGGCGCCATCCTGAACGCGCGCGGCCACTTCGCGGCACCCATGTGGACCCCCGTCGTCAACAACATCGTCGTGACGGTGATGGCAGTCGCGTTCCTGGGCGTAGCCGCCGGCCAGAACGTGAACAAGGCTGCCACCGTCACCAATGGTGAGATTCTGCTGCTCGGCATCGGCACGACACTGGGCATCATCGCGCAGACCGCCGCGCTGGTTCCCGCGTTGCGCAGGGTCGGGTTCCGCTGGCACCCGCGGTTCGACTTCCGCCGGGTCGAGATCAGCGAGATCGGCCGGATGGCCGGCTGGATCTTCTGCTACGTGCTGACCACGCAGGTCGCCTTTCTGGTCACCTCCAGGGTCGCGAATACCGCGGGCAACGCGAAGCAGACTGGCGGGGTCGGCGCGGGCTTCACGGCATACAGCAACGCGTGGCTGCTCTTCCAGCTGCCCTATGCGATCGTCGCCATCTCCGTGATCACGGCGCTGTTGCCGCGCATGAGCGCACACGCGACCGATCGCAAGTTCGACCTGGTCCAGGCCGATTTTTCGACCGGGGTCAGGCTCGGCTCGGTGGTCGTCGCTCCTGCCGCGCTGGTACTGGCGGCGCTCGGACCGCCGCTCGCCGAGGTGGTGCTGGGCTGGGGGCACACCAGCGACGCAAGCGCCCGCTACATCGGTGTAGTGTTCGCGATCTTCTCGCTGGGCCTCGTGCCCTACATGCTGTTCCAGTTGCTGCTGCGCGTCTTCTACGCCCTGCATGACAGTAAGACGGCCGCGCTCATCGGAGTCGCCACGATGGTGGCGAACGTCGGCGCGAACCTCATCGCCCTCGCGGTATTTCCCAAGAGTTCGGTGGTCGCGGCTCTTGGTGCAGGCTTCGGCCTGGCTAACGCTGTCGGAACCGTCCTGGCATGGAGGGTGCTCAGCCGGCGGCTCGGCGGTCTGGCTGGCCGACAGATCAGCCATAGCGTGCTACGGATGCACGCGGCTGCCGTTCCAGCCGCGCTCTTCGCGCTGATCGTTTCCCTGCTGGTCACGAGTGTTTTCTCCACGGCGAAGATCTATGCCGCGCTCATCGTTGTTGTCGGAGGAGGAGGTGCCCTGCTGATCTACGTTGTGGCGGCGAAGAGGCTGCGCGTCACGGAGGTGACCGACATCGTGGGCATGGTGCGCGCCAGACTGCGCCGGTAGGGTATCGGCAGGTGCTGCCGGACCCGCACTCCGGCTTGGCGCCCGACGGTCTCCTGCCGGTAACGGTTTGCTGACCGGTAGGGTGGCTGCGGAACGCGCGGACAGGTTGTGCCTCATCATGGAATTGTCCGCACCCGCTTCCGACAGCCAGGAGGAAGCGTCGAGAGCCTGACGTGACTCGGCGCCACAGACTTAATGACCACGTACGCGTCAGCGCCAGGCACCAGGCTCGGCGGCCGTTACCGGCTTGAGGACCGGATCGCCGCCGGCGCTGGCTGGGATGCGTGGAAGGCCATTGACGAAACCCTTGCCAGGGCCGTCACCGTGTTCACCTTTGCTTCTGGTTTCCCGCGGATTGGCGACGTCGTTACGGCGGCCCGCGCCGCAAGCAGGCTGACAGACCCGCGATTGGCTCAGGTCTTCGACGTCGAGGATGACTGGGAGCGCGCCTACATCGTCATGGAGTGGGCAGCCGGAGACACCCTTGGCGACCTGCTCGCACAAGGACCGCTCGAGCCCTACCGTGCTGCACGGATGATCGCTGAGGCGGCGGGGGCCTTGTCCTCGGCGCATGCCGCCGGGGTGGCGCATATGTGCCTGTCCCCCGGATCGGTCAGGTGGAGTCCGACAGGGGAAGTCAAGGTCGTCGGTCTTGGCATCGACGCCGCCCTGTCCGGGACGCTCGCCGATGAGCCCGTGCGCAGTGATACCGAGGGGCTCGGATGGCTGCTCTACGCCGCGTTGACCGGCTACTGGCCTGGACCGGACTATCCGCCGCTGCCTCCTGCGCCGCTGGTCGGCGGCGAGCCGTGCAGTCCGCGGCAGGTCATCGCGGGCATTCCGCTTACGTTGTCCGACATCAGTGACCGGGCAATGGACCTGGGACCCGCCGAGGAAAGCCCGCTCCACACTCCTGGCGACCTCGCCAGGGCGCTGCTGGCTACGCTCCCGCCGACCCCGTTGCTAGCTGCCGCCGCGCCGGCGCCATGGCGTCAGCCCGCCCAACATGGCGGCGAGGACGGGTGGCCGCACGCCGACCAGGGCGGGCCCGAGAACTGGGCCCGCGAGGCAGGCTATGACGACACCCATTGGCCGCCGGGCGAGTTCGGCTATCAGCACCGGCCGGAGCGCGGCCCGCGGCGCGCGAGGCCCCGTCGCGTAGGGTCCGGGCGCGGGCTGCCGCCTTTCCTCGCGACCAGGGCTGCCAAGGGCGTGCTGGTGGGCACGGCCGTGCTGGCGGTCGTCGTGGTTGCGGTGGTCATGCTCTTGCCTGGCGGTGCACCGCCCAAGGGGCACCCGAACCCTGGCCGGAGCACGCCGCTGACCTCTGTGACCCAGCTTCAGCCAGCCAGGGCGCAGGGCTTCGATCCGCTGACCAGCGTGTCGGCCGACCCGACCAACGAGGAGACCCAACAAGCGAAGTTCGCGATCGACGGGAAGATGTCGACGGACTGGAGCTCGCAATGGTACGCCAGTCCACAATTCGGTCGGCTGAAGCCCGGTTCGGGACTCATGATCGACATGGGCAGGCCAGTCAGGTTCACGACCGTGACCGTGACATTCAACGCCGAGCAGGGCGCGCAGGTCAAGCTCCTGGTCGGCAACTCCAACGACCGTAGCAAGCAGAACCTTGACTCGATGAAGCCCATCGCGTCGGCGGACAACCCGACCGGTAACTACACGTTCCACATCACCAGCAAGACCACGGGCCGGTATCTGCTCATCTGGTTCACCAGGCTTCCGCCGCGGCCTGGGTCGCCTGGCAAGTATGAGGCTCAGGTCTTCAACGTCGCGATCCGAGGTACCTCGCAGACACAGTAACCGGAGCGTCTGGTTACTGGGCCATTGCGACATGCCGGGAACGGGCATCAGGCGGCTCGTGGCGAAGTTGTCGCTGGCCATTAAGCTACGACAGATGGATCACGTCGGCTGGCCGTCCCTGGGCCAGGACGCGCTCACGATCAGCTGATGGCACCCTCAGGCACCCATGGCAGGACGCAGACCGGGAGACGCGACGGAACCGCAGCAGCCGGGCACGGGCACCGGCCAGCCCCTGCCTGCGCAGCGCCAAGCCGCAGCTGACGCGCCGGACGGACGGAGCGCGCTGTCGGCCAAGGACCGCGCTGCGTGCAGCGATTCTGATCTGCTAAAGCATCACGTTGATGGTGATCCCGAGGCGTTCGGTGAGCTCTTCCGCCGGCACCACGAAAGGCTCTGGGCAGTTGCGGTGCGGACCCTCGCCGACCCTGAAGACGCCGCCGACGCGCTACAAGAAGCGATGATCTCGGCGTTCCGGCGGGCGTCCAGCTTCCGCGGCGAGTCCGCGGTGACGACGTGGCTGCACAGGATCGTCGTGAATGCCTGCCTCGACCGAATGCGCAGGCGGGCTGCGCGGCCAGAGATAGCCGGCGGGGACGAGCGGCTGCTCGATGTGCTCGCGGCGGGCGCCGGAGGCGGAGATCCCGCTGCGGGCACCGCGCTATCGCTCGACGTGATGGCGGCGCTCAGGCAGCTGCCGCGCGATCAGCAAGTCGCGCTCGTTCTCGTGGACATGCTCGAGTACGGAGTCGCCGACGCCGCTGCGATCCTAGGCGTCGCCGAAGGCACCGTGAAGAGCCGGTGCGCGCGGGGCCGAGCCCGCTTGCTGCCCAGGCTCGGCCATCTGCGGCAGACCGTAGGAGCGCCGGGTGGCACTGCGAGCACGAGCGGCACTGGCGGTGCGGCGCCCGCTCAGCGCACGTTCACGGAAGCCTCCGTCGATTCGGAGCAGGGCCAGCGGAACCGGATCCCGCCGGGATCCGTCCTACCTGCGCGGGAAGGTGGTGACGAGAAAGAGTGATGCGCCACGTCAGCGCGGAAGTTCTCGCCCTGCATCGTGAGGGCGCGGTGAATCCCAGGAAGGCTGGGCGAATCACCGCGCACCTGCGCGTGTGCGAAATTTGTGCAGGGGTCGACGCCGATCTGGGCGTTGTCACGAGCTTGCTTATCTCGACTCAGTTGCGGCCGATGCCGCAGGTGTACGTCGAGCGGGTTCAGCTGGCGATCGCCAATGAGGCAGCGCTGCGGACTGCCACCAGTACTGCAGCGGTGATCGCCCCTGGCACCGCCGAGGCCGTCGGAACTGATGCAACAGGCGTGGTGGCTGGTGGTCCTGGTGAAGTCGGCGTTCCCGGGGTCGGCGCCGGTGCCGGAGGTGGCGCCGGACAAGGGATCGGAGATGGCGGCGATGAGGCTGCGCACATTCCGGGCAGGCCAGAGCTGCCCGAGCGGCGCCGCAGCCGCTCCCGGCGTCTCCGGATGCCGAACTGGTCCTCTCCTCTGTTGCTGCGAGGGCTAGCCGCGGCCGGAGCGGTCGTGATAGTCGCCGGCGCGGGGGCGTTGTTCATCCGCGGGCATACCAGCAGCGGGTCCAACGGGACCGCAAGCAGCGGCGCCGGTGCCCCGGCTAAGCGAGTGCATCAGGGGGAGTCAGGGCCAAGGCCTTCCGCCGCTAGCGGGTCGGGCACTTATTCCGGGGTAAATAGACCGGTAAGCATGAATTACCGCCTGAATGGCCGGGTTGCTACAGCGCGAGCGCTGACGACCCGTCACAACTACACCAGGCGGAACATGAAGAAGCTCGTCCAGAAGGACGTCGCCAGCACGACGATCATCGGGAAGAAGGCGACGCCAGGCACTTACGCGCAGCTCGCATCGCCGGGAGCCTTGCTGGGCGGTATCAAGGTCCTCAAGCTGATGGGCTGCCTGACGCGCCTGGCCGCGGGCCGCTCGATTCTGGTCGCGGACGTCGCGAAGTATCTCGGCCAGCCTGCGACAATCGTTGTGATGAGATCATCGGCCAGCGCGCATGAGCTCAATGTCGCGGTCGTGCGTCTGACGTGCTCACGGGCGAGCCCGGAAATCATCGCGCAGGTCACGATCCCGACTGGTTGAGCCCGCGCCTGGCGGGAATCTGGCGGGCCATTGCTCCGTTGACTCCGGTGCAGTTCTACGAAGGAGAAGTCCACAGTGACCGACGTGCGGGATGTCATCATCATCGGGTCAGGTCCGGCTGGCTACACGGCCGCCCTGTACGCCGCCCGTGCCAAGCTCAACCCGCTGGTGTTCGAGGGTTCGGTCACGGCTGGTGGCGCTCTGATGAACACCACCGATGTCGAGAACTACCCGGGCTTTCCCGACGGGATCCTCGGCCCCGACTTGATGGATTCGATCAGGAAGCAGGCCGAGCGGTTCGGCGCCGAGCTGGTGGCCGATGACGTGCTTGAGGTTGACCTGAAGGCGACACCCAAGGTCGCGAAGACGCATGAGGGTGAATTCAACAGCCGGGCGATCATCATCGCCTCAGGTTCGAGTTATCGCGAACTCGGTGTTCCCGGCGAGAAGAGGCTCGCTGGTCACGGTGTCTCCTGGTGCGCTACCTGTGACGGCTTCTTCTTCCGCGAGCAGGACATCGCGGTCATCGGGGGTGGCGACTCCGCAATGGAGGAGGCGACGTTCCTGACGAGGTTCGCCCGCTCCGTGACGATCGTGCACCGCCGGGACAGTCTGCGGGCCTCGAAGATCATGCAAGACCGGGCGATGTCCGACCCGAAGATCAAGTTCGCCTGGAACAGCCACGTGATCGAGATGCTCGGTGAGGACCGGGCGACAGGTTTGCGGCTGCGAGATGCGGAGACCGGCGCAGAGAGCGTTCTGCCCGTTACCGGGATCTTCGTAGCGATCGGGCATGATCCACGCAGCGAATTGTTTAAGGGTCAGCTCGCCACCGACGACGATGGTTACCTGCTGGTCGAGCAGCCGTCCACGCGGACCGCGATCCCCGGTGTCTTTGCCTCTGGTGACGTCGTTGACCGGCACTACCGGCAGGCCGTTACGGCGGCCGGAACCGGTTGCGCCGCGGCGCTCGATGCCGAACGATGGCTGGCCGAGCAGGGCAAATAGGGCCACGGACTCCCTGCGTGCGATCGACGCGCAGGTCAACTGAGAAATCGATGAGAGGATGTCCTGAACGTGGGCGAGTCAACCAAGGCAGTCACCGACTCAAGCTTTGAGTTGGACGTGCTGAAGAGCTCCAAGCCAGTGCTTGTTGACTACTGGGCGGAGTGGTGCGGTCCGTGCCGCCAGGTCGCCCCGGTCCTCGAGGAGATCGCGAAAGAGTACGCAAGCAAGATCGACATCGTGAAGCTGAACGTGGACGAGAACCCGGAGGTCGTGCGGACTTACGGGATCATGAACATTCCGACGCTGACCGTCTTCAAGGACGGGCAGGTCGTCAAGGAGATCGTCGGCGCCAAGCCGAAGTCGGCGCTGCTGCGCGAGTTGCAAGACTTCCTGGCCTGACTGATACCAGCTAACAGTGCCGTGCCGCGCGCGCTTCCGGCGCGGCACTTTTGTCTGGCTGGGTGAATGGGCTTGGGATCCGGTGACTTCGCTAGGCCAACCGCAGCGGTCGCTCAGGTGTCATCGAGCCTAGGAGCCGCTCAAGGGCGACCTCCACGTCCTCGCGCCATGACATCGCCGTCTTAACTTCCAGGCGCAGCCGCGGATAGCGGATATGCGGACGGACGGTCTTGAAGCCGACCGCGAGCAGGTAGTCCGCGGGCGTCACGCAGCTCAGGCCGTCGGGCTTGAGATCACCGAACGCTTCGACGGCTCTGATGCCCCGGCGGCTGAGATCCTTGACCAGGCCCTGGATGAGCATCCGGCCGAGGCCCCCACCGCTGAACTCGGAGATGATCTGGGCGGTCATCAGTAGCACAGCGTCGGCACTGACGGGACTGGTCGGGAAGGCCACCGAACGCGGCACGTACTGCGG
Source organism: Streptosporangiaceae bacterium (assembly GCA_036258115.1). Classification (GTDB taxonomy): domain Bacteria; phylum Actinomycetota; class Actinomycetes; order Streptosporangiales; family Streptosporangiaceae; genus Chersky-822. The sequence continues at coordinate 27,865 of DATAEH010000180.1, forward strand.
CGGAGCGTAAAGCACATAGCCGGCCGCGACGCCATCGACGTAGACGATCTTCCCGCAGCTGCCCCACTGCAGCAGGACGCTGGACACCCAGGACTCTTTCTCGAGCTCTGACTCCCCCGCCTCCAGGGCACGAGCCTGGCCAACCGGATCGAGTTCCCAGAAGACGCAACGTCGGCATCGAGACGGCAGATCGTCAAGATTGTCGAGCGTGATGCTCGCAAGACGGCGCGACAACTGGCACCTCTGTTACCGACTGCGGCGGACGTGACTGGCACCGCGGTCATTCTGGGGCTGAGAATGTGACGAATTGGCGCGGACTATCAGTCCGGCAATGCCATGGTACTCAGTTTTGTGGCTTTGCTGAGGCTTCCTTTGCCTACCCTGCAGAGGCTTCTGGGTGAACAGATGGCAGTTCTGGATGGAACTCTCCTGGGTTTGGACGGCCGCTTGGTGCCGGTCGCCCGGTGAGATCTTTGCCGACTGTGATCGGTAGCCTGAGCCCGTGATGACTGGACATAAGAGCTTTGGCAGCGACAACCATGCTGGCGCGCATCCCGAGGTGCTGGCGGCGATCGCGGCCGCGAACACCGGAGACGCAGAGCCGTATGGCGCCGATGACTGGACAAGCCGGGCGGCGAACGAGCTGGCCGCCGCCTTCGGCGCGGTGGGCGCTTACTTCGTGTTCAACGGCACGGCTGCCAATGTCCTCAGCATCAGCCTCCTGCTACGGCCGTTCGACGCCGTCATCTGCGCTGAGTCCTCTCATCTGCAGGTCGATGAGTGCGGAGCAACCGAGCGCATACTCGGCAACAAGGTGGTGCCGGTACCGACGCCGGACGGCAAGCTGACGCCAGAACTCGTCCAGCCGCGGCTGACTGGGCGAGGCGATGAGCACCGCGCCCAGCCCCGGGTCATCGAGATCGCGCAAGTCACCGAGCTAGGCACGTGTTACACACTGGATGAGCTCCGCGAGCTCGGGGAATTCTGCCGGGCCGAGGGCCTGTATCTCTACATGGACGGCGCCAGGCTTGCCAACGCCGCGGCCTACCTGAATTGCGATCTAGCCGAGCTCGCGGCTCACGTGGACGTTCTCAGCTTCGGCGGCACGAAGAACGGCGCGGTCGCGGGCGAGGCGGTCATCGTGATGCGCGACGAGCTCATCGCTCATGTGCCGTACATGCGGAAGCAGCAGATGCAGCTTGGCTCCAAGATGCGCTTCATCGCGGCGCAGTTCACGGCGTTGCTCGAGGACAAGCTCTGGCTGCGCAGCGCCCAGCACGCCAACGCTATGGCCGACCGGCTATCCGAAGGGCTGAGCAAGGTCGCCGATGTCGCGGTCCGCTACCCCGTACAGTCCAATGCCGTGTTCGCGACAATCAGCCGGGACCGGATCAACGTCCTGCAGCGCGAGTGGAACTTCCACACCTGGGACGAGCGCGAGAACGTCGTCCGCTGGATGACAGCCTTCGACACCACCGAAGCGGACGTCGACGCCTTCCTGACCGCGATCCGCGCCAGCGACGGCGCGTAGCTAAAGTGCCGGGCCGACCGATGCTGGGCCGACCGATGCTGGGCCGACCGATGCTGGTCCGACCGCCGCTGAGTTGAATCTCGTTTCACGTGAAACATCCAGGGCGTGGACCGTGGCCGCGTGAAGGGTCGGCTGATCCCGCGTCGCTATCCCTCGACGCATTGATAGCCGGCACGTCGTCCGCACCGCGACAGGCGGGGCGGGTTTCACACCTCATCTCGATCGTTAGCCCGGCGAGATGGCCTTAACGATGCGATCGAGATCGTCCAGCGACGCGAATTCGACGACGATCTTTCCCTTCCGTTGTCCGAGCTCGACCTTGACTCGCGTGTCGAGAACGTCGGACAGGCGATCGGCCAAGTCGGCCAATCCGGGCGCCACTGGCCGCTGCCGGGATTGCTTCCGCCGCGGCTTAGCGCTGTCGCCGCCGAGCGCAACGATCTCCTCGACCGCGCGAACGGATAGTCCCTCGGCAACAATTCGATGGGCCAGCTGCACCTGGGCGTTGGGGTCCTCCAGGCCGAGCAACGCCCGAGCGTGACCTGCGCTCAGAACACCGGCGGCGACGCGGCGCTGCACAGCGGGCGGGAGATTCAGCAGGCGGATCGTATTCGTGATGTGCGGCCGCGACCGCCCGATCCGGCGAGATAGCTCCTCATGCGTTGCCTCGAAGTCATCGAGAAGCTGCTGGTAGGCCGAGGCTTCCTCCAGCGGGTTGAGCTGCTGGCGGTGGAGGTTCTCGATTAGGGCATTGCGGAGCAGATCAGTGTCCGGAGTCTCCCTGACAATCGCAGGGACGGTAGCGAGCTCGGCCCTCTGACACGCTCGCCACCGCCGCTCGCCCATGACGATCTCGTAGCGGCCGGCATCCACCTTGCGGACGACGATCGGCTGCAGCAATCCGACGACGTCGATCGACTCGGCGAGTTCGGCGAGCGCATCGTCGTCGAAGATCTGCCGCGGCTGCCTCGGGTTCGGCGAGATCGCGTCGACTGGAATCTCGTCGAAGTACGCGCCGCCGGTCTGGGCGAGTTGGAGGGCAGCCGACGATGCCGCGGCATCTGCTCGGTAACCCGGGAGCGACGACGTCGGTTGACCAATCGGCGCCGTCGGAATGAGGGCGCCGAGTCCCTTCCCGAGGCCTCGCTTCTGCTGCGGCATCTACTACTCCCTCTGCGGCACCGACCGCACCGAAAATGCTTCAACCCTCTTGCCATGGCTGACGCTGCCTTGGCCTGACCCTGCCTTGGCCTGACGTGGCGGGCATGCTTGCGGCACCGGCACATGGCGGGTTCCATCCTGCCAGGCGATCTCCGCGTCCGGATCCCATCCGCACAGGACCTGTGGATAAAGCGGCGAAACCGCGGCGGACTTATCCACATGTCCGGTGGCTGGGGTGGCATCAAATCGCAGAGCGGGATCGCCGGATGCCCAGGTCGATTTACCCAACCCCGCCAAGCCCGATTACCCAGCTCGATTACCCAGCCCGATTGCCGCGGTGTTCCGCCTTCATGCCGTGTGCGTAGCTCGCGCTGACGCCCGCGGACTACCCAAGCTAAGCCTTCGCCGCCTCGATATTCCGGAACGCCATCTCGCGAGCGGCCTCCCAGTATGCGAGCGCGCCGCTGGACCCAGGGTCATAGGTCATGACCGACTGGCCGTAGCTTGGCGCTTCGGAGACCCGGACACTTCTGGGGATCAACGAACCCAGAACAAGGTCGCCGAAATGACCGCGAACCTCATCGGCTACTTGCGAGGCCAGCTTCGTCCTGTTGTCGTACATGGTCAGCAAGATGGTGGTGACGACCAGACCCGGATTCAAGTGGCTCTTGACGAGGTCGATCGTTCTCAGTAGCTGCTCGAGTCCTTCCAGCGCGTAGTACTCGCACTGGATCGGGATCATGACCTCGGGGGCGGCCACGAGCGCGTTGACGGTCAGCAGCCCTAGCGACGGCGGGCAGTCAATGAAAATGTAGTCCAGGTCTGAAGCGTCGTACCCGGCGAAGGCCCGCGCCAGCCTCGACTCCCGAGCGACGAGCGGGACGAGCTCGATTTCCGATCCGGCTAGGTCGATGGTGGCTGGCGCGCAGTAGAGCCGCCGATAGCCATGCACAGGCTTGATCACGTCGCTCAGCGGTGTGCCATCCACGAGCACGTTGTAGATCGACGTCGTTCCCGATCTGTGCTCGACGTCAAGTGCCGTCGAAGCATTCCCCTGCGGATCCAGGTCGACAACTAGCACCCGCGATCCGTTAATCGCCAGGCTTGCGGCGAGGTTGACAGCGGTGGTCGTCTTCCCGACGCCGCCCTTCTGGTTCGCAATCGTCACGACCCTGCATGACTCTGGACGTGGCCAGTCCTCTCCGCCTGACCTGGCTTTCATAGCAGCCTGAACCGCACGCGCGATTGGCGTGTCAGCCGATGTGTCCGGCTCAGAGGCTGCCACTTCATCCTCGCTCTCGCTGCGACCCATCACGGCACCCGGATACGTACCCGCGATCATAGGGCTGTCGGGACCTTGATATGGCCCGCCGCCGCGACTAGATCCCTCAACCTGATGCGTCCAAACACGCATTTCCTCAGGTGACCCGCTATCCGAAAAGGCTTGTGATTCATCCAATGGCGACCCGATATTTCCATACGCTAGCTGCACCACCATGGCGTGCCGAGGAGCTGCGCGTGGTCGCCAGCGGTCATCCTTGGACCCGGGGACTGATGCCTGATGCTTCGCCGCATGTGTGCCTGAACCACGGCCACCGGCGCTCTCGGCCGGCGAGCTTTCCGGAGCTTCCGAGGCGCTTCCATCTCGGCCACCTGCGTCCTGGAGTTGGGAATCGCTGGGCTCTCGATCTCCCGCTCTTACGCCGTCTCTTGCCGCACGATCCAATGCGGCGCTGCGTTCGCCGCCAGCATCCGGCCCGCCATCGCCGAGCCCCAGCGCTTCGCCTTCGGCGCCGTCCCCCACATCGCCTCTCCGTTCGCCATCAGAACGGCCACTCGCACCGGCATCCGCCGCGAGATCGACTGCCCGTCCGGCGTCAACTCCGACGCCGCGGCTGCGGGGTCCGTCGCCTGGGGCCTTCGTAGTTTCACGTGAAACCGGACCGGGTCGATGGGCCATAGCAGGACTCGGCTTGCTAGCACCGAAAGACCACTCATGCCGCCCGTGCGGCTCAGCTGACTCCTGGGGCCAGCCGAGACCCGTCTCGTCGAATTCGAGCGAATCCCGGATCGGCGGCGTCACAGCGAAGGAGGCCCGCTCACTCGAACCGTGTTTCTGGGATAGCGACCTGATCTCGTGCGCCGAAACCTCCGGCCATCCAAGTCCCTTACGAACCTCGCCATTCCCCCGCACGGCGACCGCCCCCTTCTCCGAGCCGACTTGCGCTCCCGACGATGCCACGACGCCGATCTCGGTCGGTGTTCCCGTCCCACTCGCGGGCGCCGATATCCAAACTACGGACGGCACGTGTAGCCCTCGGTCGGCGCCTGGCCACTCGAACCCGTCAGCGCTCAGCCCTACGATGCGACCTCCGGCCCAATCCTCGATCGCGTCCCGGGATTCTTGGTCGCCTGCTGGAGTAATTGCCGGAGATCTAACGCCACCAACCACGAGGTTGACAACGTTGACTCCTGCGGGCGCTGGACTCGGCTGGCGATTTACGAATTCCGCTGGAGCCGCAATCGCTGCCGCGTCCACGGTCGTATCGGTAGCCACAGCAGACGGAGCGTGTGACGTCCGCCGCTTGGGCCACCCAACTCCCGCATCGTCGGCGTTGCTGACAACCAGACCTAGCTCGGGCCAACCCAGCCCCCGCCCGGTTGTGGTCATCCCAGTACGTCACCTCGTCCGCGCAACTGGCGATAGCCGACCGCGATCCGCACGAGCCCGCACACACTTCCGCTGCGCGACCAGCGACCGTCACTTACAGGACGCTTGGGCCATCAATGACGGGCCGCCCGGGGATCTAATTCAGCCATCCTCAGCCTAGGCCGTCGTCGTGAGCTGCCGAAGCCGTATGTACCTCATGTACCAGTTCGTTGGTGTTCATGATGCTCTCTGCCCGCCCGCGACTTTTGCGTCGGCCCTACATCGAGGCGGACAACAGTGGTCGGCTGATCAACCACGCCCCTCGCCGCCAATTCTTGGCCGACCATCACCACCCTGGCGTCGGCAATTCCGAGGCGGTCCAGCACGGGTCGGGCCGCCATGAGCTCTGCCGCGGCCGACGCGCCCTTTATCGCAAGGACCAGTCCGCCGGGACGGCAGACACCTATTGACCATCGCGCCAGGCGGTCAAGTCTCGCTACAGCGCGCGACGTCACCACATCGGCGAGGACGCGCCCGGCGAGTTCCTCAGCCCTTGCCCGGCAGATCTCTACGTTCTTCAGATCTAGTTGGCTAACGCACTCTGCCAAGAACGCGGTCCGACGGGCCATCGGCTCGATGAGGGTGACGCGCAGATCGGGCCGCAGAATCGCCAGCACGATTCCCGGCAGTCCTGCGCCAGATCCGAGATCGACCAGCCAGCCGGGTTCGGGTGCGCCGAATCGTTCGGGCAGCAGCTCGATAATCAGTCCGCTGTTGATCAGATGACGGTCCCAGATCCGACTGGCCTCGCCAGGTCCGACCAGTCCGCGCTCGACTCCAGGACCGACCAGCATGCCTGCGTATGCCTCGGCCCTGGGCAGTGTCGCCCCAAACAGTTCTCGCGCGGCCGCGGGCGGCTCTGACACGAGCGAACCCGACTCAGCCGACCGGAAGAACGACTACTCGCCGGTTCGGGTCGATGCCTTCTGACTCGCTCCGCAAGCCGGCCGCCGCAACCGCGTCGTGCACGATCTTCCGCTCGAAGGCGTTCATCGCGGCGAGCGCCTTGGCTTCGCCCGTTCGCTTGACTTCCTCAGCCACGCTCGCACCCAGCTCATTCAGATCGGCGCGGCGCTGAGCCCGGTAGCCGCCGATGTCGAGCATCAGCCTCGTACGTGCGCCGGTTTGCCTATGCACAGCGAGTCTGGTCAGCTCCTGAAGCGCGTCGAGCACCTCGCCGCTATCACCTACGAGCTCATCAAGTGTCGCACCAACCACGGACACCACGGCTCGGTCGCCTTCGACGTCCATGTCGATATCGCCGTCAAGATCCGCGACGTCGAGCAAGCCCTCGATGTAGTCGGCCGCTATCTCGCCTTCCTGCTCGAGGTCGGCCAGGGTCACTGGCTCGGCTTCGTCCGCCTCCACGTCGCCGGCAGCCTCCTGCGCGCCGACCGCCTCGTCGTCCACGCTCGCTGCGTGGGCCAACTCGTCGGCAGTGGTATCGGCAAACTCTCCGGGCTGCTGCCCGGAGTCTGCGAGCGTGTTCTCACCCTGGCTCACAACGAGATCCTCCTAGTCAGCGCTGGCTCCGCATGGCTGTATTCAGCCCAATGCACAGGCCAAGGCACCGCTCAGCGCTTACCCGACCGCTTGCTACGCGACTGTCGCTGCCGCTGCTGCCTGACGATCTTAGTCTCGGGCTCGGGCGCCGGGGGCGGCTCGGGCTCAGACCGGCCCTTGGTGAACCTGCGCAGCACTCCGCCGTCGTTTGAACCAGGTTTATGTCCGTTAGCGCCAGCCGTCCCCGTCGTGTCCGCTGTCCCGCTGCTCGCGCCGGCGGCGGCCGCGGATGACTTCTTGGGTGGCGACGACGACCTCCCGGCCGACGACGGCTTGGCGTCGCTGACGCCCGATCCCTTGTTCAGCGAAGTCGGCCTCCCGCTGGTGGTGCCGCCCTTGTTCCCGGCACCCGTCCCGGTCTTCTTGGCTCCGGTCGTACCGCCACTCGGCTTCGGCTTGGTGCCGCCGGTCAGCCCTGAGGCTGTCGCGGGCTTGCCGGCCTTGCCGTCAATCGGAATGTTGCCGTCGGCGGCCGCCGCGGCAGCCCCGATCGGATACTTGCGCAGCAGCACATACTGCTGGCCAAGCGTCCACAGGTTCGTGGTGACCCAGTACAGGACCAGCCCGAACTGCCAGTACAGGCCGGTCAGCGCGAACAGAGGCATGATGTAGGCCATCAGCTTCTGCGACTGGCCCATCGGACCTGACTGGCTGGTGGGCATCATTCCGCGCTTCATGCTCTGCCGGACCGTCAGGTAAGTCGTCGTCATGCTGATCACCACGACGATGCAGATCACGATCTTGGCGTGCAGCGGCACGGCGATTCCGCCTTGCCCGGGAGTTCCAGTGAACAAGACCTTGTCGGCGATCGTCGCGCCGAAGATCTTGGCGTGCTGGGCGCTGATGATGATCTTCTCGGTGAGGTGATACTGCACCGGGCCGCTGTGCGGCTTCCACTCTGCGATGTAACGCAGCACGTTGAACAGAGCGAAGAAGATCGGCAGCTGGAGGACGACCGGGAGACAGCCCATCAGCGGGTTGACGCCCGCCTCCTGGTACAGCTTCATCGTCTCCTGGTTGAGCGTCTCCCTGTCACCCTTGTACTTCTTCCTGATCTCCTGGATCTTGGGTGTCAGCGCCGTCATAGCCCGCTGGGTGTGCATCTGCTTGATGAACAGGGGCACCAGGATCAGCCGCATGAGCACCACGAGGACCACGATCGTGAGCACCCAGGTCACACCGCTGGCGACGCCGAAAGCGGGACTGAACAGGTTGAACAGCTGCGTGATGATCCACGCAACAGCGTTGTTGATGGGGCCGAGGATGGTGTTCAACGGGTCAGTTCCCTTGCTCTGTCGTCAATCACGGCTGGCCGCCCGTCGTTCTGGCGACGCGGGGGCGGCACCGGGTCCAGACCCCCGGGGTGGAACGGGTGGCACTTGCCGAGCCGACACACGGCCATCCAGCTGCCGCGGCCCGCGCCGTGCACCCGGATTGCTTCCAGTGCATAGGCGCTGCACGACGGGTAGAACCGGCAGCGCGGCCCGAGCATCGGGCTGACGAACCGGCGGTATACGGAGATCAGCCCGATGAGCAACCGCGCAGGCAAATTTCGCCACACCTGCACCATCCCCGCGGGGCTTGTTTGGTCGTTCACACTGCACCACCCTGCCGCCGGAGCAGTGACCGAACTACCTGGCCCAGCTCAGCAGCCAGATCTACCTGGCTCGCCGTCGCGGCCGGCGAGTTAGCGCGCAACACTAGAAGGCTACCTGCCGGGAGTGACTGGAGGTACCCCGCAGCAAGGTGCCGAAGCCGACGTTTGACCCGGTTACGGACAACTGCCGGACCGACGGCCCGGCTCACCGTGAAGCCGATCCGCGGCGATTCCGTGACGCCGTCCCGCACCAGCAGGTGACCAACGAGCAGCGGCCGTCCGGCCCTGCTGCCAGACCGGATCGCAGCATGGAACTCGGTGCTGCGGCGCATCCGCGCACCCGACGGCAGCACCGGACATCACCGCCGCGCAGCAGACGGCAGCGCCGGTCAGACGCTGACCCGCGCACGGCCCTTACGGCGGCGTGCAGCGAGGATTGCACGACCGGCACGGGTGCGCATGCGCAGCCGGAAGCCGTGCGTCTTTGCCCGACGCCGATTGTTCGGCTGGAACGTGCGCTTGCTCACAGGAGACTCCAGATGCGGGTGAAAGACTCAGGGCAGCCGCCATCACGCGGCTACCGCCACACCACAAGATTAGCGTGCGCTGGCACTACGTTTTGCTCGCGGGCGGCAAGCCGCCCTCACGCGACGCCATCCGCCCGGCGGCCGGGCTCCCGGACGCCGCAGTAAGTTGGCGTCGGCCCGACCAACCACAATTCCCCACGAAGCTTGCGTTACTCCACAGTGAACCGTTAGTGATCATGAGCGGCTAGTCATGACAGTGGCCGTTTCCCGAACGTAGTCGCCACACCGAGCCTAGGCTGTGGAAAGCTCTGCCGGCTGGTGTGGACCGGCTCAGCCGCGCGGTGCCATAATCTCCGGACGCCACGCCGCACCGCAGCGTTGCACATGCTGTGGAAAAACCTGTTGAACACACGTTGGGGGGCGCGAGGTGATGGGGCAATGAGCGAGCCAGACCTCGCAGAAATCTGGGCCAGGTCCCTCAACGACCTCGCTGACATGCAGATCGAACCGTACCAGCGTGCGTGGCTGCAGCTCACGAGACCGCTCGGCCTGGTGGAGAACACCGCTCTGATCGCGACTCCCAACGAGTTCGCCAAGGACCAGCTCGAGAACAGGCTGCGCGCGCTGATCACCAACGCCCTGTCCCGGGAGCTCGGCCGGAACATTCAGCTCGCCGTCATCATCGACCCTGCCGTCACCGCGTCCCTGCCCGCGAATGATGACGCGCAGCTCGCCGCCGATCCGCTCGGCATCCGAATGCCATTCGGCACGCCAACCGACCGCCCCGACGGCCAGGCCGGCCCGATCGGTACTGACGGCACCCACCGAGACGGCCTGCACGTGGTCGGCGGTGCTCACGCAAGCCAAGCCGATCAGACCAGCACCGGGGTGCCACAGGGCCCGCTGCCGTTGCAGCCAGGTCCGGCAGGCCTGCCACACCTGCCCGGGCATCGCAGCGGTCTCCGTCCCGGCGGCATCGACGAGGTCGATGGCACAGGACGCCGCAACTTCGGCGCCGACCGGCCAAGCCGCGGCGAGAACGGCCACCCGGCCGTCGGCCGGGCCGACCTTTCCCAGCCAAACGGGTTCCCGGGCAGTACGAGCCTGCCTGGCAACGGCGTCCACCGGCCGACCCAGACCAGGCTCAATCCGAAATACACGTTCGAGACCTTCGTCATCGGCTCGAGCAACCGGTTCGCGCACGCCGCGGCGGTCGCGGTCGCCGAGGCGCCAGCCAAGGCCTATAACCCGCTGTTCATCTATGGGGACTCAGGGCTCGGCAAGACCCACCTGCTGCATGCCATCGGGCATTACGCACAGAGCCTGTACCAGGGAGTCAGGGTCCGCTACGTGAGCTCGGAAGAGTTCACCAACGACTTCATCAACATGATCCGTGATGGCAAGCAGGACGGTTTCCGGCGCCGGTACCGCGACGTCGACGTGCTGCTGGTGGACGACATCCAGTTCCTGGAGAACAAGGAAGGAACGCAGGAGGAGTTCTTCCACACGTTCAATACGCTGCACAACGCGACCAAGCAGATCGTGATCTCCAGCGACCGCGCCCCGAAACGGCTCGTGACCCTGGAGGACCGGCTGCGGAGCCGGTTCGAATGGGGCCTGCTGACCGATATCCAGCCGCCCGAGCTTGAGACGCGGATCGCGATCTTGCGGAAGAAGGCCGTGCAGGACCGGCTCAATGCGCCGCCAGAGGCGCTGGAGTACATCGCCAGCCGGATCTCCACGAACATCAGAGAGCTCGAGGGCGCACTGATCAGGGTCAGCGCGTTCGCGAGCCTCAACCGCCAGCAGGTTGACCTGCAACTTGCCGAGTTCGTCCTCAAGGACCTCATTCCCGAAGCGCAGGGTCCCGAGATCACCGCCGCGACGATCATGGGCCAGACCGCCTCGTACTTCGGCCTGTCCATCGATGACCTCTGCGGCACGTCCAGGTCGCGGGTGCTGGTCACGGCCAGGCAGATCGCGATGTACCTGTGCCGCGAGCTCACCGACCTGTCATTGCCCAAGATCGGTCAGCACTTCGGCGGCCGCGACCACACCACCGTGATGCACGCCGACCGCAAGATCCGCTCGCTGATGGCGGAGCGCCGCTCGATCTACAACCAGGTCACCGAGCTCACCAACCGCATCAAGCAGCAAGCTCTCCCCAGCTAACCCTCCGGATTCGGGCCCTCGTGGCGGCTCCCTTTCAGCCAACCATGTATGAAAGGTACATTCATTGCGTAATCAGGTGATGAAAGTACCTTTCATACATGTCCATGTAGACCTGGACGGCCGAACGGCACGCAGCAATCAGACATTGAGGTCCACAGGGGCATTATCCGGACCGGGCTCGCGATCCGGAGTCGCCGACCGACCAAGGCCAAGGATCCGGACTGGCTGACGGACCAAGGCCGCGGGCATGGTTACAAATAGCCATACTGAATGTGACGAGAGACTAACAGAACGCTCGTAGTTATCACGTTCCGTACACACAGGCTGTGGATGAATCTGTGGATGACCCTGCGGATAGGTGGGGGATGACTGGGACTATGCGGGGGACAACGGGACGCCGCACGCTCGCCCAAGGTCCTCCCTGCACAGCCGACCGGGTCGGCGCACCCGCTTATCCACCCCTGCTGTGCACGAGAATGCGGACCTGACCTCGCAGAACGTTGCCGTCCCCAGAATCCACCGCTCCTATTACGACTACCAATCATTTCTATACCGAGATCCAAGACCCAAGTAGCGCGCAGGCCAGGGCGCTGGGCCAAGGTAGAGCGCGACCCAGGCTGAGCGAAGCCCAGGCCCTGACACCGCAGGCACGTTAGGCTTTCACGCAACATAAACGTCCCGCCGTGCCGGGGCTTGCCAGGCGCATACAGCGGCCGGTCGGCGGTGCCAGTGCCTTGCGCTAGGCCAGCTCGGTCTTGCCTGCTATGCAGCGAGCACAGGCAGCGAGCGGAAGCGCCGCGGGGGGCGAGAACGGAAGGCGGCTTGCCGTGCAGATCATCGTTGAACGAGATGTCTTCGCTGATGCGGTGGCCTGGACGGCTCGAGCGCTGCCGGCCCGACCTACGGTCCCCGTGCTGGCAGGTATGCGGCTCAACGCCACCGACCGGGAACTCACGCTTTCGAGCTTTGACTACGACGTCTCTGCTCTAGCGAAGATCCCGGTCGACACGCAGACGCCCGGCAGCGCGCTGGTCTCCGGCCGACTGCTCGCCGAGATCAGCCGGAGCCTGCCCGGCCGCCCGGTACAGATCAACTCTGAAGGCGGTCGCGCGGTCCTGACCTGCGGCAGCGCCACATTCAACCTGCTGACCATGCCGGAGGACGAATACCCGGCACTGCCCGAGATGCCGCCGGCGGCGGGCACGGTGGGCAGCGACGCGTTCGCCACCGCGGTCAGTCAGACCGCTATCGCCGCCGGCCGCGATGACACCTTGCCCTCGCTGACCGGGGTCCGGATCGAAATCGAGGGCGACACCCTCACGTTGATCTCGACCGACCGATACCGGCTGGCCGTCCGTCAGCTGCGCTGGACGCCTGCCAAGCCGGACCTGTCCGCCGCTGTCCTCGTCCCGGCCAGGGCGCTCACAGACACCGCCAGGTCACTGACCACGGCGGCCGAGGTCTCGATCGCGCTCGCCCTGCCGGGAGAAGACTCCGGCGCCAGCCCGGCTGGCTTCAACCAAGGGGTCGGGGGCGACGGCATGATCGGCTTCGAAGCTGGCGGCCGCCGAACCACGACCAGGCTGCTGAGCGGCGAGTTCCCGCGGTACCGCACGCTGCTGCCGTCAGTGGTGAACTCCACGGCCGAGATCTCAACCAGCCTGCTCGCAGAGGCCGTCCGCCGCGTCGCCCTGGTCGCGGAGCGGAACACGGCCGTCAAGCTCAGCTTCTCCTCAGGCCAGCTCACCCTCGAGGCAGGCACCGGCGACGAGGCCCAGGCCGACGAGGTGATCGAGGCCAGCTTTGACGGCGACGATCTCACGATCGCGTTCAACCCGAACTACCTGCTCGACGGCCTGACCGCGATGGACAGCGACACCACGCGGATCGCGTTCACCGAGCCGGGCAAGCCCGCCCTGCTGACCGGCAAGCCAGGACCGGACGGCAGCCCGGACTACCGGTACCTGCTGATGCCGTTCCGCCTGAACAGCTGAGCTCGCTCGGCCGGCCTGCCGGATGGATCGCGGGATCGATCAGGTTCGGCCCGGGCGCACTAAGAACAAGAGCGGCTAGTCTGCCAGGGGTGTACCTGGCCAGGCTCGCGCTCACCGACTTCCGTTGCTATGAGTCAGCTGACGTCAGCTTGGAGCCGGGCGTGACGACCTTCACGGGGCCGAACGGGTCAGGAAAAACGAACCTGGTCGAGGCCGCCTACTACGTCGCGACATTCGGAAGCCACCGGGTCTCCTCGGATGCCGCCTTGATCAGGTCCGGCGCTGACCGGGCGATCTTGCGTGCCTCGATCCGCTCCCAGCAACGCGACAGCCTGGTCGAGCTCGAGCTGAACTCCGGGCGAGCAAACCGGGCCAGGCTCAACCGCGCCCCGCTCAGCCGGCCCCGCGATGCGCTCGGCACGCTGCGATGTGTTCTGTTCGCGCCTGAGGACCTGGCGATCGTCAAAGGCGACCCGTCAGAGCGTCGCCGCTACCTCGATGACCTGCTCGTAGCCAGCCGCCCCCGCTATGCAGGCATCCGGGCGGACTATGAGCGCGTCGTCAAGCAACGCAGCGCGCTGCTCAAGTCGGCCAGGGCCGCGGGTCGCGGCGATCCGGCAGGCCTGGAGGTCTGGGACGAACAACTCGTCACTCATGGCGCCGCACTGACCGCGGGCCGCTTGCAGCTGACCGCCTCGCTCCGGCCGCTGGTCACCGACCGTTACAACGACGTCTCGGGGGACGCCGGCGGCGCGTCGATCAGCTACCGGCAGGGGTCGGAGCGATCAGGTGTGTTCGACCCCGATCCCGAGCCCGCCAAGATCGCCCAGACCATGCGGGAGTGGCTAGAGCGCCTGCGCCGGGCCGAGCTCGAGCGCGGCGTCTGCCTGGTCGGCCCGCACCGGGACGAGCTTGAGCTGCGGATCGGCGAACTGCCGGCTCGGGGCTACGCCAGCCACGGCGAGTCCTGGTCACTCGCGCTGGCACTTCGGCTGGCTGCGTTCGGCCTGCTGCGCGCCGACGGCGAGGATCCTGTGCTGATGCTGGACGACGTGTTCGCCGAACTGGACACCGGCCGCAGGGACCGGCTGGCGGAGCTGGCAGGGGACGCCGAGCAGGTGCTCGTCACCGCGGCGGTGCTCGCAGACGTGCCCGCGCGGCTTTCCGGAACCGGCTACACGGTCTCGAACGGGGTACTCGACCGTGCCGCCTGACCGTCCCGGGCCCGCCGGCCGGTCCAAGGAGCAGGCCGCCGCGCCCGTGCCCCTGACCGACGAGCCGCCCCAGCCCGTCAAGGGCTCCCGGCTCACGCTCGCAGCCGAAGCGCTCGCCCAGGCGAAGGCAGACGCCGAGGCTCGCGGCGTTCGCCCGGCGGCACCCGCTCAGGGCGATTTCGCGCAACGAGGACGCGGGGCCGCATCGCCCTCAGCGGGCTTGCAGTCCAGGCGCCACCGCAGGGACGACCCCGCGCCGCTGAGCTCGGCGATCGACGGGCTGGTCGCTGAGACCGGCTGGGAACTCGCCGTCGCGACCGGCTCGGTCTTCGGACGCTGGGCACAGATCGTGGGTCCTGACCTGGCCGCACACACATCACCAGACGGTCTTGTGGACGGCGAGCTGACCGTCGTCGCCGACTCGACGGCGTGGGCGACGCAACTGCGGCTTCTCGCGGCCGAGCTGGTTCGCAAGCTCAACGCAGAACTGGGCGACGGCTCGGTCCGCCGGGTGAATGTGCGCGGGCCCGGAGCCCAGTCCCGGCGGCCGGGACAGTGGCGCGTACGAGGCAGCCGGGGCCCCCGCGACACCTACGGCTGAGGGGCGTCGCGAGAAGCTGCGTTACCGGGCGGTCTGGGGCCCGCGTAAGGCTGAGGTTGGCCGCGCGAGCAGGTAAAATAGGTAAGCGTACTGGGACAGCCGCAGTCGGGGAGTGCTGCCGGGAGTCCGTGCGCATGGTCCCTCAGCTTTTGGGCTGTCCGCTTTCAGGAGGAGCGAACCGTTTGTCTTACGACGCACGCTCAATCACGGTCCTTGAGGGCCTGGAGGCGGTTCGCAAGCGCCCGGGCATGTACATCGGCTCGACCGGCGAACGCGGACTGCACCACCTGGTCCAAGAGGTTGTCGACAACGCTGTAGACGAGGCGCTAGCCGGATTCGCCGACCGGATCGACGTGACCCTACTCGCCGATGGCGGCGTGAGGGTCATCGATAACGGGCGAGGCATCCCGGTTGATGAGCATCCGGTCGAAAAGCGACCGGCCGTCGAGGTCGTGCTGACCACGCTGCACTCCGGCGGCAAGTTCGACGGCAAGTCGTACGCGGTGTCCGGCGGCCTGCACGGCGTGGGCGTCTCCGTGGTCAACGCGCTGTCCACCAGGCTTGAGGTCGAGATCCGTAAGGACGGATATGTCTGGCGGCAGTCCTATGAGAAAAGCGAGCCAACCGCCCCGCTGAGCAGGGGTGAGAAGACCGACGAGAGCGGCTCCATCGTCACGTTCTGGCCGGACGGCGACGTCTTCGAGACCACGACGTGGAGCTTCGAGACCCTGTCCAGGCGGCTGCAGGAGATGGCTTTCCTCAACCGCGGCCTGACGATCGTCTTGACCGATGAGCGGCCCGACCACATCAATGGCGAGCCGCACGTGGTCAGCTACCGCTACGACGGCGGCATTGCCGACTTCGTCCGCTACCTCAACGCCTCCAAGGAGGCGGCGCACGGCTCGGTGATCGAGTTCGGGGACGAGGCCACCGGCATGGCCGTCGAGGTCGCGATGCAATGGAGCGGCTCCTACTCCGAATCGGTCCACACGTTCGCGAACACGATCAACACGGCTGAGGGCGGCACGCACGAAGAGGGCTTCAGGGCCGCGCTTACGACGATCATCAACAGGTACGCGCGCGAGCAGAAGCTGATCAGGGAGAAGGACGAGAACCTGACGGGCGACGACGTCCGCGAGGGCCTGACCGCGATCGTCCATGTCAAGCTCGCCGAGCCGCAGTTCGAGGGCCAGACCAAGACCAAGCTCGGCAACACCGAGGCCAAGTCGTTCGTCCAGAAGGTGTGCAACGACCACCTGCGTGACTGGTTCGAGCGCAACCCGGGCGAGGCCAAGTCCATTGTTATCAAGGCCACCCAGGCCGCCAGGGCCCGGATCGCGGCCCGGCACGCGCGGGACCTGACCCGCAAGAGCGCGATGGGCGGCGCTGGGCTGCCAGGCAAGCTGTCGGACTGCCAGTCCGGCGATCCCTCGATTTCCGAAATCTACGTCGTCGAAGGCGACTCGGCCGGTGGCTCCGCCAAGGGCGGGCGGGATCCGTTCTTCCAGGCCATCCTGCCGATCCGGGGCAAGATCCTGAATGTCGAGAAGGCCAGGATCGACCGTGTTCTCAAGAACAACGAGGTCCAGGCGCTGATCACCGCGCTCGGCACCGGCATCCACGATGACTTCGACATCGAGAAGCTGCGCTACAACAAGATCATCCTGATGGCGGACGCCGATGTCGACGGGCAGCACATCACCACGCTGCTGCTGACGCTGCTGTTCAGGTTCATGAAGCCGCTGATCGAGACCGGGCATGTCTATCTGGCGCAGCCGCCCCTGTACAAGATCAAGTGGGACGGCCGAAACGTCACGCCTGGCTACGCCTACTCCGACCGGGAGCGGGACGCGCTGATCGAGGCCGGGATCGCCGAAGGCCGCAGAGACCCGCGGCCGCGCGATGGCATCCAGCGCTACAAGGGTCTGGGCGAGATGAACGCCACGGAGTTGTGGGACACGACGATGGACCCGTCGAGGCGGTTGCTGAAGCAGGTGACCCTCGACGACGCTGCCCAGGCGGACGAGCTGTTCAGCGTCCTGATGGGCGAGGACGTCGAGGCGCGACGGGCGTTCATCCAGCGCAATGCCAAGGACGTCCGTTTCCTGGACATCTAGCTTGCGTGGTCGGCGGCCCGCGCCCGCGGCGCCGCGAGTGGCCGCAGAGTTTTGTTCGGCCGCTGCTTGCCTGGTCTTTCAGGGCCATGCACAGCCTGCGGTCATGGTTGAGGAGAGGTCTGCATGAGCGTAGACACGCCGGAAGCATCGACCGGCGGGGACGGCCCAGGCGGTCGGCTTGAGCCCGTCGACCTGCAGGTCGAGATGCAGCGCAGCTACATCGACTATGCGATGTCTGTCATCGTCGGGCGCGCGTTGCCCGACGTGCGCGACGGTCTCAAGCCGGTGCATGTACGGGTGCTGTACGCGATGTACGACGGCGGTTACAGGCCCGACCGCGGCTTCTTCAAGTGCGCGCGCGTCATCGGCGAGGTGATGGGCCAATATCACCCGCACGGCGACTCGGCCATCTACGACACACTGGTGCGGCTTGCGCAGCCGTGGGCGATGCGGATGCCGCTGGTCGACGGTCAGGGCAACTTCGGTTCTCCCGGCAACGACCCGGCCGCCGCGATGCGGTACACCGAGTGCCGCCTTGCCCCGCTGGCGATGGAGATGCTGCGGGACATCGACAAGGACACGGTCGATTTCCGCCCGAACTACGACGGCCGGTCTGCGGAACCCGTCGTGTTGCCGGCCAGGTTCCCCAACCTCCTCGTCAATGGGTCGGAGGGGATCGCGGTCGGCATGGCCACCAAGATCCCGCCGCACAACCTTCGCGAGGTCACCGAGGGTGTCCAGTGGTTCCTGGAGCACTTCGACGCAACTGATGAGGAGCTGCTCGAGGCGCTGATCCAGCGGATCAAGGGGCCTGACTTCCCGACTTACGGTCAGATCGTCGGCCGGCGGGGCATCCTCGACGCCTACCGGACAGGCCGCGGCTCGATCACGATGCGCGCCGTTGTGGACGTCGAGGAGGACCGTAAGGGCCGGACGTGCCTGGTAGTCACGCAACTGCCGTACCAGGTGAACCCCGACAACCTGGCTTTCAAGATCGCCGAGCTGGCCAAGGAGAACCGCGTCGCCGGCATCGCCGATGTGCGGGACGAGAGCAGCGGACGATCTGGCCAGCGGCTCGTGATCGTCCTTAAGCGCGACGCCGTTGCCAAGGTGGTCCTGAACAACCTGTACAAGCACACCCAGCTCCAGGAAACGTTCGGCGCGAACATGCTCGCGCTCGTCGACGGCGTGCCGCGCACGCTGCGCCTTGACCAGATGATCAGGCACTGGGTCACGCACCAGATCAATGTGATCGTGCGGCGGACCAGCTACCTGCTCCGTAAGGCACAGGAGCGCGCGCATATCTTGCGGGCGCTGCTGAAGGCGATCGACCAGATCGACGCCGTGATCGCGCTGATCAGGGCCAGTGAGTCTGCCGCGGTCGCCCAGCAGGGCCTGATGGAACTGCTAGAGATCGACGAGATTCAGGCCAGGGCCATCCTGGACATGCAGCTGCGCAAGCTAGCCGCACTCGAGCGGCAGCAGCTTGTCGACGAGTACGACGAGCTGATGGCGCACATCGCCGACTACGAGGCCATTCTCGCCTCGCCGGATCGGCAGCGCGAGATCATCGGCACCGAGCTGGCTGAAATCACCAACAAGTTCGGCGACGACCGCCGGACCGAGCTGGTGGCCTACGACGGCGAGGTCTCGATGGCGGACCTCATCGCCGAGGAAGACGTGGTCGTTACGATCACGCGCGGCGGCTACGCCAAGCGGACCAAGACCGACCTGTACCGGGCGCAGCGCCGCGGCGGGAAGGGCGTGCGCGGCGCGCAACTGCGGACCGACGACATTGTCGAGCACTTCTTCGTCACGTCGACGCACCATTGGATCTTGTTCTTCACGAACAAGGGCCGGGTCTACCGGGCGAAGGCTTATGAGCTGCCTGAAGCCGCGCGCGACGCCCGCGGCCAGCACGTCGCGAACCTATTGGCGTTCCAGCCGGACGAACGGATCGCCGAAGTGCTGGCGCTGCAGGACTACCAGGTCGCGCCGTACCTGGTCCTGGCCACAACGGGCGGCCTGGTGAAGAAGTCGCGGCTGACCGACTTCGACTCCCCGCGGCAGGGCGGCATCATCGCGATCAACCTCCGCGAGGATGACGAGGTGATCGGGGCCCGGCTGGTTTCTCCTGACCAGGATCTGCTGCTGATCAGCCGGCATGCGCAGGCGATCAGGTTCCACGCAAGTGACGATGTGCTGCGGCCGATGGGCCGGGCCACGTCCGGGGTCATCGGGATGCGCTTCACCAATGGCGACCGGCTGCTGGGCATACACGTGGTCGACGGCAGCGAGGACGCCAACGTCCTCGTGGCGACAGGTGGCGGATACGCCAAGCGGACGCCCGCTGACCAGTACCCGGTCAAGGGGCGCGGCGGTCTCGGCGTCGTGACCGCCCGGATCGTCGAAGCCCGCGGCGAGCTCATCGGCGCGCTGATGGTCGGCCCGGAAGACGAGGTCTTCGCGATCACGTCCGCGGGCGGAGTGATCAGGACCACGGCCGCCGAGATCAAGCAGTCCGGCCGCCAGACAATGGGCGTCCGGCTCGTCAACCTCGCGGCAGGCCAGACGCTCGTGGCGATCGCCCGAAACGCCGAGGAGCCTGTGAACGGCTCAGCGGACGGCGACGGCGAAACCGCACCAGATGGCGGCGAAGAGGCACCGGACGAGGTCGGCGATGACGAGTCGGCGGAGTCCGCTGACTCCTGATCCGGCCAGCGCATCATGTGATCGCCTGAACGCGTCTCGTAGCGTCCAGGTTGCTCTGATCCGCTCTCCTCTGCGGCGTTTCAGCCAGGTTCACACGGTAACCTGGCTCGTCACGGCAACTATTCGGCCGTTTGGGGCGTCTGAGTTGGTGTCACGATTGTCGCGATCGAGCTATCGCCACCCCGGCTTCGCTGGTGGCGGATAACCTCGTTGCTAGCGACGTACAGGAGGATGGGTGGACAACCAGGCGGACCCAGCAGCACTGGCCGATGAGGCAGGCGGCGCTGATCCCAAGGTGGACACGTCCGAGCGGAAGTCGAGCAAAGGCAAGAGCGACCCCGTTAAGAGCGAGCCTGTCAATAGCGAGCAAAGCAAAGGCGAGCAGGGCAAGAGCAAGCAAAGCGATACCACGCAAGGCAAGAACTCCCCCAGCGCCAAGGACAGCACCGAGGATTCATCGGGCGCCACGGCGTCGGACTCGTCGGCGAATGGCGGCCAGACCAAGAAGCAGAACGGAACGCCGGGCGCTTCAGCCGAAGGCAAGCCATCGGTATTTACCAAGCAAACTGAGAAGCGTTCTAACACGGTGCCGAAGGGCCTTTCGACCAGCGACGCCGATAGCAAGCCCGACGGCAACGGCAAGCCGAGCACGGCTGCGACTCCGCCCGCCCGGCCGGCCGAGGCCCCTACTCCTACTCCGCCCCCTGCTCAGCGGAGTGTCTTTACGCCAGCGAGCGTGACCAAGCCGCACCGCTTCCCCGAGGCCGACGGCCCAGTGAACCCCGACAGTCCGTTCAAGTCGGTGAGCCCGCAGACGGATACGCCGTCGCCGCAAGGCGGCGCTGCCCAGCTGGGCGCGGCCGGGACGCAAGCCAAGGACGCAGGCCCAGTCAGGGACAACCCGCCTGTCGGCCGCGGTTCGGGTGCAAGCCCGGAGGACGAACATTCTGAGACGGCCACGCTGGCCGCTGCGGCTCTCGCGCGCGAACTGACCGGTGCAGGCTTCGCCAGCCCTGGATTCAGGAGCACGCGCGTCCCAAGCGGAGACGTGACGCGCGCCGCTGATGCGCCCCGCGCGGCAGGTTCGTCACCATCACCAGCAGGTTCAGTCTTTACACGGGCAACGCAAACGCCGAGCGCACCCGCCCCCGCCAGCGACCACCCTGCGACGGCAGTTCCTCAATCTCCGCCCACCGGCACGCCTGGCGTCGGCGCACCAGCTTCGGCCAGCGGTCAGGCGCCTCCTCCGGTAGCCCCGTCGGTCGGCAGCCAGTCATCGCAGAGCCGGGAGTCGTCGGCTGCCTCGGTGACCAACACGAGCTGGACGTCGCCAACCTCCGCAGCCGGTCGTTCGGCGCCTCCGCCGCCCGCCGCGCCACCGCCTGCCGCGGCGTCTGCCTCGCCTACAGATTCGGCGTCGCCGACCGCTCAAGTCAGCGACTGGAGGCCGTCCAGCGCAGGAACGCAGGAGTGGACGGGAACCCTCGGCTGGGCCGATAAGGCCCCGCCAGACACGGCTGGACTTGCCGCTCCGTCAGGACCCGCGTATTCGCCGCCGTCGAGCGTTCCACAAACCGGAATGCCGGGCGGATATGGCGCGCAGACGCAAGCTGCTGCGGCGACTCAGGTTCCGAACCTTAATCCATCTACCTCGGCGGCTCCTCGGTCGGTACGATCAGATGACCTGAAGTCCAAAATCGCGATGCCTTTCGCGAAACCGGGGAAGAAAAAGAAGTCAAGGCCGAGTGCGGTTAGAAAACCGGGGGGCGCTATCGGCAATGGCAGGTCAGCCGTGACTGTCAAGAGTAAGGCGGGCCCAGTGGGGAGCCCAGCCACGCAACTGGCGCCCAAGAGCGGCGTCAGGCAAGACGGGCTTGCGGCTCGGGACGCTCAGCTTGTGCTGTCCAGGATCGAGCCATGGTCAGTCATGAAGTTCAGCTTCCTGGCCTCGCTCGTCGGATTCGTCATTCTCGTCATCGCGGTCGCGGTGCTGTACTTCTTCTTCTCCGCGCTCGGCGTCTTCCACAGCATCGAGCAGACCATCCACCTGGTCACCGCCTCAGGCGGCAATCCAGGGAGCAACGCGGCGAGCTGGTTCTCCCTTGGCACGGTCATGGGTTACACCATGCTGGCCGGGGCGATCGACGTCGTCCTCATCACGGCGCTGTCCACGGTGGCAGCCGTCATCTACAACGCCGTAACGCACATCTCAGGCGGCATCGAGATCACGCTCCAGGAAGCCGACTAACCGCGCGACCGGCTTCGCGTAACTCGGCACCGTGCGGTAATCTAGCCCGGCACGCCCAGTCAGCTGGGCGGCGGTTTCCCTGGCTCGCCAGTTCATATGGCGCGCGAGCGGACCACTCCCCTCGCTGCCGGAGTTCCGGCCGGTCAAGGCGGTGTAGGGGCCTGTAGCTCAGGCGGTTAGAGCGCTTCCCTGATAAGGAAGAGGTCCGAGGTTCAAGTCCTCGCAGGCCCACGCAAATCCGCAGGTCAGCGCCGCGACATGCGGTCATGCCCGCTGGCCCTGGTCCGTTTGTCCCTATTCCGGGAGCGGCGGTGTCCGAATTTGGGAGCCGATCTTGGTCGCGGGCTCCCGATGG
>DATAEH010000181.1:0-4625 GCA_036258115.1 Streptosporangiaceae bacterium
CAGCCGACCGTGTTCCCGAGCCACCACGGCGGCTTCGTCGGCGGCGAGTCCGGATACGCAGGCCAGCCCGAGGCCTTCGCGCGGAGACTGCGCGAGGTCCTCGACGACGGCACGTGACGCCGGGCACCGTTGTTCACGACCGCGACTGGGTCAGCTTGCGGCCTTCGGCCGGCGCGGCTCGTCGTCCATGGCATCGCTCGCCGTTGCCGTGGTGTAGTCGAGGCACGCAGCGATCTGGCGGGTATCGAGTACCTGCCCCGCCTTGGGCTCGAGCCGTATCCGAATCACATCACGGGTGTGCTGCACGTCCATCGAGGCGAGCTTCTGATACTCGTCGGTGGGGCACGAGCACTGTCCTGCCTGGCACTCGCCGAAGGCTTCGAGCAGCTCCTGCTCCTGACCGGCAACGTCGGTCACTTCGATGGAGACCGAGGCATCCTCGTCGTCTATCCGATAGCGGGCCATAAGCATCAAGGTGGGATCCGCCCTTCGTTCCGGGAAGGGCCGAAGGTCCCGCGCTCCCGCACCGTTGAAGAATTCTGCCGAGACTCTCACCGATGAGCATGGCGGCCATGTGCAGTCTGACCTGGTGACGGCTACCGAGACCGGCTCGATGGAGAAGCGATGACCACAAACCGGCACTTTCACCGTTGCAGTTCCTCGCCGGCGCCTGGGACATGGAGCTGTCCGGGGCCGCGTTCCTGCCAGGCCCGGATGCCAGCGTGCATGGTCCGGCCACGTTCGAGTCGATCGAACAGGGTGCAGCCCTCGTGATGCGCATGGCGGTGGGGGGACCCCCACGGCGACCTGGATCATCGGACGTGATGAATCAGAATCGGACTACTGCGTGCTGTACACCGATGACCGCCGGGTATCGCGTGTCTACCGGATGAGCTTCAGCGATCGCACCTGGCGGATGTGGCGCGATACGCCCGAGTTCGCGCAGCGGTTCGACGCCGAGGTCAGTCCCAGCCAGGCCGAGATCACCGGCAGTTGGCAGAAGTCTGCCGATGGCGGCAAGACATGGGAGCACGATTTCATGGTCCACTACAGCCGCCTTGCACCGCGCTGACGCTGCTGTAGATGGACGTTCGGTAGCAGAATCGCGCAGATGGATACGACGGCAGCCTCAGCGGCCCATAAACCCCCGGAACTCGGTGATGTCAAAGTAGATCGTCAACGACACGATCTGGCCGTTCTCGATTTTCCAGACCTCCGCGTCATCTTGGTGAAGGCGACCGCCGGCCGGGTTCACGTAGTCATAGCTCACCACGGCTGCAGCATTCGTACCCTCGACGATCAGCTGCTTCAGTTGCACCTGGTCGACCGCCCGCAGGAAGCCACTGAACGAGCCGATGAAGGCCTCGCGGCCACGAGCGCCGAGCTTTCCGCTCGCATCGGCGAAGGCGACGCTCTCGGCGAGGTTGTCCTGCCACGAGCTGTCCTTTCGTGCCAGCCCGTCATAGAAGCGCTGTATGACGTCCTTGGTATCCATGGCCCTCCTATCCCGTTGTGGCACTCCCGTTCCCGCCGCGATCGCCGGGGCCCACCTGAACGCCTCGATCCGCACCGGCACGCAGTGCCGCTACCAGCCCGCCCCGGGCGGCCCGGACCGCTGGCGCACCTGACCGCGGAAATCCCCACCGCAAACCACCCGCCTCCCCTCGGCCCAGGTACGACCGTCAACCACCTGCCGACGGGCGCCGCCAGGCCCTGCCGCCATGCTGGTCCGGCCTTCGTCCCTGCCGCAACTGCGCGCAGAAGCGGATTTGCGCGCTGCTATCCACCGGGAAGACGCGGTTCTCAGCCGCGCCGAGTCGGCGATCTGGCGTCACGCTGCGTCTGATATTAGGTCACGCATCGTGACTGGCGCTGGTCTCCTCCTGGCGCGCACGTAGCCGCGTTCGGCGCGGCGCCGGAGGTGTCAGGGTGATCCGCTTGAGCCGCGCCGTAACAGGTCGATCTGGCGTGCCGGGTTCTGGCGCGAGTGTCTTTCCAGAGCACAGATAGTGGCGGGGCAGGCGGCGAGCGCGCTGGCGTCACTCGGCGTCCGGCGAGGGTCCAAGGTTGCCACGCTTCTGCCCAATTCGGCCGGCATCCTCGATGTCTGGTGCGCTGCCGCGCTGCCGGCGCGGTGTTTGCGCGGTGATGATCCAGGTGCGCGCCCCGAACAGCACGCCGTCGCGGGTCGTGTGCCCGGCGAGCGTGACGCGCAGCCCGCGCAGCGCGTCCTCGGCGGCGGCCGGATCCAGGCTGGCCAGCATGTCTTTGGTGGCCTGCAGGCCGGTGACGAAATCGTAGGCCTGCGCGCTGTCCGCGCCGTAATAGACGGGCTCGCGCACGTCGGTGAAGGCGACGTCGGTGAATCCGGCCGCGGCCAGTATCGCCGCCGTCGTGCGCTGGTCGGCGAGTGAGAACATCCGGGCGCCGCGGGCAGAAGCGCCGCCGATGGCCTGGTCGATCTCGCTGTACCACTCGTTGCGCTCGGGGGCTTGCCAGGCCAGCAGCGCCATGCGCGCGCCGGGGCGCAGCGCGCGCCCGATGTTGGTGAACGCCGCCACCGGGTCGGCGAAGAACATCACGCCGAAACAGCTGATACACACGTCATAGCGAGACCGCCCCAGGCCGTCCACCTGAGCATCGGCCAGCCGGTAGGAAACGTTGCGCAGACCTTCCCGGTCCGTCAGCCGCCGGGCCAGCTCGAGCACGGGCGCGGAAATGTCCACGCCGAGGACGGTTCCCGCGGCCGCGGCACGGCCGACGGCACGGGTGGACCGGCCCGTCCCGCAGCCTATGTCGAGCACATGCTCGGCGGCACCGACGTTGGCGGCGGCATGCAGCCGCTGTTCATGCAGGCGCGCCTCGGCATCGAACAGTTCGGCGTACCTGACCCGGAACTCCCCGGCGGCCTGGTCCGCATTGACCCAGGCCCGGACATCCGGCTCATCACCCATCCACACCACCATCCCCGCACTCTCGCCCCTGCCTACACGAGTCATACTCCATCCGGGCGCTCCTTCGATGGGCTGAGCTCGGGGCAGCGGCCAGGCTCCAGCGACCGTAGCTGCGTGCCGTCGCCGGCCGGCACGGCGGAGGGCGGCAGGAAGGCGAGCCGCGCGCCGGTGCGGACTAACTCGGCCGCAGCCGTGCGAATGCTTACGCGGAACGGTTTGTGCTCACCGCGGGGATCCAGGTCACCGGCCTGCTGCCGAGCCAGAAACCTGGCGCCGGCGCCTACACCGGCATCCTGCCCGAGGCCGCGCCGGAACAGTCTGGCTGGCCCAGTTGGGCCCGCACGCCGGGTACGCCGCAGGCGTGCTGGGCCTGCTGATCCTGGCCGCAATCGGAACAGGTACGTGATCGCGCCGTCGATCACCACGGGCACCTTCGGCGTTGCCCCGCAGGACGTTGCGTCTCATCGGCCGCCAGGCGCTGACCGGCCCGGACGACCGGATCTGGCTATGAGCGCTCGTGCGGTCAGTCCTCGTCGCGGGAGAGGCAGAACGGGTGGCCGCCTGGGGTCGAAGGGCACATGCCACGGTGACGGGTTGCGCGGTCCCGTCATGCCGGTGCTCCGGGCGGGCTGGTGGCGGGCCAGCTCAGGAGTGTGATCGCGGAGTGAGGGTGGCTGGAGTCAATGCGCATAGAGGCGACCGCGCCGAGCGGCAGGTCGGTTCCGGGGTCTGCCTCGACGGCCAGGCAGGGAAGTGCCGCCCGCAGGCTGCCGCCGTGTGCCACCACCAGCGATGTTGTCCCGGCGCTGCGGTCGGCGATGGCCAGCAGGGCGCGGCGCAGCCGGGTGCACAATTCGTTGCGGTCCTCGCCGCCGGGGAACCTGACGTGGGTGTGGCCGGCCCGCCATGCCGCCAGCACCTGGTGGTAGGTGTGCCAGGCGTGGGTATCGCTGCGCCCGTCGAGGAGACCTACATTCAGTTCCCGCAGGTCATCGACTTCCCAGGCGTCCGGCAGGCCAAGCTGGGAGCCGACGATCTGTGCCGTCTGCCGGGCCCGGCGCAACGGCGAGCATGCCAGCAAGCCCACCGGGTCAGCACCACCTGCGGCGGCCAGCCGCCTGGCCAGCTCCCGCGCTTGCCGCTTGCCCCGCTCGGCGGCGGTATGACGAGCGCGCACAGACCAGGAGACGACGACGCGCGATGGCCGTCCGGCAGGCCCTCCGCCTGGTTGAGGCCGAGACGATCTCCCTCGCCTGGGGCAATGCTGACCTGGGCCAGCGCCCCATGCAGGTCCGCCAGTGGCCACCGCGCACAAGCCCGGCCAGGGCGGCGCTCCTGGCGGTCGGCCTGCCGCCGCCCATTGCCGCCACACTCCGCTGTCGGCTTCAGCTGCTCCCCGACCAGGAGAATCAGCCATGACCACCCCAGGAAGCCCAGGCCGCATCAGCCGCAAGGAACGCGCAGCCCGCGCTGCCATCGGTATGCCCGCTGAGCATCCCGAGATGGTCACCCGTCAGCCCGGCCGCGGCGAGTGGAGGCAGCTCACCGCCTGGCTCTCTGAGATGTGGCCGAACGACGAGTACATCGCGACCGTCGGCGAGACGTGGCGGCAGGACCGGCCGCCCGGACCGGAGGCTGGAGGTGAACACGATGGCTCGTGAGGAGAAGCGC
>DATAEH010000182.1:0-3336 GCA_036258115.1 Streptosporangiaceae bacterium
CCTGCGGGCATTCCAGCTCGGCGCGATCCCAGCCCGCCGCGTTCGCCGCCGCCTCATAGGTGGTCTGTAGGAAGTCCAGCAGCACTTCGTCCGGCGCATCAGCGTCCCGGACGGCATCATAGGGCAGGATGAACTCGCCCATCGCCTGATGGAAGAACGCCGCCTCCGGCCGCACCGGCGCCGCGGCGAAACCTTCGGGTATGGGGTAGGCGTAGGAATAGAACGCCGGATAGTCGATCGCGCCGCCGCCCGGCCAGAAGCCGGCACTGCTCACCTCGTGCGAATACGCCTCGCGGGTGACGGAATCCGGCAGACTGGGCACCCCTCCAGGGTGCAGCGGCGCTTTGCGACCGGAAAAGCGCGTCACCGCGTGATCGAAGCTGCCCCAGAAGAAGTGAACCGGGCTGACCTTGCCGAGAAAACCCGTGCGGAACTGCTTGAACACCCGATCCGCCTGGACGAGCACGCGCCAGAAGCGCTGCGCATAGCCCGGGTCATAGGCGGCGTGCTCGCGATCCTCGCGGAACGGGATCGGGTTAGGTCGCTCATTGGGGCTTCCGTGGATCCGAACCCGGATCTCAAGCTCGGCGAGCGCAGCCATGAGCTGGTCGTGGAAGTCGGCGACCGGCTTGGGAGCGAGCGGCATGCGTTTCTCGCCGCCATCGCTCGTCCGGATGAGCAGCGCATGATTGATGAAGTCGAAATCGATCTGAAACGCGCGTCCGTCGTACGGGATCGGGGAGGTCGTCAGGCCACGCGGCGTGACATAAAGGGTGACGTGCCACGAATGGTTGGCCCACGGCGTCTGGGCCAGCCGGACCTTGCCGACGATCTGCGTCCACAGGTGCAGCGTGGTGCAGGTGTCTTTCCAATCCTCATAGGGCAAGGCAGGCCATAGTTCAGCCTGCGCGCTGTTGCGTGGCGTGGTCATGATCCCGTGTCTCCTCTGTGAGCATCTGGATAGGTAGCGCTCACGTGTTCGATCGCTTCTGCGATGCGGCCTCGTCGTAGCGGGCGAAGACTTTCTCGACGCCGGCGAACTCGCCTTCGGCCTGCTGGATCGAGAGCCGCTCCTGATCGCGGCGGCGGAACTCCTGCTCGATATCCTCCACCTTGGCCGGATCGAGGCCAAGACGCCGCAGGCCCTCCTTGCCCATCGCCACGCTCGACTCGAAGGTCTCGCGCAGGAAGTAGTCGACGTCCATCTGCATCAGCTGCAGCACGTGATTACGATCGAAAGCGCGGGCAAGGATCTGCGCCTTGGGGAATGCCGCCCGGACGTGGCCGATCCCGGCGTTGCAGGCTTCGGGATCGTCGACGCAGATGAAGATCAGCCGTGCTTTGCCGGCACCGGCCGCGGCGAGCACGTCGGCACGGCGCACGTCGCCAAAATAGACCTTGTTGCAATATTTCTCGGCGATCTGGATACGCTCGGGATCGTGATCGACGGCGGTGATGCCGATGCCCTGCGCATGCATGAACTGCGCCACGATCTGCCCGACGCGCCCGAAGCCGGTGATGATCACGCTCTTCTGCTCGGCCCGCGACACGTCCTCGACGTCGGCGGTGGTGCTGGTGAGGCGCGCCACTGCAACCTCGTAGAGGGTACCCACGAGCGGCGTTGCCGCCATCGACAACGTGACGACGGCGACCAGCAGATTCGCGACTTCGGCGGCCATGACCGCAGCACCAGCGGCGGCGCTGAACAGGACGAACGCGAACTCGCCGCCCTGGGGGATGGTCACGGCGACCCGCTGCGCATCCCGATCTCCGACACCGAACAGACGACAGAGGCCGTAGATCAGCAGGGCCTTGACGAGCAGCAAGCCGATCACGCCGGCGAGCACGGTCAGGATGTTGTCCAGCACGAGCAGCCAGTCTACCGACATGCCAACGGCGATGAAGAAGAGGCCCAGGAGCAAGCCACGGAACGGCTCGATGTCGGCTTCCAGCTGATGCCGGTACTCGGAATCGGCCAGCAGCACGCCGGCGAGAAAGGCGCCCATGGCCATGGACAGCCCGACGCTTGCCATGATCAAGGCCGTGCCGACCACCAGCAGGAGCGCCGCTGCGGTGAAGACCTCGCGGGCGCGGGTCAGCGCGATGATCCGGAAGACGGGCCGGAGCAGGTAGCGGCCGACGATCACCACGGCCGCGACCACGCCGATGATCTTGCCGGCCTCCAGCCAGGGATTGCTCGCCTCGCCTGTAGCGCCGGGGCCGAGCAGCGCGACCAGTGCCAGCAGCGGCACGATGGCCAGGTCCTGGAACAGCAGGATGGCGAATGCTCTGTTGCCGTAGGGGCTGTTGAGCGTTCCTTTCTCCTCGAGGATCTGAAGCGCGAAGGCCGTGGAGGACAGGGCCAGGCCGAGGCCGGCGACAAGCGCCGGTCGCATCGCCAGGCCTACGGCAACGAGCAGCGCCGTGAGCACGGCACCGGTGAGGATCACTTGCGAGAGACCGAGCCCGAAGATGTCGCGCCGCATCACCCAAAGACGCGAGGGCTTCAGCTCGAGCCCGATGATGAACAGGAGCAGCACCACGCCGAACTCGGCGAAATGCAGCACCTCCTCCGCATCCTCGATGAGGGCCAGGCCAAAGGGCCCGATCGCCGCGCCCGCCACCAGATAGCCGATCACCGAGCCGAGGCCGAGCCGCTTGAAGATCGGCACCGCGACCACGGCGGCGCCGAGAAAGACCGCGGCACCGGTCAGAAAAGAGCCCTCGCCTATCGCCATCCCCATTCTCCCCAACCGTCGTGCTTCTGCCGCGAGGGCCGAGAGCGAACGCACTAAACGTATCGTCGATCGCGCGAACTCTCGATCGTCAGACCGGCGCACAGTGCGCCCATCAGCGCCAGGCCATCGTTGCGCTTGTCGATATTCGCGAGGCGCCGGTCAAAAGAGCACCTGCACGGTGAGCTCGACGAAGTCGATGTCCTTGGACGACCCGGTCTCCTCGATGAAGCGTCCGGGGAAGAAGTGCGAGTAGATAGTGGGAGACCTCGCCCTACATCTCCTCCCAGCCCACTCACGGCTCCAACGTGTCCTCTACAATCTTGGCTCACCAACGTTCGCCAGGGCTCATTGCCGACCGCCATCCCAGACGTAGGATCTTGCAGGAGAAACTCCGTGACCGGCACCATCAGCGGCCTTCACCATATCACCGTGATCAGCGGCAACGCCCAGCGCAACCTGAACTTCTATGCCAATGTCCTGGGGCTGCGCTTCATCAAGAAGACGGTTAACTTCGACGATCCGAGCGTCTATCACCTGTACTACGGCGACGAGGTCGGTACGCCCGGCACGGTGCTCACCTTCTTTCCCTGGGAGCACG
>DATAEH010000183.1:0-46138 GCA_036258115.1 Streptosporangiaceae bacterium
CAACCCGTAGGTCAAGACCCCGGCGCCAGACTAGCTACCGGGCACTGCGTCCCAGAGGAGTCCCGGGCTCGGCGGGCCACCGCGGCACCAATTTTCACGCCTGCGCGACCTCCCCGCAGGGGAAAACCGGGACTAGCTAGATGTGTCGGCGCGCGGATTCACCGGTTAGCTGTCGCCGGTCTGCGCAAGCAGGTCAACCAGGCGCTGCAGTTCCGCGTTGCCCGCTTGGAGATGCTTGGTTAGCTGAGCCCGGGCCCAGGATCGGCTGCCCCGTAGCGCATCGAGCAGGTTGCGGTGGTCATCTGCGGTGCGGCCGAGTTGCCGACTGGACTGCTCGGCCAGGGCGAGCGCCAGACGCTGTTCTTGCTGGAGCCGGGCGTGGAACTGGGAGAGCCGCGGGCTCGCTGCGGCGGATACCAACGTCGCGTGGAACAGCCTGTCGCCTTCCAGCACTTGTGCCGCATCCCCGGTGCCGTGGGCGTTCTCGATGCGCTCCACCAGCTCGGCCAGCTTCTTGTAGATGGCGGAGTCGCGGTTCGCGGCCAATGCGTTCACACCGGCCAACTCTGCTGCCGAACGGGCGGCATAGATATCACGCACGTCATCGGCGGTGATCTCGGTGACCACGATCCCGCGGTTCATCCGATACCGGACCAGGCTCTCGGCCTCGAGAATGCGGGCTGCCTCACGCACGGTGTTTCGCGACACGGCAAGCTCGGCGGCCAGCGCGGCTTCGCGCAGCGGCGTGCCCGGCGGTATCTGGCCAGCGAGGATGGCGTCCCGTATCGCGCTGGCAGCCTGCCCGCTGGTCGATTGCCGCTGCATCGTCGTGCCAATGCCGGCCAGAAGCCTGGTCATTGTCGTTGTTCCCCCGTGAAACAGTCGGCTTGACGCTATCGCGCTGAGCTCGTCATACACGGAATCAACGCTGAACACGCCGGCATTCGCCGCATGATGCATCTCCTTGAGGCCAGAGCGTTCTTCTGGATTGTCATATTGTTCAACAATCTCCTGAAACATTAAGGCCGGGGGGCAGCTTGTCAGTGCCAGCATTGCGTCGCGAGGACTTCCCCGCGTTCGGCAGGTTCACCTATCTCAACACCGCTTCTGCTGGCCTCGTGCCCGCCGTCGCGGTACGCGCAGCTCATGTATTCGAGGCAGAGCTGGCTCAAGCGGGTACCACCGGGATGGACGAGGATACCGAGGTCGGGATCCTAGAAGGCGCACGTCAGGCAGCTGCCAACCTGCTCGGCGCCGATCCCGCCACGATCTCGATCTGCACTAGCTTCACCGAATCTGTATGCCAGGTCGCGTGGTGGCTCCGGCCTCGCAAGGGGCGAAACGTCGGGTCGAGCGACGCGGACTTTCCCAGCGTCACCTATCCATGGCACCGGATCGCCGGGGACACCGGCTGTCAGGTCCGCCTCGTCGGCCTCCTGGACGATCCTGAAGGCTTCGACGTCAGCAAGATCGCGGAGCACGTGGATTCCGAGACCGTTGCCATCTGCATCAGTCATGTGCAGTACCTGACCGGGCACCTGCTGGACCTCGGTGACCTCGCGACACTAGCGCACGATCACGGCGCGCTGCTGATCATTGATGCGACACAGTCAGCGGGCCAGGTGCCCATCGATGTCACGGCTACCGGCGTGGACGTCCTGATCACCGGTTCGTACAAATGGCTGTGCGGCACGTTCGGCGCTGCGGCGTGCTACCTGAGCCCATCATTGCTCGAGCAATTCAGGCCGCCATTCGTCGGCTGGCGAAGCACCGAGCACCCCTACGCGCTCGATGCACGGTGGAAGCCGCTGGCATCGGGTGCTCGCCGCATGGAGTACTCGACCGCGTCGTACGCCGCCGCCATCGCCTTCGGCCAAGCCATCCGCTACGTCGGCGCCATGTCACTCGATGAGGTGGCTGCCCACAACGCCGAACTCGCAAGTCAGGTCGCCGAGGGCCTGGCAGCGCGCGGCGCGCAACTGCTCACCCCGCGCGATCCGCGCCGCCGCGCAGGAACTGTCACGGCGCGGTTCCCTGGCCATGATGGTGAAGCAATCGCCGGCGAACTGACCCGGCGCGGTGTGATCGTCTCGCCGCGCGTTGGTTCCACCCGGTTCTCCATGCACTTTTACAACAACTCCGATGACATCGACAGGGCAATGGCAGTGCTTGATGAAGTACTCAGGTAACGGCACCAAGTCTGTGGAACGATTTGAGGGGCTTCGCTGAGGGCTGAGGCTGCACCTCTGCCCGGGCGCCCGGCTCGCGAGTACGGTCAAAACATGACCAGCGCGGGCGCCAGGTATGACGACATGGCCGATTTCTATGATGCGACGGCAGGTCAGGCAATAACCGATCCGGCCACCGCCGAACTCCTCCGTCTGTCGGGTGACGTCCGCGGCATGCGCGTGCTCGATGCCGCGTGCGGGCAAGGGCGGGTGGCCAGGGAACTGGCGCGCCAGGGTGCGCACGTAACCGGCGTCGATATCTCGGCAGCGCTCCTGGCGAAGGCCCGGGCGCTGGAGACGGACCATCCGGGGAGGATCGGCTATATCCACGCCGACGTAACCCGGACCGGTGTGCTTGGCGAGCAGGATTTCGACGGCGCTGTCTGCAATTACGGGCTGTCAGACATCGACGATCTCGACGGGCTGATGGCGACCATCGCCAGGCTGGTGCGTCCCGGCGGCTGGTTCGTGTTCTCGCTGCTGCACCCTTGCTTTCCTGGCTGGGGACGGGACGCGCCGAGCAGCTGGCCGCCTGAGCTTGGTTACTTCCACGAGGGGTGGTGGCTTGCGAGCAACCCCGGGTTCCGCGGCAAGGTCGGTTCTCAGCACCGGATGCTGTCGACCTACCTGAACAGCCTTGCCTGCCACGGGTTCGCGCCTGAAGAAGTCGCTGAGCCAGTGCCAGGGACCGAATGGGCGCGTCGGCTGCCGGGCGCCGCCCCGGTGCCCGTCTACCTCGTCGCGCGATGTCGCCGGACTGCCTTGGTGCAGTAGCGGCGAGGTCGGCCGGTTCACGGCTTCGCGTACCTCCCGCTGCTATCCGTCACGCCGCGCTCACGTATCGTGCTGTCGGTCTGGCCGCGCTCCTGGGGGCGGGGTGGTGAGATTGTCCTCGGCTGAAGAGGTCCGCGCACAGGCCATGGAGGTGGCGGCCGGGTGGTCGCCGAAGGATGCGCCAGATAGCTGGCGGCTTACCGCGGAGCTGTTCCGGGTCATCGCCGCCCATGAAGGTCTTCTGCACCGCTTGGCGGCGCTACCTGCGGACCGGCTGCCTGCCCTCCTGGCGAGCGCGGCCATCAGATTCCTCGTCCGGCGAGATCAGCCTGAGCCTCTGGCTCGCTACTTCCCGGAGCCGGGGGAGCCGCAGCCGGCGTTCGACACCGGCTTCTATGTTGCCGCTCGTCAGTTCATCAGCGCCCGCCTGGACGACCTTATGACCGAGTGCGGTCGCCGCCGGTACCAGATGAACGAGGCCGCCAGATGCGCGCAGATCGCATACGCCATCGCCGCCACCACCCACTCGCGGTCGACGCCAGTCGGCCTGGTCGACCTTGGCACCGGCGCGGGCCTTGGTCTGCAGATCGATCGGTATCGCTACGCAGCGGGCGGCCGGGCTCCAGGGCCGAGCTCGGAAGACCTGAGCCTGTACTGCGATGTCCGCGGCGCGGTCCTGCCGCCCCGCCTTGATCTGCCTCCTATCGCCGAACGGGCCGGGATCGACATCGCGCCGATTGACCTGCAGGACGCCGAGGCGAGAGCATGGCTGATAGCGTGCGCACCTCCGGAGGCATCGGCGCTAACCAGGCTGGCAGCGGCGGTCGAGGTGACCAGGCGGTACCCAACAATGATCGTGGCAGGTGACGTCGTAGCGAACCTGCCTGACGTGCTACATCAATTTGATCCAGGGCTACGCGTGATCGTCACCGATGCCTATCTTGCTGTGTTCCTGCCGCCCGAGCGCCGCACCGATCTGACGAAGATCATGGCTGAGGCCGGGCGGGTCCGCCCCGTGACGTGGCTGTCGCTTGATCCTCTCGTGCCTCTCGGGCCATCAGGTCGCGAGAGCGTGCAGGATCTCGAGCTGCCGCCGCAGCTGATCGACGGCTATCAGCAGGACGGCGTGTTCGCAGTGCTCGGGGCCCGAACCTTCGATCGCGGCACCGATCGCGGCCGGCTGCTGGCGCGCGCTCACCCCTCCGGGCAGTGGATCGAATGGCTCGACCGTGAATCTGGCCAAGTCGTGGCGAACTGACACCGCTGGACGCCGTCGCCCCAAGTTTGAGTGAGAACCCTCCTCGCGCCATTCATCCGTGCCCTTGGTCCGAAAATCAGGGACGTGCGACTCATGACGTGGCATCCGCCGGCTGCGATCGTCATGCACACGAATGGCATGTAGGTAGGAGCCAAACATGAAGTGGCACAGATCGGGAACTGGAGTGATTGCGGCTCTCATGCTGGTCGGGACGACGCTCACAGCCCTTACTGCCTGCGGAAACGATCAGCCTACGGCGCGGGCAGCACGGGCGGTGGTCGTCGATACAGATATGAGTTCGGACGACATCATGGCGCTGACATATCTATTGGAGCGGCCTGACATCTCGGTGCGCGCGATTACGGTCGAGGGAACTGGCGTCGCCGATGGCCGACCCGGGGCGGAGAATGTCCGCAGGCTCGTGCGCGCTCTAGGCATCCACCGGCGCATCCCGATTGCCTATGGTCCAGCTAAACCTCTAAGCGGCGGAGCCGCGTTTCCCCGGTCATGGAGGGCCGCCGCCGACCATATGTACCGGCTGCATCTCGCGTCTTCGTCTGGTCCGGAACCACAGGAGAAGGCCGTCAGCCTTCTCGCCGATACAGTCCGGCGTTCTCCCCGAGCAGTCACCCTGATCACGCTCGGACCGCTCACAAACATTGCTCTCGCGCTGGACCACAATCCGGCATTGACCGGGAAGATCGCCAGGATTTACGCGATGGCGGGGGCCATCCACGCGCCAGGGAACGAGCCGACACATCGCCGTGCCGAATGGAACGTATATGTCGATCCGCGGGCCGCAGGCATCGTCCTGAGGTTGCGAATACCGATGACAGTTGTCCCGCTCGACGCGTCGAACTATGTCCCGATCACGACCTTCTTTGCCAGCGCAGTGCAGGCGAACCGCACCACAAAGGCGATGCGCTTGCTGTCGGCGTTGCTTGATGACCCGTACTACACCCAAGCGCCTGTCTATTTCTGGGATCCTCTCACCGCCGTCGCGGCAATTAGCCCGCACATCTTGACTCTGCGCCGCGTGCGGCTGAGCCTCCATGAGACACCGGGAATTGCCTCGGGAGACAACAGTTAACCGCGTCGGCAGCCCTGTAACGCTGGCAACTTTTGCGAACGCCGGCCAATTTGCGCGCGACTTCCTTACGACTCTCAATCACGGGCACGCAATTTCGCTGCCATCGGTTCCGATAACGCAGCGTGTTTCGGTCACCCTCAAAGGCACCGGCTACTCCTATAGCGTCTCGCCACAAGTTGCTGGCGGAGAACTGGCAGTGAGCCTCTCCAACCACGAATTGTCGCGGTCTGGCGGGTTCCATCTCGTAGTCGGCCGCCTCAGCGGAGGGAAGACTCTGTCCGACGTCAATGACGTGATCCGGCGCGGTCACGTCACGAAGGCCCCCGGTTGGTTCCACATCATTTCCGCCTTGCCCGCGCCGCCAGCTGCAGCGGCGGTCTGGGGTATATCGCTCCTCCCAGGCCGCTACGTACTGGTGTGTGCCGGTGACGCGTCTGGTGCATTGCGCGCGCTGACGGAGGTGCAGATACATTGACCGGCCAAAGGCCGAGTAGAGCGCTGGATCGCATAGTCGGTAGTGCCTTGGATGATCGGCGCCTTATAGTCAGATATAACTGGCGAGCCAGTAACGCGGTTCACTCGCCAGAGTCTGCGTGGCTGTTAGTGCCGGCGAGTACGTCGTCGCGCATGATCCGCATACACTTCTCTGGCTCCTCGAAGATCGGGCTGTGAGCGGACTTGCTGAATGTATAGAAGCCTTTCAGCGGCGCATCTAGCCCTTCAACGTAAGTCTTCGCCAACTGGTAGCTCACTGTGTAATCGTGGATTCCGTGGAAGAAGTATGCGGGTACTTCCAGCCTCGTTACTCGCTCGGCCAAGTTGGTCGCGAGCATCTCGCCCCAGAGCACGCTTACGCCGGACGCGGCCTTGCCTAGCCACATCCTTAGCTTCTCAGATGGTGAGTATTGCGGGCTCCGCAGCGAGGGCCAGAATACTCCGCTCACTACCGATTTCATGTCACGCGTCGTGCCGACCCCTAGACGATGCATCGCCCGGTCGCGCACCGCAAGATATGCGCCCGGCGTTCCGGCCGCACTGGTTACGGGCGCCGCTTCGAGCTTCCGCACCATGCGGTGGTCACCACGTTGCTTGTACTGCTCGAGCATGTATTCGTATGCGAGCCTCTCTGACTCCAGCTGTGCCACCGCCTGGGCAACGCCGACATATGCGCTATACAACTCGGGTGCGCTTGCGGCTGATTGCAGTCCGACGAACGTGCCACCCGAATGCGCCATGAGATAGATCTTCTGTTTGCGAAAGCGATTCCGTAGGTAGTTGGTCACGGCCAACGTGTCGGCTATGAACTGCTCGGAGGTCTTTGCCGCAGGCGGGATATCAGGACTATAGGACAGACCTGTCCCGCGCTGTTCCCACCAGGCGACTGTGAAGTTGTCCTCCAAGCCGGTGGGATATCGCTCAGTCAGGAAGTACTCTGGCATGCCGCCGTGGAGATACAAGAGAACGGGAAGCCCTGAATCCGCTCCCTGGATGAACATTCCGTGCGGCAGGCCATTGATATCAACGTATACCTTTTCCGCAACGGCTCTTGGCCGTCGCGCATGAAGCTTGCGCTCGGCGCGCTTGCTTCCGATAAGGCGCATCGGCATCGGGCCACCACAAGTCAGAGTATGGCACTCAGCCCATCAGGAATCTTGCTGCTAGGAAGTCTGAGCGTGCCGATTCATGCCTAAGGCCCTGTCCACCGGGGACGAGGGGCCCTGACATGCTCGTCGCTCGGTACGTAACCTCGAGCAGGGAGGTGGCGAATATGTCTGCTACCGCATACCCGGTCAGGGTGGATGCCGAGCTTGACCTCCCGCTGTCACGGTGGCTGTGGGCAATCAAGTGGCTGTTGGCGTTCCCGCACTACATCATTCTCGGATTCCTGTGGATCGCTTTTGTTGTCCTGAGCGTGGTTGCTTTCTTCGCGATCGTCTGTACTGGACGGTATCCACGGTCGATATTCGACTTTAACGTCGGCGTCTTGCGGTGGACCTGGCGCGTCCAGTACTACGCCGGGGCGTTGGGCACCGACAAGTACCCGCCGTTTAGCCTCGAGGACAGCCCTGGGTATCCAGCGCATCTGGCCATCGACTACACGGCGCGGCTATCTCGTGGCCTGGTGCTCGTTAAGTGGTGGCTGCTCGCCATTCCGCATTATCTCATCGTCGGGCTGTTCGCGGGAGGTGGTGCGTTCGCGGCGACGCGGCTGGGGGACCAGCACGGTATCTGGGGTGGCGGCGGCCTCATCGGGATCCTCGTCCTGATCGCGGCCGTCATCCTGGCAATCACCGGGCGCTATCCGGACTCGATTTTTGGCTTCGTGCTCGGCATGAACCGCTGGGTGCTGCGGGTGGCCGCGTACGCGGCCATGATGACCGATGAGTACCCGCCGTTCCGATTGGATGCTGGTGGCGCGGATCCCGGCACGGTGGTGGTCGGTCTGAGAGCAGATCCGTCCGCCGCATCCCCGGCGATCACGCAAGAGGTAGATGACGGAACCCGCGGCCATAAACCGGAGAACCCATCGCGCCGAGGGCAGAGCGGCTGGACAGGCGGCCCCATCGCCAGCGTGGTCGCAGGATCGGTCCTGCTGCTCGTTGCTACGGGGCTGTTTGCTGGCGGAGCAGGATCCTTGTGGGCCGGCCAAGCGAAACGACTTGGCGCTTACGTCACTTCCAGAAGTGTTGCGTATACGACGACCGGTCGAGCGCTCATGAGTGAGACTATCAGCGTTCCAGGTGCGGGCCTGGACCAACTGGGCAGACGGATCGTAGGTAAGGTGCGGGTGCGCGTGACCGCGACCAAACCAGCCACGGCCATATTTGTTGGCCTGGCGAAGGCGCGTGATGCGCGACGGTACCTAGATGGAGTTCAGCACACCACGATTCGGAACGTCGGCACAGCCGGTGCAGGAGTCACTACGAAAGGCACCAGGGTTCCGGCCATACCCGATAGCGTCCCAATCTGGACAGTCAGCTCAGTTGGGCCGGGTACACAGACAATTGTCACGACAGTCACCAGGGGAGCGTGGAGGATCGTGGTAATGAATCCCGATGCCTCGGCAGGGCTTGCTGTGCGCGCCGACGTCGGCGCCACTGCACCTGGCCTGCCATGGGTGGCCGGTGGCTTGCTCGCAGCGGGCGTGCTGGCGTCAACTGGCGCGGCACTGCTAATCGTAATCGCCGTCAGGCGTTCCTCGGCCATCTCGCCGTGGATGGCTGATCCTGCGAACTGAAGATCAGAAAGGCGAATGACTATGGGTGACTTCTTCGGCCTACTGGCTGCCGGGCCGTTCTTTTTCGTCAGTTCCTGGGTGCTGATGCTGTTTGTCGGCGGCTTCGCAGGCGATGTGGGCATTAAGCCGATCGGCTACCTCACGTCAATGGTGGTGACCATAGCCTTGTGGCTGACGCTTGCTCCGGCGATTGGTGCTATCGCCAGGACGGGCCGGAAGGGCAAGGCGAAGTAGCCGTAGCGGTTGTACGGCTCGCTCATGCCAACATGATGACGGCGGGGGACGGGCAGGCGGGGTACATGCCGCGCCGCGGCGCGGCGCGGACCGTCGGCTACCGGACTATGACCGTGAGCCTGAATCGCCCGCGCGATCCTGTGCAGGCCAGCGCCTCTCCACAGGTAACTCGGTGGGCGCTTATGACGGCCTTCCCACTGGCCAGTGCCTTATATAGCGCACGCTTCGGCTGGCACCCGACGCCAGGCGGGCAGCTTCGCGAACTCCGCACCAGCCGCACCGGGCCGACCTGGCGTAGCACCCCAGGTGCCGAGCTCCCGCGGAAATTCCAGTAGCTGCTGCCCAGAATCAGCACCAGTTTGTCGCCAACGGCGATGTGAATGGTCTTGCCATTAGCGCCGTCGTGCTCGGTGAATTGGCGCGCAGGATGCGTGCTGCCGGGCCCTTGATGGGCAGTGCCGCAGCCGACCGCCAGCACGGACGATGCCATCGCGGCGAACATCAGAGCTGGCCGCAAAGCTCGGGTGACTGACATGGGAACCTCCGGGAGTTCCTTGGCATCTGTAGGACGGCTGGGGTGGCATAAGCGGTTCCCTCACGATGGGCGGCAACCGATCACCGAGACAGGTCGCGCCTAGATGAACCGGCACCGGGAGGGCGGCGAACGGGTACCGACAATTTGACTAGGTATCTTTGACCTTTCGTGGAGACTTACAGTTAGCCCGTGGGTGAGCATCAGCCGCCGGTAGGGGAGATCGCACCGCCGCTGCTGGTGCGCACCAAGGGATCTGACCGGAGCCTGCAACCAGGACCTTCGTACCTGATCGGGCGTGATCCGGACTGCGACATCGTGATCGCCAGCTTCTGATCCTGATGTTGGAGAGCCTATGGACGTTTTGGACTTGATCCTCGCCGTCGCTGCTCTGGTGATGTTCGCGTTCGCTGCGAGCGGCCGCGAGCTACGCCGCTTCAACGAAATCGCGCTTGGCCTGGTGTTCCTCACCGCTGCGCTGATTTGCCAGTTCACCTCCATCACCCAGACGCACATCGGCCGATGAACCAGCCGGCCGAGATCAGGGCCCGGTTCCGCGCTGGGCTGCGGGTGCCGACCGTCGGCCTGGCTCCGGGATTCGCCCAAGCCAATGTCATCGTGCTCGCCGAAGATGCGGCGGCAGAGTTCGCCGAGTTCGCCAGGCGCAACCCTGGCCCTTGCCCGCTGCTCGACGTGACCAGGCCTGGCAGCACGCAGACCCGCCTGGCCCCCGGCGCTGACCTGCGCACCGACCTGCCTGCCTACCGGGTATTTGAGCAGGGCAAGTGCGTGGCCGAACCTGACGAAGTCACCGGGTGGTGGCGTGAGGACATGGTCACGTTCCTGACTGGATGCAGCTTTACCTTCGAGCGCGCCCTCGTCGCGGCTGGTGTGCCGGTCCGGCATGCCGAGCTTGGCATCAACGTGGCGATGTTCATCACCGATCGTCAGTGCGAGTCAGCGGGACGATTCGCGGGGCCGCTGGTCGTGTCGATGCGGCCGGTGCCCGCCGACCTAGTTGCGACCGCGGCGGCTGTGACGGCCCGGTTCCCCGCGTCCCACGGCGCGCCGGTGCATGCCGGCGACCCAGCCGCCCTGGGCATCGCCGACCTCGCCCGACCGGACTTCGGCGGCCCGGTGCCGCTGCAGCCCGGCGATGTCCCGGTCTTCTGGGCATGCGGTGTCACCCCGCAGGCGGCGCTCGCGGCCGCCCGTGTCCCGCTCGCCATCTCTCATGCGCCGGGCCACATGTTCATCACCGACGTGCCGGAGTCTGAGCAGCGCCTGGTTCGCTAGAAGGCGACGACTACCTTGCCGACCGCATGGCGGTGCTTGAGCTCGTCTATCGCAGCGCGGGCCTGGTCGGCGCTGAACCTGCCTGAGACGTGCGGGCGGATCAGGCCGGCTTCGTAGAGGCCGAGTACCTCGTCGCAGTTCGCCCGGTCGGTCTCGGGATCTGCTGCCGCCCAGCCGCCGTACAGGACTCCGACCACCTGGCAGCGCTTGAGGAGCACGAGGTTGGCAGGGATGCGCGGAATCCCGGCAGGGAACCCGATCACCAGCAGCCGCCCGTCCGGCGCAGTTGCCCGCAGCGCCGCCTCGGTGTAGTCGCCGCCAACGCCGTCGAAGATGACGTCGGCCGCGCCGCCCGGGCACATCTGCTTGAACAGCGCCGAGATCTCGCGGCGCCCGGCATCGTCCAGCGGCCCCGCCGGGTACCGGAACGCGACGTCGGCGCCGTGGGCGCGTGCGACGTCAGCCTTCTCATCGCTCGACGTCGCTGCGATGACGGTCGCCTGCATCGCCTTGCCGAGCTGAACGGCGGCCAGGCCGACCCCGCCGGCCGCGCCGAGCACCAGGAGCCGCTCGCCGGCCTGCATCGAGGCGCGCTGGACCAGCGCATGGTAGGCGGTCAGGTAGGTCGTCTGTATGGCCGCGGCCTCGTCCAGCGGCATGCTCGCCGGAATCTTATGGACCCGCTGCTGCGGGACCACCACCAGCTCGGCCATGCCGCCGAGGCTCATGCGTGCCATCACCCGGTCGCCTGACGCGAAGCCGATGACGCCGTCGCCGACGCCGGTCACCTCGCCGCCGACTTCGCCACCGGGAGTGAACGGCCGCTGCGGCCTGAACTGGTACCTGTCCTGCAATAGCAGGACGTCCGGATAGTTCACGCCGCAGTAGCTGACCCGGATCAGGGCCTCACCGGGGCCAGGAACCGGGTCGGGAACCTCCGCGACGCTGACATCCTCGGCGCCGGGGGCATCAGCGCTGACGACGGCCTTCATGGTCTACCTCCCGGCTAGACGATCGAGGTCTGATGTCCCTTCCAGTACTCGTCCCTGAGCAGGCGCTTGTAGAGCTTGCCGGTTGCGGACCTGGGCAGCTCGGGCACGAAGTCGACGGTCTTCGGGCACTTGAAGTGCGTGAGCCGCTTCCGGCAGTAGTCGATGAGCTCGCTGGCGAGCTCGGGTCCGGCACTGGCCGGGTCAGCGAGCTGGACGACGGCCTTTACCTCTTCGCCGAGGTCATCGTTGGGAACCCCGATGACCGCGACGTCCAGGACTGCCGGGTGACCGGACAGCAGGTTCTCCGTCTCCTGCGGGTAGATGTTGACGCCGCCAGAGATGATCATGTATGTCCTGCGGTCCGTGAGATAGAGGTATCCCTCCTCATCCACGTGGCCGACGTCGCCGACGGTGCTGGTGAGCCCGTCGCTGGTGCGGCTTTCGGCGGTCTTGGCCGCGTCGTGGAAGTATTCGAACGCGGTCGCGCCGCGGAACCAGATCGTTCCGTCCGCGCCCGTAGCGCACTCCCGGTCGTCGTCGTCGAGGATGAGCAGCTCCCCGAGGATTGGCCTGCCCACCGTTCCCGGGTGCGCGAGCCACTGGGCGGAGTCGCAGAACGTGAACCCGTTGGCCTCGGTGGCGCCGTAGTACTCGGTGATGATCGGACCGAGCCAGTCGATCATCGCCTGCTTCACGTGGACGGGGCATGGGGCGGCGGCGTGCACGATGCACTCGAGCGACGAGGTGTCGTAGCGCGCCCGCACCTCTTCGGGCAGCCGCAGCAGCCGGCTGAACATCACCGGAACCATCTGGCAGTGCGTGACCTTGTGCCGCTCGACCATCGCGAGCCACTGCTCGGCGTCGAAGTGCTCCATCACCACGGTCGTCGCACCGAGCCGAAGAGATGCCGACACGCTCGCCTGCGGCGCGGAGTGATAGAGCGGAGCGGGATTGAGATAGGTCATGCCCTCGCGGAACCCGAACATGTTGCGAACGAACAGCATGACCGGCAGCGGCTCACTCGGCGCGATCTCCGGCAGGGCGCGAAGGATTCCCTTCGGCTGGCCGGTCGTGCCCGAGGAATAGAACATGGCCGTGCCGAGCGTTTCATCAGGAACTGGTGAACCGGGATAGCCGGCGACCTCCGCGTCGTAAGACTCCCAGCCGGCCGGCGGGTCGTCAGGACCGGTGACCAGCTTCCGTTCGACCAACGGGCATTTCGCCGCGGCAGCGACCGCCACCTCGCGGCACGCCGTCGAAGTGAACAGCACCCGGGTGCGCGAGTTGCCGACGATGTAGGCAACCTCATCTGGCGCCAGATAGGTGTTGATCAACGTGAAGTACAGGCCCGTGCGCTCGGCCGCGCCCTCGATCTCAAGCAGAGGTGGGGAGTTCTCCATCAGCACCGCGATGTGATCGCCCCGCTTCAGGCCGGCCGCTCGCAAGAGGTGCGCGGCACGGTTGCACCTGGCCTCGTACTCGCCGTAGGTCACGGTCTCACCCGAGGTAGCCATGATGATGACGGGCTGGTCGGGGTGCTGCTCGGCGTGC
Organism: Streptosporangiaceae bacterium; assembly: GCA_036258115.1. GTDB lineage: Bacteria > Actinomycetota > Actinomycetes > Streptosporangiales > Streptosporangiaceae > Chersky-822. Next base: position 13,194 of record DATAEH010000183.1, read on the forward strand.
TGGCGCGCGTACACCGTTTCTCCTCCGGGACCTTCGTCGCTGCTCGGCTGAAGCTGAGGCTACCGATGCGTCGGTGTAGTGGCCATAAGGCGACGATTCGCGCGGAAGCGAACGCTTCCTTGCCCAGGGTCCGCGCACCTTACGATTTCGCCGTGGTTCTGCGGCGGGGCAGGCGACGCCACCACCCGCGTCCGGGCCGAGCTTCGCCTGGTTCCCGGTGCGGCGCACCGCCGTCGCCGGCCGCGGGATCGGGCTCCGGATGAGTCTGCCGCCACAGGCCGGTCATCTGGGTTTCGTCCACAAGCGGCACGAAGATGGGGGAGTCGAGCGGCAGCCTGCGCCACTGCATGATCCGGTCGTTAAGCTCGGCCACGGCCTCGATGACGTCCTGCTCCGACGGCAGTTGTGGCGCGCGCTTGGCCAGCACCTCGCGCTCTTTGCGCAGCTTCAGCGGCGTCGGCAAGACATCCCGCGTCGCCAGCCCCTCCCGGCGCAGGTACTCGCGCAGCCAGGCCTGGGCGGCGTCCTCGTCTCGCTTGGGCAGCGGCTTGCCAGCTCCCGGCAGGTCGTCGAAGAGGCCTCGTTCCGCCGCTTCGGTGATCTGCTGATCGATCCAGGAGCGGAAACTCATGCCGGCTGGCTTGCGTTCAGTCATATCCCGTCTCTCGTCGCCACCACGTCATCGAGCGTAGACGAGACCCCCGCATCCCGGCCCGGCAGCCAGTGAGCTGTTGTCTTGGAGACTTATACGTCTATTGCCGCAAAACTCTGCGATCCTGGCCGTCCTGTCACTGGCCGCTCTTGTCTATGCCGCCAGCCAGCGTGCACTGCAGCCCGCGACGATCGCGGATGCGGGCTAGCCGGCGTCGTCAGTCCGTCCCCGCGGCCAGCACCTGGCGGAGGAAATCGCGTAGCACCGACTGGAACTTCCCGGCCTCTTCGATCTGCGGCGAGTGACCTGATCTTTCGAAGACCACAAGCTGTGCACCGGGGACCAGCGAGGCGATCGTCTCGGCTGATGACACCGGCGTGATCCAGTCGGACCTGCCGACCGTGACCAGAGTCGGGCAACGCACGGTGGGTAGCCGCGGCTTGAGGTCATAGCCCGGCATGTTCCGCTGGAAACACCAGTTGTGCGTCTCGTAGCGATAACTGCCTGACTCAACGCTCGCCGCCGCCGCTGCCGGGTCGAACTTGTAGTCGTACAGCGGGGATGATCTCTGCCCACCGATCCTTGAGGTCCGCGTCGTCGCGGATCCTGCCGGTCCAGTAGCGGTCGAAGTTCTCCCAGTTGATCGAGACCCGGTTTTGATTGCGGGCGTTCTCGTAGGCGCGCTCCAGGTTCGAGTTGTCGGCCGAGGTGTCCCGCAGGATCATCGCCTTGACGCGCTCCGGGTAGGCGAGCGCGTACTCCATCGCTATGAATCCGCCGTAGGAACCGCCCGCGACCACGACGTGATCGGCGCCGATCCATTGCCGCAGGCCGTCCACGTCGGCTGCCCACTGTTCATGCGAGAACGGCGGTGTGCCCTGGCTCCGCCCGCAGCCGCGGGCGTCGAAGACCACGACCCGCATCAGGTCAGCGAGCGGGCCGAATGTCGCCTTGGGTTCGGCAAGGGAGCCGATTCCGCCGCCGCCATGATGCGCGATCAGCACCGGCGCGTCCTCGGGGCCGAGGACCTGGACGTTCAGGTCGTTGCCGTTGATGGTCACGAACATGGCCGCTCCTGTTCAGCCGTCGCTGGGTTCGTCCGCTCCCCTCGCCTGCTCCCCGGCCGCGGGCAGCCTGTGCGCGCCTTCAGCGAGCAGTCGCCACAGCTGCTCCCAGGCCTGCATTCCTTCCCTGAGCCGCCGGATGCGCATGTACTCGTTCGGCGCATGCAGCTTCTCGTCGGCTGTTGAGAAGGAGAAGAACAAGGTCTTTGCGCCTAGCTGTCGTTCGAAGAGCACGGTCGCCGGAAGTGTTCCGGGGACGTTGACCTGCAAGACCGTCTGCCCTGGGTAAACGGACTCCAGCGCAGCCGTCGCTGCCGTGATGGCAGGATGATCGGCCGCGATCGTGTAGGCGGGGATGCTGGCCGCATCGGGGTGCACGCTGACGTGCGTGCCAGCCGCGGGCGCGCGGCCAACATGCCTGGTGATCGCCTGGATCAGCGCCTCCGGGTCCTGTCCTGGCACCAGCCGGCAGGAGAGATGGCCCACCGCGACGTGCGGGATCACGGTGTACTTGCCGCCGGCCCTGACGCCGTTGACGTCTAGCGTCGGCCGTTCCCACAGCCTTTCGAGCGTTGTGTAGCCGGCCTCACCGTGCGCCTGATCGAGCCAGAGTTCGTGCAGGTAGTCCGTTTCCGAAAAGGGAATGTCGGCGATCTGGCGACGGCGCTCGTCGGTCAGCGGCGGTATGCCGTCGTAAAAGCCGGGGACGGCCACGCTCCCGTCCTTGTGCAGGCTAGCCAGGATCTCGCTGAGCACGTGTACCGGATTGGCGACGGTGCCGCCGAACCTGCCAGAGTGCAGGTCGGTGTTCGCGCCCTCGACCCTGATATCGAAGCTGACCAGGCCTTTAGAGGCTAGAGCGACCGAGGGCTCGCTGGCTCGCCACATTGCCCCGTCGGCGGAGATGACCAGATCGGCCGCGAGGTCGGCTGCGTGCTCGTCCAGGAAGGCCGGCAGGTTCGGGCTGCCGATTTCCTCCTCGCCCTCGAACAGGAACTTCACGTTGAGCGGCAGGCGGCCCTCCTGCTCTATGAACGCCCGCGCGGTCTTCAGGACGATGTAGACGGGCCCCTTGTCGTCGGTGGCGCCGCGGCCGAGCATGATGTCGCCGTCGACGGTCAGCTCGAACGGCGGCGTTCGCCATTCGTCGAGGTCTCCGGTCGGCTGCACGTCCAAATGCCCGTAGACGAGCACGGTGGGCGCGCCGGGCGCGCCGAGCCATTCGCCGATGACGGCTGGATGGCCGCCGGTTGGTACTACCCGGCCGCCTGCGAAATCCAGCTGGTCGGCGACCCAGTGCGCCGCCGTGAGCATAGTGTCGGCCGACGCATCCCGGCTCACGCTGGGGATGGCCACGAACTCGCCGAGTTCGCGCACGTAGCCCGCGTCGTCCTGACTAAAGGAAAGCATCTCCACCGTCAATCGCGATCGTCTGCCCGGTGACCCAGGAAGACTGCTGGGACACGAAGAACATCACGCCGTTCGCGATGTCGGCTGGCTTGCCCAGCCGCCGGGTCGCGATGCCGTCGATGAGGGCCTGCTGGCCGTCAGCGCCGTAGTTCTCCCACTGCCGGATGCTCGTCGGATTGGAGAGGATGAAGCCAGGCGCTATGCAATTCACCGTGATTCCGAACGGGCCCAGTTCGTGGGCCATCTGCCTGGTGAAACCGATCTGCCCGGCCTTGGCGCTCGCGTAGGCCTGGATCCCGGTCTTGCTGACGCCTAGCCCTGCTGCCGACGAGATATTGACGATGCGGCCCCAGCGGCGTTCCTTCATCGCCGGTACAACGGCGCGCGTGCAGTGGAACGCGGTGGTCAGGTTCGCGTCGACAACCGCGTACCAGTCGCTGTCTGAGACGTTCTCCAGCGGCACGCCGACCTGGCCGCACACGCCGCCCGCGTTGTTGACCAGGATGTCGACCGCGTCCAAGCCGGCGAAGAACTCGCGCACCGCCGTGTCGCTGGTCAGGTCGACGGTGTCCTTGTCGACGCGATGTACGGCGGCGCCGCCTGCGGCCAGGGCGTCGGCGATGCCGGCGCCGATTCCGTGCGCGGTTCCGGTAACTACGGCGGTCCGGCCGGTCAGCCTGTTCGTCATTGGCTCCTCAGCTTCAGCGCGGGCGACGAAGACGGCCAAACGCTACTACAGCCGTCTATTCTCCATCGTCCGGCTACCGCCAGCCTTGTGCTGCGTTCCTTCTGACCCCAGCTCACGCGCGAACATCGCACGATAGTCCGCGGCCGTAGCGGTGCGCGGATTCGACGGCGTGCTCGTGTTCGCCTCCGCCTTGGCCGCCAGCACATCCAGGTCCTCGGGTTTGATCAGGTCGCGCATCGGCGGGACGCCGAGGTCGGCGTTCAGGTCCCCGATCGCGGCGATCGCGGCCTGGGCCAGCTGGGTCTGCGTCACGCCAGGATGATCGGCGCCGAGTGCTACCGCGAGCCGGGCGTATTTGTCCGCGCTGACCGGCAGGTTGTACTCCATGATCGCGGGCATGCTGACGGCGCAGCAGTACCCATGCGGATGACCGTAAAGCCCGCCCATCGCTTCGGCGAGTGCGTGCGCGCCGGAGACGTCGGTGAGCCCGACGGCCAGTCCCGCGGTCAGGCTGCCCTGGGCCATTCCGCATCGCGCCTCGATGTCGGCGGGTGTCGCGACGGCGCGGCGGATGTAGCGCGCCACAAGCCTGGCGCCTTCGAGTGCGAGCGCGTCGGAGGCCGGAGTTGCCAGGCGGCAGTGCAGCGAGTCAACCGCGTGGGACAGCGCGTCCATGCCCGACGCCGCCGTCACCTGAGCCGGGCAGGAGAGGGTCAGGTCGGGGTCGACCAGCGCGATCCGGGGGCAGTTGCGCATGTCGAAGAGATTCATCTTCTTCTTGCGCGCGGTGTCGGTAATGACGGCGGACGGGCTGACCTCGCTGCCGGTCCCCGCAGTCGTCGGGACCGCGATGAGCGGGAGCGGGTCATGTCGCAGCGCACCGAAGTCCTCCCAGTCTCGCGGATGCCCGCCGTTGGTCAGCAGCAGGCCAACGCACTTCGCGGTGTCCATCGCGGACCCGCCGCCGACTGCGAGAACCAGCCTCTGGCCACCGGCCCTGATCAGGTCGGCGCCCGCCAGGCAGTCTGTGTCCCTGGGGTTGGGCCGCACCTGGTCGAAGATTGTGACCGCGATGCCGGCCGCGGCCAGCGCCGCTTCGACAGGTGTGATGAGGCCCGCAGCGCGGACGCCGGGATCGGTGACTAGGAGCACGGCATCAGCGCCGAGCGCTGTGACATGCCCGGCGATCTGGCCGGCGATCCCGCGGCCGAACAGCACTCTGGTCGGCATGTAGAACTCGCCATCCGCTGTGATGTCCCAGCCCTTCCGCCGGAGCGCCGGGTGTATCGCCGACGTCACGAGCTGCCTGCCAGCGAGCGGCGCGCCATCAAGGTGATGAGGTCGTAGGCGACCGTCGCCGCGGCGAGTGTGGTGAGCTCGGCATGGTCATAAGCGGGAGCGACCTCGACCACGTCGGCGCCGACCAGATACATGTCGGTTAGACCGCGCAGGACGCGCAGCAGTTCCCGGCTGGTGAGCCCGCCGGCTTCCGGGGTGCCGGTTCCAGGCGCCATCGACGGGTCGAGAACGTCAATGTCGCACGACAAATAGACCGGCAGGTCACCGACCCGGTCAAGGATCGCGTCGATAGTGCCCTTGATCCCGAGGTCGTCGACGTCGCCGGCGCGGATCGTGCGGAAGCCGAACCGGCGGTCGTCGGCCAGGTCGGACTCCCCGTACAGGGGCCCGCGTATGCCGATGTGCACCGAGTGGTCCTCGATCAGCAGCCCTTCCTCGAACGCGCGCCGGAACACGGTGCCGTGGGTCGTCGGTGCGTCGAAGTAGGTGTCCCAGGTGTCCAAGTGGGCGTCGAAGTGAACGAGCACCACCGGGCCGTGGAGCGCGGCAACCGCGCGGAGCATGGGCAGCGCGATGGTGTGATCGCCGCCGATCGCCACAACCTTGCGGTCGCCGCCAATCAACTCGCCCGCGTGACCCTGGATCTGCTTCATCGCGGAGTCGATGTCGAACGGCGTCACCGGAACGTCACCAGCGTCAGCCACCTGCACGGTCTGGAACGGAGACAGCCCGAGCTCGACGTGGTAGCCCGGCCGGAGGTGCCGTGAGGCCTGGCGGACGGCCATCGGGCCGAACCTGGCTCCCGGCCGGTACGACGTCCCGTTGTCGAAAGGAACTCCGAGCACGGCCACGCCGTAGTTGGTCACCCGGTCGACCTCGGGAAGCCTGGCAAAGGTCGAGGCCCCGGCATAACGCGGCACGAGGCGCCCGTCAACTGGCCCCACAGGTGCGGGCGTCGGCTCGGGCAACGTTCCTCCTCGTTGAGTCGTCCGGCTGAATAGATCGCTGGCGGAGGCCGATCATGCTCTCGTTCTGGTGACACCGCCGCCGGGCTGCAGGACCTGACCGACGAAGGCGCTCGCCCCGGGGCTGGCCAGAAACGCGACGGCGGCCGCGATGTCATCGACGGTGGCGAGCTGGCCCGTGGGGATGAGCTCGCGGTAGCGCTGGCGCATCTCATCGAGCGTGATCCCGGCGTCCGCGGCGTCCACCCCCAGTTGCTCGGTGTCGATGTAAGACGGCGCGATCGCGTTGGCGATGATGCCTTGCGGGGCCAGTTCGCGGCCCAGGCCCTTGGCCAGCGCGATCAGGCCTGCCTTAGAAGCCGCGTAGGCGGTGGCGTTCGGGTGCCCGATTACCCCCCAGCCCGAGGAGATCAGCACGATCCTGCCGCCCCCTCTGGCCCGCATCTGCGGGACCACCGCCTGGATCAGCCTGAAGTGGCCGGACAGGTTGACCTCGATCTGTCGCCACCAGATCGACGGGTCCTGTTTCAGGAACGGGCCCATCTCCATCGCAGCCGCGTTAGCGACCAGGACGTCGACCCCGCCGAACCGCTCGGCCGTCGCGGCTGCCATCGCCGTCACTGCGCTGGGGTCGGCGATGTCGCCGGGGATGGCGAGGCCCCTGACCTGGTCGGCCAGCGCCGACAATCGGCCGTCGTCGCTGATGTCGTTGACTGCCATGGCGAAGCCGTCGGCTGCCAGCCGCAAGGCGGTCGCGTGGCCTAGGCCCTGCGCGGCGCCGGTCACGAGCGCGACGCGCGGTCGTCCGCCGCCGGCGCCTATCCCCGTCGGGGCCATCGTCAGATCACCGCCCCCGCATTCGGCGAGAGCACCTCGCCGCAGTACATCTGGCCCTCGGTCGCGAGGTAGTAGACCGTGGCAGCGATCTCGCCGGGGGTGACCAGCCTGCCGAGCGGCAGCGTGGCCAGGTAGTCGGGTTCGCGCCAGATCGAATCGGCGGCAAGCAGCGGTGTGTCAGTCGGCCCGGGCGCGACAGCATTGACCCGGATTGGCGTCGCAGCGAACTCGGCGGCGAGCGATTTGATCAGCCCGAGTACCGCGCCCTTCGCGGCCACGTAGTGCAGGTCAGTAGCGCTACCGCCCAGCGCCAGCTCCGACGAGATCGCGACAATGGTCCCGCGCTGGCTGCCGATCATGTGCGGGAGGACCGCGGCGCAGGTGTTCACAGTGCCGCCGAGTATCACCTGCAGCATCGACTCCCACTGCGCCTGTGTTATGTCGCAGACGTCGATGCCCTCTTCGTAGTAACCGGCTGCGGTGATCGCCGCGTCGATGCGGCCGAACCGTTCAATGACCGCGCCAATGGCATCACTGACCCCGGAGCCGTCGGTGACGTCGCAGGTCAGGGACAGGTCTGTGGCCGTGGGCCGCAGGTCAAGGCCGGCCGTCCGCCAGCCGCGCTGGGCAAACAGCGCGGCCGTTGCCGCGCCGATGCCGCTGGCGGCACCGGTGACAACACCGACCGGCTGAGCGCTGATCGTCACTCGGCCTCCGGGTCGGTGACGACAGGATCGAAGCGGGTCAAGGATGCCTCGCTGCCCGGCCGGAACACGTAGGTAGAGACCAGAAGGCCGACGACGCCAAGCACGGCGATCGCGAGGATGATGCCCCAGTTCAGGTACCAAACACCGGCGTAGGTGTTGCGCGGCCAGGCGATGTTGATGATCTCAACGATCATCCAGATCGCAGCGAAATAGGTGACTGTGGCTGCCACCTTGCCCATGGATACCGGTCCTGGCGTCCAGCGGCCGCGCAGTCGGGTGATAGCAGCCCCTACAACCGGCAGAGCGTAGGAGACGAAAAACCCCGCGGTCGCGCCACTGAGTAGCAAGAAGATGGCGTTCGCGTTGTGAATGAACCCGAGGGCCCCGGCGATCACGCAGGTCAGCCCGATCACGCGTCTCGGCAGCCGCTCTGGCCCGCTGAGTTTGCTGAGCAGCCCGTGCAATGGCAACTCGCGGGCGCGGGCGCTGGCCCAGATCGCGCGGGAGACCGCGGCCTGCACGGCGATCATGCTGGCGGTGAAGCCTATCGTCAGCATTACCAGCAGCGCGCGGCCAGTGCCGGAGCCGAGTCGCGTTTCGAGGGTTGTGGCGATCGGGTTGCTGTCCTTGCCAGCGAGCACGGCGCCGAGGTCAGGCAGCGCGAGGATCAGGCCGAGAGTGGCGAACATGACCAGCAGGCCGCAGGTAAGCAAGGACAAGCTGATCGCCTTCGGCAGCACGTGCCTGGCGCCCTTGACCTCCTCGGCGATCGAGCCAGCGGACTCGAAGCCGACGAAGGAGAAGCCAATGAACGCGACGATCGCGAGGAACGGCCCGAATAGCCATGCGCTGCCGTGCGCGGTCCCCGCGCCGCTGAACAAGAACGAGAACGAGTGCGTCCGGTTGAAGAAAAGGAGCGCGATTCCGATCCCGAGCGAGGAGATCAGCTCAGCGGTCATGGAGACATACAGCAGGCCGCGCAGAAACTTGCTGCCGATCATGTTGGCGATCGACCCGAAGATCAGGATGCCAAGCGCGAGCAGGCTGGTCTCTGTCGCGGTCAGCGAGTTAAGCCCGACCGCGGGCCCGAAGAATTGGGCCGCGAAGAGCGCGACGGTAGCCAGGGCGATGGTCAGGCCCCAGCTATAGGCCCAGTTCGCGAACCAGCCATAACGCGCGCCGAACAGCGCACGTGCCCATTGATAAACGCTGCCCTGGAACGGCCACTTGGAGACGAGGTCGCCGAAGACGCCCGTGACAGCAAGCTGGCCGATGAGCACGATGGGAAAACCCCAGAAGAACGCGGGTCCCGCGGTGATCAGGCAAAGGAAGAACACCGAGTAGATGCCGACGATGGGCGATACGTCGGAGAACGCCAGCGCGAACGCCGACCGGAGCGTGAAGTCCCTGACGGGAGTGTGCGACAGGTCGGCCACCGTCGCCTGCTCGGGCGCCATCTCCGTCATGACGGATTTCCTTTCTAGGTGGAGTTAGCTGCCGGGCGCGCGACCCAGTACGCGGCCTCGGGCAGGACCGGCTGCGGGCAGGGCCGCGGCGCCAGGTCGAGCCGGGTGACGTGCTGGGCCACCTCGCCGACGGTGGTGATCCAGAGCCCTGGCAGGGCGGCCATGTTGTCAATAAGAAGTTCCAGGGCGCGGGCACGGGCCGGACGGCCCGACAGGAACGGGTGACACGTGAGCACGAACGCTGCGCCGATCGCGTGCATCGCGTCGAGCTCGAGGGTCCACATCTCCAGCGCCTTGGCCGGACTCTCTATGACGCCAGATCCGATCAGATCGGGCAGGAACGCGTACTGCTCCCAGTCGTCCAGCCCCCAGTACGCGGGGATCTCGATGAGGGTCGCTTCGCTGCCCGCGACCGCCAGCCGGTACGGGTGATCGGAGTCCATCAGGCTGGAGTCATACAACAAGCCACGATCGGCCAGCAGCCGCGGAGTGTTGTAGGTCATCTCCCACATGGGCGCCCGGTATCCCGCGGGCCGCACGCCGGCGACGTCCCACAGCGCTTCCAGCCCCATGTCGATCATGTCCGCCTCGGTGCGGGCGTCCATGCCGATGGTGTTCTCGTGGAAGTAAGAATGGTGCGCGATCTCGTGACCGGCCTCGGCGATCGCGCGGACAACCGATGGGTAACGGTGCGCCGAGTACCCGGGCACGAAGAACGTGGCCCGCACGTTGTTCCTGGCCAGCAGGTCGAGAATCCGCGGCACCCCTGCGAGCGGCCCGTAGGCCTGATGGCTCATCGGGCTCATCCGGTTGACCGAGTTGATGTCCGCGGTCAGCACTGCGGCCTCGGCGTCCAGGTCGAAGGTCAGGCACGCGGCTGCGGTGTATCCGGCCGGCCAGGCGACAGGACCGGCCGGCATCGCAGGGCTCGCGAGGTCCTGGTTCATGCCGGCAAGCATCGGCCGAGACGCGGCCTTTGACCATCCGACTGCGGCGCAGACTTCCTGCACGCATTCATAACGTGGTATGACGGGCATGCGCCCGGCTCGGACCGTGCAACTGTCCGGGCCGGCTGAGTGGCGAACTCGGGGTGGGCGGCCGTGACCTTGACCGTGCGAGGGCTGCTTGACCGTCCCCGGCTGCAGCTGACGCTGGTCGGGGGCGCTGGCGGGCTGGACCGCGAGATCACCTGGGCGCATGCGTCGGATCTGGCAGCCCCGTGGGACTACCTCGGCCCGGGCGAACTACTGCTGACGAACGGAACCGGCATCGGGTCATCGCCAGCTGACCAGGTGCACTTCGCCGACCGGCTGGCCAGGATCGACGCGAGCGGGCTGGTCGTCGGGCTAGGCACCGGCGGTGCTCCGGTGACACCCGAACTTGCCGAGCATGCCGGTGAGCTCAAGCTCCCGCTGCTGACCGTTCCCTACTCGATCCGGTTCAGCGACATCGTCCGCGCTGTTGCCGAGGCCAACGACGAGCACGGGGCCGAGCACCTCGGCGACGTCGCCCAGTTCTATGACCTGCTGCGGCTCTCGCTCGCGGCCGGTGACCTCGGGTCGGCGACCTTTGACTCGCTCGGCCGCAGGCTCGGGCTTCGCCTGCACCTGGTCGACGCCGAGACCGGATCGTCTGTATTCGACGACCAGGCGGTGGTTCCGCTGGGCGCCGCGCTGGCCAAGAGCGTCGCCGATCATGGCCACGCCATCCCAGGACTGCTCAGGCTCAGCAGGGACGGGAGCGCCGATGGTGAGGTGTGCGCGCTCGCGGTCGCGGTTCCCGGTGACCCGCAGACCGCCCTGATCGTCGAGCCGCTCGGAGGACGGCTGCCGGGCGTTGCGATGCTGCAGCACGTCGCGATCGCCGGCGCCGTTCAGCTCGCTCAGATCGTGTCCCATCGCCAGCGCGACCGGCGCCATGGCGCCGAAACGCTGGCTCAGCTCCTCGATCCGCACCGAGGCTGGCGGACCGGCGGCGGGCAGCTAGAGGCCGAGCATCTCGATCTGAGCATGAGCGTTGTCCTGGTGGTGCGGGTGACAAAGCCGGGCGCCGAGGACACGCTGCACCGTGCGTGTTCGCGAGCGCACATCCCTAGCCTCCTGCTGCGCCGGGATGATCTGCTTTACGCGGTCGTGCCCGAGAGCTTCGCGGCCGCGCTGATGCCGCACACCGTGGCCGAGCCCGGCGTCAGCGCCGGCGTGAGCGACCTGGTCGGATCGGCTGACCGAACCCCCGATGCTGCTCAGGAAGCACTATGGGCGCTGGGCATCGCCGAAGCCAACGGCATCGCTTTGGCGAGGTACGGCGACGGCGCCCGGCTGCTGATGCCGCGCAGCCCGGCGGAGGCGCAGTCGCTCGTCGACCAGGTCCTCGGCGCGCTCCTCGCCTACGACGACGCGCACGGGTCGCATTACGTCGACACCGTTCGCGCGTTCGTCCGCGCCGACGGTTCCTGGCAGCGCGCCGCCGCCGAGATGCACGTGCACAAGCAAACGCTCGGCTACCGGCTGCGCAAGGTCGAGGAGCTCACCGGGCGCGGTTTCGCTCGCACCCAGCACCTCGCCGAATGGTGGTTCGCGTTGCAGGCGCTGGAGCTGCTTACCTGGCGGTGAACCGCCTAGTGTCGATCCGGCCGCGGCCGAACGCGTCCATTCGCTTCCAGCGGCCTGGCACGTCGAGCAACTCGAGATTGCCGATCAGCTCCGGCAGCGCCGGATCGACCAGCAGGTGCTCGTCGTGCGGCTCGAGGCCGAGCGCGGTCCGCAGCAATAGCAGCGGAGCGCCCGTCGACCACGCCTGCGGGCTGCACGCGGTCGGGTACTGGACCGGATACCCGGTCATGCTCCGCTGGTAGCCGCCGAACGCCTCGGGAAGCCTGCCCTCGAACACCTCGGCGGCCTGCATGATGCCGCTCGCGATCGCCGCCGCCTCGTCCTTGAACCCGTACCTGCGCATGCCCCAGGCGATGAACGAGTTGTCGAATGGCCACACCGTGCCGGTGTGGTAGCCGATGGGGTTATAGCGAGCCTCGCCCTCGGCCAATGTCCGCACGCCCCAGCCGGAGAACAGCCGCGGGCTCATCAAGTGGCGGGCGACGGCCCGTGCCTTGGATGCCTCGACGATTCCGCTCCAGAGCAGGTGCCCGATGTTCGAGGTCAGCGAATCGACCTGGCGGCCGTCGGAGTCCAGCGCAACCGCGAAGTACTCGCCGTCTGCCACCCAGAAGTCCTTGTTGAACCTGCGCTTCAGGGCGGCGGCTTCCTTCAGCAGCTGGTCGGCGAAGGAATCATCGTGCCACACCACCCGGGCCAGCCGAGCGGCACGGATCTTAGCGTCGTAGGCATACCCCTGCAGCTCACATGTCGCGCGCGGGTACCCGGGCAGATCGCCGTTGCGGTAGGAGATCGAGTCCCACGAGTCCTTCCAGCACTGGTTCTCCAGCCCGGTCTTGGCGTTCCTGCGCTGATAGGAGATATAGCCGTTGCCCTGCAGGTCGGCGTAGAGGTTGACCCATGCCAGCGCCGCGCGCGCCGCCTGCTCCAGGTCCCTGACCAGCTTGGTGTCGCCGGTCCAGCGCTCGTACTCATCCAGCAGCACAACGAACAGCGGCGTGGCGTCGGCGGTGCCGTAATACGGGGAGTGCGGCCGTTCCTCGAACGCCGTGAGCTCGCCGTAACGCATCTCGTGCAGGATCCGGCCAGGGTCCTCGTCCCTGAAGTCGTCGACCCTTGTGCCTTGGCGCTCGGCTAGCGCGCGCAGCGTGGTCGCGGCGAGTTCGGGCACGAAGGGCAGCGACTGGAGGCTGGTGAAGATGCTGTCCCGGCCGAAGATCGTCATGAACCACGGCAGCCCTGCGGCGGGCAGCGACCGGCCAGGCATTGTGAGCGTGGAGAACCGCAGCGCGGCCAGGTCGGTCAAGCACCGGCGGTAGATGTGCTCGAGCGGCTCCCAGTCGCATTGAATGCGCGGGGCTCTGTCGAGCCATTTCTCCAGGCCTCTGGCCATGTTCGCGTGCGGGGGCCGGCGGCGCCCGGACAGGGCGTGCTGTTCGCCGTCAGAGGCCTGCACGTCCAGCTCGGTCACCCACTCGCCGTGGGCCGGGATGGTGACGGCGAACTCCAGGCCTCGGTCGTCCACCGCGGCCCGCTGGCTGGAGTAGATCCACGTTTCGCGTACGTAGGTGTCGCGGTAATAGCGCAGCACCAGATTGCCGTTGACGACCCGGTGTTCGTACTTGCCCTTCTTCCGCAGCGAGTCCTTGACCTCGAAGAGGTCGGCGAAGTCACTGGCCGCGTCGATCCTGATGCGCAGCTCGACCGGCTCGTCGCGGTGGTTCAGCACCCGCAGCTCTTCGCGGAAGCCGCTGGTCACCTCGCGCAGCCTGATGACGGTCAGCGTGGCGTCGACGTACACCGTGCCGGTGGCCGGGACCAGGAAGAACCTGGACTTGAAGTACTGCAGGTCATCGGTGGACAAAGCGGTCAGCCGCGAACCGTTGACGGTCAGCACCCACTTGGACAGGAACCGGGTGTCGAAGGAGAACAGGCCGGTCGGGTCGTCGGCCCTGGCCTCGATGTCACCGCGGTCGTCACTGACGACGAAGGTGTTGCCCTCAAGTATCTGAACTAGCCCCTCGCTCATCCCGCCCTCCGTTCCGCCATTACCTGTGCTGAGCTGATCGGTGCGATCCGGCCGGTAGATCCCGGCGGCCCGGGCAGGCATCGCTGGAACATGATCACGGCGGCCATGCTGCCGTCACATGTGAACAATCCCCGCAGGAACGCCGCCTGCGCGTTGAGCCGGCCAGTGACGATCGACTCCAGGCGCGAGCGTCCGATGCGGACGATCGCGTCGGCGGACGCATTACGGTGGCTGATCGCCACGTCGCCATTCGTGACCGTCATGTACCAGCGCTGCATTGTCTCCGCGGTCTCCCGGGAGCCCTTGTCGTCGGCTGTGACATCGAAGCGCAGCGTCGCCGAATTGCGCTCAAACGTCGGGACGTGACCAATTGCGGCGAGTTCGGCGAAGAATCGGGTGACAGAGTCGCGTGTCCCCTGATTGCCGCCATTACCATTTCGTGAACGCACTGAACGCTGCGCTTTACGCATGCTTTCTGCCCGCACCGTTGCCCCCCGTCTGGTGCCTAAGACGTCGGCAATGTCATGCCCTGATTAGACCGGCGTCATTCCAGGTAGCGGCAACATTCCGGAGACGCGGAAGCCGGAATCCGCAGCCGTCAGCCGCGGGCGCCGAGCGTCGCGGCGGGGGTGTCGAGCAAGCGCTGGACCGCGGGGATCACGTCGCCGGCGTCCTCGACGACCACCGGCAGGGCGAGGTCTTGCTCACCCACCACCAGTTGCCTGGCGAACTCGTCCATCAGCGCACGCCAGGCCGGGCCGACCAGAACGAGCTGAGCAGCTCCTGGCTCGGTCTGCGCCGCCGCCCACACGGCAGCAGCCTCTGCCAGCGTGCCGACCCCGCCCGGTAGGGCTATCGCGACCCTGGTGGCCAGCAGGTGCGCGAGCCGTTCGGCATAGCTGGCGCTCCACCGCAGCTCCGCGCATCCCGCGTCGGGCGTCAGGTGCCGCCAGTCACGCATCGGCAGGCCGACGGTCCGCCCGCCCGCCGCCGACGCGCCGCGGGCAACGGCCGCCATGAGGCCGCCGTAGCCGCCGGTCACGACGGTCCAGCCTTGCGCGGCGAGCAGCCCGCCGAGGCGCTGCGCATCGTTGTGCCGGGGGTCGCCTTCTCCGATCCGCGCCGAACCAAGAACCGCGATCTCGGCCGGCACGGCCTGTTCAGCCTGCGACGAGCTGGTAGCCACGGACGCCCTTCTTCTCCGACAACGTGATGATGACGCCGCGCAGCACGCCCTCGCTGTATTCGCTTCCCGGGTTGAGCGCGAGGGACTTGCCGATTCTGGCCTCGCCCCTGGACTCGTGAATGTGCCCATGCAAACTCAGCATCGGTTGATACCTGGCGATCGCCTCGCGCACCGCGGAGCTGCCCACGCCCGTGATGTACGGCGAGCCGCCCTTCATCACCGGCCGGAACTCCTTGTCCAGGGCGACCGCCTGATCGATCGGCGTGTCCTTGGGCGGCACGTGCAAGTTGAACACCGCCCTGCCCGGATCCGCCAGTTTGGCCGCCTCGGCGTCGATGAGCGCGCCGAGATCGTCCTCGTCGAGCTCGCGCGGCGAATCCCACGGCGTGCGGTTCGAGTAGCCGACGGAGATCATCTGGAAGCCGCCTGGAAGCTCCACCACCTGGCCATCGGGGTTGACGACGGAACGGCTGCTGCCCAGGACGCTGTCGATGAATGCGGGGTCGTCGTTGCCCGGTGCTATCAGGCACTGGATATCTGTGCCTGCCAGTCTTTCCTCAGCCAGCTCGATCCAGCGGCTCATCGTCTCGCTGATCAGCTTCTCGAAGAGGTCGCTCACGCCGGCCGGGTCCTGCCTGAGAACGTTGATCTCCTCGACCGTCATCGGGTGCGGGTAAAAGCCGGCATCGGCGATGAATTTGTTCAAACCCGCGAGGCCGTCGTCGTCCACGACTCGCTTGCGCCCGAAAAGCTGGGCGTAGTACTGTCCGGCGCCCTCCTCGACGACCGGGACGATCATCTTGCCGGTGATGTCGCCGCCGAGCACGATCGCGTCGACGCCATAGAACTTTCCTGCGTTGAGGAATTTACGGAAACACCGGTCTGAGCCATGAATGTCTGTGGCAAAAAAGATCTTCGATTCTTTCAACAAGGCTCTCCCGTTCATGCCGTCCGATCACGCTGGCTCGCCGACCGTGACGCGGTGAATCGTTTCGTAATGCTCCTCTTTTGCCGCGGCGCTGGGGAAGTTATAGGACCGCTTGCCCGTCATCGCGGCCAGGTGGAAGCCCACGAGGGCGAGCGGCAGGCAGGCAGTGACGGGAGAGAGCTCCTCTGCGGCTCCCGCCGCGGTCGGCAGCAGCAGCGGCGGTGACGAGCCCGTCGGCGGCGGGCTGTCGCTGATCACGATCGGCCGCGCCCCCATGAACGTAAGCTCGGACAGTATCTCCAGCCCGCGGTCATGCCCGGCTCCGCTCGGATTGATCAGCACGACAGGGTCGCCGGCCGAGGTGACGAAGTACTCCTCGTGCGCCCACTCCTCGAGGTTCGCCGCGACCCCGAGATGCTGCGCCGCCTCGATCAGCTTCGCGGCACCGAACCGCGCCGTCGCCTCGTTCGGCCCGGCGCCGAGGAAAGCGGTCCACGGCGCGGACAGCAGCAGTTCGGCCGCGGCTGGAGCGGCGTCGGCTGCATCGCGCAGCGTGGTCGCGACCAGGCTGGGGAGCCTGCCGAGAACGCCGATCAGGTCGCCGCCGGCGCCGCCAAGCTGCGCGAGCTCGCCCGCGAGCCGCAGCAGCGTACAGACCATCGCCACATAGGTCGATGTGCCAGGGGAGAAGCCCAGCGTCGGCACCTCGACGGGCAGGATCTCATCACTTGCCCTGGCCAGGTCGGTGCCGGCGGAACTGGTCAGCGCGATCACGGGGTGTCCGGCGCTTCTGGCCTGGAGGGCAGCCTCGATCGTCCTGCCGACCTTGCCTGAGTACGACGTAGCGATCACTGCGCTGGCGGCAGGCAGCCTTCGGATCCGGTACCTGGCCAGGTCCAGCGCGTGCACCGGATGAGCCGTGACCGCGGTGTGCCGCTGAAAAGCCAGCTCGGCCGCGATACCGGCGAACGCTGAGTCACCGCAGCCGGTGAGCCACAGGTGCGAAATGCCCTGCTCGCTGAGCCTCTTGGCGATCGGTGCGATCCGACCGTCGGCGTCGTCGAGTACGTCGGAGATGACGTCAGGGATCGTCTGGATCTCCCGACGCATCACCTCGATGTCATATCGGGGATCAGCATCGTTCTGCGCCTCCTGGGCCGGCCGCTCGGCTGCGTGCCCCGCCGGCGCGCTGGGCGTCGTCATCGCGGTGTACCTGACTTCGGTGGCCGCGGCGGCGAGCCGCTGGCCAGCCGTCGCGAGGGCGGCACGATCGGTGCCCGGCTCCAGCAAGCGCAGGCTCCCGCTGCCGGTGATCGCGGTCCCGGCCACCGCGCAGCCCAGGCCGACCGCTGCCCGCGCGGGCATGCCGCGCGCGAGGCCCGCGGCGAGACCGCCGCAGAACGCATCCCCGGCCCCGGTGGCATCGGCGGCCAGTGCGTCGAGTGCTGGGACATGCATGATCCGGCCGCTCTCCAGCAGATAGGCGCCTCCGCTACCTACCTTCACCACCGCCCGGCTGACGCCCGCATGGGCGAGGGCCGCCAGCCCGTCCGCCGGATCAGCGGAGCCGACGACCTGGCTCAGCTCCTCCAGGCTGGGCACGAACAGGCCGACGGCCCTGGCGAGCTCGAGTACCCGGCCGGCGACGTCGGCCTCCCAGGTCTCATGAGTGTCGAGGGTGATGACGGCCTCCGGCGCGAGCCGGCGAACGCGGGCCACGATCCGCTCGGCGTGGCCGAGCGGCATGGCGGCGACGTGCACGACGGCGGCGAGCCTGAGAGCCGCCTCTGGCAGATCCTCTGGTTGCGGAGCAACCTGCGCGGATCGTTCGGGCGGCGTCCGGTATAGCCACCGCCTGCTGCCGTCCTCCTCGTAGATCACCCAGTTCCGCACCGTCGGCCCTGGGATATCGACAACGCCCGCCACGTCGACACCCGCATCGGCGAGCGCCGTCAGTGCGCCGGCCGGGAAGTCCTCGCCGCGCCTGGCGATGAGCGCGGCCGTGGCGCCGGCCGTCACGACCGCTGTGGCGGCGTGCACGCTGTTGCCGCCGAGCATCGCCATCCTGATCTCGCCAATGGGCAGCACGACGTCGTCGATCGTCAGGTTCCCGACCACGAGCACGTGCGGAGCGGGCGACCTCGTTGGAGGCAGTTCGCTCACTCCGGCGGGATCTCGCGGTAGGCAAGCCCGAGGTTGATGCCCTTGCGTGCGTTCAGCCGCCACGCGACGACGTACCAGATCGCGCCGAGAACCACAGCGCCGATCATGAACTCGAGCGAGAGCCTCCTGGTGACCGCGAACGTGGCGCTGATCGAGGAGTTCAGCACGAACTCACCCATCAGCACGCCGAGCGCGACCACGCCGCCGATGCCGGCCAGTGTGACGGCAGGGATACCGAAGATGCGACGGCCGCCCGCGCTCTCCCAGACAGCCTTGAGGCGGTAAGGGAACACGATGCCCGCGATGCTCACCACGATGAACGCGGCGATCTGGGCGAGCAGCGCACCGAGCAGGCTGGCCTGCGGGATCTGAACGAGCGCGAACAAGGCGATCTCCCCGGTCACCGCGCAGAGCAAGATGCCCTTGATCGGCGTGTGGAGCCTGTCGCTAACATCGCCGAGCTGCTTGGGAACGGCGCGGTCAAGAGACCAGGCGAGCATGTATCTGGTGGCTTGCAGCGTGGACAGCGGGGTGCCCATCAGAGCCCAGAGAATAAAGCCCACGCCGATGATGATCAGCAGCGGCACGCTGCCGGTGAGCAGGCTGGCGATCAGGTTGATTCCGGCCGGCACGCCGCCTGGCAGCGCCAGCTTGGGCGACGCGGTATTGCTCAGGTACGACAGGCTCGCTGCCCAGTCGTGGCCGACCGCGTGCTGATAAGCCCAGACTATGAACGCGAGCACCGCGCCGTTGATCAGGACGCCGCCAACCATCGCGAAGTACTGGCTGCGGGACGCGCGCTTCACCTCGCCGCCGATTTGCGCCGATCCCTGCGCATAGCCGACGACGAAGAAGACCCAGGGCAGCATCAGCAGCGTGGCGCTCAGGCTGAAGTGAGCGCCGTTGCCGGTGAACCCGGCAGCCTTGGCCGCGGGAATGATGTTGTTGAAGGCCAGGCCCTTGTTGGTGGTGGCGAAATTCGTCCACGCCTGCGCGATCTGGTTGCCTCGGAACAGCAGGAATCCTGCGACCAGCAGGACGCTGATCCCTGCGATGGCGAACAGCCACTTCTGGACCCGCCAGTAGGAACGCGAGCCGTAGATCAGCAACGCCGCGAAGCCGAACGTCAGCACCGTCCCGAAGAGAATCACCCACCACTGCGTGGTGATGCCGATGAAGGTGGGCTTGGATAGCAGGTTGTTGCTCGCGGTGATCCACCCGGATTGGCCGGTGACCGCGCCGAGGGTCGTCATCGCGATTGGGGCGGCGAACGTCAGCGCGAACCAGGCGTTGAAGCCGATCCAGAAGAAGATCAGCCACAGGCCCTGGCTCCAGGACATCAGCCAGCCGGCAATCGGGTGCAGGGCCCGGCTCACGAACACATAGTCGCCGCCCGCCCTGGGCATGGCGGCCGCGAACTCCGAGTAGACCCACAGCAGCGTGAACGCCATGACGAGCGTGCCGATGGCGATGGCCAGCAGCATGTTGCCGCCGGGGAAGTTACCTGGCGCTTGCAGCAGCATGAAGATCGCGCCGAGCGCGACGTTCATGCCCAGCGTGTTCATGATCAGGGCGTCCCATCTGGATACCTCCCTGACCAGGCCGGTTGCGTTCCTGACGAACAGTTGCCCGCCGCCGGCGAAGTCCGACGGGAGGGATACGTCACGTGCCATGTGGTCCTCCTGGAAACCTCGGGCGGCGCCTGGCACCGCCGGAGCTCGGGGTTCAGCCGGCCGATCGCTTGCTCTCGATCGCGAACCTGAATCTCTCTGGCCGGTACAGCACGTCTGAGTACTCCACCGGGCGGTCTTGCTGGTTCCTCGTGATGCCGATGACGCGCAGTACCGGCGAGCCGGGCGCGAGACCGAGCAGTTCAGCCTGCTCGAGCCCGGCCCTGTCCACCTCGACGAGGTTGTCGGCCGCGGTCATTTCGATGCCGTGCACGTGGCGGAGCGCCTCGTACAACGAACCGGTGCCCAGGTCCCTGTCGCTGACGCCGCGGGCATACTTCGGCTGCAGCCACGCCGTCAGCAGCGCGAGCGGCTCGCCGTCGATGCTCGCGAACCTGCGCAGGCACCAGGCGTTCCTGCCGCGGCTGCCCAGTGCTGCGTCCACAACGTGCGGGGGCTTGGTCATGTCGCTGCTCAAGACCTTGACATCGACCCTGAGGCCCTGGCGGCTAACGGATTCGTGGAAGCTGCCGAGGATCTGGATCTTCTCGACCAGCTTCCGGTCGCGGATGTAACTGCCCCTGCCCCTGATCCGCTCGACGTAGCCCTCTTTGGTGAGGTCGGCCATCGCCTGGCGAACCGGGGCCAGGCTCACGCCGAGCGATTCCGCCAGCTCGCGCTCCCTGGGCAGTTGCGCGCCTGGCTCCAGCCAGCCGGCCTCGACGCCTTCCAGAACGGCGATCTTGATCTGGTGGTGCAGCGGAACCGGGCTGTGCCTGCGCACGCCTGCCGACAGGCGCGACCGGATCTCGGCGTTCGACAAGACCTCGGCGTCCGGAGCGAGATCCCGATCAGAACCGGGCGGCATAAGGGGAACATTACAAAGTCATAATCAAATGTCAATACTGTCTATACTGCCTGTTCATGCAGCCCGCCGATCCGCGAGCCGATCCGTGACCAGTGGCACGGAAGCCTTTGACCTTGTGATCCGTGCCCCGCGAGCCGTCTGCGACCGGGAGGAGCGGCCCGTCATAGTCGGCGTCACGGACGGCAGCATCGCGGCCATCGCTCCGATCGGTCAGGCAGCGACGGGCGCCGTGGTGATCGAGCTGGGCGCGGATGAGGTCCTTCTGCCCGGCCTGGTCGATACCCACGTCCACGTTTGCGAGCCGGGGCATGCCGACTGGGAAGGCTTCGCGACGGCGACACAGTCTGCGGCGCTTGGCGGGATCACAACACTGGTCGACATGCCGCTGGACAGCGTCCCGAGCACGACGACCGTGACGGCGCTCGAGCTCAAGCGGCGGGCGGCCTCCGGACAGCTCCATGTGGACGTCGGGTTCTGGGGCGGCGTGGTTCCCGGGAATGCGCGTGAGCTGGCTCCGCTGCATGACGCTGGTGTCCTGGGCTTCAAGTGCTTCCTCGCCGATTCCGGCGCCGAAGATTTCCCGCCTGTTAGCGCCGCCGAGATGGAGCATGCGCTGGCGACGCTGCGGCCATTCGGCGTGCCGCTGCTTGTTCACGCGGAAAGCGACGAGGCATCGGGTCAAACCCAAGGCACCAGCGTGTACGCCGACTACCTCGCAGCCCGGCCTCGCAGCATCGAGAACCTCGCGATCGGCCAGGTCATCGACGCTGCGAGGAGCTCGGGAGGCTGGGCGCACATCGTGCACCTGTCCAGTTCGGACGCGTTGCCCATGATCGCCGCGGCCCGCCGCAACGGAGCGGCGCTCACCGCTGAGACGTGCCCGCACTATCTGTTCTTGTGCGCTGAGGAGATCGCTGACGGAGCTACGCCGGCCAAGGCGAGCCCGCCGGTGCGGGAAGCTGCCAACCGGGAGTTGCTCTGGGAGGGCCTGCGCGGCGGGACAATCGACCTCGTGGCTTCCGACCATTCTCCGGCGACCCCCGCGATGAAGCACGTGGACACCGGCGACTTCGCCGCTGCATGGGGTGGCATCTCGTCGCTGCAGATCGCCCTGCCGCTTACCTGGACGGCCGCGCGAGGTCGCGGGATCTCGCTGGCCGAGGTGGCCGACTGGATGGCCTCGCGCCCCGCGCAGCTCGCTGGTCTCGCCAGGAAGGGTCGGATCGCCCCTGGCTGCGACGCGGACTTCTGCATACTGGCGCCCGATGAGCCGTTTGTCGTTGATCCCTCAGCGCTCAGGCACCGGCAGCCCGTGTCCCCGTACGCGGGGCGCACGCTGACCGGAACCGTCAGAGCATCTATGCTGCGCGGCGAGCTGACGGACGCCGGGCGGCCGAGGGGCCAGATCGTGTCGCGGACTGCCCGGTGAGTGCACCCGGGCCGGCCACTGTAGATCTGGCCTCTCGCTGGCTGGGCGGCACGGTTGTCGCGGCCAGCGACGAATCCTTTGGCGACAAGGAGAACTTGCTGACGCCGGGCGCTCCGGCCTTCGATCCTGGGCGGTATGGCAACCACGGCGAGATCGTCGACGGCTGGGAGACCAGGCGGCGCAGGAAAAGCGGACACGACTGGGTGATCATCCGTCTTGGCGCACCCGGAATCATCTCGGGCGTCACCGTCGACACGACCTATTTCACCGGCAATTACCCCGAGCACTGCGCCCTGCATGCGTGCGGTCACGAGGGCTACCCAGGCCCGGACGAGCTGACCGGTGATGCCGCCGACTGGATCGAGATCGTGCCAAGGTGCCCGTTGCGCGGCGACTGCGAGAACGCGTTCGCCGTGACTGACCCGCGGCGCTTCACCCATGTTCGTCTTTCCGCGTATCCCGATGGCGGAGTCGCCAGGCTGCGCGTGAACGGCCAGGTCGTGCCTGACCCGCGCGGCCTTGAGGATCTTACGGTGGATCTGCTTGGCCAGTCCCTTGGCGGACTCGTCGCGGCGAGCAGTGATGACTACTTCTCCGCCGCTGCCGCCCTGAACCGGCCTGGCCTCGCGCGGACGATGGGCGAAGGCTGGGAAACCCGGCGCCGCAGGGACACTGGGCACGACTTCGTGGTCTTCCGGCTAGGGCTCGCCGGTCAGGTCAGGCGCCTGATCGTTGATACGTCGTTTTTCAGGTACAACGCCTCGGACTCGGTCGCCGTGTACGGCGGCGCCGAAGACCAGCTTCTGGCCGCCAGATCGACATGCTGGCAGCCGATTCTGCCTCGCACGCGCGTTCAGCCGGACACGCGGCACGAGTTCGCTGTTCAGCATCGCGAGCCGGTAGCAGCGATCAGGCTGGATGCCTTTCCCGATGGCGGCCTGTCCAGGGTGCGCGCGATCGGCAGCATCGATCAGGCGGCGCGCAGAATCGCTGGTTATCGCTGGTTCAATGCCTTGCCGGCGGCGCAGGCGGTGGCGGCGCTGGTAGCGGAGGGCATCCCAGCCGACGACGCGGCTGAACTGGTGGGCGGCCGGCCACTTGGTTTGAGCAGACCCGAGCCTGCGGGCTCGGATCCGCCGCGCCGCGGCGGTGCGGCGGATCACGGCGCACTGCTCGCGATTCTCGAGGGCCGTCATCCGCCGGGGCGTCGCGGAGAGGAGTCCGCGACCGCTCAGCCTTAGCCGCCCATGCCTGCGAGGGCGTGGTTCGCCCTACAGGTGCATGTGCTGGGCAACGTGGTACAGGCCGTACAAGCCGAGGCAGAAAACGACGACCGCGAGAACGGCTACCAGCTTGAGCAGCTGGCGCCAGATAAACATCACGGGCACGCCGACGAGCAAAGCCATCGCGAGGATACTGCTCTGAGACATATTCTCACCTCCTTTCTTGCTGAACTGGTTCTCGCTGATATCATTTGTGCTGTAATTCAATTGAACAATGCACCAATAGGTTGTCAATGAGTAATATTGGCAAGCAGAAACACCAATTGCGCATTCTCGGGACGGCGATCAGGGCTGACGAGGCGCCTATTGGCAGGTCGCGTTTGCCAACTGGCAGACTGCGTGCCAGTTGGCTGCACCGAGCCCTCGGATGCCACGCCGGCCGCCAGCCGGCTATGTCGATGGCCACGAAGATTGCCGTTGCACGGTCCTGGGTTGCCCCGGTAATGGTGACAGCGTCGCTATCGCAACGCCGCAACACCAATCTGGTCAAAAGACCGCATTGCCCCGGAGGGGGGCGTCTACAATCGCGCGCGTGCGAACTCTAGAGGCACCGCTGGCCTGCACCGAGCCAGGCGGCGCGGGCGTCATGACGACGTCTCAGGGCGGGGCGCCAGAGACGCCCGTGCGGCTGGCGCTGCGCCAGTCCTGCCTTCCTGATTCGGAGTTCGCCGAGATCGCAGGCGACGTCGCCACTCGAAGGGACCTAGACCATCGCGCGCTCAGCGTGCGCACCCTGCTGCACCTGCCACGGGTCGCGAATGCGCGCGGCTACGTCAGCAGGGCGCAGGTTGACCGCGAGTTGTTCTTTACCGGACGGCAGCTGCGGAAGGACATGAACGCTGCCCGCGGGCTAATTTCTGCGGGCAAGCCGGAACTGGGCGAGCTCGAGTTCGCCCTGATACCTCAAGCCGAGGCCGAGGCCATATTTTCAAGACTGCACTACTTGCGCAGCGGCAGGCCAAATTCGCTCAATTTCGCGCTCATCGATCCCTGCGATCGGCTGCCGCTCACCTTGTGCAGCGTCTCGCCATTGGAATGGCGACGGATCGCCAGTCAGATACAGGCGCGCTTCGAGGTGCCAACAGGCAAGATCTGGGATATCTCCCGGGTCTACTCACGCAATGGTGCGCCGCCTAACGCCATCTCCTATCTGCTGTCCAGAGTGCGCTCGGCGCTGCGGCGCAGCGAACACGATATTGAGCTCTTCATCACCTCGGTGGATCCGAATCTGGGATTTCTCGGCTCGAGCTACCGGGCCGCGAACTGGCAGCAGTGGCTGACGGTTCAGGCCAGACCGTATCTGTACTACGAGCGCAGGTACATCAGCCCGCGGCAGCTCCGGCAGGAATTCGGCACCTCGAACCTCATCGAATTGCAGCTCAAGAACCCAGACCGCCGGTTTGAGCAAAGCCGGGCCAGGCTGATGGACTCGAAGATCTTCTGCTGCCGTCTGAACGGACCGACAGAGCAGGTCGAGCCGCATCGGCTGCGTCGCTGAGGCTTAACTGATCGCCTGACCGGGGGGCGACGGTGAAGCGGGACCTGCTCAACAACTGCTCGATCCTTGATCGGTCCGGCATCGAGTTGGGCAGCGGGTAGTCGGCGATCGCCGCCGCCATGGCCGCCGTCGCCCACAGCGCGACCTGCTCGGAGAACTCGTGCTCCGCCGCGATCAGCTGAGCGGCCAGCGCAGCGCAGAACGCGTCGCGCGCGGCCGATGACTCCTTATACGTCGAGGGGAATGTCGGCACCGTGAACGTGCCCAATGGTGTTTCTGAGTAGATTGTGCAGCCGCCGCTATTGGGAATGCACAGCGTCTCCACGCCGTAGGCGAGGATCCGGCGGGCTACAGCGTCGATGTCAAACGTTCCGCGTTCGGGCGGCGCATAACGCCCCAGCTCCCATGCGTGAGCGACCATGAAGTCGATCTGGGAGAGCGCCTGGCCAGAGACGCTCCCTTCCGAGTAGGGATTACACGGCGTCACGATTACCGCCGGACGGCGTCCAGGTGCGGCATGCACGATGGCGAGCGCGCGCTGCACGCTGTCGCGCGGCAGCTCAAACGTCAGCAGAACGGCGTCGCACGCGCTCAAATCGGCTTCGTGACGTTCGATGTCACGAATGTCGAGGCGCACCTCTCGTTCATTCCGCCAGTTCACCGCGATGCTGTCGCCGAGCTCGAATTCGATCACGCCGGTAAAAGGAGTTCTTGTGTCGCCGACCACTTTCAGCATTGAGGTATCGACGCCTTCGTGCCTGAGGTACTCGACGATCTCGGTACCGAACCGGTCGTCCGACACGGCCGCCAGCAACGACACGTCAAGCCCGAGCCGGACAGCGGCGACGGCCTGGGTCAGTCCCTTGCCGCCAGGTGAGAGGAAGAAGTCGTGCGCCTCTCGCGACGTCTCCCGCTCAGGCAGCACCTTGGTGCGGAAGGTCGCGTCCATGACCGCTCCGCCGACGACGATGACCTGCCCCCGCGTGCCGTTCGGCTTGGCGGCGGCAGGAGCGGGGGCCTGGCTCGGAATCACCACGCTCATCGAACCCAGCGAGTAGGCCTCACGCCTGACCAGCTGCCTGGCCAGCTCGGCCAGAACGCGCAGCTCCAGGTTCCCGCGCAGGACGCGATCGCTCGGGGTCTCGCCTGGCTCGAGTCCGTGCGCCCGGTGCAGCTGATCCCAATTCGCCAGCAGCGCCCTGCGCCGCCTGCTAAGCAGATCAGAGCGGAGCGCCGCCACCACCTTCTGGTCGATCAGATGGCTGTACTGCCCGTTGCTGAAGACGCCGGTGGCGAGCACGGCATCCGCGACGATCCGGTGCGTGCCGTCAAGGCCGTCCCTGATGCACTCGGCCACGACGGCCAGTGCAGCCGGCGTCAGCCCCATCTGATGGACGTTGGCGTACCTGCGAACCGCCGCCAGGCCGAGCAGCGGGGCAGCCACACCGCTGGAGCCGGCTTCGAGCCTGTCAGCGGTCAGGCCGTTCCTTGCTCGCAGCTTCTCCAGGCAATGGGTGAGGACCAGTTCATTGGGCGACTCGCTGCCCCGCTGGACGGTCATCTACTCACCGGTCGGCTGCCCTGCATATTGGTTGGCAGAATGCGAAGATAGGCGGCTTCCTATTCCTGCCGTACCCCTACCTAGGCCGCGTTATGCGCCCATCACCGGAACCCTGCACATTTCAGTGGCAATGGCTTAGCGGTGTTCGGGGAGGCGCGCCATGGCCGATGAGTGCGGGCGCAACGCCGGCGTACTGTGGACGCGATGGGTCTCACCGACGGGCTGGAACGAGCCAAGGCAACGCTGTCCGCTGCGCCCGATCCCAAACCGGCTGGCGCCCTCGCACCGGGTCGTCCAGTTCCGGCGCTGGCTGTAACGGGCATCGAGCCCGGTGGCGTCAGGCTCGATGAACTCGCGCGCCGCGGCGCCGCGCTGCTGCTCTTCGTGTCCGAGGAATGCCCCACGTCGGCGATGGCCGTGCGCAACCTCGGCCCGCTGTGCCGGGCGTGGGAGAGCGCGGGCCTCACCGTCACCGCCGTCTTCGAGGATCCGCTCGACACCGCGCTCCGGGTGGCGCGCACGCTCGGCTGGACCGGCCGGGTCGTCTCGCAGGATCCGCCCTATCAGACATCGGCGGACTACGGTTTGCTCGCGGTGCCAACCGCATTCCTTGTTGGCGGCGACGGGGTCATCGCCGGATCCGTCGTGGGCTGGAACCAGCCTGCGCTGGCCGCCCTGATCGACAAGGCTTCGGGACTGATCGGCGGTCCCGTGCTCCCGGCGCTGCCCGCCGCCGACCCGTTGCTGAAACCGGGCTGCTCGTCCAAGGCGGCGATGGATCCCGAGGTCGCGGCCGCCGTGTCGCGCCCGGCCGCGGCGGATGAGATGGAGGAGATGTACGAGCGCGGCTGGACGGACGGGCTACCGGTCATACCGCCCACCCGGCAGCGCGTAGAGGCGATGCTCGGCGGAGCAGACGGCTCCGTCTCGCTTGGTCCCGTGCCGCCGTCGATGGGCGAGGCGACCCTGGAACGTGTCGCCGCCTGCGCGGTGCTTGCGGGCTGCCGCCCGGCGTACTTCCCGGTAGTCGTCGCCGCTGCCCATGCGATGCTCGACCCAGCGTTCAACCTGCACGGTCAGGCGGTGACCACCCAACCTGCCGGGCAGCTTGTCGTGGTGAACGGGCCAGTCCGTCGCGCGCTCGGGCTGAACAGCGGGATGGGCGCCCTCGGTCCGGGTTCTCGCCCGAACCTGACGATCGGCCGTGCCATCCGGCTGCTTGTCACGCTCCTTGGCGGCGGTATGCCAGGCACCCTCGACCGCGCGACGCTGGGGCACATGGGCAAGCTCGGCTTCTGCGTGGCTGAGGACGAGGAGACGAGCCCGTGGGAGCCACTGCACGTCGAGCGCGGATTCGAACCCGATCAGTCGGTCGTCACGCTGATCGGCAGCGATGCCCCGCAGAACATCTCGGACCACCGGAGCAGGACGCCCGAAGACCTCGCCTACATCCTGGCCTGGGCCGCCGCCAGCACATGGTCAACGAACTGGTGGCCGCTGACCGAGCCGTCGGTCTTCGTGATCTGCCCCGAGCACGCGGAGATGTTCCGCGGTGCCGGCTGGTCAAAACAGCGGCTACGTGAGTTCGTGTTCGATGCCGTGCGCAGGCCCGCCGCAGAGCTGAAGCGGGGCGAGACAACTCCGGCCGTGGCGCGCGCCGACCCGGCCGACATGATTGGCAAATGGGCCTCGCCGGACTCGATCATCTTGCTGGTGGCCGGCGGCGAGGCCGGACGTTACTCTGCAGTTCTCGGTCCCTGCACGGGGATGGGGGCGCAGATCATCTCCCGGGAGGTTGAGCCGCTGTGACAACCGACGACGCGGTTCGCGACTACGTCAGCCCCTTCGACGAGCGCGTCAGGCCGGCCGAGCCGCTGGCGGTCCGCCCTGGCAGCATCGACGGCGCGACCATCGCGCTGCTGGACATCACCAAGAACCGCGGCGCGGAATTCCTCGACCAGGTCGAGTCCCGGCTCAGGGCGGCAGGAGCGGGCACGTCCCGTTATTTCAAGGAGATCTTTTCCAAGCCGGCTGCGCCAGCCGTGATCGACCAGATCGTTGCGCGATCGGATCTGGCGGTCGAAGCGCTGGCCGATTGAGGCTCTTGTACGTCGTGCAGTGTGTGCGACATCGTTCACCTGGAGCAGCGGGGGATCCCGGCCGTCGGCATAGCCACCACGCCGTTCGCCGACGAGGCGGTCGAGCAGGCCAGGCTGCTCGCGATGCCGGGTTGCCGGATGCTCTACATCCGGCACCCCGTGCAGCTGCTGACCACCGATGAGCTGGCCAGGCGCGCCGACGCGATCATCCCGGCCATCATCGGAGCGCTGACTGGACCGGCCTGATCAGGCCGCGAGGCATGTCCGCGCCGGCGGCGTCGAGCAGCAGCTTGGCGGCCACGGTCGCTCCGTCGGTGCGCATCGCGCCGGCCACGGCGGCCGCTCGCGCGCGGGCTTCTGGGGCCAGGGCCGTGCTGAGCGCGGCGGACAGCGACTCGATGGTCGGAACCTGAACATCGTGAGCCGCGCCGATGCCCAGGTCGGCTACCCGGCTGGCGAAGTACGGCTGGTCGGCCCACTGAGGCACCACCACCTGGGGCACGCCGGCCTTCGTGGCCGTCGTCGTGGTTTTGGCGAGCCTCAGGCCGGCTTTACGGGGAGCTTCAGGCCAGCCTGACCCGCGGGTCGAACGGCACGGTGCCGACGTCAACGGCAGCGGCCGAGCCGTCGACGGGGATCACCGCGCCGTTGACGTAGGAGGCGGCATCTGAGAGAAGCCAGGTGATCACGGCGGCGATCTCGTCGGCGCTGGCTGGCCTGCGTTGCGGCACGAGCGCGGTGACGAGGTCGTAGGCCTCCTTTACGGCCAGCCCTCGTTCGCCGCCGAACGCGGCCATCTCCTCGTCGGCCATCTCCGTGATGGTCCAGCCAGGGCAGACGACATTGGCCCGCAGGCCCTGATGCGCGTGGTCCACGGCCAGCGACTGGGTCAGCATCGCCAGTCCAGCCTTGGTGGTCGCGTAGCCACCCATCTCGGCGGCCGCGCGCAGCGCCGCGATCGACGCGACTGACACGATCGCCCCACGGGCCTCAAGCAGGTGCGGCAGCGCCGCCTTGGCCACGAGGAACGGGCCGGTCAGGTTGATCGCGACCATCTGGGCGAAGTTCTCAGCGGACAGGTCGGCGACGCCGCCAGGCGCGATGATGCCCGCGTTCAGCACAAGCCCGTCGAGCCGGCCGAACGTGCCGGCAACCGCGCCGACGAGCTTCTGCACCTGGTCATCGTCAGCGATGTCGCAGACCAGATCGTGCGCGCCCGTCGCGGCAGCGACGGCACGCAATGCCTCGGGTCGGCGTCCGCAGATAGCGACCTTGTGACCCGCCGCGGCCAGCGCCCTGGTGACCGCCGCGCCAATACCGCTTCCGCCGCCCGTGACCAGGTAAACGTTCTGGCCTCTCACCTCGTCGTCACTGAACCGTCTTCGGCTCCCGCCGCGCTCAGGTCGGCGAGCTGGGTGCTCGCGGCCTGCCGCGGGCGCAGGACGAACGTTGAGGCGAAACCGATCGCCAGCAGCCCGAGCGCGAACCAGGGAGCCCAGATCGTCGGGCTGGTGACCTTGTAGAACGACCCGTAGATGGCGCCTCCGGTGATCACGATGCCGAGCACGGCGGCGACGATGAGCCGCACCCGTCCGTCGGACTGCCAGAAGTTCCGCAGGGCGCCGACGGACATCAGCAGGTAGACCACCACAAGAGCGAAGCCGCCGAAGGTCGAGCCCCAGGCAAACAGCGCGAAGTAGTGCGGCGTCCCCGGCAGTGAGAACAGGCCGGTCCAGAACTGGTTGAGCAGGAGCGTGATGACCCCTGCGGCGGTGAGGAATGTCGCGGCGCCAAGCGGCGAGCCGTGCCGCTTCGAGGTTCTGGCCAGGACAGCGGGCAGCCGACGGTCGCGAGCCATCGCGAAGATTCCCCTGGACGCCGAGACCGCGCAGCCGATCGCGACGGCGATCATGTCGAACAGCACCACCAGCTCGAGCAGCCGGTCGATCCAGGTGCCGCCGTAGCCGCCCGCACTGGCGGGCGCGCCGAGCGCGA
The DNA here is from genome assembly GCA_036258115.1 of Streptosporangiaceae bacterium. GTDB lineage: Bacteria > Actinomycetota > Actinomycetes > Streptosporangiales > Streptosporangiaceae > Chersky-822. The sequence continues at coordinate 43,603 of DATAEH010000183.1, forward strand.
ACAGCGGCGCGGACGCGGTCTGCGTGATCGTCTTGATGCTCAGGTGGAATCCGGCGACCTCGACGTAGGTGGCCAGGACGTACCAGACCGTCGCGATCGTCGCAGTGGCCATCACCGCGATCGGGATCTCGCGGCGCGGATTGGGCGTCTCCTCGGCCAGGTTGGCCGCCGTTTCGAAGCCGACGAATATCAGCACGCCGTAGAGCACCCCGAAGAAGATGCCCGACCAGCCAAAGGCTGAGGAGGATGGATCGAAGGGCTTGACGCTGTTGCCCGACCCGAGCTTGACGATCACGAAGATGAAGAAGGCGCCGACAACGAGCATTGAGACCAGCGCGAGCGCGAGCTGGCTTCGGGTCGAGATCCGCACGCCGAAGTACAAGATGGCCGCGATCAGCGCGATCAGCAGCACCGTCCATGCCCAGGACGGCAGCGGGTCCACGTTGAACTCGGACTGGATGGTGCCCTCCAGGTACCCGCCGATCAGCAGCAGCAGCCCGGTCAGCAGCACCGTCACGCCGCCGTAATACAGCCATCCGGCTGCGGTGCCGACGCGCTCGCCAAGACCGCGAGTCACGTAGTCATACAGCGAGCCGGCCGCGTGGATCTTCTTGGCGTAGGTGGACACGATCCAGCCGAGAGCGAACACACCGATGGCGGCGATCAAGACCGACAGCGGCGACGCGACCCCGCCGCCCTCGCCCGACGCGCTAATCACTCCGATCACCAGCGGGATCACGAACGCCGAGGAAAATACCGGGCCCATGAATCCGACCGACTGCGCGACCACGTCGGGCAGCGAGAGCAGTTTGGCTCCCAGGCGCTCGTAGCCCGAGTCAGAACCGGCCATCTGTTGCTCCTTAGACCTCATCGAGCGGCTGCAAAAGCCTGAGCAGCCTGGTCGCATTGCCAGCGAAAACGGCGGCCTCATCGGCCTCGGACAGGCCGAGCGAGGTGATGTCGGAGATCGTGTCGGCGACGACGTTCGGGCCGCCGAGCGGCATGTCTGTGCCGAACAGCAGGTGATCGGCGCCGAAGAACTCCACAGCGCAGCGGACCGCATGGCTGGCGCCGAACATCGCGGTGTCGGCGTAGAAGCCGCGGAAGTAATCCATCGGGTCCTTCTTCAGGCCCGCGATGATCGAGTCCCGGTCGGGATCCTCGAGCGGCGAGGCCAGCCGTCCTGCGAAGTGCGGCACCATAGCGCCCGCGTGGTGCGTGATCACGGTCAGGTCAGGGTAGCGGTCGAAGCAGCCGGAGTAGACCAGCCGCGCCATCGCGACCGAGGTTTCGTAGGGCCAGCCGAGCGACCACCAGATGCCGTACCTGGACGCGGACTCGGCGGGGTAGTCCGACCACACCGGGCTGCGGGTGGGATGCATCCACAGTGCGCCGCCGTGCCGGGTCACGACGTCGAAGATGACCTCGAACCGCGGCTCGTCCAGCGGTGCCCCGGCGACGTTGGTATGGAGCTGTGCCCCGGCGGCGCCGAGCTGCGTCATGGCCCGCTCCAGCTCGGCGGCCGCGGCTTGCGGATCACTCATGGGCAGCGCGGCGGTGAAACCCGCGAACCGGTCAGGGTAGCGGGCCACGAGTCCAGCTAGCTCGTCGTTCGCGGCCATGGCGAGATCGAGGGCGACGGCTGGTTCTCCGAGCTCTTCGAGCGGCGGCACCGCGAGGGTCAGCACCTGCCGGTAATCGCCGAAGGGATCGATAGTCCGCCAGCGGGCGTCGAGGTCGATCAGAGCCGGATCCTCGCGGATCCACGGCCGGTATCCGATGATCCGGTCGCTGACCGGTCCGACCGTGATCGCCTCCAGGCGCCCGGCGTAAGCCGGCGGCAGTATGTGGGCGAACGCATCGATCTTCGTCACGTTCCCCCTCCGGGGTACACGGGACCGGCCGGCGATGTTCGGGATCGTAAGGAAGCAAACGATCTGGTGTCAAGGTTCAAAGCACGGCTTAAAGGTCCAGCGGCCGCAAGTCAGGGCAGCCGCGACGTTTTCGCCGCGAGTTCGCGGCAGAAGTCGCCCATCTGTGCTGTCTCGTCAATGAACTGCGAAGGCTTGACGCAGATCGTGGTGAAGCCGCGCGCCATCAGGGCCGGAATGGCGGCCAGCGCCTCATCAAGATCGGCGACCTGATCGGGCCTGGTGAACCTGCCGCGGGTGCCGCCCACGTACTCGATTTCGGCCGGGCTCCGCCCGGCCGAAATCAGCGCCCGCTCAAGACTCGACATTCCGGCATCGTCCGGCTGGCCCAGCGGGTTGAACCCACTGCCGTAGCGCACGATCCGGTCGATGACCCGCCTGTGCAACGACGACCCGCCGAACCAGAGCGGCGGGCCCGCTGGCGTCACCGGCTGCGGTTCGATCCAGACGTCGGCGCACCGGTAATGCGTGCCCTCGAACGAGACCGGCGACCCAGCCCAAGCGCGGGACCAGACATCGAGCTGCTCGTCGAGGATTTCGCCGCGGCGCTCGAAAGCGATCCCCAGCGCGTCGTACTCGTCGCGATGCCAGCTCACGGTCGGCTG
>DATAEH010000184.1:0-11655 GCA_036258115.1 Streptosporangiaceae bacterium
ACCGCAGACCTGCGGCAAGGTCGAGCGCTACCACCAGACCCTCAAGAAATGGCTCGCCCGCCAGCCCCCAGCCCCCGACCTGCCCGCGCTGCAAGCCCGGCTCGACTGGTTCACCAGCTACTACAACACCCGCCGCCCGCACCGCGCCCTGAACCGCCGCACCCCCGCCACCGCCTTCGCCGCCCGCCCCAAAGCCGCCCCCGCCAGCCTCGCCCCCGCCGCGCACTACCGGATCCGCGCCGACAAGATCGACGACTCCGGCGTCATCACCATCCGCTACAACAGCCGGCTCCACCACATCGGCATCGGCCGCCGCCACGCCCGGACCAGCGTCCTAGCCCTCATCGACGACCTGCACATCCGCATCATCAACCGCGACACCGGCGAACTACTACGAGAACTCACACTCAACCCCGCGAAGGACTACCAGCCCCAGCCCAAAAAGCGGAACGATGTCTCAGGACACACGTGAACGATGTCCCGAGACATCACAGAGCGGAGGGTGTGGGATTCGAACCCACGAGGAAGCTCACGCCCCCTAGCGGTTTTCAAGACCGCCGCCATCGGCCACTAGGCGAACCCTCCTAGCTGCGGTAATGCCCGGAACATGGCCCGACCGGGTGCTCGAGGGTCCGTGGCTGGTCCGCAGTCTCGGCGTTAGACCCTGTTTGAGCGGCCTGACGTCGGCTCCTAGCTTCTCATACACCGTCATCCTCCAGCGCCGAGCGATCCGCTCCCTCGCCCGGCGGTCATATGACGCATAACGTCAGCCAGATGACATGCTTACAGGCCAACATTGAGAGGTCTGGCGCGTTCTATTGTCAGCAGAAGACGACTGCGCAGCCGTTCAGGCTGGATAGCTAGGCAGCGTCCGGAGTGAAGGCCACAGCAAGAATGAGTTCTTCAAGAGACCGGGATAGCCGTGGCAAGCTTGCAGCCTGCGTGACGGCCGCCGGCGTGATGGTCAGCATGGTTGGCGCGAGCTGGACGGCGGTCGCACCGGTGTCCGCGGGCACCCTGGTGTCGGCAACGGCGAACTCGGCCGTGCGGGCAAGCGTGATCAGGGATGCGGGCGTCAACTCCGTGTCATGCGCTCCCGGCGGCGCGTGCGCCGCCGGCGGACAGTACGTCGACGCGTCGTCCCGTGCAGAGGCCTTCGTCCTCACTGAGATGAACGGCCAGTGGGGAACCGCCATCGAGGTGCCCGGCCTGGCGGCCCTCGGCGCGAAATACTCGAGCGTCACCTCGGTGTCGTGCGCTGCGGGCGGCCGCGCAGCAGGTGGTTTCTACAAGGACGACACCAGGGGTGACCACGCCTTCGTGGCCAATGAGAGGAACGGCAGGTGGAGTCGCCTGACCAAGGTGCTCAGCGCTCGCAAAGCGCCACCTGCCCACAACGTCGTCTCCTTGTCGTGTTCCGGGCCGGGAAACTGCACGGCTGGCGGCGGCAAGCCAGCATTCGTGGTGAGCGAGGTAAATGGCCGATGGGGCCGGGCACACCAGTTCGGGGCCAAGGGCAATGACGGTAATGCCAAGGTGTCGTGCGCCTCGGTGGGCAACTGCACAGCAAGCTGGAACCAGTTCGTGGTCAGCGAACGGAACGGCCGCTGGGGCAAGCCCATGGCGCTGCCCGGCCTTTCGGCGCACGCTCATGTAGATTCGGGCCTCGGAATTGAGTCTATTTCTTGTACATCGGGGGGCAATTGCCTCGTTGGCGGACTGTATCCCTCCTCGCACCGTAATTCAGCCTTCGTGGCGAGCGAGCGGAACGGCCACTGGGGCAATGCGATGGAGATTACCGGCTACCTTGCGCTGAATCAGACGGGCTATGGCCTGCTTGCATCGGTGTCGTGCGTGTCGGTGGGCAACTGCGTGGCCGGCGGAAGCTACACGGCGGACGCCGACTTCGCTGGCGGGGTATACGAGCCGTTCGTGGCCAGCGAACGGAACGGCCACTGGGGCAAGGCCATCGAGGTACCTGGTATCCCGCCGCCCGGTAACCCCCTTTGCGAGCCAGATTCCTCCGCCTGCGTCGCCGGGCAGGTGCTAACGGTGTCATGCGGATGGGGAGGCACCTGCGCGGCCGGGGGGCGGTACGACACTCCAGCAATATCCGGGGAGGCAGCATTCGTGACCGTCTATAAGAACGGTCGTTGGACCAAGGTCACACAGATTCCCGGTCTCGAGGCCCTCGACACCGCCAAGCACTCATCAGTCCGCTCGGTGGCGTGCACGCCAACCGGCAAATGCCCCGCCGGCGGAAGGTACCAGGCCACTCAGATCGGCCCGGCATTCGTGGCAGACGAGAACAATGGCGCCTGGGGTCAGGCGCACACAATCCGCTTTCGAAGCTGAGACGAGCGAGGTGCAGAACCTTGCTCTAGGGCCGCTCCAGCAGCGTAGTGAGTCAGCCGGCGCGAGGCCCGATGTTTCGCGCTGCGGCGTGACGAGCGGCAGGTCGCAGAGCCGCACGTCATGCTAGGTAGGCTCACTGGCGAAGGAGGTTCGATGCTTCCCCGGTTCGGCTGGCATGCGGTGCTGACTCAGTGGCAGGCAGCACCGGTCGTCACCGCGTCCGTCGTCGTGCTGGCGTCCCTGTATCTCTGGGGTGTCGTGCGGGTGCGACGCGAGCACCCGGCCCGGCCGTGGCCGCGCTGGCGGACGGGGCTCTTCCTGGCCGGGCTCGCGGTAACCGTGATCGCGCTGCAGAGCGGGATCGGCACCTACGACGACGTGCTGTTCTGGGATCACATGGTCCAGCACCTGCTGCTGATCATGGTCGTTCCGCCGCTGCTGATCTTCGGGCAGCCGCTGACGTTGCTCCTGCACGCCAGTCGAAATCCGCTGCACACCCGGGTCAAGCGGATTCTGCGCTCGCGCCTCGCCAGCTTCCTGACCTGGCCGGTTTTCGGGTTCGCCGCCTACGCCGCCGCGATCGTCGTGCTGCATCTCACAGCGGCCGCGAACCTGATCGCACGCAACGATGTCGCGCACGAAGCCGAGCACGCTGTCTTCCTCGTGGTCGGCTATCTGTTCTTCCTGCCGATCATCGGGTCTGAGCCGATCAAGTGGCGCCTGTCGTACCCGACCAAGCTGATCCTGCTCTTCCTCATCATGCCGGTGGATACATTCACGGGACTGGTGCTCGGCTATGCCAACCGAGGCACTCCAGGCGTGCCGCTCGGTCCGAGACCGTCCTGGGCCGGGACGGCGGCAGGGGACTTGCACGCGGGCGGAGCAGCGATGTGGGTCGGCGGGGACGGGCTCATGTTCGTGATGATGATGATCGTCTTCTTGATGTGGAGCACGGACACGCGCACGGAAACGCGGACGCGCGGCTGGCTCGAATCCGCCAGGCGAGCTACCGTCGCGCCAGGCCTCACAGCCGCCGACGCCGACATCGACGATGACGACGAACAGCTCGCCGCCTACAACGAGTACCTCAGCCAGCTGCACCGAGCCCAGCCACGCCCGGACCGCTAGCTCAATCGGCGACACGCCGGCTAGAACTTTCTAGGCCAATCTAAGGATCTCGCTAGACCGGGCCATAGGCTCCTATCCATGGATCCCGTGCGAAACCCGTATGCACCGGGTGCCGGGCAGCGCCCGCCGGAACTGGCGGGCCGGGATCGGGAGCTCGCGCAATTCGAGGTTGTGCTCGAGCGGGTGGCAAGGGGGAGGCCCGAGCGCAGCATGGTCCTGACCGGGCTGCGAGGCGTCGGAAAGACGGTGCTGCTCAACGCGTTCCGCTCGATGGCGATGCAGCGGCTCTGGGGAACGGGCAAACTCGAGGCCAGGCCGGACCAGTCGATCCGGCGCCCGATCGGCAGCGCCCTGCACATGGCCGTCAGGGAGCTCGCCCCGCGGCACCGGGCCCCGCAGCGCATCGATGACTTCCTGGCCGTGCTCAAGGCCTTTCTTGCCAGGGACCCGCGTGCGCCCAAAGGCGGCGTCGCGATCAGCCAGCTCGGCATCGACGTGCCGATGGCCAGGGGACGCGCGGACTCGGGTGACCTGGAGATCGACCTGACCGAGCTGCTGACCGACGCCGCTGCAGTCGCCTCCGACCTCGGGGTCGGCATCGCCCTGTTCATCGACGAGATGCAAGACATACCGGCGCTCGACGTCTCCGCGCTCTGCGCGGCATGCCACGAGCTGTCTCAGAATGGCGGTCCGCTGATCGTGGTGGGCGCGGGGTTGCCGCACCTTCCGTCAGTTCTGTCGGCGAGCAAGAGTTATTCGGAGCGTTTGTTTCGATATGTATCTATTGACCGCCTGGACCGGCACGCGGCCGACATCGCGTTGCTTGCGCCGGCCAGACGGGAGGGCGCCGACTTCGATCCAGCGGCGCTCGATGCTCTCTATGTGGCCGCCGACGGTTATCCGTATTTCGTGCAGGCGTACGGCAAGGTGACATGGGATGTCGCGGCGACCAGCCCGGTTACGACAGCCGATGTCGCGGTCGCCGCTCCGGTGGCCGCGGGTGAGCTCGCTGTGGGCTTCTTCGGCAGCAGGTATGAGCGCGCGACGCCCGCCGAACGCGAGTACATGCGCGCGATGGCGCTGCTCGGCGACGAGCCTGTGCCGACCGCGCAGGTCGCCGACGAGCTTGGCAGGAAGCCGTCAAGTGTCTCGCCGGCGAGAGACAGCCTGATCAAGAAGGGCCTCATCTATAGCTCAGAACGCGGACTGATCGCGTTTACCGTGCCGCATTTCGGCCGCTTCCTACGCGCACAGCCCAGTTGACGGCGCTCTCGGGCTTTATTGCTGCGTCTAGCGTCTGGCCAAGAGAAGCCAAGAAAGATGGTTAGCTCAGCCCGCCCGGCTACTCGTGACAGTCGCGTGCTCATGGCGGAGTGCCGGTGCCTGGGCCTGGCCAGCCAGCCGGCCGGGCGCTGGAAGCTCGCCCAGCCAGGCGGGCAGCTCAGGTTGTGGTGCGGCGTGGGCGCCGCGGCGCAGCAACCTGGTCCACCGCCATCCGATCGGCCGGCCCGAGCTGACCGGCCACGGAATGACGGCTCCGGTCATGGCGTCGACCAGGACCGACAGCACGACCGGCCGCCTGTTCTGCAGGTAGACGGCGAACACGAGGTCCGCGTCCCTGCCGTTGTACCGGCTCGGGAAGGACATGTAGCGCCAGCAGAGCTCACGCCAGACGTCCTGGGGCTCTTCGTCGGCCAGCAACGCGAGATGCCGTCGCCACTGGCTGCTACGGCGGAGCGTGCTGAGAGTGTGTTCCGGGGTGGGCATCCTGAGCTCACACGGCGCTGAGTAGCCGATTCGCACGAACAACTCGCGGACCTCGGGCGACAGCGCCGCGATGATCGCGAGCTCGATGCCCAGAAAGGTCAGGATCCGCCAGGACCGGCTCCAGTCCAACACTCTGGGATCGATCGCAGCCACGGACACGGAGCCGAGCGCTGACGCTGCCAGCAGGGTCGAGCGGGTGAGCGTCCGGCCGGTGATCGGGGTCGAGCTGAACTCTCCGAAGCAGCCGCAACCGATGTCCGGTCTGATGCTGCGCAGCTCAATGAGGGCGAGCGTCGCCACGACGAACAGGAGGCAGGTGCCGAGCCGGATTAGTTTTGCCCAAGCACCCCCGCCGAGCCCTCCCGCGGTCACGATCAGCCCAATGCCCATGCCAAGCTCGAGCGCGCTCAGCGTGGACGCCGCGAACGGCCTCAGCCTGAGCGGGAACAACGCCGTCGGGCCGAGTCCCGCTTCGATCGATTTGCGCTTGATCGCGCGGGCGAACTTGGCTGCGCAGCCGCCGAGTAGCATCGCCGCCAGCAGCGGGATTTGAGCCTGACCTAGGGCAGTGAACCACATGTCATCGGCCTATCGTCAGCGTCGTACTGAAGCAGCCAGCCTCGAGGTCGCCGCCGAGCGCGACGAAGCTAGCTATCGTCAGATCGGCGACCCGTCCACGTGGCGGGGTCCCGCAGGCGACGCAGCGATCATTGAAGAGGCGCGCCATCGGCGCGCAGCCCGTGACCGGCAGGGTCCACGCTATGCCCGTGCACTCATTGCGCACGTTCAGCGCGGTGCCGACAGCGAGGTAAGGCAGCTGACGAAAAGCTGGTGCTCGGCCAGGCGGGAACCGCCCGGCCAGGACCTCGGCGCATTCAGCTGCTGGATCGATGGCCGGATAGGAGATTCCGAGGACCCCGTAGGGTTCGTCGGCTGAGTCGTGCCAGATCGCCGAGCCGGCGATCGACTCGGGAAGGCGGCCGCCGACTTCCTTGTCAGGCACGACCTTGTCGCTGTGGTACGGGGGCTGGAAGTTCACTGGAACCAGGCCCTCGAGATAGTCGGGGTGCCTGATGCCGATGATGTCGATCATGTAGCCAGGTCGCATGTACGGTAGCTTGACCTCGACCCGATCGCTGGCGTTCCTCGGTATGACGACCTTCTGCGGGCTCTTCGTGGCGCCCTCGTTCACAACCACGCTCGCGGAATCGCAGTCCACGATAATGCCGGTGACGCGCCCGATATTCGCCCAGATTTTGTCGGCGACCCCGGGCCTTGAGGGCAGGAGCCTGATGATGGCCTCATCGCCCCTGCTGAGCGAAGCAGGATCTAACGAGCCGCCACGCCACGCAGTCGCATCGGGCGTCAGTGCGAACCTGCGCTCGCCTCCTTGATCGCCGATGGCAATCACTTGCGGGCTAACGTCGAGGATCTGCCCAGTAACGGCCCGGTACAAGTTCCCTGGGGCCGTTCCGAACCCAGTCGCCGACGGCGCGAATCCGTTGCTGAGGTGTCCGTGCCCATTGTGGTCGACGGCATCTGTTTGCGCCCCAGGGTCGCCGGCCGCGCGGCGCTCGGACGAAACGCCGCCTCCACTCGCGCCTGGATCGCCGGGCACGCCCGTGTCCGCCCTGAAGTTCGCGCTGCGTGTGCTTCGGGCACCGCCCCGGCTGCCGCCGGAGCCGCGGTTTCCGGGAGAAACTCCCGCGCCGGCTTGTGGCTGAAAGACCGCGGCTTTGAGTAGCCGGCGCTTGGCGATGTGGCGGCTATTGGCCATGGTGGCACCGGGGCACCGCTCACAGCACACCCCAGCCGGCCTCACCGGTACACCCGCCTCCCCGCGCGTGATCGCTCCTCGCGAATCACACTCTGATGTTCGACATTGCTGAGTGATCGAACAGGCGTCAAGCGGTTTAGCGATCTTTTGGCACCAAGTCAGGCGGGTGTAGCTGTGCGGACGGAGACCGTGTGCAACCAGGCGTTCCGCCTATATGCCTACGACCTGCGGCGCGTTACGATGGGTAACGGACCATAAGCGCAATGTCATGGGTACCGTTGAGTTGTGAGCGTCGGGGGCGATCACGGTGGCCAGCGGAAGATCGAGAAGCAGGCCGGGGTTAGCCGGAAGGTTGGCCGTGGTCCAGGGCAGCAGCAACAGAGCTCCCTCCGTCATGCGCCAGAGACAGGTAAGGATGCGGTGCCGCGTCAGTTGGACGCGGCACGCGTCGACGCCGAGTTCCGCGAGTTCGTCGGCACGCACGGGCGGGCGTTGCTGCGCACCGCGTACCTGCTTACCGGCAACCTGGCCGACGCCGAGGATCTGGTCCAGTCTGCCCTGGCCAAGACGTACCAGGCCTGGGACAGGATCGAGGACCGCAAGGCGCTCGACGGCTACGTCAGGCGAGCGATCGTGAACACGCACATCTCCTGGTGGCGGCGGCGGCGGGTGGATGAATACCCGACCGACGACATCCCGGATCAGCCGGCCGCCGACACCTCGGGCAACAGTGAGCTGCACGACTCACTACAGCGCGCGATCGACAAGCTGCCGCAGCGGATGCGCGCGGCTGTGGTCCTGCGTTACTTCGAGGACATGACCGAGGCCGAGGTCGCTGACATCCTGGGCGTCAGTCAGGGCACCGTCAAGAGCACCGTCTCTCGTGCGGTCGCCAAGCTGCGAACCGATGCCGATCTGCAGGCTGAATAAGCCCTGGCTTGGCAGACGCCCGGATCAGGGCTTCGGTCCCGGTTGATGCCTCGGTTAGCGGGAATGAGCTTCCCGCCGACCCGGTGACGTTTCGTCTCCAACGTGGGACTATCCACCCCAGGGATATTGTCCGGCGCCCCTGGCCGAGATGACGGGCAGGCGGCAAGGATGGCAGTTCGCAGGAGGTCTCTGTGCGCAGCACGATGATGGACATTCCGCTCACCGTGACGAGGATCATGCAATACGGGTGCAGCGTGTATGGCGGTAGCGAAGTGGTGACGTATGCGCCAGACGCCTTGCGTCGGCAAACCTATGCCGAGACTGGCGCCAAGGCGGCCAGGCTGGCGAACGCGCTCCGCTCGCTCGGTGTGGACGGCGACCAGCGGGTTGCGACCCTGATGTGGAACAACGCTGAGCACCTCGAGGCCTACCTCGCCATCCCGTCGATGGGTGCCGTCCTGCATACCCTGAACCTTCGCCTGGAGCCGCAGACGATCGGCTACATCGCGACCCACGCTGGGGACCACGTGGTGATAGTCGACCCGAGCCTGGTTCCGCTGCTGGCCCAGGTGCTGCCTCATGCGGAGCTGATCCGCCACGTGATCGTGACGGGATCCCCTGGCGAAACCGACCGCTCGGCGCTGGAGGCCCTTGCGAGCTATGGAGCCGAGGTGCACTCATACGACGACTTGCTCGCGACTCAGCCCGACAGCTTCGACTGGCCCGACGTGGACGAACGATCCGCCGCCGCCATGTGCTACACGAGCGGCACGACGGGCCATCCGAAGGGGGTCGTCTACAGCCACCGGTCCATGCACCTGCACTCCATGGCCGTCAACATGGGCACGGTCTTCGGGATGTCCGAGCGCGACCGGGTGCTGCCGGTGGTGCCGATGTTCCACGCCAACGCCTGGGGACTGCCCTACGCGGCGGTGATGGCCGGGGCGAGCCTGATCATGCCGGACAAGTACCTGCAGCCCGAACCGCTGGTCAAGCTGATCGAGGCCGAGCGCCCGACGGTCGCCGGGGCGGTCCCGACCATCTGGAATGCGCTGCTCCAGCACCTCCGCGCGAACGGCGGCGACCTCAGCTCGCTGCGCCTCGTTCCGTGCGGCGGCTCGGCCGTGCCGCACGCGCTGATGGAGGCCTACGAGAAGGAACTTGGCGTCACCATCCTGCAGGCATGGGGCATGACCGAGACCTCGCCGCTCGGCAGCGTCGCGTATCCGCCAGTCGGCGCGACCGGAGACGAAGCCTGGCACTACAAGGACACGGCCGGCCGGCTCATCTGCCAGGTTGAAGCCAGGCTGATCGGCGACGAAGGCACCGAGCTGGCGCACGACGGCAAGGCGGTTGGCGAGGTGGAGGTCCGCGGCCCGTGGGTCACTGGCGCGTACTACAAGGACGACGACCCGGCCAAGTTCAGGGACGGCTGGCTGCGGACCGGCGACGTTGGGACCATCGACCCGCTCGGGTACGTCGTGCTGACCGACCGCGCCAAGGATGTGATCAAATCCGGCGGCGAATGGATCTCGTCGATGGAGCTCGAGAACGCGATCATGGCGCATCCCGACGTTCTTGAAGCCGCCGTGATCGGTGTCGCCGATGAGAAGTGGGGCGAACGGCCGCTCGCAACCGTGGTGCTTGCGCCAGGAGCGACCACGACCGCGGCGGAGCTGCGCGCGTTCCTGGCCGATCGGGTGTTGCGGTGGCAGCTCCCAGAGCGCTGGGCGTTCATCAGCGAAGTACCGAAAACGAGCGTCGGCAAGTTCGCCAAGACCAAGATCAGGGACGCTTACGCGCACGGAGACTATGAGGTAGTAGAGGCACGCTGAGCTGCTGGGCCTGGCGCCTGCCGCTGCTTTGCGGCTGTCCGGTCGCTCCCGGTACCCTTATCCCGCGGTTCGGCGCTGCGCAGTCGGCTTGTTCCGCCAGCAGATGCGCTTGGTCGTGCAATGAGTACTCTGGGGACGCCTCTGAGGCGATCCCGCAGAGGCAAGGAGGCTTCGCCTAGTCCGGTCTATGGCGCCGCACTGCTAATGCGGTTTGGGTTCACGCCCATCCGGGGTTCAAATCCCCGAGCCTCCGCCACATGACGTGGGATTCCTTGCCAATCGGCAGGGATTCCTGGCCGTGCTGCGGCGCCCGGTTTGTCGCCCCGGTTACCAGTGGTTATGTGCGACCTCGGTAAATGCAGGACACCTTGGTTCTGGCCCCTAGGCGACAGTTTGGGACGCGGTTCCGGTAGCTGGCTGACAGTAGTTCCGGCAGGTGGGCGATACTCCGTGAGCGTGGTCGGCGACATGCCTCCCGTCAGCGATCTTGCCGAGCGCCTCGATGACCGCAGCACGCCGGCCGCGGCTCAGACCGCGGTCAGGTAGCCGTAACGGTCGCGGAAGGCGCTGGCCGTGAGTCCTGCGGCCGCGGCGACCGGGCGGAGCCGCTGGGGGTCCTCGAGGTCCTCTTGGTCGAGCCGGATCATGTACTCGCGGGCTACCCGGTACGAGCTCGATTCGACGTTCACTAGCCGGATCCGCACCCGCCCCGTCTGGGGGTCATTGAACGTACCGAAGGGCAGCGGCACCATGTGCCGCTCCTGGATGGTGACCATGCCGCCGGGTTCGCCGCCTTGCAGCACCCGCTTCAGGTAGTCGATGGCGCCGTAGCCGAGGTCGCGGGTGTATTCGATGTCGAACGGGATGGGGGGCGCGCACCGGAGCTCGTAGCCGATGTGCTTGCCCTCGACCGTGACCTTCGTCCCTCGCTCCTTGAACCGGTCCTTGACCTGCTTCGCCAGCAGACGGTCCAGCTCGAGCTCGGCCAGCCGGATGTTGCCGTGCTCGTCTCGTTCCACCTCGGGCATGGCCTTCCGCAGATCGTCCTGATGCAGGCGCAGGCCGATGCCCTCGGCGAGCACCGCCACGCCGAACGGGCGGCCGCCGGCGATCCGCTTGAGCATCGAGGTCTCCAGGACGTCCACCAGACGCGACAGCCGGATCGGCTCGTCGTCCCGGAACTCCTCGGCGATCACCGTGAGGGTAGCCCCGGCGGCCTTCCCGATGCCCAGCGCCAGATGGCCTGCCGAGCGGCCCATGGCCACCACCAGGTACCACCGCCGGGTGGTCATGGCGTCGGCCATCAGGTTGTTGACGAGCTCGACCCCCACGCTCCTGACGGTCTCGAAGCCGAAGGTCGGCAAGCCGCCCGGCAGCGGCAGGTCATTGTCAATGGTCTTCGGCACGTGCGCCACCCGCAACCGCCCTCCGGCCGCCTCGGCCAGCCGGGACGCCGAGTACGCGGTGTCGTCGCCGCCAATCGTCACCAGCGCGCCGATCCCCAGCTTCTCCAGCGACGCCATACAGGCGTGCAGCATCCAGTCTGGGTCGGCGGCGGCCTCGTCGCGCACCGTCGGGTTGGCCCGCGAGGTTGCGCGACTTCGATCCCGCGGCGATCAGGCAGTTCAAGGAGGCGTGCATGATGCGGCCATAACCTGCGGCTCATCAGAATGTCCGCCCTTGCCAGGACTATTCGCGGGCTCTGGCCAAGCCGCCCGCTGTGCCGCCGGGCGACCGACAAGGCCGAGACCGCCATCGTGGCTGGCCTGATCGCCGCGTTCCTGCTGGGCGCGCCCGACCGCAGGCTCAGCGACCTGGGCCTGGACCTCGACGTTGATGATCTGCTGCTGTGCTGCGGGGGAT
>DATAEH010000185.1:0-7985 GCA_036258115.1 Streptosporangiaceae bacterium
AAGAAGGCGCATCACCACAGGCAGAAGCACTCGCCCGCTCGCGCAGGCGGAGATTAGTCGAAGATCGGCGGCGCCAGCCGGCTGCGCTTGAGCTCATAAAAGCCTGGCGTTTCCAGGCACAGGCGCACGCCATCCCACAACGTGCCGGCAGCTTCGCCGCGCGGAATCGGCGTGACGACGGGACCGAATATCGACGCGTCTCCGACCGCGATGATCGGGGTGCCGACCTCGAGACCGACCCGCTCGATTCCGTCGGTGTGCGATGCCCTGACCGCTTCGTCGTACTCGGTGGATTCCAGCGCGTCGGCAAGGTCGGCCGGCAAGCCAGCCTCTGCCAGGGCGGCTTCGATGGTTTCCCGGTTCCGCTCGGCCTTCTCGTTGTGGAACCGGGTGCCGATCGCCGTGTAGAGCGGGAGCACAGCGTCGTTGCCGAATTTCTGCTCGGCGGCCACGCAGACCCGGACCGGGCCCCACGCCTGAGCCATTCGCTCCTTGTAGCCCTCAGGAAGGTCATCCCTGTTCTCGTTGAGCACCGCAAGGCTCATGACATGCCAGCGCGGCTCTACCTGGCGTACCTTCGCCACCTCGAGCATCCACCGTGATGTAATCCAGGCCCACGGGCAGAGTGGGTCGAACCAGAAATCGACTTGCACTGGCGACTGATCCGTCACAACATCTCCTCTGCGAGATTGACTTGCTCACTCCCGCCCCTGACATGGCACAACCCAGCGAACCGGCACGGCATTCCGTTGCGGCAGCGTGAAATCATGCCGTGTACCCGATCGCAGAGCAGAGGATGAAGATCGTGACCAGCAACCTGACCCGCGACGAAGCGGCTGAGCGCGCCAGGCTGCTGCGCGTCGAGTCCTACCAGATCGAGCTCGACCTGACCGGCGGCGAGACCACCTTCGGCTCGGTGTCAACCATTCGCTTCAGCTGCGGCCAGCCCGGCGCCACAACCTTCATCGACCTGACGGCGCTCGAGGTCAGCGAGGTCGTAATGAACGGCCGGACGCTTCCTGCCGAGTCCTTTGACGGGAACCGGATCGCCCTAGACGAATTGGCCGCGGCCAATGAGCTGACCGTGCGCGCTCAATGCGCGTACTCGCGCACCGGGGAGGGCCTGCACCGATTCACCGATCCGGCCGATAAGGGCGTCTATCTGTATTCCGATCTGGAGACCTTCGACGCGCACCAGATCTATGCCTGCTTCGACCAGCCTGACCTGAAGGCGACGTTCGAATTCGACGTGCGTTGCCCAGACACCTGGCAGGTCATCTCGAACATGGCTCCCAGCGTCTCCGGAGAGCCGGCCGAACTCGGGATTGAGCGCTGGCAGTTCCCGCCCACGCCGGTCATGTCGACGTACATCACTCACATTTCGGCCGGGCCGTATCACGTAGTCCGAAGCGAACACGACGGCATTCCGCTGGGGATCTTCTGCCGGCAGTCCCTGGCGAGTTACCTCGATTCCGACGAGATCTTCGAGATCACCGGGCAAGGGTTCGACTTCTACCACCAGGCCTTCGGCGTCCGCTATCCGTTCGGCAAGTACGACCAGCTCTTCGTCCCGGAGTACAAGGCCGGGGCAATGGAGAACGCAGGCGCGGTGACGTTCCTCGAGGACTACATCTTCCGGTCCAGGGTCACCGACGCCCGGCACGAGGTCAGGGCCGAGACGATCCTGCATGAGATGGCGCACATGTGGTTCGGCGACCTCGTCACGATGCGCTGGTGGGACGACCTGTGGCTGAACGAGTCGTTCGCCACTTGGGCGAGCCTGGTGGCGCAGGCCGAGGCAACCCGGTGGCCTAACGTCTGGACGACGTTCACCCAGGTTTGGAAGGCATGGGCATACCGGCAGGATCAGCTCCCCTCGACCCATCCGATCGCGGCAGACATGGTCGACATCGAGGCCGTCGAGGTCAACTTCGACGGCATCACCTACGCCAAGGGCGCGGCCGTACTCCGGCAGCTCGTAGCCTATGTCGGCAGGGAGAACTTCCTGGCTGGCGTGCGTACCTACTTCGACCAGCACGCTTGGGGCAACGCGACCCTCGCAAACCTGCTCGATGCGCTGGCGCGAACGTCCGGCCGTGAGCTCTCGTCTTGGTCCAAAGCATGGCTGGAGACCGCCGGCGTCAATACCCTGCGACCTGAGTACCAGACGTCCGCGGACGGGGCGGTCACCGAGTTCGCTGTCCTGCAGGAGGCGCACGAGTCGCATCCGGTGCTGCGGCCGCACCGGATCGCGATCGGCCTCTACGACCGCGGGCCTGGCGGCCTGATAAGAAGGCGCCGGGTCGAGCTCGACATTACCGGCGAGCAGACCGCCGTTCCTGATCTGACCGGGGAACGCCGCCCCGACCTGGTGCTGGTCAACGATGAGGACATGACCTTCGCCAAGGTCCGTCTCGACGACCACTCGCTGCGCACGCTGATCTCCTCGATCGGCGAGTTCGCCGAGCCGTTGCCTGCCGCGCTCAGCTGGGCCGCTGCCTGGGACATGTGCCGCGACGCCGAGATGGCCGCGCGGGACTACCTCTCGCTCGTCCTGTCGGGCGTCCGGTCGGTCACGGACATCAGCTCCTTGCAGGCGATCCTGCGACAGGCCGCTGCAGCCGTGCGCCGTTATGCCGACCCGGGCTGGCGGGAGGCTGGCATGGCCAGGTTCGCCGAGGCGATGCGGACGTCGCTGGACGAGTCGGATCCAGGGTCTGACCGGCAACTGGGTTTCGCACAGGCCTTCAGCTCTGTGGCCAGCTCTGAGGAGGAGCTCACGCTGCTCGGCGGGCTGCTCGATGGCTCGGCAACGATCGAGGGCCTCGCCGTGGACACGGACCTGCGCTGGCAGTTGCTGCACCGGCTGGTCAGCCGCGGCGTCGCCGGCCAGGACGCGATCGACGCAGAGCACGACAGGGACAGGACCGATGCCGGTGAGCGGCACGCGCTCAGCTGCCAGGCCTCGATTCCTGACCCGGACGCGAAGGAGGCGGCCTGGAACCAGATCATCACCGGTGAGCTGCCGAACGCCTCCTTCCGCGCGGCGCTCGGCGGGTTCAACTCCGCGGACCAGGACGAACTGCTGGCCCCGTTCGCGCCGCGCTTCTTTGACGTGGTCGCCGACATCTGGCGGGACTGGAGCACCGACATGGCTCAGTACTTCGCCGAGGTCGGCTACCCAGAAACGGTGGTCAATCAGGTTGCCGTCGACGCGGCAGCTGACTACCTGAACCGGACCAACCCGCCAGCCCCGCTGCGCAGGCTGCTCTCCGAGGGCCGTGACGATGTCGCCAGGGCGCTGCGGTGCAGGGAGCGGGACGCTCAGGCCGGATAAGCGGGAAGGCAGCTCAGCGCGGCTGGCCGGCGGTGGCGGCGCTGACGACGGCCCTGAGCAGCCGGAAGTCAGGCAGGTCCTCGAGCAATACCGCCTTGCCCTCGCGGTCGCAAAGCGGGACCCGCCAGTTCGGGTACTCATATGACGTCCCTGGAACGTTCTGCATGCGCCGGTCGCCGACCGCGTCGGCCAGGGAAATGCCGATCAGCATGGCCGGCGTGCGGGCGAGGAAGCCGTACATCGCGACCGTGAACTCATCCGCCGAGGTTTGGCGTCGAGGCTGAAGCAGCCCTTCGGCGCCCAGCAAGTCTCGCCAGGCGGACAGCATCACCTCCGACGCTTTACGTTCTCCCTCCGGATCTTTCAGCAGCCCAAGCTGAGCACGGACGGTGACCTGGTCTCCGCTGACGAATCCGGAGATAGTCGGCACATCGTGCGTGCCGACCGTCGCCATGCAGTTCCTGCGCCAGTGCTGCGGCCGCAACGGCGACCCGTCGGGCTCGCGCGCGAACCACGCCATCTCCGTGCCGAGCACGTGCTGGCCCGCCAGATAGCGGCGGATCCAAGGCTCGACTGTGCCGAGGTCCTCGCCGATCGCCAGGGCACCGGCGCTGGCCGCTTCGGCAGTTAGCGCGCCGACGGTCAGCCGATGGTCGTAGCTGACATACGCGCCCCGGTCCGCAGGCACGCCCTCCGGTATCCACCAGAGGCGCATGAGGCCCATCACGTGATCCACGCGAACGCCGCCGGCATGACGGAGCGCAGCTCGGAACAGGTCGGCAAGCGGCCGGGCACCGGAGGCGGCCAGCCGCTGCGGATGCCAGGGCGGCTGGGACCAGTCCTGACCTCGCTGGTTGAAGCCATCAGGCGGAGCTCCGACGGACATGCCAGGGACAAGCAGGTCCTGGTGTGCCCAGGCATCGGCCCCACCCGGATGCACACCGACCGCCAGGTCGCTGATCACGCCGATGGACAGGCCCGCTGCCCTGGCAGCCCGCTGCGCCTCGGCTAGCTGTTCATCGAGCAGCCACTGCAGCCATGCGTGAAAGCCGGCTCGTTCGCGGAGCGGTCCTGTTGTCGTCCTGGCCGCGGCCTGGCGGGGATCGGCCAGACCGGCAGGCCAGTCGCGCCAGTCGGGGCCGTGTGCCTCGGCGAGCGCGCACCAGGTGGCCCACGCTTCGAGGTCTGCGCCCTCGCGGTCGAGGAACCGGCGGAACCGCTCCTTCCGCTCAGCCGTCTGGCCGACCGAGTAGACCAGCTCGAGCGCGAGCCGCTTGGCCTCCCAGACCGCGTCCCTGTCTATCAGGTCCGGAGTGCTGCTCGCGGCGCGCAGCGGCCCGGCCAGCTCATCGATGTACTCACGCCGCGCCAGGTTGAGCTGGTGGTACTCCGGGACATCCTCGATCCGCAGGTACAGCGGGCTGAGGTATCTGCGGGTCATCGGCCGGTACGGCGAGTTGCTCACCGGCAGGATCGGCTCAGGGGCGTGCAACGGGTTGATCAAGATGAAGCCGGCGCCGAGGTGCCGGCCCGACCATCGTGCCAGGTCGGCCAGGTCGTGCAGATCACCGTGCCCCCACGAGCGACGCGAGCGGACCGAGTACAGCTGGACGGTAAAACCCCAGGCCCGCTGGCGCGGCACATCGGCCAGCCGGGAAGCTCTGTCCGCCTCTGCTTGGCCGGACCCGGCCCTCTGATCTGGCGGCCGGTGTCGCTGCTGGGCTGGAGGTTCGCCTAGGGCCTCGATGATGGCGCGGAGCGTGTCTTCCGGTACGTCGACCCGCTCCCGGCGCCAGTTCACGTAGCTTGCTGAGACGCCAAGAGCCTCGGCCCGGCTGATCAGCTCGCTGTCGGTCATGCACTCCATGATCTCCTCGGGTGGTCATGGCATGCGTTTGCCGTGCCGCAGATGTCGCCGCCCGGCGAAGGGCCTATATGCATGGCGCCGCCGCAGGCCAGGCTGGCACGATCGGCGGGTGGCTGCCGAGTTCTCGCCGGGCACCGAGCTGTCCGGGCGCTACTACCAGCAGGTCATCAGGCCGCTGCTCGACGAGCACGTGCCCGGCTTGCGGCATTCCGCGGCGCTGATCGGCTGGGGTTCTGACGTGCTGGGTTTCGATACGCCGCGGTCGACCGATCACAACTGGGGACCCAGGTGCCAGGTCTTTGTCAGTCCTGCCGACTCCGATCGGATCGCGGACATTACCTCGCTGCTGGGAAATCACCTCCCGGAGCTGTTTGAAGGCTGGCCGGTGCGGTTCATCGACGTCACGGCGGATGACTCCTCGCCGCGCCACTGGGTCGAGGTCGCCGAACTCGGCTCCTGGTTGACCGGCCGGCTGGGTTTCGACCCGCGTCGTGGCGTAGCGCTGCATGATTGGCTGGCTACGCCGGCGCAGGTCCTGGCCGAGATAACTGGCGGCGCGGTGTTCAGAGATGGGCTCGCTGACGGCCCTGATCAGCTGATCGGTGGCCTGCGGGCCGCGCGGGCGGCGATGACCTGGTATCCCGACGATGTCTGGCGCTACGTGCTCGCCTGCCAGTGGACGCGGATCAGCCAGGAGGAGGCTTTCCCCGGCCGGTGCGCCGAGGTCGGGGACGACCTCGGCTCGGCGATCGTCGCGGCCCGGCTCAGCCGCGACCTGATCCGGATGACGTTGCTGATGCACCGCAGGTACCCGCCCTACAGCAAGTGGCTGGGCTCTGCGTTCGGCCGCCTGCCAGGTGTGGCCGGGGTCCTTCGGCCCGCTTTGACGGCCGCGGTGACCGCCCGGTCGTGGCCGGAACGCGAGCGCAACCTCTGCGCTGCCTACGAGGCCGTCGCCGGGCTGCACAACGATCTCGGACTGACTGCACCGTTGGACACCTCGGTCCGGCCTTACTTCGACCGGCCTTTCCTGGTCATCGACGCCGGCCGTTTCGCTGCAGCGCTGCGGGATGCGATCACGGCCGACGACATTAGGAGCTTGCCTCCGACCGGCGCCGTCGATCAGTTCGTCGACAGCACCGACGCGCTTGGAGACCAGCGGTTGCTGCGCACAGTCATTTCCACCAGGCTCGGGCAGTTATCCACATGCTTTCCGCCTTTATCCACCGGCCCCTTGCTCCTCGCTGGGCGCGCTGGCGGACTGACGGGACCGATACGCCGCGACGTGAAGGCGGTTGCCACAGGTGCGGCTGTCGCAGTACCGGCGTGACTGGTTTCTGGACATGTCGATGAAGACAACGTCGCACCGCGGCGATGCGCAGGTGCGGACCCGGCCGCTCTCCCCCGCCACGATCAGTTCCGCGAGCCCCATCGCGCTGTGAGCGGCGATGCGGTCTGCTAGCGGCGCTGTGGCGCTGCTCACATGGATGTGCGCGGGCCGGCCATCGTGGGTCACGATCCGGGGTACGGCTCCGGTCTCGGCCAGCAACGCGTTCAGGTCGCGTATTGCCCGCTCCTCGCGACCGGCCTCGCGTGCGACCACGATCGCGTCGAGCCGGGCGCGCAGCTCACGGAGCCGTGGAACGTCGCTAGCGCGGACTGCCGAGCGGTTCTCAACCCGGTAGCGCCTCGCGAACGCGACTACGCCGCGGATATCGGCCAGCTCGTCCGCCGCGGACGTACCGCCGGCCAGACGGCGGCCGGTATTGATCAGGTCGATGCACTCGGCGAGGGCCTCAAGCTGATCGTCGCCCAGTCCCATGTCCTCCCCTGCCGGAGTGACCCGTATGCTGAGTGCGTGACAGCACCGTACAAGTCTACGGTCCTTACAGGCAGCGAGGGCGCCGCCGCCTCTGGTGCCGTCGGCGTGTACTCTCGGCGCCCGCTGCTGATGGCGGGGCTGGGCGCGGCGACAATTTCCTGCTCGGCCGTTTTCGTCGCCGAGTCGGGCGCCAGCGCCGTAAGCACCGCGTTCTACCGGACGGCGCTGGCGCTGCCGGTGCTGATCATTCTCGCGCTGATCGAGCAACGTAGGCATGGGCAACGCAGCATGGCGCAGCGACTGAGGGCCGTGCTGGCCGGCCTCTTTCTCGCCGTCGACCTCATCCTGTGGGCCCACGCCATCGCGGACGTCGGGGCTGGCGTGGCGACCGTTCTCGGCAACCTTCAGGTCTTGTTCGTCGCCGGTCTGGCATGGGTGCTGTGGAAGGAGCGACCGGGAAGGGCGGTCGCCTTCGCGCTACCCGTGGTCATGATCGGCGTCGTCCTCGTTTCCGGCCTTACCGAGAATTCCACATCGGCACCGCATCCGCTCGCTGGCATCTGTTACGGCATTGGCACCTCCATCGCCTATGCGGGCTACCTGCTGATCCTGCGCCGGTCGTCATCTACGTCCGTGCACGTCGCCGGGCCCGTGGCGGACGCGACGGCGGGGTCCGCTGTGGCGGCGCTCGCCTTCGGCCTAGTCTTCGGGGGCCTTGAGCTGCACCCGCTGTGGCCGTCCATCGGCTGGCTGCTGGCACTCGCCCTGCTTAGCCAGACTGCAGGGTGGCTGTTCATCACCTCGTCGCTGCCGCGGCTCCCCGCCGCGGTGTCGTCGCTAATGCTGTTGCTGCAGCCCGCCGCGTCGCTGGCACTCGCCGCGGTCATTCTCGGACAGCAGCCGACCGTCCTGCAGATCGTGGGTGCGGTGCTGACCTGCGGCGGCGCGCTCGCGGCAAG
>DATAEH010000186.1:0-43971 GCA_036258115.1 Streptosporangiaceae bacterium
AATGCCTGGTCGATGCTGTCAATCGTGAACGCGATCGAGTTGGTGGCCTGAATCGGGTTGCTGTGCGTGGCCATCAGCCCGACAGCCCGGTGACCGCCGAGGAAGATGACCGTGCCGACGCCATAGGCGATCGCGCCGGCCGCTATCGCGCACGCTGCCGCGGCGGCGAGGGCGCTATCGCGATCCAGGGTTTGGCGCACGAATCCGGCGACGGCAGCGAACGCGGCGAAACCCGCGATGGCGATGGCCAGATACAGCCGCTCCTGCGCGAGCGTGCCGGCGAACCAGTGGTAGTACTCGCGCATCGCACTGTCCGCCGGGACGTGTGCTGGCTGTGGGGGTGCCGGCACCACCACGTGCTCGACGGCTAGCGCGTACCACGCGGTAGCCACGATGAAGGCAGCGGCGCCGACGTACGCCGCCATTCCCGCCCGGCGCGATATGCCCGCTGCGGTGACCCGCTGGAGAGTCTGCGTTCCCATGCCGTCCTCCCTTTCCTGATTGGTGCTCTGAACGGTATGGAGCGCAGGTCAGCAGCACATCGGGGGCGACGCTGGCACCTCGCGTCAGGGCTAGCCCCGATGCGCCCTTCGTGCTTCAATGCCAGCATCTAGCGATGGCGCGCAGTGTCCTGATCGTCGACGATCATGCTGGTTTTCGTGCCCAGGCCAGGGAACTGCTCGCCGTCGCCGGTTATGACGTGGTCGGTGAGGCCGCGGACGGAGCATCCGGGGTGCGTCGGCCAGGGATCTGTCGCCCGACATCGTGCTCCTTGACGTACAGCTTCCCGACGTGACGGGCTTCGAGGTGATCAGGCAAATCGCCAGCGAGCCAGACCCGCCCGCAATCGTGGCTGCTCAAGGACGCTCCAGCCAGGGTTGGCTACCTGCTGAAGGACCGGGTGTCCGATATCGCCGACTTCGGGGACGCGGTCCGCCGCATCGCCGCGAGCGGGTCCGTGATCGACGCCGAGGTAGTCGCGCAGCTACTACGCCGCCGTGACGACGACTCCCTCGCCAAGCTCACCGATAGGGAGCAGGACATCCTGGAGCTGATGGCGCAGGGCCGGTCGAATGCGGCGATCTGCGGAAAGCTGTACCTGTCGCCGAAGACCGTGGAGACGCACGTCGGGTCGATCTTCGCCAAGCTCGGCCTGTTGCCAGCGGCCGACGACCACCGCAGGGTACTGGCCG
Organism: Streptosporangiaceae bacterium; assembly: GCA_036258115.1. Lineage (GTDB taxonomy): Bacteria > Actinomycetota > Actinomycetes > Streptosporangiales > Streptosporangiaceae > Chersky-822. Next base: position 1,194 of record DATAEH010000186.1, read on the forward strand.
TCCTGACCTATCTCCGCGGCTCCTGATCGCTTCTCCGCGGCACCTCATCGTCGACTAGCGAACGAATGAAGCCGGTGATCTTGGGCAGGGCAGCAAAGAAGATCAACAAGACGGGTGGATTGTCCGCCTTCGAGGAGCGGGGGAACTGTGACGCCAGTACCCGACATCGTCCTGAACAACGGGCAGCCGATTCCGCAGCTCGGCTTCGGGGTCTTCCTGATCAGGCCGGAGGAGACCGCCGAGGCCGTGAGCACGGCTCTCGAGACCGGTTACCGACATATCGACACTGCCGAGATGTACGGCAACGAGCGGGAGGTCGGCGAGGCCATCGCCAAGTCGGGCCTCAGCCGCGGCGACGTGTTCGTGACGAGCAAGCTGAACAATGGCAGCCACCGGCCGGCCGACGCCCGCCAGGCGTTCAGCCAGACTCTGGAGGCTCTGGGCTTCGACTACGTCGATATGTTCCTGATCCACTGGCCGCTGCCGATGAAGTATGACGGCGACTTCGTATCAACCTGGGAGACGCTCGCCGAGTTCTACCGCGAAGGCCGTGCCAGATCGATTGGCGTCTCCAACTTCCAGGCGCACCACCTACGGCGGCTGCATGCGCAGAGCGACGTCCCGCCCGCGGTCAATCAGATCGAGATCAGCCCCTACCTGACGCAGGATGATCTGCGCGTGTTCTGCATAGAGCACCAGATCGCAGTCGAGGCGTGGTCGCCGCTCGCAAAGGGCGGCGAGCTGCTGGTTGACCCCGAGGTCAGGCGGATCGCCAACCAGACCGGCAAGACACCGGCCCAGGTCGTCCTGCGCTGGCATATCCAGCGCGGAGACATCGTGTTTCCCAAGTCGGTGAAACCTGCCAGGATCAGGGAGAACTTCGACATCTTCGACTTTGAGCTGTCAGGTGAAGACGTCGCCGCGATCAGTGCCCTGGACCGAGACCAGCGCACCGGCCCCGACCCCGACACCTTCCCAGGCTGACCACAGAGCTCGCGCCCTCGCAGGCGTCATTCGCTCCTGGCTCTGCTAAGACTTGCCAGCATGACGTCGGCAGCATCGTATGGGGTCCGGGTCTGTACCTTAGCCGCGAGCGCGTCGACCACCGCCCGCGCGAGTCTGGCTCTCTCGACATGCGGGCATTGGGAGGACATTTTGCCGCGGATCCCCAAGAATCATGGCGGAGGCGACAGCTTCCGCGCCTGGTCAAGCTGCCGGGCCGCGGCGGCCTCGGTGATCTCGGCGGGCTCCCGGATCCGGGCCCCAGGACCGATGTCGACATACAACCCGGCGCGCTTTTGCCGGTCCGCCTCTTCCGCTTGCACCCCGTACTCGCTCATGAGCTTTGACAGGCTGGCCTCAGGCATTCTCAGCAGGCGCCGCGATTGCCGGCGGAAGGTACGGCACCACGGCGACGACCTGACCTTCCGCCTGCTTCCACTGGTGCCATCCCGGCATCCGTCCAACGGGTGCCCGAGCTTTCAGGCTCTCGGGCATTCCTGCTAGAAGACCCAGGCTGACGGCTTTACCCACCTCCTCGATGGACAACCCAGCCAACGCACACGCGCGGGCCCAATAGCCGGCCCTTAGCAAGGACATCAGCTTCGTCCAGGAGGTCGCAGGCGTTCCTGGCCCCAGCCGCAGCACCAGCGGCTAGCTCAGGTCCCGCCGCAGCCTTGACGGCCTGAAGGTCCATCCAGTCCACGCTAGCTCGCGCCCACCAGCGCTGCTGGAGCTGGATATGTGAGTAGCGTAGCCGCGGCGGAGCGGCAGGAGGTGTGATCAACGGGTCGATCGTCGGCTCAGCGCCAGGCGGGTAGCTTGCCAGTCATGGCTCATTCAGCACCGCGCACCCGCGTGGTTCACGCCAACGACCTTGAGTTCGGGATCTTGGAGGCTGGACCAAGCGATGGTCCGCTTGCCCTGTGCCTGCATGGCTTCCCAGACTCCGCGCACACCTGGCGGCACCTGCTGCCTGGCCTCGCCGAGGCGGGCTTCCACGCGGTCGCGCCGTTCATGCGCGGGTACGCGCCGACCGCCATACCCGCGGATGGCGCTTACACCGTCGGAGCGCTGGCTTCCGACGCGCATGTCTTGCACGAAGTACTGGGCGGCGACGCGGATGCGGTCCTGATCGGGCATGACTGGGGCGCCGAGACCGCGTACGCGGCAGCCGCGTTCGCGCCAGGAAGGTGGCGCCGGCTGGTGACGCTGGCGGTGCCACCAGCGAGCCTGGACCCGGTCCTGTTCAGCGATTACGAGCAGCTCAAGCGATTCTTCTACCTGTTCTTCTTCCGCGACCCGGCCGGGCTCGCGGACGCCGTCGTGGCCGCCGGCGACATGGCCTTCCTTGATCAGCTATGGCGGGAATGGTCGCCGGGTTACGACGCCACGCAGGAGCTCGCCAATGTCAAGGAATGCCTGCGTAACCCCGCGCATCTAGCCGCCGCGATCGCCTACTACCGCGCGCCGGATGGATCCGGGGATCCATCTGAGAATCCCGGATCGATCCAGGGATTGATCCGATCGGAGGCGCACGTCGGGCAGGCGCCGCAGCCGACTTTGTATCTGCACGGGGCCGATGACGGGTGCATCTCGGTCGACCTGGCCCGTCGCGCTGAGTCGCTGCTGGCGCCAGGATCGCGGATGGTCGTTATCGAATACGCCGGTCACTTTCTGCACCTGGAAAAGCCGAGCGAGGTCAACGAACACATTCTGGCCTGGACTAGTGCAGAATCGGGCTGAAAAATGGTTGCCATGCCCGCTGAAGATGTCCTCGGGGCGTCGGCCGCGCCGGAACTAGACGAGTACGGCGTTCCGGTCCAGCCGCCCCCCAAGACAAATGCATACCTGCGACTGACCACCTCCCTGGCGAGCAATGCCATTCAGGTTGCAGCACTCTTTCTGTACCTGAGATACGAGCACCAGCATTCGACGTCCGGGATTCGCGTCTTGGTCCTGGCTGGGGCGTTGATCGGCTGCTTCACCAGGCGCTGGGGCGATACGAGATTCAGGGCTGTCCGACTTGGGCAGCTCGGCCGAGCGGTCATGGCGATCAGTACATTGTTGCTCTTCCTCACTACGGCCTTGCTGATCCTTGAGGCGCTCAGCCCGCACGGACTGACCTGGTGTCATGGCGCCTGCGGAGATGGCGGGTACTGACGCACCGGGCGAACCTGGAAGAGCCGGGCGCGGTCGGCGAGCATATCCTCGGCTGGATTAGGTGACTCGGGCGCGCGGACGGGGCGAGGTGGCGAGTGGGCAGGATGCTGACCGGCCGGGGCGAGGACGCTGACCCGGTCCTGCTCGAGATCATCGCGGGCAGCCTCGCATCGATAGAAAAGGAAGTCGAGACCGCGATCGGCCGTACGGCCAGGTCGCCGATGATCAGGGACGCTCACGACTTCCGGGCAGGGATCCATGACCGGCTGCTGCGGAAGCTGACCGGCCGCTCCTACAGCTCGCTCGTGCACCCGATCGTCCGGGATTTCCCCGTCGAGACGATGCGGCCAGGCGACGTGTTCTTCCACAACGATGTGTACTCCTCGGAGGGCGGCATCGGCCACCTGCCGGATCTGTGCGTCACTGTGCCGGTGTTCCACGCCGGCGATGACGACGCCGCGCCGCGGGTCGTCGCGTTCGTGCAGGCGTTCGGCCACCATGACGACATCGGCGGTGCAGTGCCGGGGTCGATGCCCAGCCGCGCTACCAGCGTGTTCGAGGAAGGGCTCATGGTCCCGCCGATCAGGCTCTGGGACCAGGGCGTTCCCAACCGGGCCGTCCTGACGATCATGACGCGGAACTCGCGGATGCCCGAGTCGCTCGCGGCCGACCTGGACGCCGAGTGCGCTGCCTGTCTGATGGGCGCGAACCGGCTGGCCGAGCTGTTCGGGCGGTACGGGGCCGACGCCGTCGAGGCGTGCTTCGACGCGATCGTCGCAGGTACCACCGCCACGTTCCGGCGCGAGATCCTCGCGAAGATTCCGGTCGGGACCTGGACCTGGGAGGACTACGCCGAGCACGACGGCGTCGACCCGCCCAGGCTGCATACCCAGCGGATCACCCTCACCAGGACCGCGGATGACGAGCCTGGCGGCGCGCGGCTCATCCTGGACTTCGACGGCACGAGCCCGCAGGCCAAGGGCCCGATCAATCACTGCGGCAATTACGCCGACGGCAACTTCCTGGCTAAATGGCTGGCCCCGATTCTGCGCAACCTCGCCGATACGCCGGAACGGATGGCCGAGCTGGACGTCAACGAGGGCGTGGTCGATCTGCTTGAGATGCGGTTCCCGCCTCCTGGCACGCTGCTCACCCCGATCTTCCCCGCGCCGACGAACGCGCGCACGTTCGTGATCCTGCGGCTGCTCGGCGTGCTGGCCGGAGTGCTCGCGAAGGCGGTCGGCGGGCGGATGCCCGCCGACCAGGAGACGATCAGGTACACCGGGGTCTACGGCACTGACGCCGCCGGCGAGCCATACCTGATGCGCGAGGTGCTCGGCGGGGGCTCGGGAGGCCGGTACTACGCCGACGGCGAGGACACGATCCACGTCGTCCCTGACTCGCGGAACCTGCCGGCGGAGTTCTCCGAGGCCAGGTTCCCGTTTGTCGTGGAGCGGCTCGGCCTGGCCGCGGATTCGGGAGGGCCAGGCCAGTTCCGCGGCGGCCTTGGCTACGAGAAGGTCATCAGGATGCTCACAGACGGCTATTTCATGTCGATCGCCGACCGGTCGATCCTTTCCTGCTGGGGCGTCAACGGCGGAAAGGCCGGACGGCCGTTTGAGGTGACGATCGACCCTGGCGGTTCCGCAGAACGGCCCGCAGACGCACTCGCCGATGCAGAGCCGGTAGAAGCCGGGACGCTGATCAGGATCAGGACGACAGGCGGAGGCGGCTGGGGAGATCCGCTGGACCGCGACATGGCGCTCGTGGTCAGAGACGTGAGATGGGGCAAGGTCACCAGGGCGGGAGCTGCGGCAGACTACGGCGTCGTGATCAGCGGCCGCCATGATGCACCCGTGGTGGACATGAACGCGAGCGTCCTGTTGCGAGAAAAAATGCATGAACGCCGGTCGGAGCAGCAGCCATTCTTCGATCGCGGGCCAGGCTTCGCCATGCTCGCAGGCGCCCCGACGGCCGAGGTGGACTGGCTATGAGCGAGCATGGCGCGCCGCGCGGACCGCTGGCGGGGCTGGTCGTAGTCGATCTGTCGAGGGCGCTGGCTGGGCCGCACGCCGGGATGATGCTCGGCGACCTGGGCGCGCGGGTGATCAAGGTCGAGTCGCCGGATGGTGATGACAGCCGCGGCTGGGGGCCGCCGTTCCTGCCGGGCAGCGACGGCCGCGAGCACGCGAGCTACTTCCTGTCCTGCAACCGGAACAAGGAGTCGATCGCGATCGACCTGAAGTCCGGCGAAGGCCGCGAGCTACTCGGGCGGCTGGTCGGGCGGGCCGACGTGCTGATCGAGAACTTCCGGCCGGGGGTCCTTGACCGGCTGGGGTTCAGCGTGGCCCGGCTGCACGAGCTCAACCCTGGCCTGGTGATCCTGTCGATCACCGGGTTCGGCCACGACGGGCCCGAGGGCAGCAGGCCGGGCTATGACCAGATCGCTCAGGGCGAGGGCGGTGTCATGTCGGTGACCGGGCCTTCCAAGGACGAGCCGACCAGGGTCGGGCTGCCGGTCGGGGACATCCTGGCCGGCATGTACGGGGCATACGGGGTGCTCGCGGCGCTGCGGGAGCGGGACGAGACCGGCAAGGGTCAGGTCGTGCGCACCAGCCTGCTCGCCGCCGTGGTCGGTGCCCATGCTTACCAGGGGACGAGGTACACCGCGGCGGGGGAGGTGCCGGAGCCGACCGGCAATTATCACCCGTCGATCTGCCCGTACGGGCTGTACCGGGCAGCGGACGGGTTCGTGCAGATCGCCGTGGGCAGCGACGCGTTGTGGCAGCGGATGGCGCCCGCGTTCGGGTTGGACCGGCCGGAGTGGGCGCTGAACCGGGACCGGGTGCGCGACCACGACGCGGTCAACGCGGCGGTCGACGCGGCCTTCTCCAGGCACTCCTCGTCAGAGGTGCTCGCGAAGCTGGACTCGCTGGGCGTCCCGGCTGGCAAGGTGCGCGACTTCGCCGAGGTCTACACCTGGGAGCAAGCCTTGTCGCAGGGCCTGCTGCTCGAGGTGGAGCACGCGGCGCTCGGCCGGGTAAAACTGCCTGGGCCGCCGCTGCGATTCGAGACCGACGGCCGCGAGGGTGGCCGCGTCGAGCACCTGGCTCCACCGCTGCTCAACCAGCACGGCGAGGCGATCACGCGCTGGCTGGACGACGAGGATGGGCGGACCGGCCAGGCCGCAAGCTGACGGAGTGGTACGCGGCGGCCAATCGAGTCGAATCAGACGAGGCTGAGCCGCCGCTCCAGCGCTCCGGCCAGCCGCTGCAGAGTCGCCTCCGTCGGGTTCCCGCCCCCGCGCTCGATCCGGCTGATGTCTGCCTGCGGAACGCCGGACAGCTCGGCGAGCTGGCGCTGGGTCATGTCGCGTTTGATGCGGGCGTCGCGGTACTCCAGCCCGAGGCGGATGTCCTCGGCGAAAACCTTCCGGATGGCAGCGTCCTCAGGGGACTCGGCTGCCCTTGAGGCAGCCACGTAGTCCTTGAAGTTGGTGCCCATCGCGTTCCTCCTGATGTGATGTACCACAAGAATATGTGGCTTGACACATCAGGGTCAAGCTCGCTTCCTGTCACGCTTCAGCGCCTCGCGGTGGGCGGTGTACAGGTTACGGGCCTTCTCGATCTCCCTCTGCTGCCTCTTGTCGCTTGGGTCCCGGGCCTTGTCGTAGCCGCTAAGCAGCAGGATGATCTTCCGGCCTGGACCAGTACAAGAGAAGGCGCGCAGGAGGATTTTGCCTGACTTCTCGGCTGCTGCGTCGGATACGCGGCCGAGCTTGGACTTGACCTCCGCTGCAGTCCACCGTAGACGGAACTCGTGCAGGCCCTTGCCGAGATTCTTGCCGAACTCGGTTTGGCAGACGTCCGTTCCGCGCTCGGCCAGTACCAACTCGATCGCCGTTAAGATCGCCGCGCGCTCAATGTTGCCGAGCTTGTCGATCCACTCGCGGCACGGTGCTCTACCGGTCTCGTCTTCGTAGAACTGGATGTCCCCGTGATCTGTCATGGGTGTAGCTCCGGCAGCGCTTGGGGTGACTGTCTAGCCTATTTGCCCCCTCATAAACGCCCCGATGACGCGCCAGGGCTGCTTCTGCGTCAACTCGTGTCACGTCATGCGCGGGGTGGTAGGCGCAGTGCAACGGGTCGTGCTGTTCGTCCTATCGCGATGACCGATGTTGAGCGGGTCATCGTGAAACTCCATCTCATTATCAGTTGCTCGTGCATTGCCTCGTGGTCGGAGCGGTACGAAGCTTCTCGACATCGCGCGATAGCGTTCTTCGCGTGCGAGTGCTGATTGCCCTGGGCGGCAATGCGATGACGAGTGCCGATGGCCGGGCACGGCCCGAGGACCAGCGAGCGGCCATCACGTTGGCGATGGAGGAAGTCGCCGACATCGTGGCGTCGGGTGTCCAGGTGGTGTTGACCCATGGGAACGGCCCGCAGGTGGGAAACCTGCTGGTCAAGAACGAGATCGCCGCGAACGTAGTACCGCCCGTGCCGCTGGACTGGTGCGGTGCTCAGACTCAGGGCACCATCGGCCTCCTGATCATGAATGCGCTTGAGTCCGCGCTGAGCAGCCGCGGGGTGACCGTCGGCCAGCCCGCCGTGCTTGTCTCCAGGACCTTGGTGATGGCCGACGACCCGCACTTCGCTGAGCCGAGCAAGCCGATCGGGCGGTACCTGCCAGCCGACGAAGCGGCGGGGATGATCGAGCACGGTCAGACCTGGAAGGACATGGGCGCCAAGGGCTGGCGGCGAGTCGTCGCCTCGCCTGAGCCTGTCGAATGCCTGGACGCCCCGGCGGCGCACGTGCTGCTGGATGCGGGCTACACAGTGGTCTGCTCGGGTGGCGGCGGCGTGCCGGTGGCCAGAGATCCGGAAACCGGAGCGCTCGACGGAGTCGAGGCGGTGATCGACAAGGACCTGACGGCGGCCCTGCTCGGGCGCCAGCTCGGCGCGGACACGCTGCTGATCGCCACGGACGTCAAGGCGGTGATGACCGGCTGGGGCACGGCGAATGAGCGTCCGCTCGGGGCTGTGACCGTGGCCGAGTTGCGGGAGCTAGCTGAGCGTGGTGAGTTCGGCAGCGGCAGCATGGGGCCGAAGGTCGAGGCAGCCTGCAGGTTCGCCGCGGACGGCGGACGGGCGATCATCACCCACCTGAGCGCGATCGACGAGGCGCTGGCCGGCCGGGCCGGCACGGTGGTGACCGAGAATGGTGAGCCAGACTGATGCATCCGGCGTGATCGGTCGCGAAGTTAGCGAGACCGCGAGAACCCCCGAGGAGTGAGTCGTGCCCGAGCCCATTGAGGTGCGCAAGGTACCCCTGCACAGCGTGTCCGACGCGAGCGAGCTCGCCAAGCTGATCGATGACGGGATCATCGAGGCGGACCGGGTCATCGCGGTGATCGGCAAGACAGAGGGCAATGGCGGCGTCAACGACTACACGAGGATCATCGCCGACCGCGCGTTCCGCGAGGTGCTGACCGCCAAGGGCAGCCGCAGCGCTGAGGAAGTCAAGCAGGTCCCCATCGTGTGGTCGGGCGGCACCGACGGGGTGATCAGCCCGCATGCGACGGTGTTCGCGACGCTGCCGCCCGGCAAAGCCGTGCAGACCGACGAGCCAAGGCTGACGATCGGCTTCGCGATGAGCGAGCGGCTGCTGCCCGAGGACATCGGACGTCAGGCGATGATCACCAAGGTCGCCGACGCGGTCAAGGTGGCGATGCAGCGGGCCGGGATCACCAACCCTGCGGACGTCCATTACGTGCAGACCAAGACGCCGCTGCTCACGATCCACACGATCAGGGACGCCAAGAACCGCGGCAAGACGGTCTGGACCGAGAACACGCATGAGTCGATGGACCTGTCCAACGGCTGCACCGCGCTCGGAATCGCGGTCGCGCTGGGCGAGATCGAGATGCCGTCGGACGCCGACGTGCTGCACCACCGCGACCTGTACTCATCGGTCGCCTCCTGCTCCTCCGGAGTGGAGCTGGACCAGGCCCAGGTGGTGGTCGCCGGCAACACTCGCGGTGTCGGAGGCCGCTACCGGATCGGGCACTCCGTGATGCGCGACGCGCTCGACCAGGACGGGATCTGGGCCGCCATCAAGGACGCAGGGCTTGACCTGCCGGACCGACCGCATCCGGCTGACCTGAACGGCCGCCTAGTCAACGTGTTCCTCAAGTGCGAGGCCAGCCAGGACGGCCAGGTTCGTGGCCGCAGGAACGCCATGCTCGACGACTCGGACGTCCACTGGCACCGGCAGATCAAGGCCTGCGTCGGCGGCGTCACGGCGGCGTTGACCGGCGACCCGGCCGTGTTCGTCTCGGTCTCGGCGGCCCACCAGGGTCCCGACGGCGGCGGCCCGGTCGCCGCTATCGTCGACGTCGGCGACTAATCAGAGGCGGCCACGGCCGGCCCGCCTCCAGCGTCTGCCTTAGCCGATGTCGCTTCATTGGCGGGTGGCACGGGTTCTTCAACGGCGACGGCGTCCGGCTCTTGGCGATCGGAGGCTGCGGGCTGGTCGGCGGCTAGTGGCTCATCGGCGGCCGCGGGAGCAAATCAGACATCCATCTGCTAGCCGGGCTGGCCTTCGAGTCGAGGGCACCGGTGTCGCATCAGCTTCGCCAGGACATCACGAGCTACGTCGCGGTTGCGGCCCGCGGCGACAGCGGCGGACGTCAGGCGGCGGCCAGGGCCGAGATCGACTGCGCGGCCATCGACGCGCCTGTGGCACGTGGCTTCGGCTGATTTGGCAACGGGCACTTGAACGCGCGTGTATGGAAGTGACATCGATCACCTGAAACCGGTATCGATGTCACTTCGATACAGGGCAGGCAAGGGCTTTGCGCCGTCGAGGTGCCGGTTTTGTGGTCAGGCTGGGGTGTGCGTCCGGTTCAGGGTCAGTGTCATGAAGGTGTTGAACGGGCTCTCGACGTAGTCGCCGAATGGCCCGCAAGGAAGGAAGCCGGCGCTGGCGTAGAGCGCGCGGGCTGGCGCGACGCGGGGATCGCGCCAGTCTCGAGGCTTACGCGGGTGCAGCTGCGTTCCAGTGCGATGCCGATGAGATGGTCGAGCATCGCGCGGCCGATGCCGCGACCCCTGGCCGCCTGCGCCGTATGCATGGATTTGATCTCGGCGTGGCCGGGCTCGAGTTGCTTCACGGCGCCGACCGCGAGGAGCTGGCCGCCTTCCCGGTAGCTGAAGAAGGCGATAGCCGGATCGAGCAGTCCGTGGATGTTGAGCGCGTGCACGTGCTCGGCTCCGGAGTGCGAGTACGCGAAGTCGAGGTGCCTGCCAAGGAGTTCGCGAATGTCGGCGGTACGCGGGTCGTCGGGGGAAATGCGGCCCGGCAGGGCGCGGCCGGGCATGGCTGATGACGACGGGGCTGATGGGGGCACCGCCCGAGCCTATGCCAGCCCGGATCCGGCTGCGGTGGGCGTCGGGCCCCAGCCGTCTTAGTGGCTAGACAGTTGCGGCGGAGCGCGGATCGGCTCGGGCATCATGTGCGGATGCCGCTGTTCGCATTTGAGGGTCAGGCACCGACGGTCAGCCCGCAGGCCTGGATCGCACCCACGGCCACACTTGTTGGCGACGTCAGGGTGGAAGCGCAGGCGTCTGTCTGGTACGGGGCGGTGCTTCGGGCCGACTTCGCCCCGATCATCGTCCGCCGTGGCGCGAACGTGCAGGACGGCTCGATCCTGCACGGAGGAGCAGATCCGGTCACTGAGGTTGGTCCCGGCGCGACGATCGGTCACCTGTGCGTGATCCATTCCGCCAGGATTGGCGAGGAGGCGCTGGTCGGAAACGGCGCCACCGTCCTGGACGGGGCCATTATCGGTGCGCGCGCCCTCGTGGCGGCGGGCTGCACAGTGCCGCCCGGGATGTCGGTACCTGAGGGCATGCTGGCGGTCGGCGTCCCGGCGAGGGTCGTCGGCGAGGTAAGCGGGTCGGCGTTGCGCTGGGTGCAGACCAACCCCGAGACTTACCGCGAGCTGGCCCGACGGCATGCCGCTGGTGTCATTCCGGTAGATAGTGGCTCACAAGACGCTCGCTAGGCCAGGTCATTGCCGGAGATAGTGCGGTAGGCGCTCGGCTGGCAGGCAGACGAACGTAAGGTCGGTGCCATGTCCAACCGGGAATTGGTGGTTCTCGGCACCGCGAGCCAGGTTCCTACTCGCCGCCGTAACCACAATGGCTACTTCCTCCGGTGGGACGGCGAGGGCCTGCTGTTCGACCCGGGGGAGGGAACGCAGCGCCAGATGCAATTCGCCGGTGTTACGGCCAGCCACATCAGCCGGATATGCATCACTCACTTCCACGGGGATCACTGTCTCGGGCTGCCCGGGATCCTGCAGCGGATGTCACTCGATGAGGTCGCGGATCAGGTCGAAGTTTGTTATCCGGCGTCCGGTCGAGAGGTGTTCGGTCACTTGCGGCACGCGGCGATTTACCGCGAAACCGTGAAACTGCTTGAGCGCCCTGTCACCGCGGACGGCCCGATATCAGATGTCGAGGATGGCGGCCGGGGGTTCCGGGTGGACGCCAGGCAGCTCTCGCACACCGTGCCTACGGTTGGATACGCGCTGATCGAAGCCGATGGCCGGCGCATGCTCCCGGACAAGCTCGCCGCTGCCGGCGTCACCGGATCAGACATCGGCCGCCTGCAGCGCGATGGCCACCTGGTCATGTCCGGCCGGACCGTGACGCTTGATCAAGTCAGCGCGCCGAGGTCGGGTCAGCGGTTCGCGTTCATCATGGATACCAGGCTCTGTGATGGAGCCTTCGCCCTTGCTGAGAGCGCAGACCTGCTGGTCTGCGAGTGCACATTCGCCGACGCCGATGCCGCGCTAGCTCGCGAGTACGGCCACCTGACCGCGAGCGAGGCTGGACGTATCGCTGCGGAGTCCGGCGCTAGGTCCCTTGTCCTGACCCATTTCTCGCAGCGCTACGACGAGGACGCGACCGACCGGCTTGGCGCCGAGGCGGCCGAGACCTTCGGCGGGGAAGTCGTACTGGCGCGCGATTTCGACAAGGTCGCCGTTCCGCGCCGTCGCGAGTCGACTCCGTGGACCGAATACCGCGCGTCATGAGATGCGCCTCTGGGGCAGCCGCGTTTCGGCGATGTTCCGTGGGAGGACGCCTGAGCCTATCGATTTAGGTGTCGTCGTCAGCTTCCTTGAGGTTGACGTGATAGGCGTCCGGCGGCCAGGGGCGGTAGACCATGCGGGCGGGCGTGAACGCAGGGTTCTTGAAGTCGATCGCCTTGGCGAACGCATAAGCATGTGCGTCGTTGACGCTGAGCGGCTTGAGGCCGAAAGTGTGCTCGGTGAAAGCAAGGATTCCGGCAAACGTCGTGGAGTTGGTGTCCGTGAACCCTTTCCTGGCGTACGGGCTGACGATCAGGAGCGGAGTCCGCGGTCCCTGCGCCGTTCCGTCGGGGTTCGTTCCTGGCCGCACCTGGTCGTAGAAGCAGCCGCAGTCGTCCCAGGTGATGAACAAGGCGGTGGATCGCCATTGCGGTCCATTCATCACCGCCGATGCGATCTGGCCGACCCAGTCGTCTCCTGCGGTCATCGAGAAGCCGTTGTGCTCGCTGAGCTTGGCGTCGATTCCGCCAGGCGTGACGACGGCGAAGTTCGGCAGATGGCCGGTCTTCGCGTTCTTGATAAACGACGTGGTGGGGACGTTATTCGCCTTGAGATTGGTATACAGGCACTCGGCGAAGGACGGGCAGATGTCCCAGCCGTAGCCCTTCGCGGTGGGCGAGCCGCTGGGCGGCGGCGTCGGCTGACCGTAGATCCGCCATGACAGGCCAGCATGCTTGAGGCGGCCCAGGATCGTCTGCGCATGCTTGACCGGCGTTGGCCTGAAGGCTCCACCGTTGGGCAGGCCCAGAGAAAAGTCGGGCACGCAGCTCGGAACCTTGCTGACGTTGCCATCGGGTGCGGTCCACGGGGTGACCAGCTTGGAGTCGCAGCCCCAGCCCTTGCCGGGCTTCACACCAGAGGCAGGCACCGGATTCTCGCCCTTGAAACCGTCTAGCGAGCCCATCACCGCGTATAGGTGACCGCCCCAGGACGGGCTATCGGCCATCGAGAACGTGCGATCGCTGATTGCAAACCGGTTCGCCAGCCTGACCACGTTGGGCACCTGAGCTGGCTTGTAACCGCTGATGCACGCGTAGTGCAGGCTCGCGGTGCAGCCCTGGATCTTCTGCCAGCCGTCCATCTGGCCGTCGTTGATCGCCATTTGCTGCGAGCCAACGCTGTGCGACACGTTCGGCACGATGTCTGGTGTGACAGAAGGCTTGACCACGGTGTTGTTCGAAAGCTTTACCAATGACGGCATTCCGCCGTCCGGGCACCGACGGGTGTGCACGTTGCACCAGAAGCCGAGGACGTTGTCGAAGGTGTGGTTCTCAAGGTAAAGCACGACGATGTGGCGCACCGGCGATCGCTGAGCGCTCGGATGAGCAACCACAGGCCGGGTGCTGGCGCGAAGCGATACTGACTGGGCGCTGGCCGTGCTGGCCATTGTGAGCCCTGCCAGGCCCGCCGCGGCCGTCGCCACCGACACGATGACCTTCCGCATGAGGCAAGTGTCGTGCTTAATGGCAACGAAAGCGATAATCCCGGTTAGATCCCAGGGAACTCACACCGGAATCCCAGGGCGCCGGCGTCCCGGGCTCCGGCGGGCTACATTTCGGCGAGCTCGGACGCCCAGACCACAACCTTGGTGCGATCGCCGCGGAACAGGTCGCGCGCGAACTCGAGCGGTAGGCCCGAGCGTGCATAGGCGGTGCGCTCGACCAGCATCAACGGCGCTCCCTCGGCGACGCCCAGCGCCTCGGCTTCGCGCACGCCGGCCAGGACCGGCTCGAGAGTCTCTCTCGCACGATGCGGGCGCTGGCCGTACTTCTCCTCGAGCAGTTCATAGATCGACCCGTCGAGGCGATGGCTGAGGAGGCCTGGGCAGCGCTCAGCGGGGAAGAGCGAGTACTCGATCAGGATGGGCTGGCCGCCCGCGAGGCGCAACCGCCGCACCTCGTAGACCGGTACGCCGACGTTGATCTCCAGCGCCGCAGACGCCGCCGGGCTTGCCTTGATCTCGGTCGCGGTAAGCACTCGCGCCCCGGCGACGAGGCCATGCCGGCGGAGTTGCTCGGAGAAGCCGGCCAGCACGGTGAGGTCCTGCTCGACCTTCGGCTCGGCCACGAATGTGCCGCCGCTGCGGCCCACGGCCCTGATCACGAGCCCGCGCTGCGCGAGTTCTGCCAGCGCGTGCCGCAAGGTCATCCGGCTGACACCCAGCCACGCCGCGAGATCCTGCTCCGTGGGGAGCCGGTCGCCTGGTGCGAGGCGACCCGTCGCGATCGCGTCGGCTAGCCAGTCCTCGATCTGGCCATGGACGGTCAGTCCCGGGCCGCGGACTATCTTGGGCGGCTTGCGGCCAGGTAGCCGTGGATGCCAGATCCCGTTACTACGGCCGGCGCCCGGGTACGAGCGCGGACTTGCGTCAACCGCTGAGCTGAGCTTGCGGGTGAGCTCAGGGCCTGCGGCATCGGACTCGCCGCGTCGCGGAACAGGTGGCTGAATCTCCAATGGCCCGGGCTGCGAAACCACGGTCGGCGGCTGCGAGATCACCGATCGCGAAACCGGGGGCCGTGCGCTTTGCTGGTCCACGGCCGCGACGATCTGCCGGACGGCTGTCGGTTGCCCCCGACCAGCCTCGAGCGGGTCGCGGTCAGACCCTTCCAGGTCAGGACGCTCCCGGCTCGGCACTGGCTCCATCGCCATCAGATGTCCTCCCGCTACGCAGAAAACACCGCCGTCACGCTATCGCTTGTCCGCCAGTGGTGAGTACACACCAAGCGAGTTCTAAGGTACCTGGCAGCCATCGCGCAGCCTGGCCCGGCCGCGACGAGCATCCGCGGCCGGGCCAGGGAAGGCGATCGCTGCCTCAGACCACCAGCGGCGCGTCGTCTCCTTCCGGAGTCACGACGGCCGGGTATTCCTTGTTCCTGCCCGCAACGGCGTAGTAGATCACGCCGATCAGCGCCAGCACGATGACGACCGTCCACAGGATCGGGATCTTGTTCAGGAAGCCGATGTGGAAGTCGAGCAGTTGGGTCGCGCTCTTCCCGGTACCTATGACGGTCTGGTTGGGCTGCGGGTTGCTCGCCGCGCGCGGCCACGCGAAGTTGATCAGCATCGCGCCGCCGTACAGCAAGCCGACCACGTTGACGACCAGTCCCCACCTTCCGAGCTTGAACGGCGCTTCTGTCTTGGGCCAGCCCTTGAGCCGTGCCCTCAGGATCGCGATGTTGCCAACGAAGTAACTCAGGTAGATCATGCCGGTCGCAGCGATCGCAATGATGCCCGCGCCAGAGAACTGGATCAACGGCACGGCGGCGAGGACCGCGACAACTACGCAGGACAAGATCGGTGTGTGCAGGCTAGGTGCGACCCGGCTCAGCGCGCCGGAGAAAGGCAGCTGGTTGTCGCGTGACATGCCGAAGCACAGCCTGATAGTCGCGGCCATGATGGACAGGCAGCAGACGAAGATCGCCGCGGTCACGACCAGCAGGTAGATGGTGGCGAACGGGGTGGAGAAGTTGGCTTCGATGATCTGAGCAGGACCGAAGCCATTGCTAACGGCGCCCTTCATGTTCGGAATGGATATCAGCGTGCCAAGCAGGAACACGCCACCGATGATGAAGGCGCCGACCACGGCGTATAGGACAGCCTTAGGCGCCGCCCTGCGCGGATCCCTGGTCTCCTCGGCCAACGTGGACGCGGTGTCGAAGCCGTAGATCACGAACAGCGACATGAACATGCCGAGCACGAACGAGTTATTGCCGCTCAAGAAAGTGATGTGCGCGCCGGCGGTGTTGGTGACCACTCCAACGCCCTGGTGATTGTGGAACGCCAGCAGAATCAGTGCGAACACGAACATGCCGAGGATTTCGAACAGCACGCCGGTGTTGTTGATCAGCGCAACCAGCCGCACGCCGTAGATGTTGAGCAGCGTGATCACGACGAGCGTGATCAGCGCGATGACCAGCTCGGTGTGCAGTGTGAGCTGGAGGCCGTGCCAGCCGAGGCCGTTCAGCGCTGGGACCAGCGCGAGCGGGATGGTCGCGATTACAGCCGTGACGGTAAGGACGCCGGCAAACAGGTAGATCCAGCCGGTAAACCAGGCGTAGCGGCGGCCCGCGAGGTACTTCGTCCACTGGAACACCGAGCCGGCGATCGGATAGTGGCTCGAGACCTCGGCGAAGTTCAGCGCGATGATGAACTGGCCGGCGGCGACCACTGGCCAGGTCCAGATCAGGACGCCGCCGAGCGTCGTCAGGCCCAGCGCGAACAGGGTGAAGATGCCGGTCGACGGCGAGATGTAGCTGAAAGCGACCGCGAAGGAGCTGAAGGTCCCTAGCGAGCGCTTGAGCTCTTGTCGGTACCCAAACTTGGCGAGGTCAGCGCTGTCGCGCTCGCTGCCGGCCTGCTCAGTGGTTGCGCTCATCGTGGGTCCTCCAGCCAGACGGCGGCGCAGTTTGAGGCGCAAGCGTAAGGGCCACGACGCTTAGTGTCCATACCCTTTGCGCGTGCCGCGGGACGTTTCGCGGAGTCCTTGGTACGAAAGATCGCCGGCGCGGCGGCCGGCCGGGCGTTCTTTCCGAAAAGTTCTGCACGATAGATCTAGACCTTTTACCGTCAACTACCTACGCTTCGCACCATCCACCACATGGAGGGAGCTTGGAAACAAGCGCAGCGAACGATCTCGACGTGATCTTCGACCAGGTTCCGAGCCTGGCCGACCGGTCACGCACGGTCACAGAGCTGCCTGGCGGGCTGACGAACAGAAATTTCAAGATCGCCACGGAGAACGGGACGTTCGTGGCAAGGGTCGCCTCAGGGGGCAGTGAGCTCCTCGCCATTGACAGGGCCAACGAGCATCGTAATTCGGTACGCGCCGCGGCGGTCGGCGTCGGGGCGCCGGTGATCGAGTACCAGCCGTCTCTGAATGTGCTTGTGTTGACATTTCTCGAGGGCAAGACGCTGACCAATTCTGACGTTGCCGAGCCATCCAGGCTGTTCAGGATCGCCAAGGCATGCCGCCAGCTGCACGGTGCCGAGCGCTTCGACGGCGACTTTGACATGTTCGAGATCCAGCGGCGCTACCGGGCCGTCGTGGCGGAGCGCGGCATCAGGATTCCGGCTGGCTACGACGACCTGATGGACAAGTTCGACGCCATGGCCAGGGCGCTCGCAGTGCGCGACGAGGGCACCGTGCCCTGCAATAACGATCTGCTCGCGGCCAACTTCATTGACGACGGCGACAAGATCTGGCTCATTGACTACGAGTATTCGGGCAACAACGACGCGTGCTTCGAGCTCGGCAACATCTGGGGTGAATGCCAGCTCACCGACGACGCGCTGGCTGCCCTGGTCACGGAGTACTACGGCCGCCCGTTGCGCAACAAGATCGCCAGGGCAATGCTGCTCGGCTTGGCTGGAAAGTACGGCTGGACGCTGTGGGGAGCGATCCAGGCCGCCGTCAGCCCCATTGATTTCGACTTCTGGTCCTGGGCGATGGAAAGGTACGACGGCGTATCGGCCGGCTTTTCGGCACCAGGTTTTGGCCAGCTGCTGCAGGACGTCCAACGAACTGACTAATAGCACCGTCCGAGGACTGACAGCCCGGAAGGACAGGATGACCGAGACGGATTGCTCATGACGGAGCGTAGTCCGGGGGACAGAGGCGCAGACCGGGCAGCGCGGGACGCAGCACCCGCGCTGCCCGGCCGGGCGCAGGTAGTGATCATCGGCGGCGGCGTGATCGGCACCAGCGTGGCCTATCACCTGACGCTGCGCGGTCTCACCGACGTCCTGTTGCTCGAACAGGGCCAGCTGTCCTGCGGGACTACGTGGCATGCCGCCGGCCTGGTCGGGCAACTGCGGGCGTCCGAGAGCGGCACCAGGCTCGTGCAGTACTCAACTCAGCTCTATGACCGCCTCGAGGCCGAGACAGGGCTCGCGACGGGCTTCCGCCGGTGCGGCGGTGTCACCGTGGCGCGCACCGATGACCGGATGATGGCGCTGCGCCGCACGGCGGCCACGGCCGAGGCGTTCGGGCTGGAGTGCGAGTTGATCTCCCCGGACCGCGCCGCCGAGATGTACCCGATCATGGACGTCTCTGACCTGGTCGGAGCGATCTGGCTGCCAGGCGATGGCCGTGCCAACCCGACTGACCTGACCGCCGCCCTGGCCAGGGGCGCCAGGATGCGCGGCGCTGCGATCAGGGAGCGCACCAGGGTCACCGGAATCGCCCTTGCCCATGGTTCCAGCACCGGGCCGGTCGTCGCGGGCGTGCGGACTGACCAGGGCGATGTCGAGGCCGACATCGTGATCAACTGTGCTGGCCAGTGGGCCAAGCAGATCGGGGCAATGTGCGGGGTGACCGTGCCGTTGCACTCAGCCGAGCACTTTTACGTCGTCACCGACCAGATCTCCGGGGTGCACAGGGACTTGCCGGTGCTGCGCGACCCGGACGGCTACACCTATATCAAGGAGGAGGTGGGCGGACTGCTCGTCGGCGGCTTCGAACCCGATGCCAAGCCGTGGGTGTCGCCTGACGAGCTGCCCTATCCGTTTGAGTTCCAGCTGCTCGGCGAGGACTGGGAGCACTTCGCCGTCCTCATGAACAGCGCGATCGAACGGATTCCCGTGCTCGCCAGCACCGGCATGAAGAAGCTGTACAACGGACCGGAAAGCTTCACTCCTGACAACCAGTTCATCCTCGGCGAGGCGCCCGAGCTGCGGAACTTCTACGTCGCAGCGGGGTTCAATTCGGTCGGCATCGCGTCCGCTGGCGGAGCGGGCAAGGCGCTAGCTGACTGGATCGTCGACGGCGACCCAGGGACCGACCTGACGGTCGTCGACATCAGGCGGTTCGCCAGGTTCAACGGGAACAATCGCTGGCTGCGGGACCGGGTCGGCGAGGTGCTCGGGCTGCATTACGCGACGCCTTGGCCGAACCGCGAGCTAGTGAGCGCGCGGCCGTTCCGGCGCTCGCCCGCCTATCACCTGCTCCGCGACGCTGGCGCGTGTTTCGGCTCCAAGATGGGTTGGGAGCGGGCCAATGTTTTTGCGCGGGCAGTGCCGGCCCGGGGGGACGACGCCCCGGATCCCCCCGCAAAGCCGGCGCCGGTCATCGAGTACTCGTGGGATAAGCCCAGCTGGCTGGCGTGGTCGGCGGCCGAGCAACGCGCGGCCCGCGAGAGTGTCGCCGTGTTCGACCAGACCTCGTTCTCCAAGTACCTGGTGACGGGTTCTGAGGCGCTCGCAACCCTGCAGTGGCTTTGCACGGCCGACGTAGACGTGCCGCCGGGCCGAACCATCTATACCGGCATGCTGAATGCCCGCGGCCGGTACGAGGCCGACGTCACCGTCACCAGGCTGGCCAGCGATGAGTTCCTGATATTCAGCAGCGCGGCGTCGACCGAGCGGGACCTCGACCACATCAGGCGAAGGCTCCCGTCCTCCGGTGCGACCGTCGTGGATGTCACATCCGCTTACGCGGTCTACGGCGTGATGGGCCCGCGCTCGCGAGAGTTGCTGTCGAGGCTCACGCGCGCCGACCTCAGCAACGAGACGTTTGGATTCGGGCACAGCAGGGAGATTGACCTGGGCTACGCGACAGTGCGGGCCACGAGACTGACGTATGTGGGCGAACTCGGGTGGGAGCTTTGTTCACCCATGGAGTTCGCCGTAGGCGTATATGAGGACCTGATGGCAGCTGGGGCTGACCTCGGCGTGACGAATGGCGGGTACTACGCGATCGAGTCGTTGCGGCTGGAGAAGGGGTACCGCGCGTTCGGCCGGGAGCTAACGCCGGACTATAACCCAGTCGAGGCCGGGCTGCTATTCGCCTGCAAGCTCAAGACGGACATCGGCTTCCTCGGCCGGGACGCTGTGGAGAAGGCCAGGGCGGCGGGACCGAGACAGCGCCTGGTCTCCCTCGTGCTAGACGATCCAGAGGTCATGATGTGGGGCGGGGAACTGCTGCTGCGCGACGGGGCTGCGGCGGGGCTCGTCACGTCCGCCGCGTGGGGAGCGACGCTCGGGGCATCGGTCGGCATGGCTTATGTCAGGCACACCGGCGGTTCGGGGGAGCCGCCGTCGGGGACGAGCGCCACGGATGGCGACGTGGTTACGCCGGATTACGTACGCTCGGGTCATTACCAGGTCAACGTCGGCGGCCGGTTGTGCGATGCGCGGGTGTCGCTGCGGCCGCTGTATGACCCGGACGGGGAGAAGGTGCACAGGTGAGGCAGCCAGCCGAGCTGGGTCCGCCGGAGATTGCCGCAGGCGCGGGGGCGCCGCCTGGCACGATGGCGATCAGCGTGTTCGACTTGTTCAAGATCGGGATCGGGCCATCGAGCTCGCACACCGTCGGCCCGATGCGGGCCGCGGCGATGTTCGTGGCGTCGCTGGAATCGGCCGGGCTGCTCGGCAAGGTGGCGTCGGTTCGCGCCGAGCTGTTCGGCTCGCTCGGGGCGACCGGGCACGGGCACGGCAGCATGCCCGCGGTCGTGCTGGGGCTGCACGGCGAGCACCCTGAGACCGTTGATCCCGCGGCGACCTCGTCCGTGGTCGACCGCGTCCGCGAGTCCGGAAAGCTCACGCTCGGCGAGGCCGCCGGGGCGGGGAGCAAGGAGATCGACTTTGACGTCGATGAGGATGTGGTCCTGCACCGGCGCAAGCGGCTGCCATTCCACTCCAACGCAATGGTCTTCGTTGCCGCCGACCCCCACGGTGGTGAGCTAAGCCGGCGCACGTATTACTCGGTCGGCGGCGGCTTCGTGCTGGACGAGGACCAGGCGGACGGGCCGCGGCTGGTGCCGGACTCGGTACCGGTGCCTTACCCGTTCGCCAGCGGGGCTGAGTTGCTGGCCCGCGCAAAGGAGAGCGGGCTGCCGATCAGCGGCGTGATGCACGAGAACGAGATGGCGAGGCGGGGCGAAGACGAGATCACGGCCGGGCTGGCGCGGATCTGGTCGGTTATGCAGGAGTGCGTTCAGGCGGGCAGCCACGCGAGCGGGGTCTTGCCTGGCGGGCTCAAGGTGCGCCGGCGCGCGCCTGGCCTGCGCGAGAAGCTCGAGCAGGCCAGGGACCTCACCGATCCGCTGTATGCGATGGAGTGGGTGACGCTTTACGCCCTGGCGGTGAACGAGCAGAACGCGTCGGGCGGCAGGGTCGTCACGGCACCGACCAACGGGGCGGCGGGGATCGTTCCAGCAGTACTGCACTACTACACCAGGTTCGTGCCTGGCGCCAGCGAGGATGGCGTGATCTCGTTCTTGCTGACGGCGGGGGCCATCGGCGTGCTGTTCAAGGAGAACGCGTCGATCTCCGGCGCGGAGGTCGGCTGCCAAGGGGAGGTCGGTTCGGCCTGCTCGATGGCCGCCGCGGGCCTGGCAGAAGTGCTCGGCGGCACGCCGGAGCAGGTGGAGAACGCCGCCGAGATCGGGCTCGAGCACAACCTGGGCTTGACCTGCGACCCGGTCGGCGGCCTGGTCCAGATCCCGTGCATCGAGCGGAACGCGATCGCGTCGGTCAAGGCGATCACCGCAGCGCGAATGGCGATCATGGGCGACGGCGAGCATCACGTGTCGCTTGACAAGGCGATCAAGACGATGCGGGAGACCGGCGCAGACATGAAGGACAAGTACAAGGAGACCTCGCGCGGCGGCCTGGCGCTCAACGTCGTCGAATGCTGACGCCACGCTGCGAGGCCGGTATGCTATCTGGGCCCGGCCTGGCTGCCGGGCTTGCGCGGGATTAAAGGATCGCCCGTTCGGGTTAGGATTCTTGTCCGCGGGGCGGAGTAGCTCAGTCAGGCAGAGCAAGCGGCTCATAATCGCTGTGTCGCCGGTTCAAGTCCGGCCTCCGCTACGTACTGGTGGGCATTCCCGGTGGTCAACGCCGGGGAGCGGGGAGATTGCCGTGTGTCAGCGCTTTTGCTGGCGCTGTCCTGCCAGTTACCCTGAAGCCCAAACCCCGCGCGACGCAGGCAGGCCAGCAGGCCGTCTGCTGGAATATCCGTACTGGAGAAAGGCACTCCACCGTGGCTGCGACCGACATCAGGCCCAAGATCACCCTGGCCTGTCAGGAGTGCAAGCACCGCAACTACATCACGAGGAAGAATCGGCGGAACGACCCTGACAGGCTCGAGTTGAGCAAGTACTGCCCGTTCTGCCGTAAGCACCAGCCGCACCGCGAGACGCGTTAGCCGACGCGGGCGGCTGGAGGCCGCCCTCCGCCTAGTGAGGCTGGAGCCACTTGGCCATCAACCCTGACTTCATCGGCAGGACCTTTCCACCCAGCGCGCCCTATGAGATCAGCCGGGTCAAGCTGACCGAATTCGCCGATGCGATCGGCGACCCTAATCCGCTGTATCGCGACCGCGCGGCTGCCGTCGAGGCCGGCTTTCCCGACGTCATCGCGCCGCCTACATTCCCGATCGTGATCAGCATGGCGAGCAGCGGCCAGGCCATGGCCGATCCCGGCCTGAACCTCAACTACGCGATGGTCGTGCACGGCGAGCAGCGTTTTGAGTATCAGCGGCCGCTGCACGCCGGAGAGGTCGTCACCGCCGAGGTGACGATTGCCGACATCAGGGACATCGGCCGGAACTCGGTGATGACCACGAGCACGAAAATCAGCACGCTGAACGGGGAGCACGTGTGCACCGCCCACGCGACGCTGGTCGAGCGGGGCGGGGCCGCATGACCGCCATCGCCTATGCGGCCATCGAGGCCGGCACCGAGATCCCGGCTGTGGATTACCCGGTGACCAGGCTCAGCCTGGTCAAGTACTGCGGTGCGTCCGGCGACTTCAACGTCATTCACTGGAACGAGCGGATTGCCAAGTCGCTCGGGCTCCCAGATGTCATCGCGCACGGCATGTTCACGATGGCCGAAGCCGGACGTTTCGTCACGGACTGGGCGGGACCTGGGGCGGTCGTTCTGGAGTTCGGCGTCAGGTTCTCCTCGCCCGTGGTGGTCCCCGACGACGACGCCGGCGCGATGATCAACGTGAGCGGGCAGGTGGACGAGAAGCTGGACGGCAACAGGGTCGCGCTGGCGCTGACCGTCCGCTCCGGCGGGACAAAGGTGCTGACGAGGGCGCGGGCCGTCGTCCGGCTCCCCTGAATCGTGTTCATGGACCGGCGCCGGGGCGATCGTGAGTCCGGCATCAGGACATAGGCTCAGCGGGTGCTCACGCTCACCGAGCGGGTTCCGCTGTCGGGCTACACCACATTGCGGCTCGGCGGTCCTGCGGCGCGCCTGGCGGAGGCCAGGACGGCGGATGACGTGGTCGCCGTCGTGCGCTCGGCCGATGCCTCGGGCGAGCCGCTGCTCGTGCTCGGGGGCGGCAGCAACCTCGTGGTCTGCGACGATGGCTTCCCCGGCATGGTCCTTCGCATCTCGACCACCGGCATCTCGGTCGGTGAGACGGGCGAGCGGGTGCTGGTCACGATCGCGGCCGGGGAGAACTGGGACGAATTCGTCGAGTGGTCGGTCGCGGAGAAGCTCGCCGGGATCGAGTGCCTGTCCGGCATCCCCGGCCTCACGGGAGCCACGCCGATTCAGAACGTCGGCGCCTACGGTCAGGAAGTCGCATCGACGATCACGTCGGTGACGGTGCTCGACCGGGCCACCGGCTCCGTCGCAGCTATGGCTGGCAGCGAGTGCGGCTTCGGCTACCGGACCAGCCTGTTCAAGCGGACGGCCTGGCCGCCTGCCGCCGGCGGATCAGTGTCGGGCATTGCGGCTGAACCCGGTCCGACGGGCCGGTACGTGGTGCTGGACGTCACGTTCTCGCTCGAGCGCGACCCCATGTCGGTTCCTGTCAGGTACGCAGAGCTCGCGAGGAAATTGTCGGCCGAGGTCGGGGACAGGGCGCCGCTGGCCGACGTGCGCGCTGCCGTGCTCGCCCTGCGGCGGGGTAAGGGCATGGTCCTCGACCCGGCAGACCCTGACGCGGTGAGCGCTGGCTCGTTCTTCACAAATCCTGTGCTAGGTCCTGCCGAACTGGCCAGGCTAGAAGAGGTCGTCTCGGCGCGCAGCCCGAGCCTTCGCGTGCCGACCTTCCCGGCGGGGACCGACGCCCGCGAGCCGGGCTCGGTCAAGGTGCCCGCCGCCTGGTTGATCGAGCACGCCGGGTTCGGCAAGGGATACCCGGGCCGCGGAGCTGCGAGGATTTCCTCCAAGCACACGCTCGCCCTCACCAACACCGGTGGCGCCACCGCGGCCGATTTGATCGGCCTGGCGCGGGACATCGCCGCGGGCGTGCGTTCGACGTTCGGGATCGAGCTCGCGCACGAACCCGTACTGGTCGGCCTGACGCTCTAGCGAACCCGCAACGATGAACCTCCGCTGTGGTCAGGGCACCAGCAGAGGTTCATCGTTGTGCGTGTTCCTCGCGATCGCGCGCGCTGGGATGAATGGCTGGCGGGACTCCTGAGGCTGGGTCGGGTGCCGCCAGCCAGGCGTCGATCCCCGCTATGAGCCTGCCCTTGACATAGTCGGGCGCGACCGACCCGCCTACCGACATCCTGGCCAGGCCCGCCAAGCCGTCATCGGCGATGCCGAACACGTTTCTGGCCAGCTCATATTGGGCCGTCAGCCGCGAGCCGAACAGCAATGGGTCATCGGCGCCGAGCGCGACGGGCACTCCCGCGTCGAGCAGCCGCGGCAGCGGCACGTCGGCGGCGGTCGGCGCGACGCCCAATGCCACGTTGGACGCCGGGCAGACCTCTAGCGTGACCTGCTCGTCAGCCAGTCGCCTGACCAGCGCGGGATCGCGCGCGGCACCGACGCCGTGGCCGATCCGGTTCGCCCTCAGATCATCGAGGCAGCCGCGCACGCTCTCAGGGCCGAGCAGCTCGCCGCCATGCGGGGTGGCCAGCAACCCGGCGCGTTCGGCGATCCGGAACGCCGCGGTGAAGTCGGCGGGCCTGCCGCGACGCTCATCGCTGGACAGGCCGAAGCCGGTCACGCCGCGGTCCGCGTGGGCGACGGCGAGCCTCGCGACCGTTCTCGCGTCGAGCGGATGCCTGGTTCTGTTGGCGGCGAGGATCACGCCCATGCCGACGCCGGTCGCGCGCGAGGCGGCCGCCGCGGCGTCCACGACCAGTTCGACGAACGCGGTCAGGCCGTCGAACCTGCCCGCGTAGCCGGTCGGATCGACCTGGAACTCAAGCCAGCCAGACCCCTCTGACCGCTCATCCTCAGCGATCTCGGAAATCAGGCGGCGCAGATCGGCCTCGGTTCGCAGCACCGCCCGCGCGTAGTCATAGAGCCGCTGGAACCTGAACCAACCCCGTTCATCGGTACCTCGAAGCCGGGGAGGCCAGGCGGCACGGAAGGCGTCAGGCAGCGTGATCCCGTGCACGTCGGCAAGCTCGATCAGCGTCGACCGGCGCATAGCGCCAATGAAGTGCAGATGCAGATGCGCCTTCGGGAGCAGATCGAGCCGACGTGCCATCGGCCCAGTTTGCCGGACGTGTGCCAGGCCGGTGGTTAGCGCGCCTGGGACAGGAAGTCGCCGAGGCGACCCAGGCCGGTCTCGAGGTCGGCATCAGCGAGGGCCGCTGAGAGCCGGAAATAGCCAGGTGCACCGAAGGCCTCGCCGGGCACAACAGCCACCTCCGCCTCTTCGAGCACGAGCTCGGCGAGTTCAGCGGAGGTAGCGGGGCGTCGGCCGGCCAACTCCTTGCCCAGCACGCCCTTGACGCTCGGGAAGCAGTAGAAGGCTCCCTCCGGAAGAGGGCAGATAACGCCTGGGATTTTGTTCAGCAAAGTAGTCATGAGCTGCCTGCGGCGATCGAATGCCTCGCGCATCATGGCGACCGCGGAGAGGTCGCCGGACACTGCGGCCAGGGCCGCCGCCTGCGCGACGTTGCACACGTTGGACGTTGCGTGCGACTGCAGGTTCGCCGCCGCCTTGATCACATCGGGCGGCCCGATCATCCAGCCGACTCGCCAGCCGGTCATCGCGTAGGTCTTCGCGACCCCGTTCAGGACGACGAAGTTGTCGGTGAGCTCGGGCGCCGCGACCGGAATCGAGGTGAACCTGGCCTGCCCGTAGACGAGGTGCTCATAGATCTCGTCGGTCACCACCCATAGTCCCCGGCCGGCCGCCCAGCGCCCGATGTCCGCGACCAGCTCGGGCGGGTAGACAGCTCCTGTCGGGTTCGAGGGCGAGACGAAGACCAGCATCTTGGTCCGGTCCGAGCAGTGCGCGTCGAGCGAGGCGACCGTCGTGCGGAAATCCGAGTTCTCGTCGGTGACGACCGGGACGGGGACGGCGCCCGTCAGGGTGATCACCTCGGGGTAGGTCGTCCAGTACGGCGTCGGCAGCAGTACCTCATCGCCGGGATCGAGCAGGCTCGCGAATGCCTCAAAGACGGCCTGCTTGCCGCCGTTGGTAACAAGGACCTGACTCGGCTCGACGTTCAGGCCTGAGTCGCGCGCAGTCTTCGCGGCGATCGCATAGCGCAGCTCGGGCAACCCTGGCGTGGGGGAGTACTTATGGAAGCGCGGGGTCGCGCAGGCGCGCTGAGCAGCCTCGACGATGTAGTCGGGCGTCGGAAAGTCAGGTTCGCCCGCGCCGAAGCTGATCACCGGCCGGCCCTGGGCCTTCAGGGCCCTGGCCTTCGCGTCGACCGCCAGGGTGGCAGATTCGGCGATGCCGCCAATCCGCGCAGATACTCTTGTAGTACTCGCCATGGCTAGCATCTTCGCACCCCTGCGCGGCAGGCGATTCGCTGGCCGGGACCACCCTGGCTGACCCGCGGGCAATATGCTGCGCGGTTCGACGCGAAGCGGGTCGGCAACGTACACTTCAACATCTGGTGGTCCTCCGTCAGGCTGCGCAAGCATGCCTGCCGAACCACGCAGATCGCATAGCAGAGGGCAGTAGCTCAATTGGCTAGAGTCCCGGTCTCCAAAACCGGCGGTTGGGGGTTCGAGTCCCTCCTGCCCTGCGAGTTGGCTCGTAACCCGCGGGCCCCGCACCCGGCGCGAGCCGGCCGATGACCAGCTCTTTAGGTGAGGACATGGCGACTCAGGTACGTGGCCCGCAGGCCAAGAGGCCGGCTAAGTCACGCGGTCCGGCGAAGCCGGAGCGGACCAGCCCGGCCGTCTTCGTGCGGGAGGTCAGGGCCGAACTCAGGAAAGTGATCTGGCCGACCCGCAAGGAGCTGATCACCTACACCACGGTTGCGGTCATCTTCATTCTGGTGATGGTGGGCATCGTCACGGGAGTGGATACCGTGCTCACGAAGCTGGTGTTCGCCGTCTTCGGAAATTGATGGCCAACGGCCGGGTAGTTTCCGTGCGCTGAGCGTGGCAGCATGATCACGGGAGGTTAGGCCTCCCGGTCCGCTTCAAGCGGGGGAAGTTCGGCCAGCACCTAAGCGCAAGGGGCTGCGCACGCGCGAGTGAGCGCAGGAATAGAAGAGAGAAAGAGTGATCGTGTCCGACTCCGAACATCTCGGCGAGCCGCTGGCCGGGCCAGCCGACGACGACCAGGCCGTCGCGGCGAGCGGGTCAGCCGCCGCCGCGAACGGCGCGGCTGACGACGCCAGCGCGCTGCAGAATGGCGCCCAGCCAGAGTCTGAGCCGGCCGAAGCTGCCGAGCCGGCCGAAGCTGCCGAGCCAGCCGAAGCTGAGGAAGCTGACCCGGTGGCGGCCTTCGAAGCCGAGCTGCGGCTGCTGCCTGGCGAGTGGTACGTCGTGCACTCATACGCCGGATACGAGAACCGGGTCAGGGCGAACCTGGAGAGTCGCACCCAGTCCCTCAACATGGAGGACTACATCTTCCAGATCGAGGTCCCGACCCATGAGGTGATCGAGGTCAAGGGCGGCAAGCGGCAGCAGGTGCAGGAGAAGGTTCTGCCTGGCTACATCCTGGTGCGGATGGACCTGACCGACGAGTCGTGGGCTGCGGTGCGCAACACGCCAGGCGTGACCGGCTTCGTGGG
This sequence comes from Streptosporangiaceae bacterium, assembly GCA_036258115.1. GTDB lineage: Bacteria > Actinomycetota > Actinomycetes > Streptosporangiales > Streptosporangiaceae > Chersky-822. The sequence goes on from DATAEH010000186.1 coordinate 29,420, forward strand.
CCTGTCCAGCCGGCCGTCTCCGTTGAGCCTGGACGAAGTGATGTCCCTGCTCGCGCCGGTACCGGAAGAGAAGGCGGCGAAGAAGGCCGAGACGCTCCGGGCCGCGGCTGTGGACTTCGAGGTGAACCAGTCGGTTACGGTGATGGACGGCCCGTTCGCGACGCTTCCCGCGACGGTGAGCGAGATCAACCCCGATACTCAGAAGCTGAAGGTGCTCGTGTCGATCTTCGGCCGCGAGACCCCGGTCGAGCTTTCCTTCGACCAGGTCAGCAAGATCTGATCACGGCACGGATAGAACGAGAAGGATCCCAGGCAGATGGCTCCCAGGAAGAAGAAGATCGCTGCTGTCGTCAAGGTGCAGCTGAACGCAGGCGCGGCAACCCCCGCTCCGCCAGTCGGCACCGCACTCGGCCCGCACGGCGTGAACATCATGGACTTCGTCAAGCAGTACAACGCTGCGACGGAGTCACAGCGCGGCAACATCATCCCGGTCGAGATCACGATCTACGAGGACCGCACGTTCTCGTTCATCACCAAGACTCCGCCGGCCGCCGAGCTGATCAAGAAGGCCGCAGGGGTGCAGAAGGGCAGCTCTGAGCCGCACAAGAGCAAGGTCGGCAAGATGACGATGGCTCAGGTCAGGGACATCGCGCAGACCAAGATGCCCGACCTGAACGCGAACAGCATCGACGCGGCCGCGCAGATCATCGCCGGCACGGCCCGCTCGATGGGGATCACCGTCGAAGGCTGAGCCCTGGCTGGCGCGGGCTTAGCCCGGCCGGTCATCGAATCGGCGATCCGACCCAGGCTCCGGCGGATCCGGGGTCTGGCAAGTGGCAGGGCCACGCGCTGGCCCGCTGACCACAACCTCTCTACACGATCAACGGGAGAAAGCACGTGAAGCGCAGCAAGGCTTACAGGAAGGCCGACGAGCTGGTTGACCCTGAGCGTCTGTACACGCCGGTGCAGGCAGTCGACCTGGCCAGGAAGACCGCGACCGCGAAGTTCGACTCGACGGTCGAAGTCGCGATCCGGCTGGGCGTCGACCCGCGCAAGGCGGACCAGATGGTCCGCGGCACGGTGAACCTGCCGCACGGCACCGGCAAGACCGCCCGGGTGCTGGTGTTCGCGGCCGGCGAGCGCGCCGAAGAGGCGCGTGCCGCTGGCGCCGACTTCGTCGGCTCCGACGATCTGATCGAGCGGGTCCAGGGCGGATTCCTCGACTTCGATGCCGTCGTCGCGACCCCGGACCTGATGGGCAAGGTCGGTCGTCTCGGCCGCGTGCTCGGTCCGCGCGGTCTGATGCCGAACCCCAAGACCGGCACGGTCACCGCCGACGTGGGCAAGGCCGTGTCCGACATCAAGGGCGGCAAGATCGAGTTCCGCGTTGACCGGCATGGCAGCCTGCATTTCATCATCGGCAAGGCCTCGTTCGAGGACCGGGCACTGGTGGAGAACTACGCGGCCGCGATCGATGAGGTCGTCCGGCTCAAGCCGGCCGCCGCGAAGGGCCGCTACGTGCGGAAGGTCACCTTCTCCACGACGATGGGTCCGGGCGTCCCCGTCGACCCGTCGCTAACCAAGGGCATCACGGCTGAGCTTGAGGAAGCCGCCGCCAGCTAAGGTTTCGCAGCACCAGCCCGGCATCTTCGTTTGCCAGATCGGATCGAACCCCGGATCCATCCGTGAAAGCCGGATCGATCCCCGGATCCATCCGTGCTGGCCGCTGGGGACGGGCGTCGGCCTGTCTGCGAAGCGATTTGGCGGGGCGGGCGGCGGCGCGTACTCTTGATCGAGCCAAAGACCGTCGGTTGCTGTCGTGTGCCTTGCGCATGGCGGCCGAAGGCCCGGGAATCCGGGCGGCCCACGCAGGTGAACTGAGCTGAAACGTGTGCCCGGCGATTACCTCGCCGGAGCCAGGTTCCGCCCCGGTGCGTCTGCGTCCGGGGCGTTCGTCATGTCTGGGCCCTCCGCCGGTGCGGCAACGATTTCGATCGGAGCACGGCCTTTCAGGCCGGCTCCCACTAGGCAGGAGGGATGCCCATGGCGAGGGCGGTAAAGGAGGCGACGGTCGCCGAGCTGACCGAGCGGTTCCAGAGCTCGTCGGGCGCTGTGCTTACTGAGTACCGCGGACTGACGGTCGCCCAGGTCAGGGAGCTCCGCCAGGCTCTCGGGGACGACGCCACGTTCGCCGTGGTGAAGAACACCCTCACCAAGCTCGCGGCCAAGGACGCAGGCGTCGCCGATGAGTTCTCCGCGCTGCTGGTCGGCCCGTCGGCGATCGCGTTCGTCGACGGCGACGTGGTGCAGGCGGCCAAGGGGCTGCGGGAGTTCTCGAGGGCGAACCCGCTGCTCGTGATCAAGGGCGGGGTGCTCGAGGGCAAGACGATGACGCCCGCCGAGATCTCCAGGCTCGCTGATCTCGAGTCACGCGACGTACTGCTCGCCAGGCTGGCCGGCGCTATGAAGGCGTCGTTGTCCGGTGCTGCAGCGAGTTTCGCTGCGCTCCCGGCAGAGATGGCCAGGCTGCTCGCGGCGCTCGAGGAGAAGAAGGCTGCGGCCCGACCCGCGGCCGACGCGGCACCTGCGGACGCTGCAGCAGCGGACGCGGCACCGGCCGACGCTGCACCAGCGGACGCGGCGCCGGCGGCGGATGCCCTGGACGCACCGGCGGATGCCGGGGACGCCCCGGCGGAGGCAGCGTCCGGCGATCAGCCCGAGGAACCCGCAGGTGAGTAGGACGCAGGACTTCGCAGCGGCTGGCAGCCACGCTGGCCGGCCGTCGATGAGAGCCACAGGAAACAGGAAGAGGTACAGGAACCATGGCGAAGCTCAGCAGCACTGACCTCCTTGACGCGTTCAAGGAGATGACACTGATCGAGCTCTCTGAGTTCGTAAAGCAGTTCGAGGAGACCTTTGACGTCAAGGCGGCCGCTCCGGTCGCCGTGGCTGCCCCGGGCGCGGCCGGCGGTGGCGGCGAGGCTGCCGAGGCGGCCGAGGAGCAGGACGAGTTCGACGTCATCCTCGAGGCCGCTGGCGACAAGAAGATCCAGGTCATCAAGGAAGTGCGGCCGCTGACCGGCCTGGGCCTCAAGGAGGCCAAGGACCTGGTGGACGGTGCGCCGCAGCGTGTCCTGGAGAAGGTCAACAAGGAGACCGCGGAGAAGGCGAAGGCTGTCCTCGAGGGCGTCGGCGCGACCGTCACGGTCAAGTAACAATTCGAAGCGCGATCTGGGCGCCGGGCGGCCGATGCCGTCCGGCGCCCATGCACATGCTGGTTGAAGTGGAGCGCATCCCGGCCAGAAGGTGCCTACCAGCGCAAATCAAAGTGTGTTCCCACAGGAGGGCGAGCTAAACCCAAATGCTGGTGTGATTCTCGTCACGTCGCCTAACGTGACGACACATGGGCTCTAGCTCTTGACGTTTTGCGTTTGAAGAGCGATGCTGCCTTCAGCCGTGAGTATCAGGGTGCTGCTAACTTGACCAGCAGTGTGTCGTTCGACTACACTGCCAATTTGCGCTGCACCCACATGTCCTCGGCAACATCATAACCCACTGTTTCGCTCACACGGGGGCGAAGCCGCAGGGCGTTTTGCGTGCGCGCTGACCGTTCAGCCACGAGCTCGGAAGGACCCCTGTTGGCAGCCTCGCGCAGCGCCTCAGCTATCGCTCCTGGTCCCCATCGCATCTCTTTCGCCCGCATCAAGGAACCGCTTGAGGTTCCTAGCCTTCTTGCTTTGCAGACCGAGTCGTTTGACTGGTTGCTTGGCAACGACAAGTGGCAGGCGAGGATAGAGAACGAGCACTCGCTCGGCCGTAAGGACCTGCCTGACCAGTCCGGCCTCGAAGAGATCTTCGAGGAAATCAGTCCGATTGAGGACTTCACGGGGACGATGTCGCTCTCGTTCCGTGACCACCGGTTTGAGCCACCCAAGTACTCGGCGGAAGAGTGCAAGGAGAAGGACATGACCTTCTCCGCGCCCATGTTCGTCACCGCCGAGTTCATCAACAACTCGACCGGCGAGATCAAGAGCCAGACCGTGTTCATGGGTGACTTCCCGCTGATGTCACCCAAGGGCACCTTCATCATCAACGGCACCGAGCGTGTCGTCGTCAGCCAGCTTGTCCGCTCGCCAGGCGTCTACTTCGACCGGCAGGTGGACAAGACCTCGGACAAGGACATCTACAGCTGCAAGGTGATCCCGTCCCGCGGTGCATGGCTGGAATTCGAGATAGACAAGCGGGACGCCGTTGGCGTCCGTATCGACCGCAAGCGCAAGCAGAGCGTGACCGTTCTGCTCAAGGCGCTCGGCTGGGACGAGGCGAAGATCCTCGAGCGTTTCGGCTCATACGAGTCGATGCGCGCGACCCTGGAGAAGGACCACACCCAGGGTCAGGACGACGCGCTGCTTGACATCTACCGCAAGCTCCGCCCAGGTGAGCCGCCCACGCGCGAGTCCGCCCAGGCGCTGCTGGAGAACCTGTACTTCAACCCGAAGCGCTACGACCTGGCGAAGGTCGGCCGGTACAAGGTCAACAAGAAGCTTGGCCTGAACCAGCCGATCACCCAGGGCACGCTGACCGAGGAAGACATCGTCGCGACGATCGAATACCTCGTCAAGCTGCACGTGGGCGAGGAGGAGATGAAGTCGGGTGACGCGCTCATCCCGATTGAGACTGACGACATCGACCACTTCGGCAACCGGCGCCTGCGCACGGTTGGCGAGCTGATCCAGAACCAGGTCAGGCTTGGCCTGGCCAGGATGGAGCGGGTGGTCAGGGAGCGGATGACGACCCAGGACGTCGAGGCCATCACGCCGCAGACGCTGATCAACATCCGGCCCGTCGTCGCCTCCATCAAGGAGTTCTTCGGCACCAGCCAGCTCTCCCAGTTCATGGACCAGACCAACCCGCTGGCGGGCCTGACCCACAAGCGCCGCCTGTCGGCGCTGGGCCCTGGCGGACTGTCCAGGGAGCGGGCCGGTTTCGAGGTTCGCGACGTGCACCCCAGCCACTACGGCCGGATGTGCCCAATCGAGACGCCTGAGGGCCCGAACATCGGGCTTATCGGCTCGCTGTCCTCATATGGCCGGGTCAACGCGTTCGGCTTCGTCGAGACGCCGTACCGCAAGGTGAAGAACGGCAAGGTCACCGACCAGGTCGACTACCTGACCGCCGACGAGGAAGACAGGCACGTCATCGCCCAGGCCAACGAGCCGATCGAGGGAGATGGCACGTTCAGCAACTCTCGGGTGCTGGTGCGCAGGAAGGGCGGCGAGGTCGACCTGCTCAAGCCCGACGAGGTCGACTACATCGACGTGTCACCGCGCCAGATGGTGTCGGTGGCGACGGCGATGATCCCGTTCCTCGAGCACGACGACGCCAACCGCGCACTGATGGGCTCGAACATGCAGCGCCAGTCGGTGCCGCTGCTGCGCAGCGAGTCGCCGCTGGTCGGCACCGGCATGGAGTACCGTGCCGCGACCGACGCCGGCGACGTGATTCTGGCTGACAAGCCAGGCGTGGTCGAGGAGGTCAGCGCCGACGAGGTCACCGTTGCCAACGACGACGGCACCAGGACTACCTACCTGATCGCCAAGTTCACGCGGTCCAACCAGGGCACCTGCTTCAACCAGAAGCCCGTCGTCAACGGCGGCGACCGGGTTGAGGCGAACCAGGTCCTGGCCGACGGGCCATGCACGGACAAGGGCGAGATGGCGCTCGGCAAGAACCTGCTGGTCGCGTTCATGCCGTGGGAGGGCCACAACTACGAGGACGCGATCATCTTGTCCCAGCGGCTCGTGCAGGACGACGTGCTCTCCTCGATCCACATCGAGGAGCATGAAGTCGACGCGCGGGACACCAAGCTGGGACCCGAGGAGATCACCAGGGACATCCCGAACGTCTCCGAGGAAGTGCTTGCCGACCTCGACGACCGCGGCATCATCAGGATCGGTGCCGAGGTTGTGACCGGCGACATCCTGGTCGGCAAGGTCACGCCCAAGGGCGAGACCGAGCTGACCCCGGAGGAGCGCCTGCTCCGCGCGATCTTCGGCGAGAAGGCGCGCGAGGTCAGGGACACCAGCCTGAAGGTGCCGCACGGCGAGTCTGGGCGCGTCATCGGAGTCCGGGTGTTCTCCCGCGAGGAAGGCGACGAGCTGCCGCCTGGCGTGAACGAGCTGGTGCGGGTCTACGTGGCCGCCAAGCGCAAGATCACCGACGGCGACAAGCTGGCCGGACGGCACGGGAACAAGGGCGTCATCGCCAAGATCCTGCCGGTCGAGGACATGCCGTTCCTGGAGGACGGCACCTCGGTCGACATCGTGCTGAACCCGCTCGGCGTACCGCGCCGGATGAACCTCGGCCAGGTGCTCGAGACGCACCTCGGCTGGGTCGCCGCGAGCGGCTGGCAGGTCGACGGCAAGGACGCGAACTGGAAGGACCGGTTGCGCCAGATCGGAGCCGAGTCCTCCCAGCCAGGCACCAAGGTCGCCACGCCGGTGTTCGACGGTGCCCGCGAGGAAGAGATCACAGGGCTGCTGAGCTCGGCGCTCCCGAACCGCGACGGCGTCCAGCTGGTCGGGACCAGCGGCAAGGCGCGGCTGTTCGACGGCCGCACCGGCGAGCCGTTCAAGGACGCGATCTCGGTCGGTTACATCTACATACTCAAGCTGCTGCACCTGGTGGACGACAAGATCCACGCCAGGTCCACAGGCCCGTACTCGATGATCACCCAGCAGCCGCTCGGCGGTAAGGCCCAGTTCGGCGGCCAGCGGTTCGGTGAGATGGAGGTCTGGGCGCTGGAGGCCTACGGTGCCGCCTACGCACTGCAGGAACTGCTGACGATCAAGTCCGACGACATCCTCGGCCGCGTGAAGGTCTACGAGGCCATCGTCAAGGGCGAGAACATCCCCGAGCCAGGCATCCCTGAGTCCTTCAAGGTGCTGATCAAGGAGATGCAGTCGCTCTGCCTGAACGTCGAGGTGCTGTCCAGTGACGGCGCGGCGATCGAGATGCGTGACACAGACGAAGACGTCTTCCGTGCTGCGGAGGAACTGGGAATCGACCTGTCCCGGCGCGAGCCGAGCAGCGTCGAAGAAGTCTGATCCGACCGCAGGACACCAGGGGATTAGGGGAATTACAGAGTGCTAGACGTCAACTTCTTCGACGATCTACGGATTGGCCTGGCCACGGCCGACGACATCAGGCTCTGGTCGCACGGCGAGGTCAAGAAGCCAGAGACGATTAACTACCGCACGCTCAAGCCTGAGAAGGACGGACTCTTCTGCGAGAAGATCTTCGGTCCGACCAGGGACTGGGAGTGCTACTGCGGCAAGTACAAGCGCGTCCGGTTCAAGGGCATTATCTGTGAGCGCTGCGGGGTCGAGGTCACCAGGGCCAAGGTCCGGCGCGAGCGGATGGGCCACATCGAGCTTGCCGCGCCGGTCACGCATATCTGGTATTTCAAGGGCGTGCCAAGCCGGCTCGGCTACCTGCTCGACCTGGCGCCGAAGGACCTGGAGAAGGTCATCTACTTCGCCGCTTACATGATCACCTACGTCGACAACGAGGCTCGCGATCGTGACCTGCCCTCCCTCGAGGCCAAGATCACGAACGAGAAGAACCAGCTCGAGCAGCGGCGCGACGTCGACGTCGAGAACAGGCAGGCCAAGCTCGAGAAGGATCTCGCCGAGCTTGAGGCCGCGGGCGCCAAGGGCGACGCGCGCCGCAAGGTTCGCGAGGCCAGCGACCGGGAGTGCAAGCAGATTCGCGACCGGGCGCAGCGCGAGATCGACAGGATCGAGGAGGTCTGGAACCGGTTCAGGAACCTCAAGGTCCAAGACCTTGAGGGCGATGAGCTGCTGTACCGCGAGATGCGGGACAGGTTCGGCCGCTACTTCCGCGGCGGGATGGGTGCCCAGGCGATTCAGGAGCGGGTCGGCAGCTTCGACCTCGAGGCCGAGGCGGCCAGCCTGCGCGAGACGATCAGGACCGGCAAGGGCCAGCGCAAGGCGCGGGCGCTCAAGCGGCTCAAGGTCGTCTCAGCGTTCCTGAACACCACCAACAGCCCGTTGGGCATGGTGCTCGACTGCATCCCGGTGATCCCGCCTGACCTGCGGCCGATGGTGCAGCTGGACGGCGGCAGGTTCGCCACCTCGGACCTGAACGACCTGTACCGGCGCGTCATTAACCGGAACAACCGGCTCAAGAGGCTGCTTGACCTGGGTGCACCCGAGATCATCGTGAACAACGAGAAGCGGATGCTTCAGGAGGCCGTCGACTCGCTGTTCGACAATGGCCGGCGAGGTCGCCCGGTTACTGGACCTGGCAACCGTCCGCTCAAGTCGCTGTCGGACATGCTCAAGGGCAAGCAGGGCCGGTTCCGCCAGAACCTGCTCGGCAAGCGCGTCGACTACTCCGGCCGTAGCGTCATCGTGGTCGGGCCGCAGCTCAAGCTGCATCAGTGCGGCCTGCCCAAGGAGATGGCGGTCGAGCTGTTCAAGCCTTTCGTGATGAAGCGCCTGGTCGACCTGAACCACGCGCAGAACATCAAGTCGGCCAAGCGGATGGTCGAGCGCGCCAGGCCAGTCGTGTGGGACGTGCTCGAGGAGGTCATTCGCGAGCACCCGGTGCTGCTGAACCGTGCTCCGACCCTGCACAGGCTGGGCATCCAGGCCTTCGAGCCACAGCTGGTCGAGGGCAAGGCGATCCAGATCCACCCGCTGGTCTGCACCGCATTCAACGCGGACTTCGATGGCGACCAGATGGCAGTGCACGTGCCGCTGTCCGCCGAGGCGCAGGCTGAGGCGCGGATCTTGATGCTGTCCACCAACAACATCCTCAAGCCGGCCGACGGCAAGCCGGTGACCATGCCTACTCAGGACATGATCATCGGGATCTACTGCATGACCAGGATGGCACCGGACACGCCGGGAACCGGCCGTGTCTTCGGCGGGCTGGCTGAGGCGCTGATGGCCTACGACCGCGGCGAGCTCGACCTGCAGGCCGAGGTCACCGTGCGGCTGAACGAGGCGGCCGCGCCTGCCGGGTTCGCGCCGCCAGAAGGCTGGGTGCCTGGCGAGCCGTTCCGGCTCACCACCACGCTCGGCCGGTGCCTGTTCAACGAGACGCTGCCGGACGACTACCCGTTCGTGAACTACGAGGTCAGCAAGAAGCAGCTCTCTGTGATCGTGAACGAGCTGGCCGAGAAGTACCCGAAGGTGGAGGTCGCCGCTGCGCTCGACAAGCTCAAGGACGCGGGCTTCCACTGGGCCACCAGGTCAGGCGTCACGGTGGCGATCGAGGACGTCGTCGCTCCGCCGAACAAGGCGGCCATCCTGGACACCTACGAGAAGCGGGCCGACAAGGTGCAGCGCGAGTACGAGCGCGGCCTGATCACCGACGACGAGCGGCGCCAGGAGCTGATCGAGATCTGGACGCACGCGACCGCGGACGTCGCCGAGGACATGGAGCAGGCCTTCCCTGAGACCAACTCGGTCTGGATGATGGTCAACTCCGGTGCCGGCGGTAACCCGATGCAGGTCAGGCAGATCGCCGGCATGCGCGGCCTGGTCTCCAACCCCAAGGGCGAGACCATCCCGCGGCCGATCAAGTCCAGCTTCCGTGAGGGCCTGTCGGTGGTCGAGTACTTCATCTCGACGCACGGCGCCCGCAAGGGACTGGCCGACACCGCCCTGCGCACCGCGGACTCGGGCTACCTGACCAGGCGGCTCGTGGACGTCGCGCAGGACGTGATCGTCCGTGAGGAGGACTGCGACACCGACCGGTCGCTGGCCATGCGGATCGCCGAGAAGGACTCCGCTGGCACGCTGCGCAAGCTGCCCAACATCGAGAACACGGGCACCGGCCGCACCCTGGCCGAGGACGTGACCGATGCGGACGGCAACGTGCTGGCCAAGGCCGAGACCGACCTGACCGAGTCGATGATCGAGGCGGCGGTCAACGCCGGGGTCGAGTCGGTGCGCACCTATAGCGTGCTGGTCTGCCAGGCCAAGGTCGGCGTCTGCGCTAAGTGCTACGGGCGCTCGCTTGCCACCGGCAAGAGGGTCGACGTCGGCGAGGCGGTCGGCATTATCGCCGCCCAGTCGATCGGCGAGCCTGGCACGCAGCTGACCATGCGTACCTTCCACACCGGCGGTGTGGCTGGCCTGGACATCACCCACGGCCTGCCGCGCATCCAGGAGCTGTTCGAGGCCAGGATTCCCAAGGGCCTGGCGCCGATCAGCGAGGTCGACGGCAGCGTCAGGATCGAGGAGCCCGAGAAGGCCAGGAAGATCATCATCACGCCAGACGACGGCTCGGACGAGGTGACCTACCAGGTCTCGATCCGGTCCAGGCTGCTCGTCGCCGACGGCGACCGTGTCAAGGTCGGCCAGCAGCTCATCGCTGGCGCCGTCAACCCGCACGAGGTGCTGCGGATTCTCGGATCCCGCGAGGTGCAGCTGCACCTGGTCCACGAGGTCCAGGAGGTCTACCGGTCGCAGGGCGTCTCGATCCACGACAAGCACATCGAGATCATCATCAGGCAGATGCTCAAGCGGGTGAACGTGATCGAGTCCGGCGACACCGAGCTGCTGCCCGGCGAGCTGGTCGAGCGGCCGAAGTTCGAGGAGGTCAACCGCGCCGTCGTCGAGGCGGGCGGCATCTCCGCGGCAGGCCGTCCGCAGCTCATGGGCATCACCAAGGCGTCGCTGGCCACCGAGTCGTGGCTGTCGGCGGCCTCGTTCCAGGAGACGACCAGGGTTCTCACCGACGCGGCGATCCACGCCAGGTCGGACTCGCTGGTCGGCCTCAAGGAAAACGTCATCATCGGCAAGCTGATCCCTGCGGGTACCGGCATGCAGCGCTACCGCGCGCTGCGGGTCGAGCCCAAGGAGGACGCAAGGGCCGCTGCCTACCCGGCCGCGACCTACACGAACGACGTCAACTACCCGTTCGGCAATCCGGCTGAGCAGCAGGTGCCGCTCGAGGAGTATGACTTCGGCGCATACCAGAGGTAGTCACGCCACGCGGAGTGCGCGGCCGGGCAACCGCCCGCGCACCCGCAAGGTCCAACCCAACGACGTGGGCGCCCAGCTGTTGTTCTTGCGACAGCTAGGCGCCCACGTCGCGCGGTGACGTCGTTAGCGCGCGGCCCGGCGCTTCCCATGCTGAGCGCCGCTTCGTGACCCACCGTTGAACCCCTGGTGGTGCTATAGGCGCGCTATAACCCCACCAGAGGTTCAGCGGTGGGGCGGTTGGTGGGCTCGGCGACGGGAATGCGGACGCGGGTGGGCGTGGTTGAGATATCATGAATCGTCGCTGAGGCCGGATACCGGTTCGCTTTGACCACCACGGTCTGCGAAGGTATCCTGGTTGTCCGTGCCCGTGACTGCGGGCACGCGCGTCTGTGAACCGAGATAGGGCCGCCAGGCCGGAGGTCCCAGGGGTCATTCCCTGGTAATCGCAGTGGCAGCCGATCGCAGGCCCGGACGTGTGCGACCTTCCTCCCCGTCATCCGGGCCGTTTCTGGCGGCCCAGGTGCGTCGTGAAAACGGCGACACGCCCGAGCGCGGGGGTCGGGCGAACAGACCAAAGTCTGTGCAAGCGACGCCCGGTCGCTGTCCTGCCTCGCCAGGGCTGTCGGCCGCGGAGCAGAGCAGGCGAAACGACGAACAGACAGCGTAGCGACCAACAGATAGAGCAGCGACCAACAGACAGCGCAGCGATTAAGACAGCGGCGACAGACAGAAGACGGAGACGCGGTGCCCACGATCCAGCAGCTGGTCCGCAAGGGCCGGCAGGACAAGGTAGCCAAGAACAAGACCCCGGCGCTGAAGGGCAGCCCGCAGCGTCGCGGGGTTTGCACGCGCGTCTATACGACCACGCCCAAGAAGCCAAACTCGGCGCTCCGCAAGGTCGCCAGGGTAAGGCTGACCAGCCACGTCGAGGTCACCGCCTACATCCCGGGCGTCGGCCACAACCTGCAGGAGCACTCGATCGTGCTCGTGCGAGGCGGCCGGGTGCGTGACCTACCTGGCGTTCGCTACAAGATCATCCGCGGTTCACTCGACACACAGGGCGTGCGCAACCGCAAGCAGGCCCGCAGCCGTTACGGCGCGAAGAAGGAGAAGAGCTGAGATGCCGCGTAAGGGCCCCGCGACCAAGCGTCAGCTGGTCACCGATCCGGTCTACGGCTCGCCGCTGGTCACCGCGCTGGTGAACAAGGTGCTGCGCAACGGCAAGCGTTCGCTCGCCGAGCGCATCGTCTACGGCGCGCTCGAGGGCTGCAGGGACAAGACCGGCAACGACCCCGTGGTGACGCTCAAGCGCGCCATGGACAACGTCAGGCCGACGCTCGAGGTCAAGAGCCGCCGGGTCGGCGGCGCGACGTACCAGGTGCCTGTCGAGGTCAAGGCCTCGCGCAGCACCACGCTGGCGTTGCGCTGGCTGGTCGCGTACTCGCGCTCACGGCGCGAGAAGACAATGACCGATCGGCTTATGAACGAGCTGCTTGACGCGAGCAACGGACTAGGTGCGAGCGTCAAGCGGCGCGAGGACACGCACAAGATGGCCGAGTCCAACAAGGCATTCGCTCACTACCGCTGGTAGCGGGCAACGAATTCAATCCATTGGCATAACAAAACGCACACGAACATCGAGTACGGAAACGGGGATCATCCACAGTGGCCGCCACAGTGACCGGCACCGAGCTGGCCAGGGTCCGCAACATCGGGATCATGGCCCATATCGACGCGGGCAAAACGACGACGACCGAGCGGATCCTTTTCTACACAGGCATCAACTACAAGATCGGTGAGGTCCATGAGGGCGCGGCCACCATGGACTGGATGGAGCAGGAGCAAGAGCGCGGCATCACGATCACCTCGGCCGCGACCACCTGCATCTGGCGTGATCACACCATCAACATTCTCGACACGCCTGGGCACGTTGACTTCACCGTCGAGGTGGAGCGCTCGCTGCGTGTGCTCGACGGGGCCGTGGCCGTTTTTGACGGCGTGGCCGGCGTCGAGCCGCAGTCCGAGACCGTCTGGCGGCAGGCCGACAGGTACAACGTGCCCCGGGTGTGCTTCGTCAACAAGATGGACAGGGTCGGTGCGGAGTTCCACCGCTGCGTGGAGATGATCCACGACCGCCTCGGCGCCACGCCGCTGGTTGTCCAGCTGCCGTGGGGCGTCGAGTCCGACTTCCGCGGCATCATCGACCTGATCAGGATGCGCGCCCTGCTCTGGCAGAGCGAGGGCAAGGGCGAGGCCTACGAGGTCACCGACATTCCTGTCGATCACGTCGAGGCTGCCAGGGAGTGGCGCGACAACCTGCTCGAGTGCATCGCCGAGAACGACGAGGCGATGATGGAGCTGTACCTCGAGGGCACCGAGCCCTCCGAGGAGCAGCTCGTCGCAGCGATCCGCCGGGCGACCATCGCCAGCGCCGTTACCCCGGTGCTGTGCGGCAGCGCGTTCAAGAACAAGGGCGTGCAGCCGATGCTGGACGCGATCGTGGACTTCCTGCCGAGCCCTGTCGACATCCCGGCGATCCACGGCCACTCGGTCGGGGCCGACCAGGTCGACATCGAGCGGCATCCTGACCCGTCAGAGCCGTTCTCGGCGCTCGCCTTCAAGGTGATGTCGGACCAGCACCTCGGGAAGCTGACCTACCTGCGTGTCTACTCGGGCACCATGGAGGCCGGCTCGTCGGTGCTGAACTCCACTAAGGGCCGCAAGGAGCGGATCGGCAAGGTCTACCAGATGCATGCCAACAAGCGCGAGGAGCGCCCGTCGGCGGTAGCTGGCCAGATCGTCGCAGTGATGGGCCTGAAGGACACGACAACCGGCGACACCCTGTGCGACCTGGTCAAGCCCGTGATCCTGGAGTCCATGACGTTCCCGGCTCCGGTCATTCACGTGGCCATCGAGCCGAAGACCAAGGGCGACCAGGACAAGCTGGGCACGGCGATCCAGCGGCTGGCCGAGGAGGACCCGACCTTCCAGGTCAGGACCGACGAGGAAACCGGCCAGACGATCATCGCCGGCATGGGCGAGCTGCACCTTGAGGTGCTGGTCGACCGGATGCGGCGCGAGTTCCGCGTCGACGCCAACGTCGGCAGACCGCAGGTGGCCTACCGCGAGACCGTCCGCAGGAAGGTCGAGAAGGTCGAGTACACCCACAAGAAGCAGACGGGTGGCTCTGGCCAGTTCGGCCGGGTGATCATCAACCTCGAGCCGACCGGCGGTGACGGCGGCGGCTATGAGTTCGAGAACAAGGTCACCGGCGGGCGGATCCCGCGCGAGTACATCCCGTCCGTGGACGCCGGCTGCCAGGAGGCCGCCGAGTTCGGTGTCCTCGCTGGCTACCCGATGGTCGACGTGAAGGTCACGCTGACCGACGGTGCCTACCACGAGGTTGACTCTTCTGAGCTCGCCTTCAAGATCGCCGGTTCGATGGCGTTCAAGAAGGCGGCGGGACAGGCAGACCCTGTCCTGCTCGAGCCGATGATGGCGGTCGAGGTCACGACTCCCGAGGACTACATG
>DATAEH010000187.1:0-1917 GCA_036258115.1 Streptosporangiaceae bacterium
CGCCTGCAGCACGGATGCACCTGAGATATCCAGTTCTCCGCGCATGCTCACGACGGCCGCGCCGCCGTGATCAGTGATTGAGAGCCCAGGAAGCCGGGCGGGATCGTCCTGCGGCAGGCCAGCGATGAAATGGCTGCCGACAGGCAGGTCTGCTGTGCACTCGGCCACGTCGTCATCATGCGCTGCAACCCCCGCATAGGGCCGCGCAGCACCGCCGCCAATCGCCGCTTCGCATAGGTTTTTCACAGAAGGCGGGACTCGCTGGCTGATTGATACGGTCATACGCCACCTCGGCTAGTGCGCACACAAGGTGCCACCGAGGTCCGGAGCAGCGGGAGCCGCGATCTCGCGCATATGTTTGGATGCCGAGTGCGGTTAACCCAGCAAGGACGCTACGCCCGATTAGCCGGCGCCACAAGTGCCATGTCGAGGGCGAGACACGAAGTTCACCTTCGAAAAAAACCTGGCGGTACGAGAAACGAAACTAGGTCGTGGCCGACTTCGTCCTGCTCAACGAGGCAGATACGGCGGATGCCGGGTCGATGGCTGGATTCGGGCCGTGGGCGTCGCGCTGGAGGCGCCACCGCCGCAGGTCAGCTGATAATGTCGCCAACTCGCCGCCGGGCGGGTTCGCGCCCGGGCGGCTGCGCCGGCTCGGTGCGCGGCATCAGGCGGGCGATCGGGCAGGCGATCGGTTCTCCAGGCAGCACTGTTACCGGCGTGCCGTGGTGAACGATCTGGATCGGCTCGCCATCAGCGAGGGAGTAGCTGGCCGCTGTGCCGGTGACCTCGACCCGTAGCGTGCGTCCGTCCGGATGAAGGGTGAAAGCGAGCCGGGTGAGTCCCTCAGGCAGCCTTGGCGAGAGGCAGAGGACACCACCGCCGTGGCGCAAGCCACCGAATCCAGCTACGAGCGCGATCCATGTGCCCGCGAGCGAGGCGATGTGAAGCCCGTCGCTGGTGTTGTGCTCAAGGTCATCGAGGTCCATAAGCGCTGCCTCGCCGACAGTCATGGGCAAGGCGCAGATGGCCGACCTCGGCGGCAATGACGGCCTGGGTGCAGGCCGAAAGCGACGAATCCCGGACTGTGAGCCGCTTGTAGTAGGCGAAATTACGCGCCTTCTGCTCGTCCGTGAATGCGTCTGGGCGCAGCTGCATGGCCAGCACCAGGTCAGCTTGCTTGACCACCTGCTTGCGGTAGAGGTCAAAGTAGGGAAAGTGCAGTAGCAACGGGTACTGGTCGGGCGCGGTTCCGGCGAAGTTCCAGACGTGGTGGCCAGTGAAACCATCGGATTGGGGATGGACACCGATCGCCTCATCGTAGGGGACGTACATCGCCTCGGCGGCGTCTCGCCAGCTGGCCGTTTCCTCCTCGTCAATGCCGAGCTCCACGGCTCGGTCAGGGTGCCGCGCGGCCGCCTCTGCCGCGGCGCGGAGGTTCTCTTGAGCCATCAGATTGGTGTTGACGTTGTTGTCGGCGACGGCGCTGTATTCGTCCGGGCCGGTAACCCCGTCAATGCGGAAGCGGCCTTGGACGTCGTGATGGCCAAGGGAGCGCCACAGCCGTGCCGTTTCGGCCAGCAGCTCGAGGCCAACGGCGCGCTCGAATGGCTCGTCGCCGGTGAGCTGGAGGTGACCGATGACCGCGTGTGCTACTCCGGCGTTGACGTGGAACGCGGCGGTTCCGGCCGGCCAGTAGCTGGAGCACTCTTCGCCGCCGATGGTCCGCCACGGGAAGGCCGCGCCACGCAGGCCGAGCTGGCGTGCACGAGCGGTGGCCATAGCCAGGGTGGCATGCCTCCAGCGCAGCGCGTGGGCGGCGGCCTCGGGTACCGCGCAGGTGAGCACCGGGACAACGTAGACCTCGCTGTCCCAGAAGCTGTGCCCGTCGTAGCCTGGACCCGTCAAGCCTTTTGC
>DATAEH010000188.1:0-63167 GCA_036258115.1 Streptosporangiaceae bacterium
GGTTGACGACCTGAATCTGGGCCGAGTCGCGGTCTGCCACGTACAGGTACTGGCCGTCGGGAGACTCCGTCATCTCCCTCGGCGACAAACCACTCAGGATGTATCCGACCAGCGCCGGTTTGTTGTTCAGCGCCGCGTTCGGGTCAATGACGGCCAGGTTATGCGCCTTATTCGATGTGTGCAGGCCATCGTTGTCGGTGACAACCAGCCGGGAACCGTCCTTAACGAACACGATGCCGATCGGGGTCTGGCCCACCCGTACTCTGACGTGCAGGGCGTTGCCGGGGTCGGTTCGTAGCAGGCTGGCTGAGAAACCCAGCACTTCGTTGCTCTGCCTGGTGGTCACCCAGACCGTCTCGCCATCGGGCGAGATTGCGATACGGGCGGGGTTGCAGCCGGCCTTGACGTGCCTGATCACCGCCGATTTCTGTTCGCCCTTGGTCGTCGCCTTGTTGACATCCACGACGGTCAGCTGGCCAGGCACGACCGGCTGGTTCTGAACGAAGTTGGTCGCGTAGAGGGTCTGGCCGTCGCGGGACACGGCGACGCCAACCGGCTGCTTTCCGACATGCAGCGAGCCCACGTAGGCCGAGTTGAAGTCGCGCGTGCGCAGCGCCTTGCCCAGGTTGAAGACGCCGACCTGATCGGCGAACTGCAGGGCCACGAACGCGTACTTGTTATTTGGCGTCACGGCGACGCCGACTGCGCGCCCGTACCCGGTCAGGCCAGGCACGCTCAGCGAACCGATCAGCGCGCTGGACTCCGACGCCCCGCTTGCCGCGGCGTTGGCATCGAACACCTCGATGCCATTGTCGAAGGCGACCAGCAAGTACCTGCCGTCATGCGTCACGAGCGCGCTCGTGGCCGCATGGCCCTTGCTGCTGCCGGGGATCGTGTATCCGAACCCTGCCGATGACGGAGTCCCGTCCGGGCCAACCCTGAACACCTGCACGCTCGTGTCGGTGACAAGGAAGAGGTTTTTGCCGTCCGCACTTGCAGCGATACCGAACGGGTTGCCGGTGGAGTTCGAAACCGAGACGAGCGGCGCATTAGCGAGACTCTTAGCCTGTGCGATCTGGGCGCTGCATCCCGGCGGCGTCAGGCTGACTGCCGTCGCGCCGCCGCCATCGTTGCCTGTGCCTCCGCCCGTGCCATTTCCGCCACCGCCGCCGCTGGTCAGAGCGAACGCCGCCGCGCCGCCGCCGATGAGCACCGCGATGGCGGCGACTAGCGCGAGCGGCGACTTCCACCATGGCCGGACCAGGCTGCCCTGAACGTCAGGCCCAACGTGCTGGCCGTGGCCGGGTCCCTGCCATTGCTGCGGCGGGGTCAGGTCATGTGCGGTGCGGCTGTCACGGCCGGCCACCTCGGTTTCAGTGCCGCCATAGGCTCCTGCGCCTGGGCCCTGACCCTCGCCCTGGCCGGGATATCCGCCCTGGCCCTGGTAGCCGCCCTGACCCGCGTAGCCACCAGGTCCCGGATACGGCCGCTGGCCCTGCTGCCCCAGGTAGCCTGGCTGACCTTCGTAAGGGTTCAGACTCGTCCGGCCGCCCTGACCCTGGAACTTGTCCTCCCCCAGACCGGACTGGTAGTTGGCACCTTGACCCTGGTATGCGTTCTGACCCCGGTACCCACCCTGGTCCGGGTAACCGCCATGTCCTGCACCCTGGCCCGCGAGACCGGCACCGCCTCCGGCAGCACCACCGTCCGGACCGCTGATTCGGGGGCCGACAACTTGCGTCGCCGGATGCTCGCCGCTCGGCAGATCGGTAGGACCTGAGTCATACGGCCGGATCCCGAACGCCTCGCGCAGCGCATCGGAGAACTCCCTGCAGGTGCTGTAGCGATCCGCTGGAGCCTTCGCGAGCGCCTTGGCGAAGACAGCGTCGGCGGCGTATCCGAGGTCACGGCGGCGGCTGGACAGGGGAGGCGGTTGCTCGGACAGCTGCGCGTACATGACCGCCATGGCCTCTTCGCGCTGGAACGGCGGCACGCCGGTCAGGAGCTCGAACGCGGCACAGGCCAGCGCGTACTCATCGGCGCGGCCGTCGACTGGCTTGCCCTCGATCTGCTCAGGCGAGATGTAATCAAGGGTGCCCAGGAAGGTTCCCGTGCCGGTCAGCCCGCTGGTCTGCAGCGATGCCTTGCTCAGCCCGAAGTCCGACAGGTAGACGTGATCCGGTCGGCCGACTCCAGAGCTGGCGTCGAGCAACATATTCGCGGGCTTGACATCGCGGTGCACAAGACCTCGGCCGTGGGCGGCGTCAAGCGCCGAAGCCACCTGCGACACGATCTCCGCCACCCGGCCGGGGGGCACCCGCGAGAGCCGGCCGACGAGCGATCTGACGTCCCCGCCGCGGACATACCGCATCGCGATGAACAGCACGCCGCTGGCCTCACCGGCCTCGAACACCGGGATGATGTGCGGGTCGTCGACGGCCGCCGCCGCGCGCGACTCTCTGATGAACCGCTGCCTGAACGCCTCGTCGGCGGCCAGCGCCGGAGCCAGGATCTTGAGCGCCACGGTGCGGTCGAGGCGCTCGTCGTGCGCACGGAACACCACGGCCATGCCGCCCTGGCCGATCTGCTCCTCAAGCAGATAGCCCGCGACCCGCGAACCGGGCGCAAAGCTGCCCGGCACGATGGGATTCCCCTCGCTCACCTCGCCCCGCCTCCCCACCCATACGATCTGTGCCGATTGTCTCGGTCCTGAGCGTCCGCTTGTCCATTTGTAATGGCTAGTGTCCAGAACGCTGGCGCATCGGCACGGCAGTCAAGATGGGCCTTCCAAGTATCCGGTTTGACCTTGTCCGCCGCAACCTGCGCAGGTGATCGACGCCACAAGCCGCTCACCCTTGCACATCGTTGTACGGCACCGGTAGGCGCTGCGGTTCGAGATTTACGCCGCGAGATGCCAGAAAACAACTCGATGGCCGAACGAGACAGTAACGATCTTTCCGATATTCCCGCCCGCTGGCCACCGGATCGGCTCCGACAAAAGCGGCTCTGACCTGCGGGTAAGCCCTTCCGGCGTTCCGGGCCCGAGCGGCCAAATGGTCCCGCCCATAGCGGTATCCAGGCCCGCGAAATAGGCTCTACAGTTACTCCATGACGCCAGAGTCCGCTCACTCGCCCGCTGGTTCCGTGCTGATCGTGCGCACGCCGGACGCGGAGCGCTCACTAGCCGCCGGCCGCAGCTATTACATCGGCCGGGACCCCCAGTCCGACATCGTCGTCAACGACTCCCGCGTCTCGTGGCGACACGCCGTGCTGCGGCAGGACGGCGGCAACTGGCTGCTTGAGGACGTCGGCTCGACGAACGGAACCTTCAAGGGCAGGGACCGCGTGCAGCGCGTCGCCATCTCAGGATCGTGCGCCGTGCGGCTCGGCCACCCCGATGACGGACCGGCGATGTCGTGCTCGGTCGCCGCGCCTGAGCGACAGGCCGACGGCGCCCAGGCGGGGCGCGGCGCGCCCACCAGGTACGCAGAGTCTCCTGCGGCACCGCCCGCGCCGCCGCCCAACCCAGCCGTGAACCGCGTGGCAGGAGATGTCGGCTACGCGGGAGCGGCACCGGCGGGCGGGCGCGCAGCTGCTCAGCAGGGTGCCGGTTACGCGGGCGCCGCGCCGGCTGGTGCCGACTACGCAGGTGCACCGCCAGGCAGCGGGTACGGCGCTCCGCATGGCGGGTATGGTGACGGGGCTCCGGGCGGCGTGGCCCCGGCTGGCCCGCCTGTTCCGAGGCCGCGTTCGTCGATGGAGCGGATGCCGAGCGCCGTCCTGCGGCTGCCGACGACGCTGCTGCGGATCGGCCGCGCGCAAGATAACCAGGTCGTCATCGCCGACCTGAGCGTCTCTCGCTACCACGCCGAGCTGCGCAGGAACCCGCGCGGCGGCTACACGATCGTCGACCTGGGCAGCCACAACGGCACGTTCGTCAACGGTCAGCGGGTCGAGTCGGCCCCCGTCACCGAACGCGACATCATCAACATCGGCCCAGCGACCTACCGGCTGGTCGGCGAGGAACTGCAGGAGTTCCTCGACACCGGCGAGATCTCGTTCATCGCCAAGGACCTGACCGTCACCCTGCCGAGCGGCCGCACGCTGCTTGACCATGTCAGCTTCCCGCTCGGCGAGCGCTGCTTCATGGGAGTGATCGGCCCGAGCGGCGCCGGCAAGTCGACCCTGCTCGGCGCGCTGACTGGGACAGCTCCGGCTACCAGCGGCCAGGTTCTGTACGACGGCCGAGACCTTTACACGAACTACGCGCAGCTGCGGCACAGGATCGGTCTCGTCCCCCAGGAAAACATTCTCCATACTCAGCTGACAGCCAGGCGCGGGCTCGGTTATGCCGCCGAATTGCGGTTCCCTCGTGACACGAGCAAAGCTGAGCGCAGCCACCGGATCGATGAAGTGCTCGAGGAACTCGCGCTCACCCGGCACGCCGACACGAAAACGGCTGCCATGTCGGGCGGCCAGCAAAAGCGCGTCAACGTGGCGCTTGAGCTGCTAACCAAACCGTCGCTGCTTTTCCTTGATGAACCAACCTCGGGACTTGACCCTGGCCTCGACAAGTCGGTCATGGAGCAGATGCGCGACCTTGCGCACGACGGGCGCACCGTCATTGTGGTCACGCACTCCGTGGCGAACCTGAACCTGTGCGACCAGCTGCTGGTCCTGGTGCCTGGCGGGAAGATCGCCTACTTTGGCCCGCCCCAGGAGGGCCTGCGGCACTTCAACCAGCCTGGCTGGGCCGAGGTGTTCCAGGCATTCGAGAGCGAGCCGAACAGGGACTGGGCCGGAGAGTACCGCAACTCGGTCTACTACCAGCAGTACGTCGCCACCGGAATGGAGAATCCGGTAGCTATCCAGGGCCGGGGATCGCTGACTGCTGCCGCGCCGAAGACGAGCAACCGGTTCGCCCAGATGTCCACGCTGGTCCGCAGATACTCGGCGGTCATCGCGTCTGACCGCGGCTTCCTGTACCTGCTCGTCGGCGTCGTCTTTGGCCTGGGTGCCCTCGTGCGCGCTTTCCCGCTTCCCAATGGCGGCTTCGTCGGGCCCAACAATGACGGCGCGCAATCGGCCTTGCTCATCCTCGTGCTGTGCGCGTGCTTCTCGGGGGCGCTGAACGCCATTCGCGAGATCGTGAAGGAGCGGCCGATCTATGCCCGAGAGCGCGGGACAGGTCTGTCTCCAGGGGCATACCTGGCGTCGAAGGTGATTGTGCTCGGCGTGATCAGCGCGTTCCAGGCGATCCTGCTGGTGGCGATCGGCCTGGCCGGCAAGAACTTCCCGCCGAAGGGGTCGGTGCTGCCGATACCGCTCCTTGAGGTAGCGATCGCCATCGCCGCGGTGGCCGTCGTGTCCATGGTTATCGGGCTGTTCACCTCATCCATGGTCAGCACAGCCGAGCGTGCCATGCCGCTGGTGTTCCTGCTCGTGATGATCCAGGTGGTGACGACAGGCGGAATCTTCGCGATCCACGGCACGGCAGGCCTGGAGCAGATCGCATGGTTCACACCGTCCCGGTGGGGATTCGCGGCGGCCGCCTCGACAGTGGACCTGAACGTCATCGCGCCGAAGGGCTCGACCATCGACCCGCTCTGGGACCACACATCACACGCGTGGCTGATGGACATTGGCGCTATGGTCGCGCTATTGCTGTTCTACTCGGCGCTGACCTGGTGGCGTCTGCTGAAGCTCGGCCCGCTCAAGCGCGGCGCCTAGCGCTCAGACAAACGCGTCGGCGATCGCCGCCGCGATCACCGCGACCGCATAGGCGCCGCCGTCGACGTTCCCCCTGGCACGTTCGGGTATCCAGCTGGCGCGACCGATCGTGGCTTCCATCTGAGCCGTCGATTCGGCCCCCGCCTTCGCGGCGGCGGCGGCCGACGCTGTAGCCGCCGCTAGTCCGTCACGCCGTCGGGCCGAACTGTCCAGCGCATCAGCAAGTGGGATTAGCGCGTCCAGCAAGGTCCGATCCCCCGGCCGTGCCTTGCCCGCCTTCTGGATTCCGCATATACCGGCGCGCACCAGCGCCGCCGCCACGTCCACCGGCTGATCACCGAACCCGTTCCCGGCCTCCCGGCTGGCCTGGAGCAGGCCGCGGGACAGCAGCGTTCCCGCGGTGGACGGGGCGGAGCGGGCGATTGCCATCCCGAGCGATCGGAGCGCCTCATCCGATGGCTTGCCGTCCAGTTCGCCGCGGTTGGCCAGTGCGGCCGCGGCAGTCGCAGCCGCTGTCATCGTTAGGCCAAGATCGCCATCACCAGCCGCAGCATCAAGTCGGCCAAGCTCATCGCGGGCTTCCTCGACCGCCAGCCGCACCGACTCCAGAACGGAGCACCAGCTGTGACTCACCGCTGAACCATGAACGGCGTATTCACGGGGGCATCGACCAGCCTTCTGAGCTCGTCGTCCAGCAGCAGCACCGAGATGGAAGCTCCGGCCATCTCCAGCGACGTCGCGTACTCGCCGATCCAAACCCGTCGGACGTCTGCCCCGCGCTCGGCCATTGTCCTGGCGACCCGGCTGTACATGATGTAGAGCTCCTCCCTGGGAGTCGCGCCCAGGCCGTTGACCAGCACGGCGACCTCATCACCAGCCTCGACAGGAAGTTCAGCCAAGATCGCACCAAGCAGGCCATCCACGATGGCATCGGCTCGCTCGAGTGGTCCACGCCGCACCCCCGGCTCGCCGTGAATACCCATCCCGATCTCCATTTCGCCGGGCTCCACGCTGAACGTAGGAGCTCCCACGGCAGGCAGGATGCACGGAGAGAGCGCCACGCCCATGGTCCGCAGCCGAGCGCCAGCTCGGCGGGTCGTCTCGGCGACTTCGTCCAGATCAGCACCTTCGGCGGCACAGGCGCCGGCCACTTTGTACAGCAGTACAAGACCGGCGATGCCGCGCCTGCGATCTTCGCTGCCGGCTGGCGCCGAGGCCACGTCGTCGGTGCCGAGTACCGTTGCGGTCGCGATCCCCTCGTCACCGGCTAGCTCGCCGGCCAGATCGAAGTTCATCACGTCCCCGCCGTAGTTGCCGTATAGGTACAGCACTCCCCGGCCGGCGTCCACCGCCTTAGTGACTGTCAGGATCTCCTCAGCGCTCGGGGAGGCGAACACGTTCCCGACCGCTACGCCGTCGCACAGCCCATCGCCGACATAACCAAGGAAGAGCGGCAGGTGACCGGAGCCGCCGCCGGTGACGATTCCCACCTTGCCGCTGACCGGCGCATCGGCTCGGACCAGGCATCGTCCCTCACTAACACGGCGGAGCTGGCCTGGATGAGCGGCGAGGATCCCATCGAGCATCTCGTCGACGAATGCATCAGGACTGTTCAGTATCTTCTGCACGGGATCCTCACAGTCGGCGGCAATGATCGATCCGTTTGGTACTTATCACATCCGCGCGCCTCCCGGGGAGTTCCGGCCCGCTCAAGCGCGGCGCCAAACGCCCAGGCGCATACGCATCGTGGGCGCCTTGTGCGGTTCTGAGGACAGCAAGGCGCCCACGTCGCGTAGGGATCGGGTTAGTGGCGGAAGCGGAAACCCAGGTCAAACGGGCGCGGGTAGCGGGTTGGCCGGAAGGCCGTGAACGCGGGGTCGACCGGGACGATCTTGCCGCCGCTGCTGAAGATG
Source organism: Streptosporangiaceae bacterium (assembly GCA_036258115.1). Taxonomy (GTDB): domain Bacteria; phylum Actinomycetota; class Actinomycetes; order Streptosporangiales; family Streptosporangiaceae; genus Chersky-822. Next base: position 7,644 of record DATAEH010000188.1, read on the forward strand.
TTGAAGCTCGGGCCGAGCGCCGTCGCCGCGCTGTTCATGTTGTCAGGCGTCAGCTCCGAGTCCTGCCAGCGGCCGGTCTGCATCCGGCGCAGCAGACCCTGCGCTGCAGTGATTGTCTCGGCCGGGGTGAATGTGCAGTGCCCGGCGCGGTCGACGAAGACCTGGCGGAGCAGGAACGCACGCCCTGCCCTGCGGACAACGTTCGCGTAGGCCTGCTCGTTCTGAGGGATGACCAGGCCGTCGCCGGTGGTGTGCATGCTGAGCACGGGGATCGTGAGCTTGCCATTGAAGCTGATGTTCTTGGCTAGGTAACTGACCGCGGCCGGGTCCGCGCTGATCCTTGCTGCCTTGTTCAGCTTCCGCAGGTCGGCGCGCAGGCTGAGCCCGGCCGCTTTGTACAGTGCCTCGACCTCGCTCCGGTTCGCGGAAATGGCCAGCTGATGCGCGTAATTCACGCCCGTGTTCCAGGACGGGTTGCCGCCTGCCCTGGCCTCCAGTTCGGCGCGGAACGCGAAGATGAACGGGAAGTCCACGTTGGCGTCCCACTGGAACTGATTGGCCTCCTGGTCCGCGAAGTCGGTCGCGCCGGGCTCGGCCGACAGCGGGGTAAACCAGCCGGGAGTGTCACCGAGCGCCGCGCCGAGCGCGATCCTCGCCCTGCCCGCAGGCGTCGCCTGTGCGGCTGCGATCGCGGCCTCGGCTCCCTGCAGGTTTGCGAGCGGATTCGTGATGCCTGTGATCTGAACCGACGGGTCGGCCAGCTGCTGGAAGGCGAAGGCGCCGTCCAGGGCCGAGTTCCACGTGGCAACGCCGCCGGCCAGTACGCCGCACATTGGCATCGCCGCGCTGAAACGGTCCGGGTACGTCTGGATCAACCCTGCGGTGATGATGCCGCCAAGCGAGTGCCCCCAGGCGATCGTGTGCTGCGGCTTGCCCACCTGCGCGCTGAACAGGTCCAGCGTGGCAATCTGGTCCGGCAGCGCCTGCTGGATCGCCCAGCCGGTGGTCGCGTACGAGGACCCTGCGATGGCATAACCGTGGCTGAGGAGCCAGCCGCCGGTCACGGGGTCACCGACGTCCTGAGCCGGATTGTTGCCGCCCGGCGTGACGTAGCCGTGGCTGTAAAGGAACAGCATCTGGTTCCACTGCGCAGGAACCTCGATCAGATATGTCGCTCCGTCCTGGAGCGAACCGCATAGCACCGTGTCGCCGGCGACGATCGGTGCCGGGCATGTCCCGGGGGTGGTGGCCGCGACCGCGTCTGGGGCCGTTACCGCGATTCCGCCCAGCAACAACGCGGAAGCCACGGCGGCCATCAATCTGCGCGGGAAGCTGAGCACTGGAACGCCCTCCTAGAAAGTTATCTGCACTAACTATGTAACTTCCGTGACTATAGCGAGATACCTAGCCGTAGCGGGAGAGGGTCGTAATCGATAGATAATGCGCGGTTCAGCTGAACGTAGCCTTCCGTGCAATCGTTCGCAAGCCTGAGCCGTTAGCATCACCGCCAGTAACGACACGGCATCCTTTGCTGACGACCCTTCGCAGAAGATCGCCGATCGCCGCCGCTAATTGGGGAAGGACGAACCCTGCGCATGAGATGGAAGACGATCGCAGCGGGCGCGATGATGCTCGGTGGCGTCGCCTGGATGGTGACACCCAGCGTCAGCTCGGCGAGCAGCGTCCACGGTGGTAACGAGCACGGAGGATTTCCGCGGTACCAGCACATCGTCGAGATCATGATGGAGAACACGAGCTTCTCGACGATCATCGGCAACCCGCTTGCCCCTAACCTGAACGCCCTGGCTAGCAAGTACGGACTGGCCACGAACTACTTTGGCGTGACGCACCCCAGCGAGCCGAACTACGTAGCCAACATCGGCGGCAGTTTCTTCGGCATTCAGGACGACAACAACTTCTACTGCACTCCCGCCCTGGCTAACTCCGACCCCACCTGCGCCGGGACGACTGTGGATCACACCATCGCTGGGCCGAGTCTCGCGGACCAGCTCACCTCAGCCGGAATGACGTGGAAAGGTTATTTCCAGAATTTGCCGCCGATCCCACCGACCGGGCCCGTCATGATCGGTCCGAACGCCAACGGTCCCTACGTCTTTAAGTGGCCGAGCAGCGCCAACGCGCTGTACGCCTCCAAGCACAACCCGTTCGTCAATTTCACGGGAAGCCAAGGCGATGTCGCCAACATGGTCCCCGACACCCAGCTCGGCGCCGACCTGGCAACGGGTGACCTGCCGAACTACAGCTACGTCGTTCCTGACCAGTGCCACGACATGCATGGCACCGGCGGGTGTAGCGATACCGACACTCTCATGTCCACGGGCGATTCATATGTCGGCACCCTCGTGTCGGAGATCATGCACTCACGTGTGTGGGATCGTGGCAACAACGCCATCGTTGTTACCTGGGACGAGGACGACTTCTCCGACCAGGGTCAGCCGGGGACGGGTTGCTGCGGCGCCGATCCCGGTGGCGGCCACGTGGTGACCATCGTCATCACCAACCACGGTCACCGGCATGTGACTGACAACACCGCCTACAACCACTACTCGCTGCTGCGTTCCCTTGAGGACGCCTTCGGCCTGCCGTGCCTGCGTAACGCCTGCGACACACAGGATGGCGTCAAGCCGATGACGCCGCTCTTCGCCCTGTCCGACTCGGGTGGCCAGCACTAAACGCAGGATGGAACCGGCCTCGCGGGCAGATGCCCGCGAGGCTGGTTCGCGCTTCCGGCCGCCTGCGCCCGGTCAAAGGCGCTTGGCCTCGACGATGCGGCGCAGGAACCGCCGGGTCCTGTCGTCCTTCGGATTCGTGAAGAGCTCGGCAGGCGGTGCGTCCTCGATGATCTTGCCTTCCTCGAGGAAACAGACCCGTTTGGCGATGTCCCTCGCGAAGCCCATCTCGTGCGTGGCAATGAGCATCGTCATCCCGCCCGATGCCAGTTCGGTGATCACCTCGAGCACCTCGGCGACAAGTTCAGGATCCAGGGCACTGGTCACCTCGTCCAGCAGCATGATCTGCGGCCGCATTGCCAACGCGCGCACGATCGCGACCCGCTGCTGCTGGCCGCCGGACAGCCGGTCAGGGTAATCATCGGCCTTGTCGATAAGGCCGAAGCGGTCGAGCAGCGCCCGCGCCTCCTGCTCGGCCTGGGCAGCTGGCGTCTTCAGAACCTTGGTCGGCGCGAGCGTGACATTGCGCAGCACATTCATATGCGGGAACAGGTTGAACGACTGGAACACGATGCCGATCTGCCGCCTGACGAGGTTTGCATCGATCAGCGGCCCGGTGATGTCCTGGCCGAACAAGCTGATGCGGCCAGAGTTAATCGGCTCGAGCAGGTTGATGCACCGCAGCAGGGTCGACTTGCCAGAACCGGACGCGCCGATCAGGCAGATCACCTCGTGCGACTCGACGGCCAGGTCGATCCCGCGCAGCACCTCGTTGGCACCAAACGACTTGTGCAGGTCATCGATCCTGATCGCCCCGCCCTTCACCGGGCTCGTCACTGCGCCGCCCCCAGGGCAAGCCTGCGCTGCCGGTCCCGGTCGATGAGCCGGTCAGTGAACCTGGCGAGCGGAATCGTAAGAATGAGGAACAAGATCGCGGCGACGGTGAAGCTGGAGAAGTTGAACACGGTCTCGCTAAATATCCCAGCGGCCTTGTTCGCCTCGATCACGCCGAGTGTGCCAACGAGCGCGGTGTCCTTCTGGAGGCTGATGAAGTCGTTGAGCAACGGCGGGATGATATTGCGCACCGCCTGGGGCAGCACCACATAGCGCAGCGCGGTGCCCTGGGACAGGCCGAGTGACCGGGCTGCCGATACCTGGCTCTGGTGCACCGAGTTCAGGCCCGCCCGGTACACCTCGGAGACATAGGCGGAGTACGAGAGCACGAGCGCAGCGACGCCGTAGACCGCGTCGGACTGGCTGGAGACAAATGGCAGGCCCAGAGCTGGCACGCCGAGGCCCAGCGCGAAGAGGACGAGAATGAGCGGCACGCCGCGGAAGAAGTCGACGTACCCGGTCGCGAGGATTCGGATGGGAAAAAGTGCCGGCCCCGTCGACTGCCTGATCAGAGCGATGAACAGCGCGAGGAGGAGGATCAGAACCTCGGCGACCAGGAACATCCTGATGTTGAGCCAGATCGCCGCGCCGACAGAGTAGTAGCCCTGCCCGGGGTTGCCGATGAAGGATCTCCACATGTCGGTGGGATTGAAGAAGAAATGCTCAACCGACCGCGCGCCGGGAGCGAGCAGGAAGATCAGGAAAAGGACGGCGAGCACCACGATGGTGCTGACCGTGGAGACCACCGCGGCCCGGCGGCCGCCGCCCGATAGCAGCCGCGGTCCCCGGCCGGTGGCGGTGAACGATCCCGCCGGCTGGCCCGGCGACATTTGAGAGTTAGGGTCCATGCTGCCGCCGGACACCAGCTAGTTCCGGCCTAAGGCTGGATCGTCGGGAACTTCAGGTAGATGCCGAGGTACTTCTTCTGCAGCGAGCTCAGCGTCCCGTCGCTCTGGAGCTGTCCGATGGCCTTATTCACGCAGGTCACCAGCGCGTTACCCTTCTCGAACACAAGGCCGTAGTGCTCGCCGACGGTCGGGAACTGCGCGACCAGCACGGCGTGCTTGAGCTGCGAGCTGGCCATGAACTGTGCCGTGGGCGTATCTGTGATCAGAGCGTCGATCCGGCCGGCCTGCAGGGCGGCAGCCGCCTGGGCCAGCGTGTCGAAGACCTTGGGCTGCTTGGTCGGCTGGATCTTCGTCGTGATGAAAGCCAGGCCTGTGCTGCCGATCTGGTCACCGTACAGGTAGTTCTTCAGTTGCGCTGGCGAGTGCTTGGTCACGATCGGCGTGCCCTTGCGGGCCACGATCGCCTGCTGCACCGGGTAGTAGCTGTTGGAGAACGTGACGGCCTGCGCCCGCTGCGGGGTGAAAGAGACCTCGTTGATGTCGAAGTCCCACGCCTTCGTTCCTGGCGCGAACGAGCTGTCGAACGGCTCCTTCACCCAGGTGACGTCGGACTTGGAGAACCCGAGCTGCTTGGCGATCGCATAGGCGACGGCGCTCTCGTAGCCCTTGCCGTTGGTCGGCGTGTTATGAATGAACCACGGCGGGTACACCGGGTTGTCGGTCGCGACCGTCAGCTTCCCGGCAGTCTGCAGCTGGCTCGCCAAGTTCGCCTTGGTGCAGCTGGCCGCGGAAGCACTGCCATTGGCGTTCGGAGAACCACCACCGCTATTGCCTGAGCTGCCGCAAGCAGCCAGTCCTCCGGTGACGACCACAGCGGCGCACGCCGCCACGAGGAACCGTCGCATTGAGCCCACCCCACACACTGAGAACAGCCAGCACATCAATTCCTATAGTTGCGGCCAGATTCTACCGGGCCGGCCGGCTGTCCTCAGTGCAGGAGCGTCGCTAGCAGTGTGTCAGTCGTTGCGGCCGAAGACGTAAATAGGCGTTCCGCGGGTCTTGCTGACGCGGACGTAGTTGTGGAAGACCTTGGAAACCGACATCGGCACCCGGACGCAGCCATGCGATGCCGGGTTCAGCGGCACTCCGTCATAGCTGAATGTGGAGGTCGGGTTCGCCATTCCGTGGATCGCATAGGTGCGCCCGATGAAGAACACCGGGTTGTACAAGAATCCGCCGTACTTTGAGTCAGGTACCGCGCCGGCCAGGTACTCCAGAGCCCGGTATTTCCCGTTGGGGGTTACGAAACCGGTGCCGTCGGGCCTGCTGTACGCGGCGGTGGAGACGTGGCTGATCAGGGTGATCTTCTTGTCCTTGAAGACGGCAAGGACCTCGAGGTTCTTGTTCACCTCGACGCGCCAGCCGCCGCCCTTGGGGTTATGTGGTCTGTACAGCTTCGGATGCTTGAGCTGGCGCTGCATCAGCGGGCCGACGATGTTCGGACGCGGCGGGGTCCGCTTGCGGTACTGAACCTCCTTGAAGGCCCAGACCGCCTCCATCGTCCACCAGCCGAACTTGCCGTCTGCCTTGCCCAGGTAGTAATGCAGCGCGCTCAAGCGCTGCTGCAGCGCCTTGACCGCCGGGCCGTGGCTGCCCAGGTGCAGGTAGGTCGCGCTCGGCTGAACGGTCGCTCCCGCGACTCCCGCCTGCCCGAGGACCGCTACCCCGACTACTGCGGTCGCCCCCAGTCCTGCCACCAACCGCCGTGCTCGATGCGCCATCGCCATGCTCCGTTTCGGTGCGTACGAGACGCACGGTTGCTGGAATCTGTGTTGCCCCGAGTCGCGGACGACTCAGCATTGTGGACGCTCATAGCTCCCCTGAGGTTGTCTCGATCCTGAGTTTTCAGTGACCCGCTTTTGGCCATCTCGCTACGATCAAAGCACCGGCTGGTTCGTGGCCGTGGAAAAAGCGCTCGGACCGGGCACAAACACGTGGGTGTGTCGGTCGGGCGCACGGGTATCTATTCGTCCGTTGTTCAACTTCGCGTTCCACCTTGTTCGTCAGGCCCGGAGCATGGCGCACCCGACGACGGCATCTGGCAGGCCGTTGCCATCCGGCCGGCATGAGTTGACCGGGTGCTGGGCTGCGGCGGAACGCTCGGAATCCCGGGGAGGCCCGTGACTGCGGTCATCGCGGACCAGTCGCAAGACGCCGAAGCCGTCTACGCGGTGCTTGCGAAGCTTGCTGCCGAACTCGGGCTCGGCATCGAGCAGCGCAAGAACGGCCGGATGGGGCTGGTCGGCCCAGATGGCCAGCGGATCCAGGCGTGGCGGGAGAACTACCCCTACCCGCAGCGCCTTGGCAAGAAGGCCTACGAGCCAGCCAAGCGCAGGCTCCAGATGGAGCTGCAGAAGCTGCAGCGTTCGGTCAAGGCCACCGATGGCAGGGTCCTGATTCTCTTCGAGGGGCGGGACGCGGCCGGCAAGGGCGGCACGATCCGGCGCTTCACCGAGAACCTCAACCCGCGCGGCGCAAGGGTCGTGGCCCTGGACAAACCCGCCGAACACGAGCAGGGCGAGAACTACCTGCGCAGGTACCTGCCGCACATGCCCGCGGCCGGCGAGATCGTCATGTTCGACAGGTCCTGGTACAACCGTGCAGGCGTCGAGCAGGTGATGGGCTTCTGCCAGCCCCGCGAGTACGCGAGGTTCCTGGCCGAAGCGCCTGAGTTCGAGCGGCGGCTCGTCGCCGACGGCATCGCTGTAATCAAGCTATGGTTCTCGATCACCAGGATCGAGCAGCTCAGCCGGTTCGTGAACCGGCAAGACGACCCGGTCAAACGGTGGAAGCTGAGCCCGGTCGACCTCGCCTCCCTCGACAAGTGGGACGAGTACACCCGGGCCAAGGAAGCGATGTTCGCCCGCACCGACGTGCCGGAGGCGCCCTGGACGGTAATTAGGGGCAATGACAAGAAGCGCGCACGGCTTGAAGCCATGCGCTACGTCTTGACGCTGTTCGACTACGAGGGAAAGGACGCCAGCATCGTTGCCCAGGTGGATCCACTGATCATTGGCGGCGTCGGGCCGCTGCCCGGGCTGACCGCCACCGAGTCACAGCCTGTTCTCGCACCGCTGCAGCGCCACAACCCTCCGGCGGCGCTGCCAGAGCTCGCCGGAGCAGGGGCTGGCGCGGGGCCGGCTCTTAACATGGACGCTTCAGCGCGGCCACCTTCAGAGCTGCCCGTTCCCACGCTCCCCGTCCCCGCGCTGCCTGCTGACTGCGTACAGCGCGATGCCGGCGGCCACCCCGGCGTTGAGCGATTCGGCGCCGCTGATCGGGATTCTCACGGTCAGGTCGCACTGCTGGGCGACCAGCCTGGACATCCCCCTGCCCTCTGAGCCGATCACCAGCACCAGCGGGCCGTCGGCAAGGGTCATGCCGTCGATGTCGTCATCGGCATCCGCGTCAAGACCGACCACGAACAACCCGGCCTCGGCGTAGGCGGCCAGCGACCTGGACAGGTTCGGTGCCTGTGCGACCCGCACCCTTGCCAGCGCTCCCGCCGACGCCTTCCAGGCTCCCGCAGTCACTCCCGCTGACCTGCGTCCTGGGATCAGCACGCCGGTTGCGCTGAAGGCGGCGACCGACCGGGCGATCGCGCCAAGATTCCTGGGATCGGTGATGCCGTCGAGGGCGACGATGAGCGGCGGCTGGCCGCCACCGGAGAGCAGGTCGTCAGGGTGCGCATACGCATACGGCCTGATCCGCAGCGCCAGCCCCTGATGCACCGCACCGCCGGTCAGCCGGTCAAGCTCGGACCGGCCCGCCTCGACGACGGCGATCCCGGCATCGGCGGCCAGCTTGATCGCCTCGCTGATCCGCTCGTCCGCGTCCAGCCGCGGCCCGACGTGCAGTGCGATCGCGGGCACGGCGGCCCGCAGGGACTCAAGCACGGCGTTGCGGCCGGCGACGACCTCGACCGCTCCGCCCGCCCCCCTGTTCGATGAGGCAGAACGGCCCGCTCCCCTGGCTCGCCCTTCCGAGCCGTATCCCTGCCGACCGGCAATCTGCTGCCCGGATTCTTCGCCGGAGGCAGTGGCCCTCGTCCGTGGCTTGCCCCGCGCGGTCGAGGTGGCCCCGGCGGCTCGGCGCTGAGCCGGATGACCAGGCCGCATCTCGGCTGGCGGTGTTGGGCCTTTGCCCTCAAGCCGGCGGCGGCCGTAGCCGCCGGTGCCAGGGCGGGGCCTGCCCGACTTGCTCCAGCTCCCCGATCCGGTCTTTTTGCCCTGACCGCTCATCGCGCCAGCTCCCAGCGCGGGCCGGCGGCAGTGTCCTCGACCACGATGCCGGCCTCCTGCAGCTGGTCCCTGATCGCGTCGGCCGTGGCGTAGTCCTTGCGTGCCCTCGCCGCCTGCCGCTGATCGAGCGCGACGCTGACCAGCGCGTCCACGACTTCCTGTAGTCCGGTCCCTGATGTTGTGGCCCATGGGGCGGCGAACGGGTCAAGGCCGAGCACCGCGAGCATCGCGCGCACCGATTCAGCCTGCTTGGCAGCGCCGGCTAGGTCACCGGCGGCCAGGGCGGTATTGCCCTCGGTGACGCTCTCGTGGATGACGGCGAGCGCCTGCGGGACGGCGAGATCGTCGTCGAGCGCGGCCACGAACGCGCCCGGCAGGCTGCTCGCCAACGGAAAGTTGTCCGCGGGATGCCCTGTAGCGCTGCCATCCGGCGAGCCGTTCCCGGTTGCTGGGACGGCCGCGGTTGCTCGCGTGACCGCGGTGGCTCCTGCCGCGCGGCTAACGAAGCCCTCGATTCTGCGGTACGCGGCCGCCGCCTCGGCCAGCGCCTCCGCCGAGTATTCAATGCCGGACCGGTAGTGCGCCTGGCCGAGGTAATACCGCAGCTCGACGGGCCTGACCTTGGTCACCATCGCCTCGACGAGGAGCGAGTTGCCAAGAGACTTGCTCATCTTTTCCCCGCCGAGGTTGACTAGCCCATTGTGCACCCAATACCGGGCGAATCCATCGCCCGCGGCCCGTGACTGCGCGAGCTCGTTCTCGTGGTGCGGGAAGACCAGGTCCAGCCCGCCGCCGTGAATGTCGAAGGTCTCGCCAAGGTACTTCGTCGCCATCGCCGAGCATTCGAGGTGCCAGCCTGGCCGGCCAGGACCCCACGGCGTCTCCCAGAACGGCTCGCCCGGCTTGTGCCCCTTCCACAGCGCGAAGTCGCGGGGATCGCGCTTGGCGCTTTCGCCCTCAACGTCGTCGGCCGCGCGCATGTGCTCGGGACGCTGCCCTGACAACTCGCCGTACCTCCGGTACGAGGACACGTCGAAGTAGACGTCGCCGCCGGCCGGGTACGCGTGCCCGTTGTCGATCAACCGCTGCATCAAGGTGATCATCTCAGGAATGTGGCCCGTAGCGCGCGGCTCCACGTCCGGTGGCAGGCAGCCAAGAACGTCGTACGCGCGGGTGAAGGCTCGCTGGTTCCGCTCGGCCACGGCCCACCACGGATTACCCTCGTCGGCGGCAGTGCGCAAGATCTTGTCGTCGATGTCGGTGACGTTCCGGCAGAACGTGACCTGCAGTCCGCTTACTCTGAGCCAGCGCACAAGGATGTCGAAGCTGACACCTGAGCGAATGTGACCGATATGCGGCGGAGCCTGAACGGTCGCGCCGCACAGGTACAACCCGACCTTGCCCGGTGTCACGGGAAGGAAGTCGCGCACGGTGCGCGTCGCGGTGTCGTGCAGGCGGAGCGTCATCCGTTAAGGCTACGGGATCCGAGCGGCGCAGCCGCTCTCCCAGACCTTCGCTGCCCCGCGTTCCCCACGCGCCCGATGAACTCCTGGTGGGCCTATCACACCACCAAGTGCTCATCGGTGGGGCTGGACTGCGGAGCACCTAGTCCAGGTACAGGACGACCTTGTCGGGGACGATCCGAACGATCACGCGCTGCTCGCCCGGCCGGTACCCGAACGGCTGACCGGTGTACTTGAGCGCGAGCTCGTTGATCAGTTCAGCTTCCGGGTCGTCGGTGATTGTCGCGATGCCTCTGACCTCGGCGTACGTGTACGGATCGGCGCCGTCGTAGACGAGTGCGCTGATCCGCGGATCGCGGGTCAGGTTCGCGTATTTGCGTCGGCCCTTGATGGTCGAGAACAGCACGTCGTCGCCGTCCGTCTTCGCCCAGACCAGGCTCGTCTGGGGCCTGCCGCTCGGCTCGATCGTCGCGATCGCGACGTGGTTCGGCCGGTCGAAGAGCTCGCGCGCGATTTCGGGGAGCGTCACCGACTGCCGGTCCACCTGCTCTGCGCTGTCAGTCACGGGAAGCCCTTGCCCAGCTCCACGCGTAATCCGGGTCCTCGGCTGCGGCGGCCTGCTCCGACAGGAGCAGCGGGCGGAATGTGTCGATCATCACCGCGGTCTCATCGGTGGTGGTGCGGCCGGCATCCATCGCGCTGATCACGGCCTCGACCGCTCCAGGTATCGGTCCGTGCGTGAACCCGGACGGGTGCAGCGTGATCGAGCCGATCCCGACCCCTGAACCCTGCCGTGCTGAGTAGTCGCCGCCCACGTAGAACATCATCTCGTCGGAGTCCACGTTGTGGTGGTTATACGGGATAGGCACGGACTGCGAATCAAAGTCGAGGGGGCGCGGGCAGAACGAGCAGATCACGAAGTTCGGACCCTCGAGGGTCTGATGAACCGGCGGCGGGGCGTGCGTGCGCTTCACGATCGGCTCGAAGTCCGCGATGTTGAACGCGTACGGATACAGGCAGCCGTCCCAGCCGACGACGTCGAACGGGTGATGCGCGTACGTGAGCGTTGAAAGCCCGCCCCTGTTGCGGACGATGACCGGCACGTCGTCGCCCTCTGCGAACAGCGGCCCAGCCACGGGACGCAGGTCTCGCTCGCTGTACGGTGCGTGCTCGAGGAACTGGCCAGTCTGCGAGAGGTAGCGCTTCGGCGTCCTGATGTGCCCGCGGGCCTCGATGACCAGCGCCGTGACCGGGACGCCCTCCGGCTCGGCGGGCTCGGTCAGCCAGCGGTGAATCGTTCCGCGCGGAATGATCACATAGTCGCCGGCCACCGCGTCGATGGTTCCGTAGACCGACTCGAATCGCAGCGAGCCGTTCTGCAGATAGACGGCCTCGTCGCCGCTCGAGTTGCGGTAGAGCTCGGAGGGACCGTTGACGGTGACGAACGAGATTCGGATGTCGTCATTGCCCATCAGCGGCTGCCGGCCGAGCACGACATCGCCCTTGCCGGCCAGATCCTGCGTCTTGTAATGCCGCGGCAGCAACGGATGATTGGCCGCCAGCTTCGACTCCCCGGCGAAATCAGCCAGGGCCTCGCTTCTGACGATCGCGGTCGGCGGATTGACGTGGTAGAGGAGCGAAGAATCCGAAGAGAATCCCTCCTCGCCCATAAGTTCCTCGGCATAGAGCCCGCCGCCAGGTCGCTGGAATCGGGTATGACGTTTTCTCGGGATCTCCCCCGTCACCCGGTAATACGGCATTTCTTCTCCCTCGCCAGCGCAGCCACCGGCGCGGCGAACTTGCAGGTAGCTGGCCGGCCCGTCGGTCGCGCGCTACGCTCCTTCAGATCTGGGTACTCCGCCAAGCGGCCGCCATCACGCCGCGGCGATTAGATATGCGGCCGGTTCTCGTCTATCTTCCCCGACTATAGGCCCGCGGTTGATTCGGCCAGCCCGAGGCACCTGGCAGGAGGAATGGCGTGGTGAGGATGAGCGATACCCGCCCAGGGCCTCGGGCCGCATACCCAGCACCGGCCACCGAGGAGGCAGCTTACGCCGCCGACGGATGGTCTCAGGAAGTCGGTCGCCAGGCGCTAGCCAAGCCTGGCCGTGACGCCGGCCGGGTGCTCCGGATTCTCGCCCTCATCGCGGTCGCCGTTGGCCTGGCGGCGCTGACCGCGGCGGCGTGCTTGCTCTCCTACTCCAGCGTGCATCACCTGGCGATCCAGGCGGGGGTGCACGGACGGCTGGCCAGTGTCTACCCGCTGATCTTCGACGCCATTCTCGTCGTAGCGGGCTGCTCGGTACTCGCGCTGCGCGGCGCTGGCCTGGTAAGCAGGCTGTATTCGTGGCTGTGCATGCTCGTCTTGCTCGCTGCCCTCGCGGCTGGGGGTGCGCTGCGTGCCGAGGCGGTCAAGATCCCGCACAAGGTCGCCGCTTTGGTAGCGGCAATCGTTCCGTGGGCGCTGGTCCTGATCGGCTTCGGTCTGCTGGTCGCACTGCTCAGGTACGCCAGGCTGCGGCGCCTCGGCAAGCGCAACGGACAGCAGCGGCTGGCGGCCGACAATCGCCCGCCCGAAGTTGCGCGCTCGATGGTAGGTGCTCCCATCATCCCGGTCGCTGAAGGGGAGCGGGATGAGATGGCGTCGCACCGGCCGTTGATTCCCGGCCTGCCGCCCAGGCCGCACGCGAATACCGCGCCGGAGCCACCACCTGCAGAGCAGGCCGCCGATGTTAACGCGACCCAGACGGCCGCCGCCGCGGCCGGCGGCACGGGCACGGAGCCCCCGACGGTGCCCAATCCCGCGGCGGTTCCCGCACCGGCATCCCTCGCGTCCGCGGTGCAGGCGACCGGGCAGGACCAGGCGCGCGTGCGACGGGCGGAGATGCAGCTCCGCGCGAGGACTCCTAGGCCCTCCAGCCAAGACGCGGCCGAAGGCGGGCAGGCAACACAAGGATGGCAGACGCCCTTCATTCCGAAGGTGGCACAACAGGGCGCACCGGCCAGCCAAGATCACGGGAGCCTGAAGGACGCGGGTCCGCAGCAAGACGTCGCCTTCCAGGACGATTATGCCGAGCAGGACGACAGCGCCCAAGCCGAGGATGGGGTCGGGTCGGCCGGCGGCGAATCGTCGGCTGAGCAGCCGAAAACCGAGGACACGGCCGGTGCCGATGCGCTCCCGAAGCGGGTTCCAGGCCAGCAGCCGGCGATTTCCGGATTCGACTCCAAGCCCGCCAATCCGGCGGCGAGCCAGGAGCCGCCTACCGAACCAACGTCGTCTGCGTCTGAAGACGACACTGACGAGACCACATTCAACGCGGCACCGACCGTCACTGACGACGATGACGCTGATGGTCTGCCCGCGTTGCGGAGGACGCGAAGTTCTCCGACTCCTCCGAAGGAGGCATAAGAACTGACCACCGCGACTGGTTGGCGCAGTTAACTTTCGGCCGGAACGACTATCGCGGTGGCGATCGCCGCTACTCCCTCGCCCCTGCCGGTTAGGCCGAGGCCGTCGGTGGTGGTCGCCGAGATGCTCACTTGAGCGCCCTTCAGAGCGGACGACAGCGCTGATTGCGCCTCGTCGCGGCGGGCAGCCAGCCGAGGCCGGTTCCCGATGACCTGGACCGCCACATTGCCTATGTGGTAGCCGGCCTCGTGGACCAGTCGGCGAGTCTCTGCGAGCAGAACGGTTCCGTGCGCTCCTGCCCACCGCGGATCCGCGGTCCCGAACTGACTGCCTAGGTCTCCCAGTTGCGCGGCCGAGAGCAACGCATCGCAGATCGCGTGTGCGGCGACATCGCCGTCGGAATGACCTGTCAGTCCCCGCTCACCAGGCCAGTGCAAACCCGCCAGGTACAGTTCCCGACCGTTGCCAAAAGGGTGCACGTCAACGCCTATGCCAACTTGCGGGATGACATGCAAGACGTGTGTCTCCGGATCGTCCATCCGGGAACGGTACCGGGCGTCAGCTCGCCAGGATCTCGTCGAGCAGCGTTTCGGCCTTATCCTCGTTCGTCTTTTCCGCGAGCGCGAGCTCGCTGACGAGGATCTGCCTGGCCTTGGCGAGCATGCGCTTCTCGCCGGCCGACAGCCCGCGCTCGCGATCCCGGCGCCACAGGTCGCGCACTACCTCAGCGACCTTGTTCACGTCGCCCGACGCGAGCTTCTCCAGGTTGGCCTTATACCTGCGCGACCAGTTGGTCGGCTCTTCGGTGTATGGCGCGCGCAGAACCTCAAATACTCGCTCGAGGCCTTCCTGCCCGACGACATCCCTTACACCAACAAGTTCCGCGTTGTCTGCTGGAACCCGCACCGTCAGGTCACCCTTGTCGACCTTGAGCACGAGGTAGGTCTTGTCCTCGCCCTTGATCGTACGGATCTCGATTTCCTCGATCCGAGCAGCCCCATGGTGGGGGTAGACGACGGTGTCGCCGACCTTGAAAGTCATGTGGCACGTACCCCTTCCGCTGGACCTATGTTACCACGGCGGGGACAGAACAATAACCATGGTTGATGACAAAGATGCAGGTCAAGGGCGCTTTTGCAATCTATGAATGACTGAGCTGCCATCATGAAAGTGACCCTTGCCCCAGCTAACCGGGGAATCTTGGGCCTAGTCTGACCGCACTCAAGCGCCGAGAATGCCGCCTCGCGGGTAAGACCTAGCTTACCGCTTGGCAGGCAGCCGGTCCGCCTCTAGCGATCATGACTTCTCAGCTGACGCGGTATTCGGCCCGCGTTCGATGCGGGGGACAAGCAAGTGGCGGTGCACGGTTACGTCGGCAGGGCGCCAGGCTCATACTGAAGGAAAGAGCATGTAAGCGATTTGCGGAGCGACGCGTGAACCAAGGCGGTGAACCGGCACACGACGACTACGGACTGCCGCGAGTCGACGTCCAGGTCCCGGATGACGCGCGCGAGCTAGACCGCGACGTCCAGGCCTATCACCGCGAGCTGCGCGCGTTGCGGCGTCACGAGCGGAGCCTCCGCTGGCGCGCACCGCTGCGTCACAGCGGGATGATCGTGCCGCTGATCGCGGGGTGTCTCGTGCTCGCGATGGTCGCCGGCATGGTGCTCACCATGTTCAGCAACAACGTCAACTTGGACAGCGGCCTTTCTGGTCAGCAAGACCGGCCTTTGACCAAGCCAAGCGCGCCCGCCGGCAACGGCTCAAGCGGGTCCTCCGTCGCTCCCTCTGCCAGCAGGAACGCTTCGGGCGGCCCCAGCGCGCTGGCTGTAAAGCACCTGCCGCCGGGCAACATCAAGGTGGATGGCCGAACGGTGAACCTGGCGACCGTGTTCAGAGCGGCACTGGCGCTCATCCCGGCCAGATGCGATTGCATACGACAGATCAGGCGGCTGGGATCTCAGGCCGCGGGTGCGAACGTCGACGTCTACCTGGTCGGCCGGCGCGGTAGTGCGGCCGAAGCCAGGCGACTCGCTGCCGGCATCAAGGGGGCATACGTCGCGATCGACTCCGGCAACGTCCTCAGGGGCTTCGCTTCGAACCACCTGACCGTTGTCCTCGTCGACTCACAGCGCAACGTCACGCGCCCCGCGCTGCCGAAGGACTTCGACCTCGCCGCCGCCCTCGAGTCGCTACAGCACGGTCCCTGACCTCCTCGGAGCCCGATCGCGTGTGCCGGTTTGCGCGGGCCGGCTGCGACCACCGCTGCGCTCGCCGCTACGCTGTGCGAGGTCTGGCGCAACCGCCACCCTTTTGTGAGTCCGGCAACCGGGCATGCCCGAGGGCGCACGCCGTCTGCCAGCCAATGCGCACCGGGAATTGACGAGGAGGCTCGGTGATCCGCAGCAGCCGCCGCGGCAAAGTGCCGCGCAGCATCCTGATCGCGGCCGCGCTCGCACTGGGCCCGATCATCGCCGGCTGTGAGGCCGGTACGAACGCGCCCGTCTTGCAGTGGCATCAGCCCACCGACGGAACCTTCCACCAGGTCGGCAAGAACCTCACGATCAGCAATGCGTTCGTGCTCGGTCCGCCCATCGGGCACGTGCTGAGGACCGGCCAGAGCACAGGGTTCTACCTTGGCCTGGTGAACACCGGCACGCCGGACCGGCTGCTCGCCGTCAAGGCTCCCGGCATCGCGCAGCGAGTCGTGCTGCCCGGTCGCGGCATTCCGCTGCATTACCAGTCCAGGGTGCTGCTGACCGGCCCGGTGCCGACGATTGTGCTGCAGAACCTGCTCAAGCCGCTCAGGGGCGGCTCGGTGATCACGCTGTACCTGGACTTCGCCCGGGCCGGATCGACCATGCTGTCCGTGCCGGTTGTGCCGATGGCGTCGAACTACACGACCTTCTCGCCGCCGCCGTCTCCGAGCCCCAGCCCGTCGGCGACTGGCAAGCACGGGTCGGTCACGCCGACGCCGTCACCGACCGCATCGCCCTGACGAGTCGAACCAGGCCGCTTCAGGTGCCAGGCTCGAACTTGTAGCCCAGGCCGCGCACCGTAATGATGTGCATCGGCCGCGCCGGGTCCTGCTCAACCTTGGCCCGTAGCCGCTTGATGTGCACGTCGAGCGTCTTGGTGTCACCGACATAGTCGGCGCCCCATACCCGGTCGATCAGCTGCATTCTCGTCAGCACCCGGCCCGAGTTCCGCAGCAGCACTTCGAGCAGCTCGAATTCCTTCAGCGGCAGCTGAACCGAAGAGTTGCGCACCATCACGATGTGCCGCTCCACGTCCATCCGGACCGGACCGGACTCCATCACCGAGGTGGGAGCATCCTCGTTGTCCCCGCGGCGGCGCAGCACGGCCCGCATCCTCGCGACCAGCTCACGTGAGGAGAACGGCTTGGTGACGTAGTCATCAGCGCCTAGCTCGAGCCCCACCACCTTGTCGATCTCGCTGTCCTTGGCGGTCAGCATGATCACGGGCACGCTCGACCGCTCCCGCAGAGCCCGGCAGACCTCGCTGCCGGGAAGCCCGGGCAGCATCAGGTCGAGCAGCACGAGGTCCGCACCTGTCCGGTCGAACGTATCGAGCGCGGCGGGCCCCGTCGGACACACAGCTACCTCGAAGCCCTCCTTGCGGAGCATGTACGACAGCGCGTCGCTGAAGGACTCTTCATCTTCGACAACGAGCACCCGGGTCAATTGACTGCCTCCTTGGCGGGGCTCTGTGGAGCGCGCACGTCGGACAAGCCGCCGCGCGGCCGCTCTGGGCATTCGGGGCGGGCCAGGGCCGAAGCCCGGCCGCAGGTCATGATTTCGCTCCAGGCCTTACCGGCAGTCTCAGCGTAAAGGTTGATCCGGCACCTTCCTTGCTCGTCACGGTGACTTTCCCGCCGTGTGCGGCGGTCACGTGCTTCACGATCGCTAGTCCGAGGCCCGTACCGCCGGTCACTCGGGATCTGGCAGGGTCGACACGGTAGAAGCGCTCGAAGATCCGCTCGAGATCTCGCTCGGGAATGCCGATCCCCTGATCGCTGACGCTCAGCTCGACGATGTGCTTGCCGTCCAGCCGGGTCGAGACGACCACCTTGGTCTTCTCTGGGCTGTAAGCGACCGCGTTGTCGAGCAGATTGCGCAGCGCCGTGATCATCAGCTCCTCGTCGCCCATCACGGAAAGCCGTCGGGTGCCGGTCGCGGCGAGCTCGATGCCGCGAGAGGTCGCCTTCATCCGCCCGCGATCGAGCGCCTCGGCGACCACAGCATCAAGATCAACGGGAAGCGGGTCGGGAATCGGCTCCGCGGCCTGGATCCGCGACAGCGTGATCATGTCCTGAACCAGGTTGGTCAGCCTGTTTGCTTCCTGCCGCATCCTGCCAGCGAAACGCCTGACCGCTTCTGGATCGTCGGCGGCATCCTCGACCGTCTCCGCAAGCAACGCGAGGGCGCCAACCGGGGTCTTCAGTTCGTGGCTCGTGTTCGCCACGAAGTCCCTGCGAACTTCCTCGACCCGCCGGCGCTCGGTCTGGTCCTCCACCAGCAGCAAGACGAGCCCGCCGCCGCCCACGTCGGGTCCCAGCGGCGCCACCCTCACCGCGAAACTCGTAGTCCTGCCGTTCAACGCACCGGTCGTGACGTCAATCTCTCCCTCGCGGATCTCACCGTCTCTGCGGACCTGACGGGCGAGTGCGAGTAGTTCTCCTACAACGAGATCTTCGTCTTCGACCAGGCCGAACGAGCGCGCTGCCTCGCTGGCCTGCAGCACTCGGTCGTCGCTGCTGATGACCACGGCCGACGATGATAGGACGCCGAGCACCGCGGAAAGCCCGACGGGCAAGTGGACAGAATCGGAGTCGGGATACATGGCAGAAGGATCAGACACGGCGGATATCTGATCGGAAGCGGCGGATTCCGGCGCTGCGGCCGCCGAGTTGCCGGACCCCGGTGCGGCGCCGTTAAGGTGCGCCGAGGCCCGAGCGCTCATCCGCCGGCCTCGGCGGGCCACGCGGCCAGGCAGGTACGTCTGACCGCAATCACCCCCACATCCACGCTTTGATGGTATGCGTAGAGCCTCCTCGCACGCATCTGCGCAGATTTGCGGATGACATCAATTCGCGGAGAGTTCATGAGGCCTCCCTCCAGCGTTCACGTACCGGGATAGCGTGGGCCGGCCCGCGACGCGATGCGTGCGGCCCCCGGTCGGCCTTCTCCTCACCTGAGCATCTGCCGATCATCGGCCCTGATTGGCTACGGCCTCGGCGGCGACCTCGGCCGCCTCCGGATCGAGGTACGTTCCGCCCGGCGTGACCGGCCTGAAGTCGTCGTCGAGTTCGTAGACCAGCGGGATCCCGGTGGGAATGTTCAGCGCCGCGATCTCGGCATCGCCGATCCGGTCCAGATGCTTGACCAGCGCACGCAGCGAGTTCCCGTGCGCCACGACCAGCACGGTGACACCGGTCGCGAGGTCAGGCACGATCGTGTCGTGCCAGTAAGGCAGCATCCGCCACACGACGTCGCGAAGGCATTCGGTCCGCGGCATCAGGTCGCCGGTCAGCAGCACGTAGCGCGGGTCGCCCCACTGCGATAGCGGGTCGTCGTCGGCAATCGGCGGCGGCGGGATGTCGTAGGACCTGCGCCAGGCCATGAACTGCTCGTCGCCGTATTCGGCCCTGGTCTGGGCCTTGTTCTTACCCTGCAAGGCGCCGTAGTGCCGCTCGTTCAGCCGCCACGACCGACGGACCGGCAGCCAGGCGAGGTCCGCAGTGTCCAGCGTGGCATTGGCGGTCTGGATTGCCCGCGTCAGCACGGAGGTGTGCACAATGCGCGGCCGCAACCCGCTCGCCGCGAGCAGTTCGCCCGCGTGCTCGGCCTCTGCCAGCCCCTGCTTGGACAGGCCGACGTCCACCCAACCAGTAAAGAGTCCCTCCGCGTTCCACACGCTCTCGCCATGGCGGAGCAGCACGAGGGTGGCCATGCGCTGAGGGTATCGCGCGGGTTTGAGCCGCCTCAGCGCACCCGCCGAGGGCCGCTGGCTTCGTCCGGCGAACAGGGACGAAGGACTGCCTCGCCCGAAATAACCTTGCCGGGAACATGACGGCGAACTTTCGGGTTCATCCGTCTCGGAGGTGTATGCCAGTGCCGCGTCGCTACCCGCAGCGAGTCGCGACCATCAGCGTTCACACGTCGCCGCTAGAGCAGCCAGGGACAGGCGATGCCGGCGGTCTTAACGTCTATGTCGTCGAGGTTGCCAAGCTGCTCGCGGCAAGAGGCGTCGAAGTAGACATCTTCACCCGCGCCGTCTCGCGCGATCAGCCGCCCGTCGTCGAACTGGTTCCCGGCGTGCTGGTCAGGCATATCGAAGCGGGCCCGTTCGAGGACCTAGACAAAACCGACCTCCCCGGCCAGCTCTGCCAGTTCACCTTCGAGGTCTTGCGCGAGGAGGCCACGCATGCGCCAGGCAGGTACGACCTGGTGCACGGGCACTATTGGCTCTCTGGCCAGGTCGGCGCCGTTGCCAAGGAGCGCTGGGGGGTGCCGCTCGTGCAGTCGATGCACACGCTTGGCAAGGTCAAGAACGCCGCACTTGCCGCCGGTGACTCGGCCGAGCCTGCCGTCAGGATCCGCGGCGAAGCCGAGGTCATCGCCAACGCGGACCGGATCGTCGCGAATACCGACGCTGAGGCGAGAGAGCTGGTCAAGCTGTATGACGCCTCGCCTGGCCGGGTTGCCTCGGTCAGCCCAGGTGTGGACCTGGCGCTGTTCAGGCCAGGTTCCCAGCGGCTGGCCAGGCGCCGCCTCGGGATAGCACCGAACGCGATCGTGCTGATGTTCGCTGGCCGGGTGCAACCGCTCAAGGCCCCAGACGTGCTGCTGCGCGCTGCCGCCCAGCTCGTCCGGGATCAGCCGAAGCTCGCCGACCGGCTGGTCGTGGCGTTCGTAGGCGGGCCGAGCGGTACCGGCCGCAACGATCCCGACAGCCTCACCGAGCTGGCAGCGGCACTCGGCATCTCGGGGAACATGAGGCTCGAGCCCCCGTGCCCGCAGCGTGACCTGGCCGACTGGTACCGGGCAGCGACGCTCGTCGTCGTGCCGTCCTACTCCGAGTCGTTCGGCCTGGTGGCTGTCGAGGCCCAAGCCTGCGGTACGCCGGTGGTGGCCGCCGCCGCAGGCGGGCTGCGGACGGCAGTGCAGGACGGGATATCCGGGGTGCTGATCGACGGGCACGATCCGGCGCACTATGCGAGGGCCATCGCCGAGCTGATCGGCAGCTCAAGCTGGCTCAGCAGGCTCGGCCGGGGCGCCAGGAAGCACGCGTCCGGGTTCGGCTGGGCTTCGACCGTCGACAACCTGCTCGCCGTGTACGGTGACGCTATGAGCGAGGTCGCCGCCACGGTCGACGCGTGAGTGCCGTTCCGTCTGGCCGGGATTCTGCCGAGCGGGACTACCCCGTCGAGGCGGCCGCGAAGCTCGGCGACATCCTCGGCGACCTTGAAGTCAGCTTCACCTCACCGCAGCCAGGGGCGTTTCTGGTCCGGCTGGAGGGCCAGCACAAACTCGTCACGATGACCTGGCTGATCGCCGACACACACAGCCTGCACGTCGAGGCGTTCTTCTGCCGCCAGCCGGACGAGAACCATGCGGAGTTCTACCGGTTCCTGCTCGAGCGCGGCAGCCGGATGTTCGGCATTCATTTCGCCCTCGACCAGGTCGGCGACGTGCACCTGGTAGGGCGGCTGCCACTCGCCATGATTACGGCCGATGAGGTCGACCGCCTGCTCGGCTGTGTGCTCAGTTACTCCGACGACAACTTCGACCATGCGCTGATGATCGGCTTCGCCTCGTCGATCAAGCGCGAGTACGCATGGCGTGTCAAACGCGGAGAGAGCCTGGCGAACCTGCGAGCGTTCACCAGGCTGACGGAGCCCGAGGCCAGCAGCCGGCCCGAAGGGCCCGAGGCCAACAGCTGGCCCGAAGGGCCCGAGGCCAACAGCCGGCCCGAAGGGCCCGAGGCCAACAGCCGGCCCGAAGGGCCCGAGGCGCACGGGGCGGGCGCAGGCGGCGATCCGCCCCACAGCATCCCGTCAGCCGGACGAGCAGGGCTGACCGGCAGCGGCGAATGACCAGTTCCGCGTGACCGCCACCGACTCATTCCGGGTCTTCGGCACGACCGCGGTTCTCATCGTCACCGAGGCTGAAGCTCTCGCCCCTGCCCGCGCGATCGCAGACGCCGAGCTCACGGCCGTCGACCTCGCGTGCAGCAGGTTCCGCGCGGACTCTGAGCTCTCCAGGCTCAACCGTGCCCGCGGCGAACTCACAACCATCAGCGAGCTGTTCGCGACGCTGATCGCCGAGGCGCTGCGGGCCGCCGAGTTGACAGGCGGCGACGTCGACCCCACCTGCGGGCAAGCGCTGGCGTCGGCCGGCTATGACCGAGACTTCGGCGAACTGCGGTCTGGAGCAGCGGCGGCTCCGACAGCGGGTCACGTCCGGGGCTGGCCCAGCGAGGAGCCCGACGTCGCGACACCGGCCAAGGTCCCGGGCTGGCGCAGCGTCGAACTCGACCCGGCGACACCGGCCGTGCGACTTGCCCCCGGAACCCAGATCGATCTCGGCGCGACGGGCAAAGCCTGGGCGGCCGACCGGTGCGCCGGTGAAATCGACGACAGACTGGGCTGCGGCGTTCTGGTCAGTCTCGGCGGCGATGTGGCCGTTGCCGGGGAGCCGCCGGGCGACGGCTGGCGAGTGCGCGTCACCGATGATCACGCCGCCCTGTCCGACGCGCCGGGACAGACGGTGGTGATCACCTCGGGCGGCCTGGCCACCTCCAGCACGACGGTGAGGATGTGGACGGCGGGCTCAGCCAGGATGCATCACATCATCGACCCTAGGACGGGCCGGCCGGCCCGCTCGGTCTGGCGAACGGTCAGCGTGGCGGCAGCGACCTGTGTAGACGCCAACATCGCGAGCACGGCCGCGATCATCAGAAGCGAAACCGCGCCGGCTTGGCTCGCCGCCAGCGGCTTGCCCGCCAGGCTGGTCCGCCACGACGGCACGATCCAGACCACCCCCGGCTGGCCCGCAGACCCCTCGTGACCGGCTCGGCCGCCCCAGCCGAAGAAACACCAACGGCCCGCCGACGTCCAATGGCCGGTCCCGCCGCCCGGCACGAGGAACAGCTAAGGCCCGCCGTCGTTCAAACAGGACGGTCGGCGTGCCATGGGTGTTCTTCCCTGGAGGTGGCTGCGGGCTGAGGTGGGAGGCGGATGGGCGGAATGTGTGATTACGATGCGCTAGACCGGGCCGGCGGCCGACAAGCACGAGTGCGTCCGGTTATCGGAACTGATCTTGAGTGGATGCGGGAGGGCGCTGATGGGACCGCTGGAGGGCGTGCGCATCGTGGAGATCGCGAGCCTGGCGCCCGCGCCGTTCGGCTGCATGGTTCTGTCGGATCTCGGCGCCGATGTGCTGCGGGTCGAGCGGCCGGAGAGCTGCCACCCCGGGCTGCCCGCCCCGGTGGATCCGCTCACCAGGGGACGCCGCTCCGTCGGCTTGAACCTGAAGGACCGGGCCGGACTTGACCTGCTGCTGAGGCTCATCGACGGCGCCGATGTGCTGGTCGAGGGGTTCAGGCCGGGGGTGACCGAGCGGCTCGGGTTCGGGCCTGAGGTCTGCGCGCAGCGCAACCCCGGCCTCATCTACGCCAGGATGACCGGCTGGGGCCAGGAAGGTCCGCTCGCCCCGACCGCGGGGCACGACATCGACTACATAGCGATCTCGGGCGCGCTGCACCCGATCGGCCGCGCAGGTGAGCGGCCCGTGCCGCCGCTGAACCTGGTCGGCGACTTCGGCGGCGGGGGAATGCTGCTCGCGATCGGGGTACTCGCGGCGCTGGTCGAGCGGCAGCGGTCCGGTCGCGGCCAGGTCGTCGACGCCGCGATGGTGGACGGTTCGGCGCTGCTGTCGTCGTTCATCTACGGGCTGCGGGCGCGCGGCGCCTGGCGCGACGAGCGCGGCGTGAACCTGCTCGACGGCGGCGCCCCGTTCTACGACACGTACACCACCGCGGATGGCAAATACGTCGCCGTCGGGGCGCTTGAGCCGCAGTTCTACGCAGCGCTGCTCAGCGGCCTCGGACTCGCGAATGCCGGTCTGCCCGCCCAGATGGACTTCTCCGGCTGGCCGGTGTTGCGCAAGCGATTCACCGAGGTCTTCGCCCAGCGCACCAGGGACGAGTGGACCGAGATCTTCGCAGGCACCGACGCCTGTGTCGCTCCCGTGCTGTCCCCCGGCGAGGCCGCTGACCATCCGCATAACGCAGCGCGAGCCGTGTTCGCCGAGGTCGGCGGCATATCCCAGCCGCAGCCGGCGCCCAGGTTTGAGCGCACGGCGGCAGGCAAGCCCGAGCCGCCGACGGGGCCAGGGGCCGACACCGACGCGGTCCTCGGCGAGCTGGGACTCGGCGAGGATGAGATAGCCGGGCTACGTGCCAGCGGCGCGATCGCCTGACCCGCGGCTGAACGGCGGCGGCTTGCGCAATGCGACCGTAACTGCCGAAAACAACTTGACCAGTGACGCGAATGACTCTTAGGGTTGTGACTGTCTAAGCAGCGATAGTCAGTTACAATCTCGGGAGCCGGAGGATGCCCGGGCATGGCCAAGCGCACAACCAGAACTGACCGGCCCGACGCCGAGATCCTGCGGCTGGCGATTCCGGCATTCGGCGCGCTGATCTCTGAGCCGCTTTTCCTGCTCGCGGACTCGGCCATTGTCGGAAGGCTCGGCACGGCGCCCCTCGGCAGCCTCGGCGTCGCCGCCCAGGCCCTGACTGCGCTGGTCAACCTCTCGATCTTCCTCGCCTACGGCACCACCGCGGCCGTCGCGAGGCAACTTGGCGCAGGCGACCGCCGTGCTGCGATCAGGCAGGGCATTGACGGCCTGTGGCTGGCCGGAGCGATCGGAGTGGCGGTGCTCGCCATCGGACTCCCGCTAGCGACGCCGATCGTGCACGCCTTCGGCGCCTCGCCTGCCGTGACCGCAGGTGCGGTCACCTACCTGCGCATCAGCCTGCTCGCGGCGCCGGCCATGCTGACCGTGCTGGCCGGTACCGGTGTCCTGCGCGGGCTGCAGAACACCAGGACCCCGCTGGTCGTCGCCGTTGCCGCCTACGTCGCCAACGTGGGGCTCAACGCGGCCTTCGTGCTCGGCCTGCACTGGGGAATCGCCGGCTCGGCGTGGGGGACAGTGATCGCCCAGTACGGCGCGGCATCTGCGTATCTGGCCATGGTCGCGATGGGCGCCAGGCGGGCAGGCGTCAGCCTGGGCATCGACCTGCCAGGACTGAAGACCGCCGCCAGGACCGGCGCCGCCCTGGTGCTGAGGACGCTCGCGTTGCAGGTGGTCCTCATCGCAGCGACCGCGATCGCCGCCAGGCAGGGGAACGCGGCCATCGCCGCGCACCAGGTCGCGTTCCGGATCTGGTCACTGCTCGCCTTCGCGCTCGACGCGATCGCGATCGCCGGCCAGGCGATCACCGGCAAGTACCTGGGGGCAGGAGACGTCGCCGGAGCCCGAGCGGCGACTAACCGCATGATCTGGTGGGGCCTCTGGTGCGGCGTGGCGTTCGGCGTCCTGACGCTCGCGGCGCGTCCGCTGATCCCCGGCCTTTTCGCCGCCGCCCCGCCCGTGGCGCATCTGCTCCTCGTGGTCCTGGTCGTGGTCGCTATCGGACAGCCGGTGGCCGGTGTGGTGTTCGTCCTGGATGGCGTGCTGATCGGCGCGGGTGATCAGGACTACCTGGCCGTGGCCGGGCTGCTCTCCACGGCGGTGTTCGGCATTGCCGCTGTGATCGTGGTGCTGACCGGAGCCGGGTTGCTCGGGCTTTGGCTGGCGCTGTCAGCCTGGCTTGCGGCCAGGTTCATCACGCTGACCTGGCGGGCACACGGCTCACGGTGGCTGGTGACCGGCGCCGTGCGCGTGTAACGCGCAGTCGCTACCAGATCCTGGCGCGGGTCGGTGTCACGCGGATGACGTGCGGGTAATCCCGGGCGAGGCTGTCCAGCGACCACCCGTAGGACTCGATCCGCCGGCTGTACTTGGCCACAATGTCGGCGACCTCTTTGGGCGGCGGGCCATCAGGATCGATCCTGGCGGTCCCCTCGATCACGACGACGCCGCCGCCCTCGCCGTCTCCGTCCAAGTTCAGGCCCACCCTCGGATTGGCGCCGATATTGCGCGTCTTCTTGCCGTCGGCCGACCCGTAGATGAGGAACTCCGAACCATCCCAGAGAAACCAGACGGGTGAGGTTTGCGGCTGGCCCGCGGCGTCCACGGTGGTCAGCCAGATAATCGTTTCCTGCCTCAGCCTGGCATCGGCGGCAGCGTGCTTGGGATTGTCCAGATTCAACATCGTGACCTCGGTCCTGGGATGCAGTGGGCGAACTATGGGAGTACTACCCATAGCTTGAAATACGATCGGCGTGTCCATCGGCAGAACCGGTCATTAAGAAATGCCCGCCGCAGCCGAGTAACGCCGACGGCGGCATGGCGCGAGGGGGCATCTGGTGTCCGCGATACCTCTGATCTTCACCAGCGGCTGGGCCAGCGGGATCGACGCCTACGCGGTGGTGCTCCTGATGGGGCTGCTCGGCAGGTACGCGCACATGGGCGCGGTTCCGCCGACGCTGGAGCGTACCGACGTGCTGATCGCGGCCGGCGTGCTGTTCTGCATCCAGTTCGTCGTCGACAAGATCCCCTACCTGGACTCGGCCTCTGACATCGTCCACACCGTGATCCGCCCGATCGCCGGCGCGGCGATCGGCGCTTTGCTCGCGGGGCACGCGCACACGCTGCCGCAGGCGGCAGCCGCTGCTCTGGGCGGCGGAACAGCGCTGGTCACGCACCTGATCAAGAGCGGCGTGCGCATGGGCGTGAACACCAGCCCCGAGCCATTCAGCAACGTCATCGTCAGCCTGCTCGAGAACATGACCGTGGCCGGCCTGGTCGTCTTCGCGCTGATGCATCCGGTTCCCGCGGCATTGATCGCCGCGGCGCTGCTCGTCTTCGGGCTGATCGCGGTCATCTTCCTGATGTCGCGGATCCGCCGGTTCTGGCGCAACCGCCGGGAGCGGCGGCTGGCGCGGCAGGCCGGCGGCCCGCGCACCAGGCCGCTGCGCCGGCAGCCGCTGACTTAGCCGCCGAGGGCGATCTGCGCGACCCGGACGATCACCAGGATGATCGCGGCGCCCAGGTACACATACATCGCCGACATGCCGATCCGTCGGGCCAGCGACATCGGGGCGGGAGCGAGCATCGCGAGCGGCGGCATTCGCCAGTTCTCCTTGTCCTCGCGCTCCTCCGACCGCCTTGCGGCGGGCACGGCGCCCCCGCGCACGACCGCCGTGCCAGGCACGATCGCAGCTCGCCGCGCCACGATGCGGCGCCGCCCGGCCCGCACGGCAAGCAAGCCGCCGGTCAGCGCGGCCGCGATCGCGCACGCTGCCAGGATCGCGATTACCTGACCTGCCGAGACGGCGCCGAACACAACAGAGATCATCAAGATCGCCGATAGCATCACGAGGACGCCGACGACGACCCCGGCCGCGACGTTATGGCGCAGGTTATTGACCCAAGGGCCGAGGACTTCCTTGTCGTTGCAGAGCAGCAGCAAGAAGACGGTCGCGCTGGGCAGCAGGACGCCGGCCAGCACCTGGACGCCTACCGTGATGAGCCCGAGCGGCGAACCTGGAATCAGCACGATCGCCGCCGCCAGCGCGATCAATGCCGCGTACATCGCGTAGAAGCCCTTGGCCTGTTTCACGCCCCTGTGCAGCGAGTGCTTCAGCCCGAGTACGTCGCCGACCGCATAGGCGGTGGAAAGGGAGACCGCGAATGCGCCGATCATCGAGGCGTCGAGCAACGCGACAGCGAACAGCGCTCCGGCCGCATGCCCGGCGTAGGCAGCGAGCCCGGACGCCAGTCCAGCGGCGTCGGTGAACTGGCCGTGCCTGGCGCCGGCGAACGCAGCCGCCGTCGCGCCCATCAGCGCACTGCCGCCGATTACTACAACGACGATGCCGATCCACAGGTCGGCCTTCTCATAGCGCATGAAGCGCGGCGTGATCCGCTTGTCGATGATGTAGGACTGCTGGAAGAAAAGCTGCCATGGCGCGACCGTCGTGCCCACGATCGCGATGATCAGCAACGTCACAGTGCCGAGCTGACCGGAGCCGCCAGGGATCGACGGGATCACGAATCCGCTCGCCATGTGGCCAGCCGGCGGGTGCGCCAGCACGTACAGCGGCACGAGCAGCAGCGATCCCGCGCACAGCGCCATCGCCATCCGCTCGAACCGGCGCAGGCTCCCCGTCGACGCGGCCACGACGATCACCAGGCTGGCAAGGATGACCGCGACGATCTTCGGCACCCCGAGGTAGCTCGCCGCGAGCGCGATACCGATGAACTCGGTGACGATCGTCAATGCGTTCAAGATGAACAAGTTGATCACACTGAACGCGCCCCAGAACCGGCCGAACCGCTCAAGGATCAGCTTGGCGTAACCGACTCCGGTGACAGCTCCCAGCCGCAGCACCATCTCCTGGTTCACGTACAGGACGGGAACCAGCAGCAGGAACGTCCACAGCAGCTTGGTCCCGTAGGTGTGGCCGGCCTGCCCGTAAGTGGCGAACGCGCCCGCGTCGTTGTCGCCGACCATCACGATCACGCCGGGACCGACGATCGCGAGCAGCGTCTTCAGCTTGGCTGGCAGCGACCGCCGCGCGCTGGTGTCCTCGGCCGAGATGGAACCGAAGGCACCCTTGATGTCCGCGACGCGGGAGGTGTCGGTGGCCGCGACGCGACCGTGCGCAACCAAGCTGGGGCTGGTGGTCATGGCGGAACACCCCTTTCACCGCCCGAGAGCAGGCGGGATCGGGGGGCACGCGGGGTTCTGCCGCCAGATGCGAATCGCGGTGCTTGCCGCTGCGGTCAGGTCTGGCTATTAGCGACCGGGAAGCAAGCGGCTGGACGGCGCCGGCGCGTGCCCGAGACGGGCAAGGAGAACGGCGGTTGGGGCCACGTCCGGGCCCGGTCTATCGTGTTCCACGACTCGCCTCCCTCCAGCCTGGTGCCGTCTGGCCGCGTCCAGGCAGATCGCGGACAGCGCGGCAGCACTGTCACTCGTCGGGAGGCGGCACGCCCCAAGCAACCACAGGGGCAAGCACCTCTCTCGTTAGAGCTTTGGCACTCCACGGCGTAGCGCGGCACTGTGATCTGCGAACCTTTCGGCTCGCGGAACACCGTCCGCCTGCGCAGCCACTTGGCCTCACCCCTTAGGCCGGGGAGAGGTGTCCTGATCCGGAGCGTCTCTCGACGGTTGGGATCAGTGGCCTATGTCCGTGAAGACGCCTCACCGAACGAGGTGTCATCAACCATCATCGAGGATGCATGATCATGCGCAGACCTGTCAATTCGGCCCTGGCCGCCATGCCTGGCACGTCACCACCCATAGAGGCAACACCGGGCCGGGCGAATTCGTTCCTACCCCACCGCGAGCTGGACAGCCTTGACGATTAGCAGGAGAACGGAGATGACGAGGTAGACCCACATGACGGTGATCGTGATCTTCATCACTGGCGACCAGACCACCGGCTTGAGCAGCGCTAGCGGCGGCATCCGCCACCTTGCCCGCTCGGCCGGCGTCATATCGGCGAAGTCCGCTCTGGCCCGGGCCGGCGGGCGGGTGGCTGAGAGGT
Source organism: Streptosporangiaceae bacterium (assembly GCA_036258115.1). GTDB lineage: Bacteria > Actinomycetota > Actinomycetes > Streptosporangiales > Streptosporangiaceae > Chersky-822. Next base: position 36,997 of record DATAEH010000188.1, read on the forward strand.
CGGCTGGGCGCGCGACTGGCCGGGCGGCTGGGCGGGCGGCTGGCCGGGCAGCGGCGAAGCGGAGCCAGCCATACGCCAGCGCTGAGCCGGCCGCCAGGATGAACGCGATCCACACGAGGACTTTCTGGAGCACTGAGGCCGGGGAACAGCGTCGTCACCACCAGCGTGCCGGACAACGTGAGCAGCAGCCCGATGATGACTCCGGCGATGCTGTTAAGCCAGCGCGCGTTCGTCCACGGCCCGAGCACCTCGGACGCATTGCAGAGCAGCAGCAAGAAGACGCTCGCGCTCGGCAGGAGCACGCCGGCGAGCGACTGGACCGCGGTGGTGAGCAGCCCGAGCGGTGCGCCAGGTATCAGCACAATGCCCGCCGCGAGCACGACGACCAGCGTGTAGCTGGCGTAGAAGGCCTTGGCGTCGCGGAATTTGCGGTGCAGCGAATGCGTGAGGTTGAAGACGTCGCCGAACGCGTAGCTGGTTGACAGCGTGACAGCGGCCGCGCCGATGATGCTCGCATCGAGCAGCACCAGCGCGAACACCGCGCCGAGGAAACTGCTCTTCGCGCCGAACGCGTTCGCGACGCCAAGCGCGTCCATGAAGTGGCCAGCCCGCGACGTACCGGCGACGGCGTACACGGTCGCGATCAGGATGACGGCCGCGCTGACGACCACCACCAGCGACCCGAGGATCGTATCGGCGCGCTCGTACCGGATAAACCGCGGCGTGATCCGCTTGTCGATCACGTTGGACTGCTGGAAGAACAGCTGCCACGGCGCCACGGTCGTGCCCACGATCGCGATGATCAGGAGCACGGCGTTGGAGCTGACACCGCCGTGCACACCGGGCACGACGAAGTGGAAGGCGATCGACCCGACGTGCGGATGGGAGAAGATCACCAGCGGCACGAAGAGCGCCAGGCTGGCGCGATGAAGAGGAACATCGCGCGTTCCCAGCGCCGGAAGCTGCCGCTCGCGCTGATCGCGATCAGGGTCGCTGCCGCGACCGGTACCGAAATGTACGGGCTGACGCCGAAGTAGCTCATGGCCAGCGAGATGCCGATGAACTCCGTGACGATGGTCAGGAAATTGAGCACGAACAAATCGCCGACGCTGAACCAGCCCCAGAACTTTCCGAATCGCTCCATGATCAGCTTCGCGTGGCCGACGCCGGTCACGGCACCGAGCCTGACGACCATCTCCTGGTTGATGATGAGTACCGGAATAAGCAGCAACAGGACCCACAGCAGGCTGTAGCCGTAGTTCTGACCTGCCTGGGCGTAGGTCGCAACCCCGCCTGCGTCGTTGTCGCCGACCATCACGATCAGGCCTGGTCCGACGATCGCGAGGAACGTCACAAGCCGCCGGCGCCAGCCAGAATGCTGGTCCTCGCCCACCCTGATCCGGCCGAGTGCCCCTTCGATGTCGGCTCCGGCCGTATCCGCCGACGCTCGAGGCGGCGCGAGCAGCGCGGCCGGGCGAGCCGCCTGCTCGCGCGCGGTGGGTGGCCGCTCGGTGGGTGCCCGCTTGGCCGGATTCTGCGCGGGCTGTGGCCGGTCGGGCTCTTTCCGCACGGGCGGTGGCGGTCGCTCGGGCGGTGGTCGTCTGGGATGCCGGGACTCCGGCGGCTCCGGACGCTCTGGCGGTGCGGGACGCTCTTCTGGAGAGTCCCGCCCGCCGGGCCCGGTCATTGCCTCTTGCCTCGCCTGGAGTCAGGCGGCTCGGCGGCCTCGCGACGTCGCCAGTCCTCGGGCAGCGTGACCTCAAGCACGTCATCGACGGTGATCAGGCCGATCATCGTCCGGTCCTCGTCGACGACAGGGATGGTGGTGAGGTTGTAGTCGCTCATCAGCACGGCGACGTCGACCACATCCGTGTCGGCCCCGATCCGCACCGGATCGTCGTCGAACACGTCGCTGACACTTGCCGTCTGATCGGCCTGGAGGAGGGTGACAAGCTTCACGACCCCGCACAACTGGCCGTCCGTATCCAGCGCGTGCACGCTGGTCAGCGCCTCCGGCTGGAGGTTGACCGCGCCGCTCACGGCCGCGATGGCGTCGGCGACCAGGCTGTCCTCGGGAACGGCGACGAAGTCCATGCCCATCAGGCCGCCCGCGCTGCCAGGGTTGTATCCCATCAGGGTGAGAACCTTGGCGCGCTGGCCGGGCGGCAGCAGGTCAATCACCGGCTGCCGGCGGCGTTGCGGCAGCTCGGAGATCGCATCAACAGCGTCGTCGGCCCGCATCCGGTTCAGCACCTCGGCGATCTCCCGGTCAGTCCTCGCCCCGAGCAGGCGGGTCGCCAGGTCCTCGTCGAGCTCCTCGAACACGTCAGCCTCAAGCTCAGGGTCGGCGCGTACCTGGCCGAGGATCTCCGTCTCTTCTGCCTTGGACGCCTCCTCGAGCAGGTCGGCGATCTGCGCGGGCTTGAGCCGGCGGATCCGTCCGAACGGGCCGCGCAGCAGCGCGCTGCTCGCGTGCCCGATCAGCGGCTCGAAGTTCGCCCAGTCCTCGAACCGGTGTGATCTCGCGTCGGGGGCGAGCAGGCGCAACAGCCCCCATGGCCTGCGGTGCGTGTCAACGCCGGCCAGGACCCACTCGGACCCCCGCTGCTGCAGCTCAAGGTCAACGGCCTTGATCAGGTGCGCGCTCGGCACGTCGATGAGACGGTGCCCGAGCACGTCGGCGCGGAGCAGGACCTCGCCGTGTCGGCGCTCGAACTGACGCAGGTCCAGCCGTGCGCTGGTCAGCTTGAGCACCTCACCATCGAACGAGCTGACCTGCTCAAGGGGAACGAAGACCTCCCGGCTGCCCACGGCGGCGACCACCCCCTTCACCAGCGGGTTCTCGGCTCCGCGCAGCCGCACGATCACGTCGGCGAGCTTGCCGATCGACTCCCCTCGCTTGTCAGTGATCGGCCGGCCAACTAGATCCGACAGGTGCAGCACGCGCCCGTTGCCCGCTTCCGGCGCCGCGGCCGCCGGTGATGAGGTCATGTCACGCAGCCTTTCTGCACTTGCTCTGACGCTGCCGTACTTCTACCCAGCAAACGCCGCTGGCAGGTTCGAAGTGGCAACCGGTCGCTGCCTCACTCTGCCATCTGCGTACGGAACAGCGGTGGTCAGATGGTATGAAGGCCACGTCCGGATTACGGGCAGCGAGCGCATCGCCGGGTTGAGCGGAGGAACGACAGGCGTGGCAACGGTCAGGGCTGCGAAGTCAGGCAGCCAGGAGGACCTGGGCGAGAGCCTCGGTTACGCCATCAAGCGGCGGCTACTGGGACCGCCCCTGGTCAACGAGCAACTCCGCGAGGAGCGCCTGTCGAAGCCGCTTGCGCTCGGCGTGCTGGCACCCGACGGCATCTCATCGTCGGCCTACGGCACCGAGGAAATCCTGATCGAGTTGCTCAGGGGTGGCTTGGGGGTCGCCGCGTTCGCGCTGATCCTGCCGCTCACCGGCGTCGTGCTGTTCGTGATGGCGCTGGTCGTCCTCTCCTACCGCGAGGTCGTCACGATCTACACCAGGGCCGGCGGCTCCTACGTGGTGGCGCGCGAGAACTTCGGCCCCAGGGTCGCCCAGGTCGCGGCCGTGGCCTTGCTGATCGACTACGTGGTCACCGTGGCCGTGCAGATAGCCGCCGGCACCGCGGCCGTGGCGTCGGCGATCCCCGCGATTAACAACCCCGAGCTGCTGACGATCATTTCGATCGGCGTCGTCCTGCTCATGCTGTACGGCAACCTGCGTGGCATCCGCGAGGCGGGACGGACGTTCGCCATCCCGACCTACTTGTTCACCAGCGTGATGATGCTGGTGATCGTCGTCGGCCTGGTCCGCGAGATCTTCGGCAACCTGCCGCATGTGCATCTGGCGGCCGGCGCACACGTCTACGGCGCTGGCGTGCCGCCGAACCACAGCGCGCTGATCACCTTCGGGCTGGTCTTCATTCTCTTGCGGGCGTTCGCCAACGGAGGTTCGTCGCTGACCGGAATCGAAGCGGTGTCCAACGCGGTCAGCGCGTTCCGGCCGCCCGAGGGCATCAACGCGCGGCGTGTGCTGGTCACCGAGGGCCTCATCCTGGGCACCTTGGTGGCTGGTGTTTCGTGGCTGGCGCACGTCACGCACGCCACGCCGCATGTCTCCGGAGTGCCGACGGTGATCTCGCAGGAGGCCAGGGTTGTCTTTGGCTATTCGACGTTCGGGCACGTCATGTTCATCGTCGTGCAGGCGGCGACAGCTCTGATCCTGTACACCGGCGGAAATACCAGCTTCAACGGGTTCCCGTTCCTTGCCAGCTTCGTGGCCGAGGATGCCTTCCTGCCGCGATGGCTGACCAAGCGCGGGCACCGGCTGGTGTTCTCCAACGGCATCATCGTGCTCGCGGTGCTGTCGTGCACGCTCCTCGCCGTCGCGGGGTCGAACGTCAACCGGCTTGTGCCGTTCTATGCGCTCGGCGTGTTCACCGCATTCACGCTGGCCGGGTTCGGCATGTCCAAGTACCACCATGTGCACAGGGAACGCGGCTGGCGGCATAAGCGCGTGATCAATTTCGCGGCCGGCCTGACGTCGCTGATCGTGGTGCTCATCTTCGCCGTCGTGAAGTTCACCGAGGGCGCATGGCTGGTCCTGATTGTCTTCGCGATTGGGGTGCCGCTGCTGATCAGGCTGAACCGGCAGTACCAGATGGAAGCCGAGGTGCTCGAGCACATCAGCACCGGTGACCGTAAGCCGAGGTTGCCCGCTTCGCCGCCCACGTACTCGCGCCGGACCGTGTACGTGTTCGTTGACGAGTTCGACCTGGCGACGCTGGCCGCGCTCAGGTACGCGCGGAGTCTGCGGCCGACCAGCCTGCGCGCAGTGCATTTTGTCATCGACAGCGCTCAAGCCACCCGTCTGCGCGAGGACTGGGTGCGGGCCGACACGGGCGTGGTGCTCGACCTCGTGGACTGCCCTGACCGGCGGCTTGCCAAGGCTGCTGCGGAGATGGTCCAGGCCGAGGCTCAGTTGCCTGGGGTTGGCGTCACCGTCGTCCTGCCGAGGCGCAGTTACGCGCCGCTGCTCGGCCGGCTGTTGCACGACCGCACCGCCGACCGGATCGCGACCGTGATCAGCCAGATCCCGCACGCGGCAGCGACGATCGTGCCGTTCGACGTCCGGCGCAGGGTCGAGAGCATGGCCTCTCGCGAGCGCGCCAAGGCGGCCGCCGCCGAGGCCGGAGGCGACAAGGCCGAGCCAGACACGGCTAGGCAGGCGGCCGCTAGCCTGGCCACCCCAGCGGCGGCGGGAGCCGCACCGCAAGAGCGAGGGCCCGGCCAGCGTGAACTGACGAAGGCGGAACCGGAGGTGACAAGTGAGCCTGAACCTGCCGACGCGGGCGGGGCCAGCGGAGCGCGGGAGCGGCAGGTCGACCTGACAGCCGACACAGAATCGGCAAGGCGAAGCCGCGATTCATCCGGTCGGGAACCAGCCTTGGGCGCGCCGACGCCGGCCGAGCCCGTCACGCCTGATCAGGGTGAAGCAACCGACATCTCGCGATACAACCGGCCGGTCCCCTCCAAGGCAGCCACGCCGATCGGGCAGCTACCCAGGCGGGGCAAGGCGAAGGTCGAGGGACGCGTGCATGCGGTCGAGATCAGGCCGGTCGAACGCAACACGGTCCTGGCCTGCGAGATCGTTGACGCAACGGGCCAGCTCACAGCTCTGTTCTACGGCCGCTCACATATCCCGGGGCTCGACCCTGGTGCGAAGGTCAGGTTCACTGGGCAGGTCGGCATGCGCGGCGACGTTGCCGTCATGATTAACCCTGCCTATGAACTGCTTGCACCAGGAGAGGACACCTCGCCACCGTCATGACCGGTCCAGGCCACGACCGAGAACCCAGCTGCGAACAGCTTGGCCGGGGCCGGCGACCTGAGCACACTGCGCCGTCCCCGGAATCCGCGCCGGGTGAGCCCGTGCTGGCCACCACAGCAGACAACGTCTCGAGCCGGTCGGAATCCGCGCACGGCAGGGCTGGCGTGCACGCGCATGCACACGGCTCCCGGCTCACGCTGACCGGCGAGCACAGCAAATCACTGCTGATCGTCATGCTGATCACGATCACGGTCGCGATTGCGGAGGCCGTGGGCGCCTGGGTGAGCGGTGCGCTGGTGCTGCTCGCCGACGCCGCGCACATGGCGGCCGACGCCGGCGGCGTCGGACTTTCGCTGCTTGCCGTGCTGTTTGCGACTCGGCCGGCCACCCTGCGCCGCACTTTCGGTTACGCCCGGGCAGAGATCCTGGCCGCGATGGTGAACGCCGTCGTCTTGTTCGGCCTATCGATCTTCATCATTGTCGAGGCCGTCAGAAGGCTGATCACGCCTCCGTCGATCGAGTCGCCGCTGCTCGTGATCTTCGGCGTGATCGCGCTGGCGGCCAATGGCGTGAGCCTGCTGGTGCTGCGCCGGGGGCAGGCCGAGAGCCTGAACATCAGGGGCGCGTTCCTCGAGGTGGGATCCGATGCGCTCGGCGCGCTCGCGGTCATCGTGACGGGCATCGTCGTTGCCACGACCGGGTTCCACCTGGCTGACCCGATCGCCTCGCTGCTGGTCGGGGTGCTGATCTTGCCGCGCACGTGGCGTCTGCTGGCCGACGCGATCAACGTCCTGCTCGAGGCGAGCCCGCGCGGCATCGACTTGAGCGAGGTCAGGGCGCACCTGGTCGGGCTGACCGGCGTCCGCGACGTGCACGACCTGCACGCCTGGACGATTACCTCGGGGCTGCCGGTTCTGTCCGTGCATGTCGTTGTCGATCCCGACGTGCTCGCCGACGGACGGAGCGCCGTCATGCTCGACGCACTCCAGGACTGCCTGCGCGGGCATTTCGACGTTGGCCACTCCACCTTCCAGCTCGAACTGGCCGGCCACGCTGATCATGAGCAGCCCATGCATCAGTAGTGGCCGACCAGGCTCTTAGTCGTGATCGGTGACGCGTATCAGCACAGGCTTGGCCACAAGATCCCCCGCCGCCAGGTCGCCCGCAGCCGGCGCGACGGCCTGCGCGGCGGCCTGCTGGGCGGCGGACGCTTCCCGCCTCATCCGTGGCAGCGCGAGCATCAGCAGGAAGCTGATCACGAAGACGCCTACCTGGAAGAACAGCGTTCGCTCCAGTGTGGCGGCGAAGTCGATTCCCGCCGCCTTCTTTCCGACACCGGCAATCGCGTGCTTGACCGCTGGCGAGAGGGCGGCGGCGCCCCCGCCCTGACCTGCCGCGCTGCCTGCGGGAACCGGCCGCAGCCGGCATGACGCTGGCGTGGCCGTCGGGTCGGTGGCGACCAGGCGGTCGTGCAGGCAGGCCCGGAACGCCGTGACCACCGGCGCGGTGGCCGCGGGTGGCAGGCCCGCCGTCGTAAGCGAGCTGCGGAGCTGCGGGGCCACGGCCGTGGCGGCCGGTCCTGACTGGGTGCCGAGGAGCCCGAAGAAGATCACGCCGATCAGCGCGACGCCGATCGAGGCGCCCACCTGAATGCTCGTATTGAACACGCCTGAGGCGGAACCTGCGTCTTCCTTGCGCACGCTGGCCAGCAGGATGTCGGCCAGCGGCGCGAGCACCGCACCCATGCCGAGACCGGTCACAATCAGGGCGGGGAGCAACTCCATGGTGGTCACGGCCTGGCCGTAGTTGTGCACGATCACGATCAGGCCGCCCATGCCAGCGGCCATCACGAGCGCGCCCGTCATGGTCACGCCGCGGCCGAACCTCGGCGCGAGTCTGGCCGCCGCACCAGACGCGAGGAGCACGCCCGCCGAGAACGGCAAGAACGTCAGGCCCGCGTGCAGTGCGCTGAAGCCCAGGCCGATCTGTAGGAACAGGGTCAGGATCAGCGCGAACGAGGTGACGCCGAGGAAGAACGTCATGGCGATCGCGATCCCGATGCTGAACGAGCGCTGGCTGAACAGGCGCAGCTGGACCAGTGGCGACCCGTCCTTGCGAGCTTTGATTCGCTCATATCCGACGAACGCGGCGAGCACCGGCACCGAGCAGGCCATCGAGACGAACGTCCACGTCGGCCAGCCAAGCTGGCGGCCCTGAACCAGCGGGTACAGCAGGAGCAGCAGCGCGGCCGAGATCAGCACGACGCCGAGGGGATCGAGCTTGGGCGGGCTGGGTGCCTTGGACTCGCGCACCAGGAAGGCGGACGCGGCCAGCGCGAAGATGCCGACGGGGACGTTGATCAGGAAGATCGGCCGCCAGTCCCAGCCGAACAGGTTGGCGTTGATCAGCAGTCCGCCAAGCAGCGGTCCGCTGACGGTGCCAAGGCCGGCCGTGACGCCAAACCCGGCCAGCGCCTTGATCCGGTCGGCGGGCGGGAAGGTCACCTGGATCACCGCGAGTACCTGCGGGATCATGATGCCGCCCATGGCGCCTTGCACGACGCGGAAGGCGATCAGCTGACCCGGCGTCTGCGCCGCGCCGCACAGGGCCGACATGAGCGTGAAGCCCGCCACCCCGATCAGGAACAGCCGCTTCCGCCCGAATGCGTCACCGAGGCGGCCGCCGGTGATCAGGACCAGCGCGTAGGCGAGCGTGAACCCGGCAAGGGCCCACTGGACGTCGGCATAGCTGGCGCCCAGGTTCCGCTGGATCGACGGGATCGCGATATTGACGATAGAGACGTCAAGCAGGTTCATGAACGCGGCGAGAAGCAGGATCACAAGCGTGAGCCAGCGGCGCGAATCGGCCCTGCTGGCGTCCTCCGCCGTACTCGTCAGGGCGGACGACCCTCGTGCCCGCCCCGGATTCTCGCGGCCTGGCAGTGAAGATGCCAGGATCTGTCCATCAGGATTCATGTCGGCCTCCGGCCTCGGGAGGTGTTGCAGTTCTTCACTTCTCGGATACTCTTGGTAAATTAACATCTCGGATTACGATTGTCTAGGGAAGCTATTAAATTGTTTGCCGAAGCATGGGCGTGTTGCCGCCGAGGAGGCGAGCGTGTCTAAGGGCTGGGACGTGCCGTGGGCGGAGCCGATCGCGGCCGACCTGGCCGAGGCCGGTCAGCCAGAGCGGGCGCAACTCATCGGGGCGTTCGCGGCGTCGGTGCGCCGCGCTGGTTCGCTCATGCAGCTCATGGGTCAGGCGGCGGCCGACCGGATCGGGATCAACGCAACCGACTTGAACTGTCTGAACCTGCTCAGCTTCAGCGGCCAGATGACCGCGGGACAGCTCGCGAAGGCGACCGGCCTGAGCACCGCGTCAATTACGGGCGTTATTGACCGGCTCGAGGAAGCTGGTTTCGTCCGCCGCGAACGCGACACGACTGACCGCCGGCGGGTCGTCGTGCGCCTGGTCACCGAGCGGGCGCTTCGCGACGTCGCTTCAGTGTTCCTGCCGATGGTAAGGACGTGGCAGCGGCTGGCCGAGAACTACAGCGACGACGAGCTCAAGTTGATCGTGGACTTCTCCGGGCAGCTGGAGCAGGCGCTGCGCGAGCACATCACGAGACTTCGCGAGGCTGGGCAGGGCGGGACGGCAGAGGGTGGATGAACGCCTGCTGCTGGTCGAAGATGACGCCTCGATTCGCGAAATCGTGTCCATAGGGCTGAGCGCGGCCGGGTTCCGGCTTATCACGGCCGAAAACGGCAGGGACGGGCTAGCAAAGGCTCGGGCGGGCAGCTTTGACGTGGTCATCCTCGACGTGATGCTGCCGTCGATGGACGGATTCGAGGTCTGCAGGGAGATCAGGAAGTTCAGCAGGGTCCCCGTTGTGATGCTCACAGCAAGGGCCGATCTCGTCGACGTGGTAGTCGGGCTGGAGTCAGGCGCCGATGACTACGTCAAGAAGCCGTTCGAGCTGCCCGAGCTTGTCGCGCGGCTGCGTGCTGTGCTGCGGCGGACGTCCGCCCCGGCCCAAGCCGCTCTGATCCTGGCCGGCGCCCTGGAGATCGATCCCGCCGGGTTCACCGTGCGAAAGAACGGGGAAGAGGTCACCCTCACCGCCACCGAGTTCCGGCTGCTGCTCGAGCTGGCCAGGCGGCCCGGGCAGGTGTTTACCAGGGAGCTGCTGCTGCAGCGGGTCTGGGATTACGAGTACCTGGGCGATTCGCACCTGGTAGATGTCGCCATTGGTCGACTGAGAGCCAAAGTGGAGGACGACCCGTCGCACCCTGCGCTCATCAAGACCATCCGAGGGGTTGGCTACCGACTGGACCGGACCTGAGGATATGGCCAGGCGCAGGTGGGTCAGGCCTGGTGGGCTGCGGCGTCGGCTCGTCGTTGCCTTCGTCCTCGTCGCGGTCATCTCGGCGGGCGCGCTCGTGATCGCATCTTTTCTGCTGGTGCGCCAGGCCAGGCTGCAGGGATCGGTGAACGCGCGCGCGGTCGAGGCCAGGCAGGACCTGCGGCTCGCCGTGGCGATCAGTCATCGCGAAGCCACCGAATTCGTGCGGGCGTACGAGCGTACCGGCGCACATGCGGTGCTGGCCTTCCCTGATCGCACGTCGGTTCCGTCGAACCCCCAGGTGAATCCAGTGATTCCCGATACCCTGCGCAGCATCGTCCGCCAGGGAAAGCTCGGCTACGAGCGCTTTGAGGTTTCAGGAAAGCCGTACCTCGTCCTCGGCGGAAAGGTACGCAGCTCGGCCGCGCAGCTCTACCTGCTGTTTGATGAGTCTTCCCTGCAGGGGAACCTGATCCAGCTGCGCAACATCCTCGCCATTGCCTGGCTCGCCGTCGCGCTACTCGCAGCTCTAATAGGAAATGCACTCGCGCGACGCACGCTTGAACCGGTCGCCAGAGCGAGCGAGGCCGCCAGGCTCATGGCCCAGGGCCGGCTCGAGACGAGGCTTCCAGCCGACCCGCCAGACGAGTTCGGCGCCTGGGCGGCCGCGTTCAACCAGATGGCCGATGCGCTTCAGGCGAAGATCGCGGCACTGGTTGCCGCGCAGGAGCGTGAGCGCCGGTTCACCGCGAATGTCGCGCACGAGCTCAGGACGCCTTTGGCCGCGCTGGTAGCCGAGGCATCAGTGCTGAGCGAACAGGAAAGCCAGATCCCCGCCCCTGCCCGCCGACCGGTTGAGCTGCTGATCGCGGACGTGCGCAGGCTCAGGACCCTGGTCGACGACCTGATGGAGATCTCCAGGCTCGACGCTCGATCGGAACCTGTCCAGTGGCATGAGGTCGATGTCGCATCCATCGCTACCGCCCTGATCAGCGCGCGAGGCTGGCAGGGCAGGGTTGCTGTGAGCGGCGGGGCACTGACGCTGTCGACCGATCCGCGCAGGTTGGAGAGGATCCTGGCCAACCTGATCGGCAACGCCATCGAGCACAGCGGCAGAGATGTGGCAGTGCGGACCGCCACCGAGGGCGATACCTGCCGCGTTGAGGTGGCAGATGGTGGCCCCGGCATCCCCGCGGAGCATCTGCCGCACGTCTTCGAGCGCTTCTATAAGGCCGACTCCGCGCGCACCAGCGCGGGCAGCGGCCTGGGCCTGGCGATCGCACTCGAGAACGCCCGCCTGCTCGGCGGCACGATCACAATGACCAGCGACGTGCGGCGCGGGTCCGTGTTCCGGCTGAGCTTGCCGCTGGGACCTCCACCCTCGGGGGATCACCCACCCGAGAGTCAGGCAGCTCTGTGAGCGAACGGTTATGAAGCGGTGAGCTTCCGGTTGGCCGCGCCAAGCACTCTGGGTGCGTCGTGTTGATGTCGTGGAGGCCAACCATGAAACTCCAACCTGTTGTGCTCGCTCGCCCCGGCTTGCTCGGCCATGTGTTGCTCATCGCCGTGTCGCTCACCTCCGGACTGCTCACCCTCGGATGCGGGACCGGCCAAGCCGGGTCGCTGGGCCCGGTCCGGGCTGACAGCCGCACGTCGTCCGGCTCGGCCTCATCGCCGCCCAGCCCCGCGCCGGCTTCTGAGTCTGCCGGCGATCGGCCATCAACTGCGCCCGCGTCACCGACGCCGAGGCCGACGCGGCAGATAGTCCTTCAGGCGTGGTTCACCAGGAGCGGCAAGTTGTTCGTTACCGAGCGGACCATTCCGGCAACGATCGGCGTCGCCCGTGCCGCCATCAGCTCGGTGCTGGCAGGCCCGTCGGCAGCGGAAACCTCAGCCGCCGTCCGCTCGCAGATCCCGGCGGGCACCGCGTTGCGAGGAGTGCGTATCTCGGGCCGGATAGCGACCGTCGATCTCAGCTCGTCGTTTGTCTCGTCGCCAAGCACGTCGACGATGCCTCTGCGGATCGCGCAGGTGGTCTTCACGGTGACGCAGTTTCCTTCGGTGAAAGGCGTCAGGTTCGCGATCAATGGCCAGGACGTGACGGTGCTAGGCGGGGTTCCTGTGCAGAGCCCGCAGACCCGCTCGATGCTCAGCGGGTACCTGCCCGCCATAACAGTGCAGGGTCCGTCCATTGGCGAGCAGGTGAGCAGTCCGGTAACTATCTCGGGAACCGCCGACGTCTTCGAAGCCACAGTCAGTGTCCGCTTGCTGGACGCTGACGGGCACGAGATCGCCAGGACGTTCACGACAGCGACATGCGGCACCGGATGCCGCGGGAGTTACTCAGCCTCGATCACGTACTCGGTTTCGAAGGCCCAGCGTGGCGTGATCGAGGTGTTCGAGAGCTCTGCGCAGAACGGCCAGCCGATCAAAGTCCAGCAGATCCCGGTCATCCTCATCGCCTGACCGCGGCGCAGCCGAAAGATCAGCCGCGGCCATTGGCGAAGAAGAACTCAGGGCCGTCAGCGGTCAGAGGGATGCTCCCGGCCACGGTCGTGCCGGCGCCGGGCCGGGAGTCGACCGTGATCGTCCCGCCAAGCGCCGCGAGGCGGTCGGTCATATGCTGCATGCCTGAACCTTGAGCGGCCAGATTCATGTCGAAGCCGGGTCCGTTATCGGAAACCTGGAAGCAGATCGCGCCATCGGTACTCGACAGGTCGATGCGGGTGGATGCGGTGGCGGCGTACTTGCCGACGTTGCGTAGCGCCTCTAGGCAGCAGAAGTACAGCGCGGCCTCGATGTCTTTGCCGTACCGGCCGATCCCGTCCGCGGAGACAACCACCGCACCGCCGGCCTTCGCGGCTTGCGCCCGAACCGCCGCGGCCAAGCCCTGGTCGGCGAGCAACGGCGGGTAAATGCCGCGCGCCAGCTCTCTGAGCGAGTCGACGACCGCGGCCACGTCGGCCCTGAGGCTGGCGATCACCGTCCGCTGGGCCTGCGGGTCAGCACCTACCGTGGCCTCGGCGGCGCGGAACCGAGCGGTCAGCTCGGCGAGCTGGCGCTGCGCACCGCGGGCGATGTCGCGCTGTATTCTCAGCCGCTCCTGATCCTGAGCCGTCACGAGCCGCTGCCGGGACGCGCTGAGCTCGCCCAGCCTAGAGACGAGCTCGGCGGTGAGGCGCACGTTTCGCAACACAAGGCCCGCCTGGTCTGCCAGTTCGCCGAGCAGCTTGTCCTGCGCTGGCGTCGACGGCTCATCCCGCCGCCTAGAGATGGAGAGCGCGCCAAGCAGTTCTCCCTGGTGTCTGACCAGCGCCATCTGCTCAGCATTGGCCGACTCGGCCGCCGCGAGCTCGAGCCCATCGCGGCCGGCGGTTGCCACCCCGACAGGTGCGGGCCGCGCCGCATCTGGCGGCCAGCTTGCCACGGGGCGCAGCTCGTCACCGTGCCGCAGCCAGACATAGGCGCGGGCTGCCGCTGTTCCCTCGCCCAGCATCCTGGCCAGGCGCGGGAGCAGCTGCTCAGTGGCATAGGCCTCGCCCATCCTGGCGGAGAACGCGCTGAGCATCTCGTACGGCGTTGCCCGCTGCCCGTACACGATCCGGTTGGCCAGGTGCTCGAGCCGCTCACGGACCGGCTGGAACGCGACCGCGACAATCGCTGTCGCCAGGATCGAGACCGCTAGTCCCGGCCGGGACCCCGCCGTCGCAAGTCCCGTGCTCGCGAGCCCCGTGGTCGTCGACCCCGGCCCCCGCCGACCCAATTGCCACGACGACAAGAACGTAAACGCCGGTGATGAACACCGCGAGCGCGCCGTAGACCAACGTCTTGCTGATCACGACATCGATGTCGTACAGCCGGTACTTCATGATGCCGATGCCAGCCGCGACCGGGATCAGCGGGCCGAGCACCAGGAACGCGGGGAGCGGGTTCCCGGCGATCAGGCCGAGCGCTAGCAGCCCGATGGCGGTCAGCGAGCCGGCGAAGGCGAACCATTTGATCTGATGCCGTTCGTCGGGGGACGAGCGCCGGTACCGCACCACGCACCCGGCCGCAGCGGCGACCGACAGCGGGATCAGGGCCGTCTGCACTGCGTTGACGAGTGGATCCGTCAGGCTCTCCGGGATCAGTGCGACCGGAGAAGGCAGCCTTGAGCCTTGCGCGTGCATCGCTGCGCCGGATGTCACGGCCGAGGCCAGCATCAGTGCCTCGGCGAGCCCGAGCAGCCAGGCGAGCAGCCGCCAGCGGCGCGACGGCAGCCGCCCGTCAGGGAACACCAGGATCGCGAACGCGAACAAGAAGCCGAGCTCGCCGGGGATGGCGCCGAGCCAGTCGGCCCAGTTCGCGATCGCTGATGGCGTGCCCAGCCTGGTCGCGTCGGCCGCGTAGGCGCTGGTGGCCACGCCTGCCGCGAACGCGAGACCCTCTGCAAGGAACAGCCAGCCTATCGGGTTCCGCGGGCGCCGTGCGGCAACAAACGCCCCGACCACGGCGAACGCCAGCAGCACCGGGGTGAAGGCGAACCCGTCGGCAAGGTCGGGCGCCGCCACGCCGTAGGCGCCCGCCGCGGCCAGTGCCGCAACGGTGAGCAGCAACAGCCCGGCGGCCAGCCGGGCCGGAGTGACCCGGATCACCTGGCCAGCTCGCCGACGCGAAGCTGATCAGCACTCGGCAGCGGGATCGAGCCGGCGATGGTCGTGCCGGCTCCAGGCGCGGACCGAACGTCAAGCGCGCCGCCCAGGGCCGCAAGCCGGTCTGCGATGCCCTGCAATCCGGTCCCCGTCACCTTCGCCGTCAAGTCGAAGCCGGCTCCGTCGTCACGCACTTCGAACCTGACCTGACTATCGGCCTGGACGAGCTCGATCGTGATCCGGCTGGCACGGGCGTACTTCGCCGCATTCGACAGGCCTTCCATGACGCAGAAGTAGAGCCCGGCCTCGGTCTCGACCCCGAGCCTGCCGACCCCGCGTGCCTCGATCTCGACCGGCACGGGAGCCTTCGACGCCTGTGCTCGCAAGGCCGCCATGAGGCCGCGCTCGGCGAGCAGCGGCGGGTAGATTCCCCTGGCCAGGTCGCGGAGGTTCTCGACGGCCTCTGCCGCGTCCGCGGAGAGCTCGGCCAGCAGCTCACGCTCGCCCTCCTCGTCGACGCCGATCAGTGATTCGGTGAGCGTGAGCTTTATCGCCAGCGCGACCAGTTGCTGCTGTGCGCCGTCGTGAATGTTGCGCTCGATCCTGCGGCGCTCCTCGTCCTGGGCGGCAACCAGCCGCTGGCGCGAGGCCTTGACCTCCTCGAGCCGGTGGAGCAGCTCCCCCGTGAGGCCCAGGTTGCGGAGCACAAGGCCGGCCTGGGCGGCGAGGTCGCCGAGCATCCGGTCCTCGGTCGGAGTCAGCCGCTCGCCAGGGCGCTTGCGCAGCGACAGAGCGCCAAGTACCTCGTCTTGGTGCCGGACGAGCCTGACCTGGTCGGCGGCAAGAACCTGATTAGCATCACCGGCGGCCACCGGCACGGCCGGCATGGCGTCCGCAGTGGCCGGCCAGACGGCGCTGTCTTCCAGGACGTCACCAGCGCGTAGCCAGACGTCGGCGCGGACCGCGCCAGTTCCCTCTGCGAGCAGCTGCGCCATCCTCTCCAGCAGGTCATGGTCGGCGATGGTGCCGGTCATCCGCCCGGACAACTCGGTCAGCACCTCATAAGGGGTCGCCCGCTTGCCGAACACCAGCCAGTTGGCAAGCCGCTGGACCCACTCCCTGACGGGATGGAACGCGACGGCGACGACTGCCGTAGCGACGATGGACAGGAGCAGATTTGGGCTGGTCAGCTGCTGCGCGAAGAAGCCGATGCCGACCACGATCGCCACGTACACGCCGGTGATGAAGAACGCCAGCGAGCCATAGACAAGCGTCTTGTTGATGACAATGTCGATGTCGTATAGCCGGTACCTAAAGACTGCGACGCCGATCGCGACCGGCACCGCGGCGATGCCGACGCTGATGAGCCCGTTCTGAAGGTTGCTCGCGGTATCCGGGTCGCTGATGAGGGCGCCAACCAGGACGTTGCCGAGCAGCCCGATTATGATCAGCGCCGTCGCGTAGAGCAGCCACTTGAGCTGCTCGCGCTGCACGAATCCGGACTGCCGGTAGCGGGCAACCAGCGACGCCACGGCGGCCACGCCGGACAGCGCGATCACGCCCGCTCCGACTCCGGCCAGCAGGCCGAACAACCGCCCGGCCAACCCGCCCACGCCGATGGGGTTGGGCACCTCCGGCGGTCCCGAAGTGAGGAGCATGGGGGCCAAAGCATTGCCTACGATCCAGCACGCGATTCCGGCCGCGGCCATCCACGCCACGATCCGCCAGCGCCGCGACGGCAGCGACCCGTTCGGGAACAGCAATAGTACGAACACCGTGAGCGCAGGGCCGAGCAGCCAGGTCCAGCCCGACCACTGCGCGAACGTCAGCGTCGGCTTGAAGTACTGCAGGAACAGGCCGAAACCGCCAGCGGCGTAGCACAGCGCGGTCGCGGACAGCAGCCAGCCGATCGGGTTCGACGAGCGCTTCCACGCGAGCAGCGCTCCGACGGTTGCGAACGTCAGGATGAACGCAACCCCGATCACGTTGTTCACGCCACTGCCCTGCCCGGACCCGGCCGGCAACGGCCGCCCTGCCGAGAAGCTCATCGCGACCGCGCTTGACCCGATCGTGACCGCCCACAGCGACCAGGCGCGCCAGAACGTGCCGCGACCCGCGGCTGGATCCAGGTCCTGCTCAGGCTGCATCTGCACCTCCTGGCCTGCGATTGTTAACGACAGATAGCCCATTAAGGAAGACATCGGGCAAACGTCATCCGCATCGCCAGCTCCTCAGGGCCACCAGCCGTCAACAGCAGCCTCGCCCAGCGGGGCTCTGCGGGCCAGGGTGCTGCCTGGCCACCTCCGGTGTGCCTGCCACCACGGTTGCCACGCACCAGCACCGGGCGAAGAACAGCGACGCCACAACGAGCGTCTTCTTTGGACATCAATGGGCCATGGCTGTTCAAAGGCCGGCGCGTTAGAGCGAGACGAAGACGCCTGAGTCGCGCTTGCGCCAGAGGTGGCGCAGGACGTCGGCGCTGAACCGCTCCTTGTTCATGTACGCGCGGGCCCCGCTCGCGGCGGCGTCGGCCGGCAAGTCGCTGGCGTCGTACGTGGAGCACAAGAAGACGATGGTGTCCGGATGCGCCAGCACGATCTCTCTCGTCGCCGTGATGCCGCTCATCTGCGGCATGTTGATGTCCATCAGAACGAGTTCTGGCCTGATCGTCTCGACCAGCTCGATCGCCTCAGGCCCGCTCGCCGCCTCCGCGGCCAGCTCGAAGCATTCCAGCCTGCGCAGTACGGCCTTGGCGGCGGCACGGAAGGGCGCCTGGTCATCGACCACCAGGACAGAATGCGGGCCGTCGTTCACGATCCGATCTTCCCACCGCGACGCCCCCGTTCCCATGGTGCTGGCACCACCGCTCGCCGGCGGCCAATTGGCCTGCGCAAGAGGCGACCTTGACCTCTAGAACAGAACTGTACTGGCGAGTAATATCGGAGTACGCAATTCCCAGAGGGGCCGCCATGAGCACGTACGACCACTACGTCAGCACCGTTGAGCCCGGTACCTGGGATGTCCCGGCCACCGGTGCGGCCAGGTTCAACTGGGAATACGACAATGGCCGCAGCCGCCTGCTCGATCTGTACCAGCGCGGCAAGGACAAGCAGTGGGACGCCACCAAGCGCATCGACTGGGATATCCCCGTCGATCCCACGAACGTGATGGAGCAGACCGAGGAGCTCAGCCCCATCTACGGTTCGCGCCAGTGGGAGAAGCTGAACCAGGAGGAGCGGGACGAACTCGGCCTGCACCTGTCGTCCTGGCTGTTCAGCCAGTTCCTGCATGGCGAGCAGGGCGCGCTGACGGTCGCGGCCAGGATCGTCGAGTCGGTCCCCGACATGGACTCCAAGTTCTACGCCGCCACCCAGGTGATGGACGAGGCCAGGCACGTCGAGCTGTACCAGCGGTTCATCAAGGACAAGATTGGCGTCTACTACCCGATCAACGACGACCTTGCCACGCTGCTCGGCGAGGCCCTGGCCGACGGCCGCTGGGACTACCCCTACCTGGGCATGCAGGTGCTGATCGAGGGCCTGGCCCTGGCCGCGTTCGGCGTGCACCGCGATATGTCCAACAACAAGCTCGTCACCCAGCTGCTGGCCTACGTCATGCAGGACGAGGCGCGGCACGTCGCATTCGGGCGGCTCGCGCTGCGCGACTACTACGCCGAGCTGACCCAGGCCGAGCGCGCAGAGCGCGAGGAGTTCCTGATCGAGGGCTGCTACCTGATGAACAACAGGTTCCGCGCCCAGGAGGTCTGGGAGCGGCTCAACTTCGACGTCGACGAGTGCATGGAGTTCACCGACAAGTCGCCGGTCCAGCAGGCGTTCAGGTCGCTGCTGTTCACCAGGATCGTGCCGTGCGTCAGGGACATCGGCCTGTGGGGACCCAAGGTCAGGCACGCCTTCGCCGACCTCGGCGTGCTCGCCGCAGCTGAGAGCGACCTCGAACAGCTGATGAAGGCCGACGAGGATCTGGCTGAGCGCATTGACGAGGAGAAATACGCGGCCGAGCTCGCGGCCAGGAAGGCCGAGGTAGACGAGGCAATTTCCGAAGCCACCCCCGTCTGAGCCGTACCCGTCCGTTCACGGATCGTGATCGACCATCGCTCCGGTGTCGGTACCCTGAGCCAGCGCCGCCTGTGCACAATGTTTCCCGGAGCGCGCGCGTCGGCTAAGCCGCCGTGCGGCCGCTTAGCGTTCGGCAGGCCGCGCAGGAAGGCGGGCGAGTGAGCGACCTCAGGATCACGTTCGCTGGCCAGGCGTTCACGTTCGAGCCAGGCCAGACAGTCCGGATCGGCCGTAGTCCGGATAACTCCGTGATCGTGTCCGACCCGATAGTCTCGCGCGATCACGCGCGCGTGACCTGGCGTTCGGACGGCTGGGTCCTAGACGATCTTGGCAAGGGGCGCACCTTCGTCGGCGGCCTGCCGATCGCCTCGGTTGCTGTGCAGGAAACCCTCGACGTGCACCTGGCCAGCCCGCGCGGCCCTGAACTGCGCATCGAGCTGACCGACGAGAGCTTTCCACGGGACGACGTTGCTGGCGACGACCAGGCTGACACCGGGCCCCGAGCCGCCGCCGCCCCGGCCGAGTACGGCGCCGCCACGGCCGCGGGTGCCGCCGGGGTGATCGCAGCTCCCGATGCCGGAGGCACCGGAACGACCAGGCATCCGAGCGCCGTCCATCGCGAGGAACTGTGGCGCGGCGATATCTCTGGCGACCATTCAAGCCCCGTATATCAGCACCTGCCCGCGCACCATGCCAGGCTCGACTCGCCTGGCGGCGATTTCGCGACCGCGGTCCACATCCTGGTGCCGGTTCGCAGCTGGCTGAAGGACACCGGCTGGAAGCAGGGTTCCCGGCTGCTCGTGATCGCCTACGGCCTGCTGCCATCGCTGTTCGTGGTGCTGTTCTCCGCTACGCGCGACCTGAGCGCGCCCGGCTGGGCCTACAGCCTCGCGATCGCACCGCTGTGGGCGGTCGCGTTCTGGTTGCTGATCAGGCCTGGCCACATCACCAAGCTGATCGGCTGGCTGGCCGTCGCGATCGTGGCTGGGGTCATGGTGCTGCTGCCCACCGTGACCCTGCCCTGGGAGAACGCGCTCGATCAGACCGCGTCCAATCACAACCTGTTGCCCTGGATCTACGGTGTCGGCTTCGCCGAGGAGGTCACCAAGGCGTTGCCGATTCTGGTGGCGGCCCTGTTGCTCCGCTGGGTCTGGAAGATCACTCTGGACGTGCGGGTCTGGATGTTCCTCGGAACGATCGCCGGCCTTGCCTTCGGAGTCAGGGAGTCGGTTTTTTACACGGCCAGTTACCTGATGCAGGGCAACCACAAGGCAGGCATGGCGGTTCCGCTGATCCTGACGTTCGCGCAGCGTGTGTTCGTCGACGGGTTCCAGCACGCGGTCTGGGCGGGCATCGCGGCGTTCTTCATCGGGATGGGCGTCAGCTACCGCCGGCGCCGGATCCCGCTGATCATCTTCGGCATCACGCTGCCGGCGCTGCTGCACGGGCTGAATGACTGGAGCACCCAGCTCGCGTCGCACTGGCTGTGGATCGTCATGGAGGCCATCTCATTGCTGTTGTTCATCGGCTACACGATGTCGGCGGCCTCGATCGAGCGACAGGTCAGGGACAACCCCTTGTTCAGGGGTGACTCGATGATCATGGGAGCCGTCCCGGCGGCGGCGCGGCCCGATCCCGCCGAGCACGCCGCTCAGCACGCGCAGCACCGATAGCCCAACACAGATCGCACGGCATGATCGCGGGCTGCCCGGGCAGCCCGGCCCGCTCAGATCAGGCCACGCGCAGGCGGTTACGATCGGCCGGTGACCGGAACGCTCTCGCCCTTCGAACAGCCCGCCCCTGAAGCACATCCACCGCCAATGCCCGCGTTCCCCGACGGATTCGAGTGGGGCGTCTCAACCGCCGCCTACCAGATCGAGGGCGCCGTCGCTGAGGACGGCCGCGGCGATTCGATCTGGGACACCTTCTGCCGGCAGCCCGGCGTGATCAAGGGAGGCGACACCGGCGACGTCGCTTGCGACCACTACCATCGCTGGGCCGAAGACGTCGCGCTGATGGCCGACCTGGGCATCACCGCGTACCGTTTCTCGATCGGCTGGCCGAGAATTCAGCCCGGCGGCAAGGGACCGGCCAATGAGGCCGGCCTCGACTTCTACGAGAGGCTGACCGACGCTCTGCTCGCCGCGGGCATCACCCCGGTGCCCACGCTGTACCACTGGGACCTGCCGCAGCCGCTCGAGGACGAGGGCGGCTGGCTCAGCCGGGACACCGCGTCGCGGTTCGCCGACTACGCGTCCCTAGCCGCCGGACGGCTCGCCGACAGGATCGGGCTTTGGATCACGCTGAACGAACCCTTCGTGGTCACTGCCTTCGGTTACGCACTCGGCATGCACGCGCCGGGCAAAGCGTTGATGCTCGGTGCCTTGCCGACCGCCCATCACCAGTTGCTCGGGCATGGCCTGGCTACGGCCGCGCTCCGGTCGGCCGGCGCCCGCGAGGTGATGATCACCAACAACTATTCCCCCGCGTGGCCCGCGAGCGGCAGTGCCGCGGACGTCGCAGCGACCAAGGCGTACGACATCCTGCAGAACAGGCTGTTCACCGACCCCCTGCTCCTCGGTCGCTACCCCGACCTGGGGGCGTTCGGCGTCGGGCCCGCAGGCCTTGACTGCGTCCGGGACGGCGACCTGGCGGTGATCTCGGCGCCCGTCGACGGGCTCGGCGTGAATTACTACATGCCTACCAGGCTGTCTGCCCTGCCCGATTCGCCTCTGCCTTTCCAGATGGAGCCGATCCCTGGCTACCCTGTGACCGCGTTCGGCTGGCCGGTCGTTCCCGCTGGGCTGACCGAACTGCTGACGTCGCTCCGCGAGTGGTACGGCGCCGCTCTGCCGCCGGTCTACATCACCGAGAACGGCTGTTCGGCTGCCGACGAGGTCACCAACGACGGCGCCGTCCACGACCAGGCCAGGATCGATTACCTCGACGGGCACCTGCGGGCCGTGCACGACGCGATCGCCGCGGGCGTCGACGTGCGCGGCTACTTCGAGTGGACCTTCACCGACAACTTCGAGTGGTCGGAGGGCCACGACCAGCGCTTCGGCGTTGTCTACACCGACTTCGCGACGCAGCGCAGGATTCCCAAGGACTCCTTCAC
Organism: Streptosporangiaceae bacterium; assembly: GCA_036258115.1. Lineage (GTDB taxonomy): Bacteria > Actinomycetota > Actinomycetes > Streptosporangiales > Streptosporangiaceae > Chersky-822. The sequence goes on from DATAEH010000188.1 coordinate 59,009, forward strand.
CTGGTACCGGGACCTGATCGCAGCCCAGCGGCGCTAGCGCCGCCGCGGTTCGGCGCGGCTACCGCCCGCCTCATTGCTGTTGCCTGGCGCGGCCGAGGTCTGCCAAGGCGGCATGTGCGGCACCCGCGCCGCACATGCCGTGGACGCCGCCGCCAGGCGGAGTGGCTGCCGAGCACAGGTACACGCCGGGAAGCGCCGTCCGGTACTCGTTCCAGCGGACCAACGGCCTAAAAACCGTCTGGCGCAGCGTTCCAGCCCCGCAGTTGATGTCGCCGCCCACGTAGTTCGGGTTGTGCCGCTCCATCTCCGCCGCGGTCCTGACGGACCTGGCCAGGATCAGGTCGCGGAAGCCTGGCGCGAAGCGCTCGATCTGCGCCTCGATGCGGTCGGCCACGTTCACGTCAGACCCCGACGGCACGTGGCAGTAGGCCCAGAGCGTCTGCTTGCCAGCGGGCGCCCGCGTCGGGTCGACGACGCCAGGCTGGGCGACCAGGCAGTATGGCCGCTCGGAGTGTCGGCCAGCTGCGACGTCGGCCTCGCTGCTGGCCACCTCGGCCAGCGTCCCGGCCACGTGGACGGTGCCGGCCTGCTGGCAGGCTTCTGCCTGCCACGGCACCGGGCCGTCGAGAGCCCAGTCCACCTTGCACACGCCTGGCCCGTACCTGAAACGGTCCAGCGAGCGCGCGTACCGCCGAGGCAGGCGGTCGCCCGCGATCCAGCCGAACTGCCGTGGCGAGACGTCCAGCATGACGACCTTTGCCGGTGGAAGCTCGTCCAGCTCCTTGATCGTGCAATCGGTCGCGACAGTCCCGCCTAGTTCCTCAAGCTCGCCGACAAGGGCGGCGGTGAGCACCGCGCTGCCGCCCTCGACCACAGGCCAGCCAGGCGAGTGCGCAAGCATGGCGAACAGTAGCCCGAATCCGCCGGTCAGCGGCTTGCTCAGCGGAAGCATGGCGTGCGCGGCCGCCCCGGCCATGATCGCCTTACCCTCCTCGGTCCTGAACCGCCCAGCTATCGCGGTAGCCGGAAGCAGGCCCTGCAGGCCGAATTTGGCCATAGGCACTGGATGGGCGGGCACCGACCGGAAGAGCGGTGTGAGCACCTCGGGCACGATGCCGTTGGCCTCGCCTACCAGCGGACCCATTAGCCGCCGGTAGTGGGCGCCGTCTGCGCCGAGCGAGGCCGCGGTCTCCTCGACCGATCCGGCAACCGCAGCTGCGCGGCCGCCATCGAGCGGGTGCGCGAACGCGACCTTCGGGTACAGCAGCCTGACCCCGCGCGCCGCGAGGTCGGTCCCCCGAAAGAACGGGGACGCTGAGGCCAGCGGATGCACGGCCGAGCAGATGTCGTGAGTGAACCCAGGCAGCGTGAGCTCTGCGCTGCGGCATCCGCCGCCCGGCTCCTCGGCGCCCTCGAAGACTTCAACGACCATGCCCGCTCTGGCAAGCGTGAGTGCGGCGGCAAGTCCGTTGGGGCCCGAGCCGACCACCACTGCGTCGGGATTGCGGCTCACAGGCTCAGCACCTCGCGCTCGGCTGCGACGACGACCGGAACGGGAGCGTCGGCCAGCCTGCCGGCCAGCTTGTCGAGCTCGATGTCGGTGCGATCCGGCCTGTGATGGAACAGCACGACCCGGCGGGCGCCAGCCATGGCCGCGAGGCCGACCGCGTAGTCGGCGGCGGCGTGCCCGAACCGTGCCTGCGAGGGCACCTCCTCTGGCAGCAGGAAGGCATCGTGGATCAGCGCGTCGGCTCCTGCCGCCAGGGTCAGGGCTGCTTCGTGATACTCGCCCATGCCGTCCGGGCCAGGACCCAGGTTCGTCGGGCAGTGGTCAGGCAGGTATGCCAGGGCCGACCTTCCGTCGCCGATCCGGTACCCGTAGGTCGTGCCGCCCTTGTGCGGGATCTGCATGGCGAGGACGGTGAACTGGCCGACGGCCTGCAGTTCGCCGGCCGGCAGCGTGCCGAACGTCCACTGGCCGCGGAGCTGGCTGGGCCTGATCGGGAAGTGCGGCGGCGACATACAGAGCGCAAGCACGTCTTCAGCGGCGGCCTCTCCCGGCTGCTCCGGAATCAGCAGCCTGACCTGCGCGCCTTCGGTGTCGCCAGCCTGGAAAAACGGCAACCCCTGGACGTGATCCCAATGCAGATGCGACAGCACGATCGTGCCACGAAAAGGCTCGCCATTGAGCAGTGGCGTGACTTGCCGCAAACCCGTGCCTGCGTCCAGGATCAGCGTCGGGACTTGGTCCCCGTCGGCTGTCAGCGCGACACACGACGTGTTGCCGCCATACCTCACGAATTCGGGACCGGGGGCCGACGTCGAACCTCGGACGCCGCAGAGCTGCAACCGCATGAAGTCAAGCCTGCCCCATCGATTCGCGGCGGTGCCCGCCGGCCAGTTCCTCAAGTGCCTGGCGGTCAAATTGCGCCGCCGGAACGGACGCGACCCGGCACGCGGTCACCGCGGTGAGGGTCGAAGTCCGTACGCCTTCCTCGAGGTGGGCGCGCTCGCCGAACAGGGCTCCCGGCCCGTACTCCGCCAGCCATTCGCCATCGCGCTCGACCCGGAAGACACCGTCGAGCACCAGGTACAACTCGTCGCCTGGCTCGCCCTGCCTGACCACTGCGGTACCGGCCGGCACCTTGGTGATCTTCGGCTTGGCGGCACCGTGCATCAGCTGGACGGACAGGGAGTGCTCCAGGGCGGTCTCCACCGCGGTCACCAGGGCCTCCGAGTCCTCGTCGCCCCATGGCGTGTGACGTCCGAACGACTTGGCCATCCAGTCGGTGAAGTCTGTCAGCCCTGACTTGTGGGTGAGCGCACCAGTGTCGTCGTAGATCCAGTGCCTGGGGAACCGGCTCGCTCCGCTCATCGAGCTCTCCACGGTCCCGTCCGCTTGCAGGGTCAGCGTGAGCGTCGTCCACACCAGCGGCGCCTGCCACTGCACGTACGGCGGGTGCGAGACCTTGCGAGGAGCAGGAACGCTGGTCCGGCCGCCGACGGTCTGGGTGAACCTCACCCACCCGTCGCCGTGCTCAGGCTCCTTGCGCAGATCAGGCAGGAGCGCATTCTGGAACCGGTGCCGCAGGGCGCCCAGCTTGACAGTGGTGTCGCCGATATGGCCGCCGCCGCTGTAACCAGAGCCGCTGACCTGGCCGTCGTCATCGACCTCAATCCACGCACGGAGGACGTTCGCGAAGCGGAACTTGCCCGCAGCCCGCAAGGCCTCCAGATCGTCGATCTGCGCCGGCGGCGGGTCGTCGTATTGGGTGAACCCCGCATCGAAGGCCACGCGGGTACTTCCCGTGACGGCTTCAGAGGGGATCCAGGAGACTGAGGTGACGCTGTTCTCGTATCGCATACGCACACGATGCCCCGAGCCGTGGCAAACAGAACAGTGTGCTGGCAAGTGACTGCGCGGTGTGCCTAGCACCACACCGGCATTGCGTCGAACGTCCCATCGGGAAAGCGCACGCCAGCCAGGTGGGTGACTAGCCAACGAGGGGCGTGTTAGCACCACGACAATTCGGGAGGCTTGCTCACTGGCGCTAACCAGGGCCAGCATGCGAAAACTAGCTGAATGGAACAGACTGCCGCGCCGGACAGGCGCACGATCAGCGTGTTCCTCGCCGACGACAACCTCATCGTCCGCGAGGGCGTGCGCGCGCTCATCGAGCGCAGCCCTGACCTGCGCGTCGTCGGGCTCGCCGCCGACTACGACGAGGTCGTGTCCGGTTGCACGAATACTGAGCCCCAGGTGCTGGTCACCGACGTGCGGATGCCGCCGTCGTTCCACCGCGAGGGCATCGACGCGGCCAAGGAGGTCCGCAAGCGGCATCCGGGCACGGGAGTGGTGGTCCTGTCGCAGTACGACGATCCCGAGTACGCGGTCAGCCTGCTGGCCGAGGGTTCGGCCGGCTATGGCTACCTGCTGAAGGACAGGGTCGCGGAGGGCAGCCAGCTCGCCGACGCGATCCGCAGGGTGGCCAACGGGGGCACGGCGCTGGATCCTGCCATCGTCGAGGCACTCGTGCAGCCCGTCATCTCGCCAGGCGGCCTGTCGCCTGCCGAGGAGGAACTGCTCGGCATGATCGCCGAGGGCAAGACCATCAAGGTGATCGCAGCGGCCAAGCGTCTGCCGCCGGCGGCCATCGAC
>DATAEH010000189.1:0-38702 GCA_036258115.1 Streptosporangiaceae bacterium
TACGTGCCGGAGGACGCCGAGCAGCGCACCAGTCAAATCTATGGTCTGCTCATCATCAAGAAGCCGCCGATCCCTGGAGCCCTGCATCTGGCCTGTCATCCGGCGCTTCACCGAGCGCGTGTTCGCGGAAAGATCGGATGGCGGTCGAGGCCGAGGAACGAGCCTGGGACGATCAAGGGGCGGACTGGAATCAGGAGGTCTTGCTCTGATTATCGATGTCCGCCGTACTGCGCACGAACGGAGTTCACATGAGTCGCGAATCCGCCGCTCCGGGCGACTGCGGTCTCCGCTGCGGGCGCACCAGATCCGAATCAGCGCGATAGTGCGAAACGACCGATCGGTCAGGGCCTCTGTTCTGTCCGCCAGCCTCGGCGAGAGCCGTGCGGACGAGCAGACGCGGGCGCGATACCCAGCCACTGAGGGATACGTCGAGCGCGATGGCCAGCGGGTCTTCTACGAGGTGTACGGCGACGGCGACGAGACCGTGTTCTTGCTCCCGACGTGGTCGCTGGTCCATTCCCGCCACTGGAAGATGCAGATTGCGTACCTTGCGCGGCACTTCCGGGTGCTGGCGATGGACGGCCTGGGGAACGGCCGGTCAGACCGCTGCCGGGATCCTGCCCGCTACGGGGCGCGGGAGTTCGCTCGTGACTGCCTGGCGGTGATGGACGCGACCGGCACCGACCGCGCGGTGCTGGTCGCGCTCTCGCGCGGCGCCCAGTACCTGCTTGAACTAGGGAGGCTGGCGCCCGAGCGGGTGGCTGGCGCGGCGTTCGTCGGGCCGATGTTCCCGTACACGCCCTCGCACTGGCGGCTGCTCTTGCATCCGCGGCTTGCCGTCCGGTTCAACAAGCCACTGCCGCGCTATCTCTGGTGGACGCGGATCAACGCGGTCTACTGGAGAGAGCGCTACCCGGAGTTCGCCCACTGGTTCATCTCGCGCTGCTTCTTCGAGCAGCACTCGAGCAAGGGAATCGAGGACGGCCTCGGGTGGGCGCTGGATACCGACGCGCCGACGCTGACGGTGACAGCGATCGGCGAGATCCACCGGGACCGTCCCAGACTTCGCGCCCTGGCGCGCGGTCTGGACTGTCCGGTGCTGGTGATTCACGGTGACCACGACCGCATCACCCCGTTCCGCGATGGCCGGGCGCTCGCGCGTCTCGCAAACGCACGCCTCGAGGTCGTGGCCGGCGGCGGCCACTTCGTGCACGCGCGCAAGCCTGTCCAGGTCAATATCGCGCTTCGCGGCTTCGCAGAGGACGCGTTCGGGCGTGAGCGTTCTGCCCGCCCCGCCGGTGTGAGCCGGCGCCGTCGGCCCCGCGCGCTGTTCATCTCCTCGCCGATCGGGCTCGGCCACGCTCAGCGCGACGTCGCCATCGCGCGTGAGCTGCGCAAGCTGCATCCGGACCTGGAGATCGACTGGCTCGCGCAGCACCCGGTCACCTGCGTGCTCGAAGCCGAAGGCCAGCGGATCCACCCGGCGAGCGCCCACCTGGCCAGCGAGTCCCACCACATCGAGTCCGAATCCGCCGGGCACAACCTGCACTGCTTCCAGGCGCTGCGACGCATGGACGAGATCCTGGCCGCGAATTTCATGCTGTTCCACGACATCGTGGGGGAGCGCCGCTACGACCTCTGGATCGGCGACGAGGCGTGGGAGGTCGACTACTACCTGCACGAGAACCCGCGCCATAAGTGCGCACCGTTCGTGTGGCTGACCGACTTCGTCGGCTACCTTCCGATGCCAGACGGCGGCGACCACGAACGGCTTCTGACCGCCGATTACAACGCCGAGATGATCGAGCACATCGCACGGCACCCGCGGGTCCGCGACCGGGCGATATTCGTCGGCGAGCCCGACGACATCGTCCCTGACCGCTTCGGCGCCGGCCTGCCGCGGATCCGTGGCTGGACGGAGCAGCACTTCAGCTTTCCCGGCTACATCACCGGGTTCGATCCTGTAACGCTTAATGATCTCGGCGCGCTACGCGCCAAGCTTGGCTGTCACCCGGATGAGCCCGTCTGCATCGTCGCCGTGGGCGGCTCGGGCGTCGGCGCCGACCTGCTCAGGCGGGTGGTCGCGAGCTTCGAGCAGGCGAGGCGGCTGGTGCCCGGGCTGCGGATGATCGTTGTCACCGGCCCACGCATCGACCCGGCGGCCGTCCCGGCGGCTGACGGTCTTGAGGTGCGCTCCTATGTGCACAACCTCTACAAGCACCTCGCCGCCTGTGACCTGGCGATCGTGCAGGGCGGGCTGACGACCGCAATGGAACTGACCGCGAACCGCCGGCCATTCATATACTTCCCGCTCGAGCATCATTTCGAGCAGAACTTGCACGTCCGGCACCGTCTTGATCGCTACCGCGCTGGCCACCGGATGAGCTTCGGCGACTCTCCGCCCGAGGAGATCGCGGCGGCCATCGGGCGCGAGATAGGGCGTGCCGTCGACTACCGGCCCGTCGCAACAGACGGAGCAGCGCGGGCCGCAGCGCTTATTGCCGATCTGCTCCCGTGAGTGACGGGCTAGGTGTCGGCCGGCGCGTCCAGGTGGTGGCTGACGGCCCAGGCTGCGACCTCGGCCCGGTTGCGCGCGTCCAGCTTGGCCATCGCGTGCTGCAGGTGAACCTCGGCGGTCTTCTCTGAGATTCCGAGTACCCGGCCGATCTGGCGGTTGGTGCGGCCAGAGGAGACAAGCGCGGCCACCTGCCGCTCCCGGCGGGTGAGCCGCACCGAACCGGGGCGATCGCGGTCGGCCGGCGCGGATCCCACCGCGACCGCCATTCCGAGCTCCGCTGCTTGCCTAGCCGGTATCCCGCGGCCCGCCTGTATCAGCCGGGCGGCGGCGTCCGGCCCGAGAAAGCGGGCGAGCGTAGGTTCCACCGCCGCGGTCCGCTCCTGCTCGGCATCAGGCGTAGGCGCCGAAAGGCGGTTGCGCAGCGCGGCCGCGGAACCGATCAGGCGGGCTGCGTTTTCGTAGTGCGCCTGCTCGCTCGATATCGCCGCGAGCGCCTCCAGGCACTGCGCGACTCCCCTGGGATCGTCGACCTCCCGGTAGACGCCGAGCGCCTCCGCCAGCAACCGGCAGGCGTTCTCGACGTCGCCCTGCGCGCTGAGTGCCGTGCCGAGCCCCCAGGCGGACCAGGCCACCGCCCACGGGTAGTCCAGTTCGCGAAAGTCCTTCAGGCTAGCCCTGAGCAGTGCTTCAGCGCCACGGAGATCCCCGCGATCCCGGGCGAGCAGCCCGAGGTCATGCCGCGCCCACGCCACGCCCTGAGCGTTGTCTCCCAGACGGAAGCCCTCCGCCGCGCGCCGGTGCCATTCCGCGGCCTCGTCCCACTGGCCGCCCGCCCGCGCCACGTGGCCGAGAAACGCGCAGGCGATGGCGCCGCGGCACACGTCACCACACGCCTCGCTGGTCGCAAGGGCGCGGAGCAGCAGGTCCTCGGCACGGCGCGGCTGGCCCGTGCCAAGGGCCAGAATCCCAGCCACCTCCAGCATGCCCGCGAGTGCGCCCGCCACCTCATCTCGTTCGTCGCGAGGCGGGTCCGGCTGGGCGATATCGAGGGCCAGGACCTGGTCCACCAGCGCCTGACCTTGACCGACGGCGCCCCTCGTGTGGTAGTACCAGCCGAGGGCCGCGGCCAGGGGCAGCGCCCGTGCCTGCTCGCCGGTCTCCAGGCAGTAGCCGAGCGCGGCCCGCAGGTCGGCGTGATGGCGGCCCCAGTGCGGCCAAGAGCTGCGCTCCTCCGGCAGGCCGATCGAGCCTTCGAACTGGACCGCCAGGCCCGCGAAATGGCGAGCATGAGCGGCGCGTACCTCGTCAGTTTCGCGGAGCGCGGCCAATTGCTCAGCCGCGAACTCGCGCAGGCTCTCCAGCATCTCGAACTCCGCGGTGTGCTCGTCATCCGGCAGCCGCCGGATCAGGCTCTTGTCCAGCAGCGACTCGACCGGCGTGAGCACGTGGCCGGTGGTCACGCCGCACACGCTCGCCGCGTCAGCAAGTGTCCACGTGGCGACGAAGGCTGACAGCCTGCGGAACAACGCCTGCTCGTTACGGTCGAGCAGGTCATAGCTCCAGGCAATGGCATCGCGCAGAGCGCGCTGACGGGCTGGGACGTCCCTGGTGCTCCCGGTCAGTACCTCCATTCTGCTGCCGAGCCTGAGCAGGAGCTCTGCGGGCGTCAGAACCTTCAGCCTGGCCGCCGCCAGCTCAATCGCCAGCGGAAGCCCCTCCAGCCGCGCGCACGCGCTGGCCAGCAGCGCGGCGTTGGCAGCGGTCAGGATGAATCCCGGGTTCGTCCGGCGCGCCCGGTCCACCAGCAAGGCGACCGAGGCGTTGGCGGCGAGAGTTGCCAGGTCCGCCACCTCCGCGGGAGCGGGGAGCGCCAGCGGGGGTACCAGAAACTCCTGCTCGGCAGAGAGCCGCAGCCGTTCCCGGCTGGTCGCCAGCATCAGCAGCCGCGGGCAAGCGGCCAGGACGCGGCCCACATCCGCAGCCGCCGCGAGCAGATGCTCGCAGTTGTCCAGGACGACAAGCTGGTGCTCGCTCCCGGCAGCCGCCAGCTGGCCGATGAGGTCCATGCCGCTGCGCGGTTCGATGCCAATCGCCTGGGCCAGCTCAGCGACCACCAGCCCGGGATCTTGCACTGGTGCCAGGTCAAGGAACACGGCAGCGCGCCCGGTGAGCTCGGCGTACGCCGCCGCGCACGCGACGGCGAGACGCGTCTTGCCGATGCCAGGCGGCCCGGTCAGCGTCACGAGCCGGGCCTGCTCGCTGGCGAGCACCCCTGACAGGGTGGCCAACTCACGGTCCCGGCCGACAAAGAGGTCCGCGGACGCTGGAAGGCGGCTGCGCGGTATTCGTGTCGCGTCTCGCATCCGGCAGACCTGCCGATGTCCGTTGCTCCAGCTAGGAGGAGATGCACTCGAGCATACGAGCGGCGCCGTGTCACCGCCAGCATGCCGCCGGGCGCGATAGCAGTCGGCCGCCCGTCGCGCGCGGCGGTCAGCCGCTAATCCCTCGTCGCTGTCGGCCGCCGGTCCCTAATGGATTTCCCCGATGGCGGCAGCGGAGCGGACGGCCATATCAAGGAAAGGCGGGGCAATGCCGCTGGTAAATGGCCGCGGGCCGCGATGGATCCGGGATGGAAGGGGCTCCTATGAGTATCTCGCGAGAACTGTGCTGGCTGATGCGGGGGACGAGCGTGGCTGGCCTGGCGTTCGGCCTGGCGGCCGGCCTGCTTGGCAGCGCGCTGACCGCGCCGCTTGGTCAGGGTCGCGCCGCCGCGGCCGTCGTCAACACGCAAACCGCGGTGTCCTGGGGATTCGACGGTCTCGGCGAGCTGGGCGACGGCACGACGAACAACCGGTCGTTGTTCGGCACGGTCGACGCGGGCTCGGGGATCGTGCAGGTGGCCGCAGGACTCGACCACGGGCTCGCCGTGACCTCGAGCGGCACGGTTGAAGCGTGGGGCTCCAACGGAGACGGGCAGCTTGGCGACGGGACGACCACCATGCAGACGGTGCCCGTGCACGTGAAAGGGCTGACCGGCGTGGTGGCCGTCGCGGCGGGCTATTTCCACAGCATGGCGCTGCGTTCTGACGGCACGGTGTGGGCCTGGGGCGACAACACCGACGGCGAGCTGGGCACCGGCACGACCGCCCGCAGCCTGGTCCCGGTCCGGGTGAAGGGGCTCACCGGCATCACCGAGATCTCGGCTGGCCGGGACTTCAGCCTGGCGCGGCGCTCGGACGGCACCGTCTGGGCCTGGGGCATCAACTCCGGCAGCCAGCTGGGCAACGGCACGACCACCAACAGCCTCGTCCCGGTGCAGGTCAGTGGCTTGACTCAAGTCACCAGCATCGCAGCGGGCGGCTTCGCGGGGTACGCGATCCGCACGACCAGCACCGGCGCCACGTCGGCGTGGGCATGGGGCAGCAATGGCGACGGCGAACTCGGCGATGGCACGACGACAGACCACCACTCCCCCGAGCAGGTGACCGGGATCGCCGCGCCGGGTATCGCCAGCATCGCAGCGGGCTGGGTTTATGCGCTGGCACTGGGCACCGACGGCTCGGTCTGGGGCTGGGGCAACGACGCCAACGGCGAGCTGGGCAACGCGCCGACCAGCACGGTGGCGCTCCGGCCAGTTCAGACCCGTCTGCCGGGCAGCGGGATCGTACAGCTCGCGGCCAGCAGCGAGCTGACCGCTGAGCTTTTTACCGGGCGCGTATTTCTGCACACGCTCGCGCTCCGGTCTGACGGGACGGTCTGGGCCTGGGGGCGACAACACCGTGGGTCAGCTAGGCGACGACAGCACCGGCGGCCCGACCGGGCCGGTCGAGGTCGCAGGCCTGGCTGGCGCCACCCAGGTTGCGGCCGGCAGCGAATTCAGCCTGGCAGTCACGACGTTCGTCCACGTGCCGGATGTCGTCGGCGACACGACGACCGCTGCGAGCAGCGCGCTCCAAGCCGCGGGCTTCTATCTCGGCCAGGTGACGAATGTCCCCGACTACACGTGCAACTACATCGGCGTGATCAAGTCGCAGACGCCGACCGCCGGAACCTGGGCGAAGTACAACTCGCCGGTCTCGGTCTCCGTCGGCACAAGGCCGCCGCAGCCATGCAACTGACCGGCATTGCGGCGCGGCCAGGTCAGGATCATTCGGGGTCAGCCACAGTACCCCGCGGCCCGAGAACTACCTGGCTACCGCGGCCACTGGCCGGTCGCCGTACGTCGAGGACCTGCTTGCCATCGCCGCCGGCGGGGGCCGCCGCCTCGCTCGCTACCTCGATCGGATCGGGGTGGGGTACGCGACGTCCTCATAACGACCATTCGGTGCTGACCACCGCGGTTGACCCACCGGCCGAAAAGACGCGCCAGAACGAGCCGTAAGTGCGTCGCTACGTATATTGTCCCAGCTACTCAGCGTGGCTGGATGACTTGGAGATACGTCCCATACTGGCCATGCAGCTGAATGGCAAGACGATCATGTCTGCGCTCTAGGCGTGGCGCGCTGCAGCGCCTGACGCAGGCGCGCGATGTCCGGAGCGTCCTTCTCGCGCCTGCGGCTGCCAGGCACCCAGGTGGTCCAGATTTCCTGGCACTCGCTTTGGACGTGCGCGCCGAAGCAGCCTTCGACCGCCCTCCGCCGCTGCTCCCACCGGGCCGCGAACCTGGCCAGCTGGGCAAAGCCATCGGCGGTATTGGCGAACCAGGCTGACTCGATCAGCGTCTTCGTCACCGGGTCCAAGACCGCGGCGGTGTTGCTGGCCTTGTGCGGATCGACCGCGATCATCACAGTACTCACATCGTTCTCCTCGCAGGTCACAGGCATGATCAGGCGAAGAGGGCAATGCAACTTTTGCAGGGCAGACCTCTCTTGAGCCACGTCCTCACCCTGACAGCGAGAGGGCCGCCGAGCCGTTCGTGAGCCAGGACACCAAGAAGGCGACGGCAGCCGATTCGCGAGCGAGTCCGCCCCGCACTGCAGGATCCCAGACCCTCAGGCTCCCGGAGACCATCGAGACAAGTTGGCGATTGCGGGCGGGGCGATGCGCGCGTTCTTTGGTTCGGCCTGTCGCCGTGATCATCCGGATATGAACATAGCGCGCTGAGTAAGCGGCACTCCTTTACCGATCCGATAGGCGCTGGGCCGTAGAGGCCGGCACCTTGTGATGCTAGGCGAGGCCGATTTGCTGCCGCTGCTGGGCGGCGTCCCAGAAGGCGGAGATGACGATGAGCTGGTCGCCGTCCCATTTGCTGGTCTGGCCGAACTCGACGTCGAAAGACTTTCCTGTCGGGGGGATAACGGTGCCGTCGGGCAGGGTCATCTCCCCGGTGAAGGTTCCGGTGGCATTGGTGACCACGGTGATCCAGTCGCCGCCGCCGAACTGGATCGGATACGGGTCGCTGTAGACCTGCATGTCCGCGAACATGCGCAGCATCTGCTGCATCGCCGCGGCGTGTGCTTCGCGCCCGTAGACCGGCTCTGCCAGGCCGGTGATGTATGCGACCATGTCCGGGTGGTGGACCTGGTCCACCGCGGCGAAGTCGCGGCTGTTGAATGCGTCGTCACCCTTCTGCATGAGCGCGAGCAGGTGCGTCGTCCGGTTGTTGCCGTGACTGCTAGTTGTCATGACATCTCCCTTCTTGCCAGCCGGTGGCGGCGGCCGCTCTGACCTGCCGCCAGGGCATGTGCCTAATTGGAGTCAACTCTAATTTTTAAGTTGAGTCAACTTTTGCTATGTTGACCTCATGACCGACTTCGGCCTGCGCGAACGCAAGAAGGCCCGCACGCGCCAGGTCATCGCCGACGCGGCCGCGCGGCTGTTCGCCCAGCACGGTTTTGAGCAGGTCGCGGTCAGAGACGTGGCGCGCGAGGCCGAGGTCTCCGAACAGACTGTCTACAACTACTTCCGTACCAAGGAGCAGCTGGTCACCGACCGGGAACAGTTGGTCGAGGAAGAGCTGTGCCGGCTGATCCGCACCCGGATACCCGGAACCACGCCGGCCGCGGCCATCCGCGAATTCGTGCTCGACGGCGTGGAGAGGATCCGCCGCTATCCCGCCGAGCAGTGGCGTGGCGAGCTCGGCTTCCTGGCTGCGATCAGCCCGGCCGTCCACCGGCTCGCCCTGGAGATGTCAGACCGCCAGGCCACCGCTCTGGCGACTGCGATCGCCGAGGCCGACGGGGTCGCGCCTGAGATCGCGAAGATGCGGGGAATCGCGCTGGCTGGCGTCTTCCAGATCATCATCGCCGAGGCCGGACGCCGCACCCTGGACGGTCAAAGCCAGAACCAGATCGCCGATGAGCTGCGGCCAGCCATCGAAGCAGTTCTCGACGACCTCGACAACTGGCTAACGCCAGCTAGGGACCAGGACAGCAAGAACCGAGCCACGAAGGCTGTGTGATCCCCGCTACCCATCTCACCCGGCCCACTTGGACCGGCAACGAGCCCGGCCCGAGGCCAACCACCGATGCGGTGCCCCGGCTGTCTAGATTGCGCCCGCCCTACCCGCAGGTGACAGGAGGCCACGCCTAGGCCGCCAGCGTGTCCGGATCGGCCTCCGAGAGGATGTCGGTATCGATGCCCATGAATGCGAAAGCCGCCCGCGATCTCGAGGCTGGCGAAGCCGTGTTACCCGCGGTGGCTGCCCTTGCCATGCGTGAGCCGGAGCGGCTCGTGCTGAGCGGGCCAGGGCTAAAATCGCTCCTTCCATGCTTGGCGACGTCGGAGTCACTGGACCGCGATCATCAAGGTGGGACGGCAGGGAACTCGATTGGTTACCCCCATAGCCAATGAGTTCGACCCGCCGTCCCGGTCTTGTGGCCAGCCCGTGTGCTCAGCGTCCTGTCACGGCGCGATGATGCTGTCGAGGATGCCCGTAGAGGACGCGCAGACGATGAGCGCGAGCGTCAGGCCGCGATGGCGGTCCGCCTACAGGTCAGCAGGTTTGCCTCGCTGTGCGGCTCGGCGCTGCTTGGCAGTGAGCTCGATGACATGCGATCACTTTACAATACGAGTCGGCTCGTTTCATAATCATCTCGTGTAGGCTCCAACTTCCATGAGGAGGCCTGGTATTCCGGAGTCGGCCCAGAAGGCCGCCGCGGCCGTGGGCAGCGGTCCGCCCGAGCGCCGTCCCGCCGACGAAGCCGCCGCTGACGCGGGGCACGCCCAGGGACACAAGCGCGGCCGGCCGCGCAGCAAACTCGCCGGCAGCGCGATCTTGCGCGCCGCCACGGATCTGCTAGCCGAGCGGGGACTCGGCGGCATGTCGATCGAGGAGGTCGCGTCCCGCGCGGGCGTCGGCAAGGCCACGATCTACAGGCGCTGGCCATCACGCGGCGCGCTGGCATTCGACGCGTTCCTGGCCGAATTCCTCGGGCAGCAACCGCTACCCGATACCGGAACGCTCCGCGGTGACCTGCTCACCGCGCTGCGAGCCTGGATCAGGTCCGTGACACAGACGAGCGCGGGGCCGATGCTCTCGGGCCTGATCGCCGAGGCGCAGCAGGATCGCGCTCTCGCCGCGGACTGGCGCGACCGGTTCGTGGAGCCGGTGCGGGCACAGCACGCGATCATGCTCGACCGCGCGATCAGCCGCGGCGAGATACCGGCCGACACCGATAAGGACGTGGTACTCGACCTGCTCTACGGACCCGCCTACCATCGGCTGCTGCACCAGCACCGGCCGCTCACCGATCAGTTCGCCCGGCGAGTGGTGGATCTCATCGTCGCGGGACTGGCAGCGGATTCCCGGCGCCAGCCCGGCGATCGCATCGCCGAGTGAGCGTACCAGCTAGAAGTCGCCGCCCTGGCCGGCCATTGCGATGGCCTGCGGCCCGGGTCAGCAAGCCCTATGGTTCGGGACAGTCAGCCTCAGCGACGCAGCCCCCGGCCTGCTGGCTCTGTGTGGATGGCATTCTCAACTGCACGTGCGGGAGGACCGTCCGGGATCCGGGTCGATCATGCACCCGTCAGTTGGCCTGGACGGGCAGGGCAGGCGGAGCGCCGATTCGGCGCGTCCTCGGCTCCTGTTTACGCTAGGGCCCATGACGCTCCCATCCGGTATCCCCATCGACGAGCTCGATCCCGGCATCCGCCCGCAAGACGACCTGTTCCGGCACGTCAACGGCCGGTGGATTGCGCGGACCGAGATCCCCGCCGACCGGGCGCGCGATGGCGCGTTCCGGATTCTGACTGAAGAGGCTGAGAACGCGGTGCGCGAGATCGTGGAAGAAGCCGCGTCGGCACCAGCAGGCAGCGAGGAGCGGAAGTTCGGCGACCTTTATGCCAGTTTCATGGACGCGGACCGAGCAGAGCTTCTCGGCTCGCAGCCCATCAGCAAGACGCTTGGGGCGGCCCAGGCGGTCGGTTCCATTCCGGAGCTGCTAGAGACGCTCGGGCGGATGGAGCGATTTGGAATCGGGGGTCTCTACCGGCTTTTCGCTGACACTGACCCTGGCAATCCGGAGCGCTACCTGGTGTTTTTCGAGCAGGGTGGAATCTCGCTGCCGGACGAGAGCTATTACCGCGAGGACCGGTTCAGTGGAGTCCGCGACGCGTTCGTTGGTCATATACAGCGCATGTTCGAGCTGGCGGGGTTGCCCGACCCCGACGCGGCCGCCAGCCGGGTGTTCGCGCTCGAGACGGCGGTTGCCGCGCACCACTGGGACAAGGTCGCGAGCCGCGACCGTGAGAAGACTTACAACCTGTTCACCTGGACCGGTGTGTTGTCTGAGGGGCCGGATCTGCGCGGGTGGCTGGCGGCCTTGGACCCACCCGCTAACGCCTTCGACGAGGTCGTGCTCCGCCAGCCGAGCTTCAGCACCGGGCTGGCCTCGTTGCTCACCGATGAACACATTTCGGCATGGCGGGATTGGCTGTGCTGGCAGGTGATCCACAGCGCTGCCGGATATCTATCCGAGGCTTTCGTCCAGGAGGACTTCGACTTTTATGGCCGCACCCTGAGTGGCACCCCTGAGCTGCGTGAGCGCTGGAAGCGGGGTGTGTCGCTGGTCGAACGGGCGATGGGGGAAGCTGTCGGCCGAGCCTACGTCGCCCGGCACTTCCCGCATGGGGCCCGGGAGCGGATGGATGTCCTGGTGGACAACCTCCTGGAGGCCTACCGCCAGAGCATCGAGAAGCTGGAATGGATGGGCGCGGATACCCGCCAGCGGGCCCTGGACAAGCTTGGGAAGTTCACGCCGAAGATTGGCTACCCGGTCAGATGGCGGGACTACTCAAGCATGGGGATCGACCCAACGGATCTGATGGCTAACGTGCGGGCGGCTCACGTTTTCGAATTCCACCGCCAGTTGAACAAGATCGGCAAACCGATCGACCGCGACGAGTGGCTCATGACACCCCAGACGGTCAACGCCTACTACAACCCGGGTATGAACGAGATTGTGTTCCCTGCTGCGATCTTGCAGGATCCGTTCTTCGATCCCGAACGGGACGACGCCGCGAACTACGGAGCGATCGGCGCGGTCATCGGCCACGAGATCGGCCACGGCTTCGATGACCAAGGCTCCAAGTACGACGGTGACGGCCGACTCACCGACTGGTGGAGCGCAGCGGACCGGGAAGCGTTCGAAGGCCGGACCCGGTCGCTGATCGAGCAGTACAACGCCCTGACGCCGAAGCAGACTCCAGACCAGCATGTGAACGGAGCGCTGACGATCGGGGAGAACATCGGGGACCTCGGAGGCCTCGGCATCGCCTGGAAGGCCTACCTGGTGTCGTTGAATGGTGCAGAGGCGCCCGTCCTCGATGGCTTGACCGGCGCACAGCGCTTCTTCATGTCCTGGGCACGTGCCTGGCAGCAAAAGGCCAGGGACGAGGAAGTCATCCGGCTGCTCGCCATCGACCCGCATTCACCGAATGAGTTCCGCTGCAACCAGATCGTGCGGAACCTCGACGAGTACTACGCCGCGTTCGATGTGGGTGCCACCGACGAGCTGTGGCTCGAGCCCGAAGCTCGGGTCCGTATCTGGTAGCGAGGGTCAGACTGCGACCCGACAGCAACGGTCAGCCGTCTTCATCCTCCTCAGCCAGCGCACCACTCGAGATGGTGCGGGTGGTTTCTTGCCAGATCTCGCCAGTCTCGGTTTCGGGCTCATCGGGCCACAAGCTCACCGCCCGCGCAGCTGCCGCGCGTATCGCGGTGCCGTCCAGGTCCGCGCGTGTCTCAGTCACGCCGTGTTCCAGCCACGAGGCGACCAGCGTCACTGGGCCGTCTGGCGGCAGGGGATGGATCCAGAAGTTCTGATCCCAGGCATGTGCGCTGCCACCGCCGCCCTGCTGATTCAGCACCAGTTCGTCGTCGTCAGAGTCGGCAGTGCGGGGCATGTGCCTGCTGGTCGTCGCGGTGCGGCGGCCGTCGGCATACATCACACCCAGTCGCAAGACGTCATCCGGCGTATGAGCGCCCCCGAAGCGCCGGTGCCAGGAGAACGGATCACCCGAGGGCCCGATCTCTGCGTCCACCCGCCGCAACCGCGTGTGAACGGTGAACTCAATCCCGTTCGGATAGGCGCGGATGTTTCCGACCGCTACTGCCACCTCATCGGTACGGACCAACAGCAGCTCACCCGGCACCGAACCGGGGATGACCGTGTCCGGCCGCATCCACGCCGGGCGCCACCTCTGCTCTGGCTCTGGCGGCGGTGGTTGAGGGATCGTATCGAAGAAACTCACGCCACCAGCCTGCCACCGTCCCGCCAAATCTGGATGTGCCAGCCTCGCGTCGCGGCGACCAAGCATCAGTCGGACCACATCCCGCGGCAGGGGCCGACGACAATTCGCTGGGCGCCGGGTCGAACCTGGGCATAGCCTGCCGCAGTGATCTGGATCGCACATGACGTCGAGCGCTCAGACGACTATCCGGAGCGCCGGAACGCACCCGAACAGGAAATGCTGCGCGACTGGCTCGATTGGCACCGGGCGACCCTGCTGCGCAAAGGCGCGGGCCTGGATGCCGCCCAGCTGGCCACGCGCGCCGTGCCACCGTCGAACTTGTCGCTGCTCGGTCTGGTCCGGCACATGAGCGACACGGAGCGAGGGTGGGTCCGGCAGACCTACCGGGGTGAGCGGGTAGCTGACCTGTATTACCGGTCCGATGCCCCGGACGCGGACTTCGAGGAGGCCAACCCCGCCGTCGCCGAGGAGGATATTGAGCGCTACCGCGCTGAGTGCCGGGCAGTCGATGCTGCACTCGACGACGCGGGGCTCGACGATACCTTCACCTTCCGCGAGAAGACCATCTCGGTGCGCTGGATGTTGCAGCACCTCGTGGAGGAGTACGCACGGCACATCGGGCACGCCGATCTGATCCGCGAGGTCATCTACGGCTCAACCGGTGCTTGAGTCGCCGAGATTAGTAATGGTCAGATGGGCCATCGTTCTCGGCCGCGGCGTCCAGCCCATGAATTGTGGCGTGGGAGCTCGGAGCGGGCGAAAACGGGCTGCTCTGTCCGCATTTCGCCGCCCGACCAGGACATTTGTGGTTAGAGTCCGCAAGGCGTACGTTCTCCCGCACCGGGCAATGCCCGCCTAATCACGGCCCTGAGAGGTACTCGCATGCGTGGCCTGCAATCGGATGCGGCGGCTCCTGAACGTCCTGGCACGGCTGGCGTAGAGGACAAGCGGGCAGCTGGCCGCAGGTGGCTCGACTGGCTCGTGGTCACGTTGCCGGCCCTGTTGGAGCTAGTCGTCGGCGGATACCGGATCAGCGGTCCCTCGTTCTGGCGGGACGAGGGATACACCATCACTGGTTCGCAACGGCCGGTCGGAGCGATCTTCGCGCTAGTGCAGCACGAAGACGCATTTCACGGCCTCTACCTGCTGATGATGCACCCGATCATCGCGCTCTTCGGCCGATCGGAAATTGCGCTGCGGGTGCCGTCGCTGATCGCGATGTCTGTCACCGTAGGGCTGACATCTGCGCTTGGCATGCGGCTTGCCCGGGCGATTGGATTGTCCCCAGCGCCCGTGGTGGGGCTGCTCGCTGGATTGTTGCTGACCGCGCTCCCTGTGACGACAAGGTACGCGCAAGAGGGCAGGCCTTACGCCCTGGTCATGCTCTTCGCTGTCTTCACTACTTACATACTGGTTGTGGCCGTGGCCCGTGGGCGGTGGCGCTGGTGGGCACTCTACGGCGCTGGCCTGCTGCTGACCAGCCTCTTCGACCTGGCCGCCGTCCTGCTCGCGGGAACGCATGGCATTAGCTTGCTGCTGGCGCGGCGGGGCGGACGGCACGACGACGTTCCTGCTGCTGCACAGGATGACGAGCCTGCTTTCGCACGAGTCAGCGTCCAGCCTGCAAACGCCGTCGCGCCGGGAGTGCCGAGGCGATGGCTCGCGGCGTGCGCCGCCGCCGCGATCGTGATCAGCCCGGTAATCGTTCTTAGTGCGCGCGAGTCCGCGCAACTGGACTGGGTGCAACCGCCGAACTTTGACGCCGTCTTCGGATTGCTGCAGGACTGCGCGGGCGCATCCTCTCTCATCGTGGTAGCAGCCGTGCTGGCAACTCTCGGCAGCTTCACTGGAGGTGGACTGCGGCGGGGCAGAGGGCTGACGCTGTCCGTCATTTGCCTGCCGTGGTTCGTGCTGCCACCAGCCCTGCTGCTGACCGTCTCTCTCCTGCATCCGCTCTACGTCGAGCGCTACATCCTGTTCTGCGTTCCTGGGCTCGTCATCCTGGAGTCAGCTGGCCTGGTCTGGCTCGTGAAGCTCACGCGCCGGTTTGCCAGCCGGTGGTCGACACGACGGGCGACGGTGCTGTCGTTCGTTCCTTCTGCGGCGATCGCGGTGCTAATCGTGATCATGGTGCTCGGCCCGCAGGCCTGGATCAGGCGGCCCGATGACCGGGCGGACGACCTTCGCACGATCGCTCGCGTTCTCGCCACGCACGAGCGACCTGGTGACGCGATCTTGTATCTGCCGCGCAAGACGGCGGTCATCGGCACTGCCTACCGGGATGGCTTCGGCAAGCTCCGTGACATCGGGCTGCAAACCTCGCCGGTCGTCTCAGGCACGCTGCTCGGAACTGCTGCGGTGCCCCGCGTGGTGGCCGCAAGACTGCGCCGCGTGCGCAGGGTGTGGGTCGTGGAGTGGGTTCACCCTCTCGCGCCTGATAGCGCGCCGCCGCCCGACCTCCTCAGATTGCTGACTCCGGCACGCATGGGCGGCAGCTGGCTGATCCGGTCGGTCTTGCTCGTCTTGTACCGGATGCCCTCAAGCTGACGTGAGGTCATTGAGTGTGGTCATCAGCGAAGGACGAAGCCCGGTGTCAGCGGATCGTGTGGATCTACCCAGAAGGAGTGCTCGCCGGTCTTATACGCCATTCCGGTGACCTCGGGAATGACAGCGTCGCGGCCGTGGACCGTCAGACGATCGAGGACGCGTGCCGTGAACCGTGTGCCGACGATCGAATCGTGGGTGAGACCTTGTCCTGCTGCGAGTCGGCCTGAGGCGTCGAGCACGGCCAGCCGCGCGCACGTTCCTGAGCCGCACGGCGAGCGATCGACTTCGCCGTCGGCGAAGACGGTGACGTTGCGCTGGTGCAGGTTGCCTGCCCCATCGCGGCCGAGGTCTTCGAAGAAGATCGTGCCGTAGATGCCGCTGAGCCTTGGATCTGGCTGATGCTGGGCGTACGGGGACACGGCGAGCGCCTCCTTGATAGCTCGGCCGAGTACGACCAGCTCACCCAGGTGATCCGGCGTGACCCTCAGGCCGAGAGCTCCGGCGTCCACGCTGGCGTAGATGGCGCCGCCGAAACTGATTGTCACGATGACCTCGCCGCGCTGGGTGGCGACGGGCACGGCATCAGCGATGACATAGCTGGCGACGTTCCGGAAGTCCACAGCGGTGACGAGCTGATCCTGATGGTGAACACGTGCCGTCACCCGGCCGGACGGCACGTCAATCACGACATCGGTTAGTCCGGTTGCGGTTGGCTCGACGCGGCCGGTCTCCAGCGCCCACGCGCCGAGGGCAATCGTGCCGTGACCGCACGCGGTCGAGAATCCGTCCTTGTGCCAGAACAACACGCCAAAGTTCGCATCGTCGTCATCGGCAGGAACGATGAAGCCGCCGTACATGTCAGCATGCCCGCGGGGCTCGTGACACAGCAGTTGCCGCAAGCGGTTTACCTCAGCATCGTCGGCCGCGTTTACCCGCCGCTCGGCGACATCGCCGCCCGGCAACCGGAGCGGTGGGTCAGCCACAATGCGGAACGGCTCGCCTGCCGTGTGGTAGTCAGTGGACCGGACGACGAGCTCATTCATCTGCAGTGCTCCTCATGTCCCATGGTGCGCAGTCGCGTGCAACACCCCGCCAGACCGGCGCTGACGAGGCGGCCGATCATATGCTCGAATGCATCGTCGTCTGGGGGAGGGGTGGTTGGCCATCGGCAGGATCGTGATTGTCGGCGCAGGGGTTGTCGGCCTGGGTACGGCTTTGTTGCTGAGCCGGGACGGCCATGAGGTGACTGTCCTGGAGCGAGATGCTGATCCGCCGCCCGTCGGAACTGAGGAGATGTGGGACGGCTGGCAGCGTAGAGGGGTCAATCAGTTCCGGCTTCCGCACTTCTTCCTCGCCCGTTACCGGAACGTGCTGGGCATCGAACTGCCCGATGTCGCGGAGGCTCTGACGGCTGGCGGCGCCATTCGCCTCAACACTGTCCTCGACGCACCCGAGACGGTGCGAGGCGCCGTGCGCGATGGGGACGGCTCTTTCGAGTGCCTATCCGGCAGGAGATGCGTGGTCGAAGCGGCTGTCGCATCAGTGGCGGAACGTGCCGACCGGCTAGAGATCAGGAGAGGGGCTAGTGTCGAGGGGTTGGTGGCAGTTCCCGCCGCTCGCGATGGTGTACCTCATGTCGCCGGGGTGCGGCTTACTACCGGTGAGGAGATCGCCGCTGACCTGGTCGTTGACATGACGGGACGTCGTTCGCCGCTGCCCAGGTGGCTGGAAGCGATAGGAGCGCAAGCGCCACGCGATGAGCTTGATGACTGCGGATTCATCTATTACGGCCGCCATTTCCGCTCTGCCAGCGGCGACATTCCTCCCGCGATCGGGGGCTTCCTCCAGCACCTCGGCACCATCTCGTCTCTCACGCTGCCGGCCGACAACGGCACGTGGAGCGTCACCCTGGTAACCAGCGCCAAGGACAAAGCCCTGCGCGTCTTGCACGATGCGGCGATCTGGGACAGGACCGTCCAATCATTGCCGCTGGTCGCGCACTGGCTGGACGGTGAGCCGATCGACGACCGGGTCATGGCCATAGCGGGGATTGAAGATCGTCACCGGAACCTCATGGTCGACGGCGCACCCGTTGCGACCGGGGTAGTGGCTGCGGGTGACGCCTGGGCGTGTTCCAACCCGTCGGTCGGGCGAGGTGCTTCTATCGGGATGCTTCAGGCCACAGTGCTGCGGGACACGGTCGCTGCGACCGGACTCGAGGATCCCTGGGAGTTCGCCTGCTCGTTCCACGACGCCACAGCCGAGAGCGTCGAGCCTTGGTACCGCGACACACTGACGGCCGACCGGCATCGCTTGGCGGAGATCGATGCTCTTATTCAAGGAGCGGAGTACCGTCCGTCTGATCCCGGCTGGGAGGTCAGCCAGACGCTGGCCTCTTCCGCTTTTAAGGATCCCGACTGTTTCCGCGGCTTTATCAGCGTCGCCATGGTGCTGAACCGGGAAGCTGACGTGCTCGCCCGTCCCGGCATGCTGGACAAGGTAACCGCGCTGGGTGCCGGGTGGCGTGACGAGCCGATTCCCGCTCCCACCCGTCGCGAGCTGCTGTCAACTGTGGCCGACGCCTGATCATCTCGTCGGCTGTCCGCACATAAACGATCACCCTGACCAGAAACATCGGGTTAGTCGTGTATGCGCCTGCCGGTGATCGTCCGGGGGATGATCCGAACGTAGACATCACGAGCGCCGCCTGCCCAGGGCCGCAGGGCGACGAATCGCTCAAGATGGGATACTTCGGCCTCGCTAGTAACGTGAACCGCCCGCCCGGTCACGAGCACGCTCCAGCCTCGGCTCAGCACCTCATCCAGTCCATCTACCTCGAACCCCGCCAGGCAGTCCAGGTATCCGGCGAGCAGGGTGTCGGGTGCGGTCCTGAAGATCACCGCGCGGTCGGCCATGGCGTAGTTCACCGGCAGCACGACAGGTCCGCGGGTGGTGGTGAACGCCACGCGACCCACGCCGCCGAATGACAGCAGATCGAAGCACTCCTCAGCCGTGAGCGTCTCAAGGACGGGAGGGCCGGATTGGCCAGCCGGGCCAGGCGGCTCTTTCGTTCCGGCACCGAGCAACATCCGCGGCGTGGTCTGCAGCGCGGTGGCGAGCCGCTGCAGAGTTGCCTCCGCTGGCCTGGCGCCGTGCGCCTCCAGGTCCTGCAAGTACTTCACGCTCACGCCGGCCAGACCGGCGAGCTGGTGCCTCGTCAATTTGAGCGCCTGACGCCTGCGGGACACCCGGTTGCCCAAGTCCCCGGGTTCCCGGGACGGCGGGTTCGCTTCGCTGACCCGCATCCCGTCAATAGTCTTTAGCCCTTCTGGCGAAGTCATGCGCAGTCACCTCCCATCCCGCGCCATACATCGTGTCTCTGGGTGTACCGCGCCCTGTGATCGCACGCCATGACCCAAGGTCCCCAGAAGCCTGGCCCTTCGGCCCTGGAGCCATCCAGCGGGCCGAACTGTGCGGATCCAGTTGCACATGTCTGCTGGGGGCAAGCAGCGTTCACACGTGGTTCCGAGACCGTTGCGGGACCAGATCACTGCCCTGGGCACTGTTCTTCGTATCGGTCACGGAGAAAGGTGTGCGGATCGGAAGCAATGGGTTGACCTTCCGTTCCCCAAAGTGCAGGCTGACAGAAAGTTAAGAAGGTTTCCTAGCATCGTTACCCCCAAGGAGGGGGCATGCACGGCAAAGGGAGACTGTCAGGGCAAGCGGGCGGCATTGGGAACCTGCGCGCTGGAGCGATAGCGCTGATGGGCGCGCTGCTGTTGGCCGGACTCATGTCCGCACCGGCCCACGCTGCCACGGGGACTGCGTTCGTGCGGGTTAACCAGCTCGGTTACGCCAACGCCAGCCAGGCCAAACGCGCCTACCTGATGGCGAGCGGGGCCGAAACAGGAGCTACGTTTAGCGTCAAGAACGCCTCCGGGGTAACCGTCTTCTCCGGGCCGGTCGGCGCTGATCTGGGCAAGTGGAGCACAGGCTATCCCCACGTCTACGCCCTGGACTTCAGCCAGGTGAGCGCCGCCGGGATCTACACCGTCACCGTCTCGGGACCGATCCCCGCCGCATCGCCGAGCTTCCGCATCGATACGGGCGCCAGCCTGTACTCGGGCGCCCTGGGCAACTCGCTGTCCTTCTATCAGAGCGAACGGGACGGGCCAGACTTCATCGCTAATGCGCTGCGTACCGCTCCAGCGCACCTGAACGACCAGAGCGCGATGACCTATCTGACTCCCAGCGCCAACAGCAGCGGCCATTTCAAAGGTGATCTCAGTCCCCTCGGCGTAACGGTCAACGCCGCAGGCGGCTGGTGGGATGCGGGAGACTACCTGAAGTTCGTCCAGACAACGAGCTACACCGCCGATCTGCTGCTGCTCGGAGTCCGCGACTTCCCCAACCAGATGGGTTCCGGATCGACCACCTCTAACTTCACCGCAGAGGCCAAGTTCGGAGCCGACTGGCTGCTGCGGATGTGGGATGACTCCACCCGGACGCTCTATTACCAGGTCGGGATCGGGGAGGGAAATTCGGCCACCACCGGCGACCACGACATCTGGCGCCTGCCCCAGGCCGACGACACGTTCGGCGGCACCGACCCGCAATACCGGTACATCCGTAACCGGCCGGTGTTCCGCGCCGGACCGCCAGGTTCACCGATCAGCCCCAACCTGGCCGGGCGTGACGCCGCAGCCCTAGCGGAGGCATTCCAGGTCTTCAAGAACAGCGCCCCGGCCTTCGCGGCCAATTGTCTGCTCGCTGCCGAGCACATCTTCGACCTTGCGAACACCTCACCCAGCGGCAATCTGCTGACCGTGATCCCGTTCAGCTTCTATCCGGAGACCGAATGGCGCGATGACCTCGAGCTGGGGGCCACCGAGCTGTACGCGGCTGTGGCCAACGGCGGGCTCCCCGCCGGACTTCCTCATACCGACCCGTCGTACTACCTGGGACGGGCGGCCCACTGGGCGAACGCCTACATCACCGGGCCGAATGACGCCTCCGATACGCTGAACCTCTACGACGTCTCCGGTCTCGCGCACTACGAGCTGTACCGGGCGATCGCCCAAGCGGGCAATCCTCCGGGACTTGAAGTGACACAGGCCCAGCTGCTGGCAGACCTGAAGAAGCAACTGGACGGGGCCATCGCGCAGGGAACAACTGACCCATTCGGGTTCGGGTTCCCGTGGAACGTTTACGACACCACCTCGCATGGCGCGGGCCTGTCCGTGATGGCCAGCGAGTACGACCAGCTGACCGGCACGCAGGCCTACGGTAACTACAGTCAGCAATGGCTGGCGAACATTCTCGGCGCGAATGCCTGGGGGTCATCCTTCATCGTGGGGGACGGCTCGACCTTCCCGCATTGCCTCCAGCACCAGGTGGCGAACCTCGTCGGCTCTCTCGACGGGAGCGCGCCAGTGCTCGCTGGAGCAGCAGTGGAGGGACCGAACGGCACCGCGACGAAGGGGTTCGTGACGGGCATGAATCTCTGTCCGGCCAACGGCGTCGACACCTTCGGTCAGTTCAACGGGCATCACGCCGAGTGGCTGGACAACATGCAGTCGTTCTCCAATACGGAGCCAGCCATAGATCTAACGGCGGCATCACCGCTTGCCTTCGCCAGGCAGATGGCCGGGCTGACATAGCGCGGGCTGGCTGGCGCCTGAACCCGGGCTGTTCGCTCTTCAGGACGGGACTAAAGCCTCTTTGTGAACGGGCCCGGCAGCTGTGAAAGTGATCCTGACGGTTAATCAGCTCGCAAGGGTGAGATTGCCCTAGCTTTCCTCCCGGTGGGGGCGTCATTGTGCGACGGGTCGTGGTAGGGGCGGCGGCCGCATTGCTCATGCTGGCGGTCACGGGATGCCTGACCCCGCTGACGTCGCAGCCGCCGTTGAAGCCGGTCCCGGTCCCGGCGAGCCCCCTGGTCGGTGTCTACGCACCAGGTGTGCCAGGCAGCTGGTCGCCGGTCACGGAGTTCACCAACGCGACCGGTGTCGCGCCCAGGATCGTCGTGTACTACTCGGCGTGGAACAACCCGTTCAGCACATCATTCGCGGAGGCGGCGTGGGACCACGACGCCTATGTGCTCGTCCAGCTTCAGCCGGGTGGCGTGACCCTAGCCTCCATCGCCGCGGGCGACTCGGATGCTTACCTGCGTTCCTACGCGGACGACGTCGTCGCTTTCGGGCATCCGGTGATCTTGTGCTTCGGGCACGAGATGAACGGCACCTGGTACTCCTGGGGCGAGGGCCACACGGCCCCAGCGACGTTCGTGGCTGCATGGCGCCATATCGTGCGGATATTCCGCGCCGCCGGAGCGGCCAACGTGAGCTGGCTGTGGACGGTCAACTCCGTCAACGGGGCGGCGAGCTCGCTGAGCCGGTGGTGGCCGGGGGCGAAGTGGGTCGACTGGACCGGTGTCGATGGCTATTACTTCCGCCCCACTGACACCTTCGGCTCGGTGTTCGGGTCGACGATCGCGGAGATCCGCACCCTGAGCAGGGCGCCGCTGCTGATCGCCGAGACCGCCGTGGGCACGACGCCGAACCGGGAGAGCCAGATCAACGGGCTGTTCGCGGGCGTCCGCGCGGAGGGCCTCGCGGGGGTGGTCTGGTTCGACCAGGCGCAACATGCGGGTCTGTATCACCAGGACTGGCGCCTGGAACATGACCGTTCCGCTCTCGCGGCGTTCAGAGCAGCTGCCCGCCTTTCTGGCGCATGAGGGGCTGTCATGCTTGAAGCGCTGGTCATTGCCGGAATGGTCGCGGCGCCGCTCGGCTCCGCAGCTCTATTCCTGCCAGCCCGGCGTCATGCGCGAGCGGGTGTCTGGGCCGCGATCTGGCGGGTCATACTCGCCGTCACCGGGTCCGTGGTGTTCGCGGCCGCGGCAGCCGGCGTGCTGTACCTGCTGAAAGCGACCGAAGCCAACCTGGTCATCGGCGCTGCGGCCGTGGTGCTGGCCGGCCTGCTCTGGCTCCCGGTCACCAGGAACTGGTCCCCGCGTGCGCACTTGTGCTGGGCGTCGTCCACCTATCTCTTCGTGGTCTACCTGGTGTACGCGCTGGAGTGGACGTTCGCCAGCCACCTGGGTGCCGCCAGCACCGTTGGTGGAGTGCTGCTGTGGTGCCTGGAAGTGGTCGCTGCCCTGATGTGCTGCGCGTACCTGTGGGAATTGTGCGATGCACTCGGGACTGCGCACTGGCACCGCAGGCGCCCGCTTCTTGACCGGCGCCGGCGTGTGTCCACCGCGGTGTTGCGTGCGGTGGTCCCGAGGCCCGATAACGCTCCGCCCCTGGTAAGCGTGCACGTCCCGGCGCACAACGAGCCGCCGGCCATGGTCATCGAGACGCTGCGAGCGCTCCTGCGCCTGGACTACCCGCGCGTACAGATCGTCGTGATCGACGACAATACCGACGACGAATGGCTGTGGCGCCCGGTCGAGTCCTGGTGTCACCGGCACGGCGTCACGTTCAAGCACCTGGAGAACTGGCCGGGTTACAAGTCGGGCGCGCTGAACTATGCGCTCCAGCACCTCACCCACCCCGAGGCGGAGATCATCGGCGTTGTCGACTCCGACTACCAGGTTGAGCCGGAATGGCTGCGCCGCTGCGTGCCGATCTTCGCCGACCCCTGGATCGGGTTCGTGCAAGCGCCGCAGGACTACCGCGACTGGCAGCACGCCCGCTACTACCGGCGGCTCTACTACTCCTACAAGTACTTCTTCGCCGTCTCCCAGCCCTCAAGGAACGAACGCGACGGAGCGATCTTCGCCGGGACCATGGGCTTGATCAGGAGGGTCGCCCTCGATGAGCTCGGCGGCTGGGATGAATGGTGCATCACCGAAGACGCGGAGGTCTCGCTCAGACTGCTCCGCGCAGGCTGGTCCGGCATGCAGGTCGACGAGTCCGGCGGCCGCGGAATAATGCCGCTGACGTTCGAGGCGCTCAAAGGCCAGCGGTACCGGTGGTGCTTCGGCGGCATCCAGCTGCTGCGCATGCACTGGAAGTCGCTGCTGCCCGGCCCGGCGACCAGAAAGAACCACTTGTCGGCCGGCCAGCGCTGGTCATATCTGTCAGGCGCGCTGCAGTGGTATGGCGACCTGCTCGGAGTACTGTTCCTGATCTTCCTGCTGGCAGGCGCGGCGAACCTGGCGACCGGCGGCGGACAGCTCTTCCGGAAGCTGACCGTCTTCCTCGTCGCCGTCGTTCCCGTGCTCATCCTGCTCGGCCTGGTCCGCGCGATCGCGCTGCTGCGCCGCAGTACCGGCGCGTCCTGGCGCGACGCCCTCGGCGCGTTCTTCATCTGGCAGCCCACTTCGCTCGTGGTCGCCCGCGCCTCGGTCCTCGCGCTGTTCGCGAAGAAGGCCGCCTTCCTACGCACCCCGAAGACCAGCGAGCGGACCAGCTGGTGGAACGCGCTGCGCACCAACTGGGCCGAAACCCTCCTCGCGCTCTGCGGCGCGGCCGGGATCGCTGGCGCACTCACCAAGGCCCGCACGCTGAGCGGTCTGCTCCTGGCGGGCTTGCTGCTCGTGCCCACGCTCGGCATGGCCGCGGCACCGTTCAATAGCTGGGCAGCCCGCCGTGCCGCGCTACCGACCTGGCTGCGCGAGCGCCGCCGCACCGAGTACCGGCGCGAGCGTCACGCATTCGCCACTGGCGTCTCGATCGGCGGTGCGATAGTCGTCGGGGTGGTGGCGGGCGCCGCCATCGTGCTGATGCTCACAGGCCGCCACATCACCGGCCCTGGCTTCGTCCGGCCAGTCCAGTCCCCGCCAACGTCAACATCCACGCCGACACGTTCCGCTAGCCCGACGCCGCTGCCAACGGCAACGCCGAGCCCGACCACCACGCCGACATTGACCCCGACGCCCACGCCCACACCCACACCCACACCCACAGTGACCCCGACCACGACGAGCCCGACCGTGTCTTCGACATCGGCGACTCCGTGACCGTCCCGCAGCGCTTCGGCGAGGCAGTCAGCGCTCGCGCAGGATGAGGACTTCCGCCAGGACTTCTGTCCCTGCCGTGTAGCGCCGTACTTGGGCAACGTTGAACGTGCTGGGACTCAGCTCGGCCAACCAGCTCTGCGACTCGCACACGCCAGGGGAGTGACGATGCCCACCACAACTCAGACCTCGCTCGACATGCGTGATAAGTCGATCACAACGTTCATCGCCTACGAGACGGCACGGCCCTCACGGAGCTAGCAGATGGTGAAGTCCTGGAACTGCTCACCGACGCGAGCGACGAGATCGACAACGACATAGCCGCCTGGTGCCGATCCCGAGGTCAGGAACTTGCAGTTGGCGGGCTGGCCGACGGCAGCCGTCAGTACCTCATCACCAAGCGTCCCCTGCACGGCACCGGCAAGCGTCTTGCCGGTGTCATCTCCGACGCCGGCCTTGAAGAACTGCTCTCGCCGCTGGGCTTTGCCCTGGCTGCGGCCCTGGAGGGCAGCGATGTCTCGCTGTACTTTCAGGGACCGGCGGTGCGCGTGCTGAGCAAGGGCTTCATGGAGCATCTGCACGGGTTCAACAGGCCCTTCAGCGGGTTCGCCCGGGCAGGGCTCAACAAAGCGGGCCACATTCCCGCGCAGGAGAAGATCCGCCAGGTGCAGGCGCTTGGCGGCTGCCTCTACATCTGCGGGCCATCGATGCAGCACTTCAAAGTCACCAAGAGCGATCTCGCTTTCGACGACGTGACCGTTGCCGAGTACCTGATCTTTATGGAGGTCATGGCAAGCGCCGACATCCACGTATTTGTCCAATAACGGCTAACCGCACGCCCGCAATGACGTTGAGCCCATTGTGGGCAACCAGTTCGCCAACCTTGGGAGACCGGCGAGACCGCCGCTCAGGCAGGTGTTCCCGTCATCGTAGGTGGGCCGGGATCGGCTGAATGCGTGGGCCGCGCCCGACTACCTTGACCGTGCGTCTGTAGGACGCCCGCAGGGCTGCGGCGTTCGCCGAATCGGTGTGCCAGGCGATTCCTGCAGGAAGGACGGTGAAGTCCGGATGCCGGACCCAGATCGGCACGTAGTGAACGAAGGTAACGCGAGTTCCGTGGCCGCTCACAGCGATGGTGAGCTGCACGATCATACCGTCTTGCGTGGCGGCCGGGCAGCAGGCGCTGGTCTGGTTGGATATCAGGTTGCCTTCGCCGAACACGACGAGCTTGCCGTTGATGAAGCGGATCGGCTGGACGACGTGGACGTGCTGGCCAACGATGGCGGTGATGGCGGGTGAGCGGGTCAGTTTTCTGGCCACGGCGAGCTGGAAGCTGCTGGGCCGCGAGACATATTCATTGCCCCAGTGCAAGTTGACGATGACGACCTTCGCGCCGCGCAGTCGCGCGCGGCGGGCGGCTGCGATGATTCGTGCTGCGCTGGCAAGGTTGACCGACCATGGATGAGGCAGCGCGATGCCGTTCGTGAACTCGGTGTAGGCGAGGAAGGCGACGCGGACGCCACGCACCGTCATGATCAGCGACCGTCTTTGTCCAGCTGCCGTTGCATATGAGCCGGTGTGCTGCACCCTCGCATCATTCAGCGCGCGGATCGTGCCATTAACTCCCCGCTGTCCTTGATCGAGGGTGTGATTCGAGGCCGTCGAGCATGCGCGCCACCCGGTCTCGTGGATCGCCGTCGCAAGCGCGGGCGGCGTGTTGAACACCGGATAGCTCGAAGGAGGAGCAGGCGTCATCGGCGTCTCTACCTGGCACAGCGCAAGGTCTGCGCGCCGAAGATAGGGCTTAATCCTGGTGAACATCGGGGCGAAGTTGAATGGCTACCGCCGCCCAGGGCCAGAGCCCGCTCTCAGACCGGGCTGTGGATCAGCAAATCGCCGCTTGCCGCGATTATCAAATGAACCACGTCGCTGCGGCTGCGCCGCTGCAGCGGTACCGCGACGGCGCTCGAATGGCCATGCCGCACGGTCT
The DNA here is from genome assembly GCA_036258115.1 of Streptosporangiaceae bacterium. Lineage (GTDB taxonomy): Bacteria > Actinomycetota > Actinomycetes > Streptosporangiales > Streptosporangiaceae > Chersky-822. The sequence goes on from DATAEH010000189.1 coordinate 26,713, forward strand.
GGCCGGCAGGATTTCCTGCGGCGCAAGCCCCGGCGCCGAGCGCAAGCGCGGATGCGACGACGAGCACGATCACGCGCGGCCGATGGTCGTTGCTCTCAATCATTTGCCACCCCCGCTTCGACGGCCTCGCGGTCCCTGGCGTGCAGGCTGGCTAGCGCGGCCGGGAAGACGCCGTCCTGTTCTCTGAAGATGTGCTGGCGCAGCACGCCCAGCGTCTTGATGAGCCTGTCTGGCCAGGTGGCATCCTCAGGAGTTCCGGCTGATGCCTCGGCGAGAACGGCGTCGATGCGCCGGTGCTCGGCGGCCAGGCGAGCAATTTGGCCCGAGGTTTCGGTTGAAAGGGCGGGGAACAAGCCCTTTTCCTCGACCTCGGTATGCGGGTATAGCACGGCGGCGATCTTCCTCGCCAGGTCGGCCATCCGCGGCATGTCTCCCTCGGCGCGGGCCGCCCGCATGTCGCTGATGAGTCCGAGTATTTGGTTGTGTTCTCTGGTCGGCTCATCTATCGACGACAAGTCCTGACAGCCGCAGTAGTCCCACATTTCATCCTCCCCGGGCTGGGTCCAGCGCGGCCAATCCGGCATCAGCAAGGGACAAGCCGCGCCGCTCTCACCATCAGCGAATGACCAACCTGCCGCTGGGGCCCTTCGTCCTGAGCAGGATGGCTTTACGGCGCCGGATGCCGCCGAGGCTCCCGCGCGGGATTGAGCCGATGATGTTGCCCCGGGATGCGGCGACGAGAACGGCGCCCGAAAGTGGCTAATGGCGCCGTCCGGGGGACCTTCGGCTCCTGAAGCGGCGATTGTTACGGGTCTAGCGTGCCTTCAGGACGATTCAGAAGGTCACGATGACATCGAATTCAGTACGCAGGGGACAACGGTCACGGGCCTCGCGGCGCGGCGGATACCTGGTGTCCATCGCGATCAACGGGGTCTTGCTCTACCTGCTCGACGCTCATCCTGGCTGGCAGTCGATGTCTTTCCTGACGCCAGCTACCGCGCAGGTCATCGGACTTGTGAACTTGATGCTCTGGGCGGGCATCGTGGCCAACGGCGTCTACTTCATCGCGGACCCGCCGCCGCTGCGCGCCGTCGGGGACCTGGTGACCTTGACCATCGGCCTGGTGACCACGGTCCGGGTCTGGGAGGTGTTCCCGTTCGCCTTCCACGGTTCGGTCGCCTTCGTCGATTTGATCGCGCGCGTGGTGCTGATCATCGCGATCGTGGGCGCCTGCATCGGGATCCTTTACTCCCTAGTCACCTTGATCAGAAGTCTGGCCAGGGCCGGCACTCAACGGGGCGCACGTGATCTGAGGTGAGGACCTTCGCCCCTGTGGAGCCTTCCAATCAGGGAGGTAGCACTTTGCCTATGGACAGCGCCGCGCCGCTGGTACTCGAATGCTCAGGGCTCAAGAAGAGCTTCGGCAGCAGGCTTGCCGTTGATGGTGTCGGGTTCGGCATAGCCGGAGGCGAAGTCTACGGGCTCCTCGGGCCCAACGGCGCCGGCAAGACCACCACCATGAAGATGGTCTGCGGGCTGCTCACTCCGGACGCCGGGTCGATAACGATCGCAGGACGGCCCGCTATCGGAAGCCTGGATGTTAAGCGCTTCATCGGCTACGTGCCGCAGGACGTCGCGCTGTACCCCGACCTCACCGCGCGGGAGAACCTCGAATTCCTCGGGAGGCTGCACGGCATCGGCGGCAAGCTCCTGGCGGAGCGGGTCGAGGAGGCGCTCAGCCTGACCGATCTGACCGATCGGCGTAACGACCGGCTCGACTCGTTCTCAGGCGGTATGAAGAGGCGCCTCAACATCGCCGCCGGGCTGCCCAATCATCCGAAGCTCCTCATTCTTGACGAGCCGACTGTGGGTGTCGATCCGCAGAGTCGACATGCCATTCTCGAACGGGTGCACGAGTTCGGGCGCCAGGGCCTCGCGGTCGTCTATACGACCCATTACATGGAAGAGGCTGAAAGAGTCTGCACACGGGTCGGAATCATCGACCGCGGTCGGCTCATCGCTGAGGGGACCAGACGAGAACTTGTTTCCAGGCTGGGCGCACATGACCGCATCGACCTGACCGCAACGGGGGACGTAGAAAAGCTGGCCGAGGTGTCGAGATCGATCCCCGGTGTGACCAGCGCGGCTGTCGCCGACCACGCGGTGCACCTGATAGCGGCGGACGGCCGGCACTTGCTGCCGGCCCTGCTGGAGGCGGCCGAGGCCGTGCAAATCAATGTCACCAGCGTGGACGTCGTCGAGCCTGACCTGGAAGCGGTCTTCCTGCACCTCACCGGTACAGCCTTGAGGGAGTGAGCCATGCGAGCCGCCCTTGTTATCGCAAGGAAGGACCTGCGCCAGCGCTTCCGTGACCGTTCAGCCATCGTCATCGGAGTCGTCGCGCCGGTCGTTATCGCGGCGGCTGATGAGCTTCGCCTTCCATGGCGTGGAGAGCTTCCGGTTCACGATGGGAGTCGTCAACTTGGATCGCGGACCGGTCGCCGCGGGCCTGATGACGTCGCTGCGGGCTCCCGGCCTGAGCAATATCGTGACCTCCAGCCAGCTTCCGTCAGTTGCGGCCGCCCGCGCAAAGGTCCGCGCGAACAAGATCGGTGCCGCGCTGGTGATTCCTGCCGGGTTCTCGGCAGCCGTACTCGCCAACAAGCCCGCGTCCCTGACGACGGTGAGATCGGCTAACAACACCATCGCCGGTGACATCACGGGCTCGATCGCTTCCTCGTTCATCGCGCAGGTGAACGCCGACCGTCTCTCGCTCGTCACCGCGCTCGCGGCGGGCGCCCCCGCCGACGGAATCAGCCGCCTTGCTCAGGCCGTCGCGAAGCTGAAGATTCCGGTGCGAGCCGTGCAGCGTCCCATAGGAGCTCACGAGCTGAAAGTGATCAGTTACTACAGCCCCGGCATGGCCATCTTCTTCCTTTTCTTCACGATCACCTATGTCGCGAGGAGCTTCTTTGCCGAAAGGTCGCAGGGACTGGTCGAGCGGATGCTGGCCGCCCCGGTCCGGCCAGCGGAGATCCTCGCCGGAAAGGCACTGTCGGTTCTGATCTACGGCGGGCTTAGCCTGCTCATCGTCGGAGTCGTGACATCATTCGCATTCGGCGCTAATTGGGGGCCAACGCTTCCGGCACTCGTGCTGGGAGCCGTTCTGGTCCTGGCAGTGGTCTGCCTAACGGCATTCGTCATCGGAGTGTCCAAGACCCAGCGCCAGGCAGAGGGCATCAGTTCGATCATCGTGTTCGGATTGTCGATTCTCGGCGGGAACTTCTTCTTCATCTCCCAGGCGCCCTCCGCCATGAAACGACTGGCGCTGCTGACTCCCAATGGATGGGCACTGCGGGGCTTCACCGATCTCGCAACCATCGGGGGCGGCTTCGGAACAATTGCCGAACCGGTCCTCGGCATCGCCGCATTCAGTGTCATCGTGGCCGCCATAGCGGTCATGTTGGCGCCCAGGGCGGTGAGGGCATGAAAGCGCTGGCCATTGCCCAGGCGTCAGGCCGCCGCCTGCTCCGCGACAAGAGGGCGCTCTTCTTCACGATAGTCCTGCCGATCATCCTGATACTGGTCGTCGGGGCGGTGGCGCAGGGCTTCAACACCTTCAAGGTCGGTCTGGTTGACCTCGACCGGAGCCACGCCAGCCAGCAGCTGGCAACTGATCTTGAGCACACCTCAGGCCTTTCGACGGTGCGGTACCCGAGCGTCAGCGCGCTGAACAAGGCCATCGGCCGCTCTGAAATCAACGCTGGAGTCGTGATACCGAGCGGGCTCCAAACGGACGAGCGCGCGGGCAAGCCGATCGCAATCGGTGTCGTCGCCGAGCAGGCGAACACGACCCAGCAAGCAGCGGTGAACCGGGTCAGCTCGGTCATTGCCGCTTACGGCGGCCGCGTCCAAGCTGGGCAGTTCGCGATGCGGTTCGGCGGCAGCTTTTCCCGTACCTTCCAAATGGCCGGCTCGCTGGCGACGAAGACGCCCCGGGTGGGCCTCGCCACCCAGGTTGTAGCCGTGAGCCAGAACACCCTGCCGCCCGGCTTCGAGTACAGCGCTCCCACCGAACTCGTGCTGTTCGTCTTCCTGACCGCCGTGGCCGGGGGCGCGGCACTGGTCGAGAGCCGACGGCTGGGTATCTACGAGCGCGTCCTAGCAGCGCCCGTTCGCTCCAGGACGATCGTCATCGGCGAGTCGGTGACAGCCATGCTGATAGCGGCGGCGCAATCGGCCCTTATCGTGCTGGTCGGATCCTTGGTGTTTGGCGTCTCCTGGGGAAGCCCTCCCGCAGCGTTCCTCCTTCTGCTGGTCTGGTGCCTGGTCGGTGCCGGGGCCGGAATGCTGGCAGGAACCCTATTCCGCACGCCAGAGCAGGCCAGCGCTCTGGGGCCGGTTATCGGTATCACATTCGCCATGCTGGGCGGATGCATGTGGCCGCTCTCGATAGTTTCCCCGGCCATGCGCGCCATCGGCCATGCAACGCCACAAGCCTGGGCCGTGGATGCCTGGACGGCCTTGTTGTCCGGCCACGGCACCATCGCGATGATCTGGCACGAGCTCGGGATTCTCGCGCTGTTTGGCCTTGGCTTCTTCGCCATCGCGACGGTCAGAGCGCGGAGGCTATTTCGAACCTAGCGTGCCCTGCGGCTGACTGGACTCGCATTTCGCGAGGCGCAGCCGTCGTTCCTTTTGGAAGGGGGTCAGCGCGCCTGAGAGGCCGCAGGAACGCGCAACCGCCGCGCTATCGGGGCTTGCTCATCGACTTGTGTGGTCCCAGATGAAGAAGCCATCCCAGCCCCGCTCCTCCGCGGCGGCGGCGAGGACGGCCAGCGCTAGCGGATCGGCAAGCCCGCCAAACGGCGGCACATCGATCGCCTGCTTCAGCCCCCGCCGCATTGCAGGTTCCGCGTCGCTCATTCGCCACAGCCCAATGATGGTTCTCGCACAGCACGGTTGTCCTGCCAGCGCCGTCGGCCGCCCTACTCCGACCGGCAGATCGCGCCAAACATCCGGCTCTGAGCGCGGGGGCTGTCCATGGAAGCATCTGGGAAATGGACGAGCGACCGGCGTAAACCGGCAGCAAGCCTGAAGCGTCAATATGCCGAAATGGCCGCAAGCGCCGTGCATGGTGAGATGGCACGCGCCGGGGCTATGGGACGCGGTTCTCGTGAACAAGGTTCAGTGAGTAATGCTTACGTCGCACATGCTCAGAGCAACCGGTGAAATCCTGGCGGGTGCCCGGTGGCCGCTGGCCTCGGTCGGCGTCCTCGTGACAGGCGTCTGGCTCGGCAAGCGCCTGGGGCGCTACTTCGCCTCGCACCACGAGTTCTGACCGCCACACAGACGCCGACGCCTGCCGTGGCACAGCAGTCGTCGGCGGTGCTGCCGCGCTACAGGGTTCCCACGGCCAGCTCCGTCGTTGCGTCGAACAAGTACAGGCGGCCCAGCTCGAGGCCAAAGCGGACTTGCTCTCCGGCCCTTACCGCGGCGTCCGGACTTGCCAGCACGGAGAACCGCTGGTCAGTTCCCGTCGCCACTCCGATCAGTATCTCGCGCCCCAGCATCTCTACGTACTCGGCGCGGCCGGTAACTGGCCCGGCGAGGTTGTTGCCCTCGACCCACAAATGCGCGTGCTCGGGACGGATCCCGACGATGACCTCGCTGGGTAGCCGGTCCGCCAGCCCGCGAGGATCGCCGATTGTGAGCGACACCCCGCCGCGGCTGAGCACAATCCCGTCGTCTTTCGAGGTGACGTCCAGCGTGGCGAAGCTCATCGACGGGCTTCCGATGAACCCGGCCACGAATACATTCGCCGGCTGCTCGTACACGGCGCGGGTGTCGCCTACCTGCTCGAGTGCGCCATCGCTCATCACGGCGACACGGTCGCCCATCGTCATCGCTTCGACCTGGTCGTGAGTGACGTAGATCGTCGTGGTACCGACCTGCTCGTGAAGGCGCCTGATTTCCGTCCGTGTCTGCACGCGCAGCTTGGCGTCGAGGTTGGACAGCGGTTCGTCCATCAAGAAGACCTGCGGCTCACGGACCAGCGCGCGCCCGAGAGCGACGCGCTGCCGCTGGCCGCCCGAAAGTTGGCGCGGCTTCCGCTGCAATAGCGGCGCTATGTCGAGCATGTCAGCAGCACGGCCGATCCGCCGCTGGATCTCATCCCTCGGCATCTTGCGCGTCTTCAGGCCGAATGCGAGGTTGTCCCGCACGCTCATCTGCGGATAGAGCGCGTAGTCCTGGAACACCATCGCGATGTCCCTGTCACGCGGCGGGAGGCGGTTCACGACCCGTTCTCCGACGCATATGTCACCATCGGTCAGCGCCTCTAGCCCGGCAACCAGGCGCAAGGCGGTGGTCTTGCCGGACCCCGAGGGGCCGACGAGCACCACGAACTCGCCATCGGTGATCTTCAGCGAGAAGTCTCGAAGAGCGGTGACGTCGCCGAAACACTTGGTGACTGCGTTGAACACGACTCGTGCCATGACTCAGCCCTTCACCGCACCGGTCAGCATGCCGCGCATGAACTGCCGCTGAAAGACGATGAACACCACCAGGATGGGCACCGCGACGATCACCGCTCCGGCCGACACCAGCGGGATGTTGGTGGTGTATCTGCCGGAGAAGCTGGCCAGGCTGGCGGGCGCCGTCATGTGGTTGACGGTGAACACCAGGGCCAGGAAGAACTCGTTCCAGCTGTCGGCGAAGGCGAGCACGGTCAAGGTGAGGATCGCGGGCCGGGCGAACGGCACAAGGATCTGCCTGAGGGTCCGCCAGCTTGAGGAGCCGTCGATACGCGCGGCCTCCAGCATCGACCGCGGGGCGGACAAGAACGCGGCGCGCATCCAGAAGATGCCGAATGCCAGTTCGCCTGACGTCTCCAGCAGGATTAGCGCCCAGTACGTGTCGAGGAGACCCATAGCCCGGACGTCGTAGTACAGCGGCACGATTGTGGCCTCGGTAGGGATGATCAGCCCCAGGATGAACAAATAGAAGATGGCTCTTGAGCCGCGGAACCGCATCGTCGCGAAGGCGAAGCCGCCCAGGATTGACAGCCCGAGCGAGGCCGGAACCATGACCGCCGCCACGATGATGCTCGTCGTGAAGCTCGCGCCGAAGCCGCCTTGATTCCACGCAGACAAGTAGTTGTGCCAGTCGAAGATCGGCGGGAGCGCGAATCCCGACGGAGCGCTGCCGGGCCCTGGCGGATACAGGCTGGCCAGGATGACGCCCAGGAGCGGGTAGACGGCGACCAGCGAGCAGCCGACGATCAGCACGTAGTTGAGGGCGACCTGAGCACGGGTGGCAGTGTTCATTCGCCGGCCCCCCGGTCCATGAGCCGGTTGAGCCCGTATGTCACCGCGAAGACGATGAGCATGAGCACAATTCCGAGCGCTGCGGCGGATCCCACCTGCCCGGTCTGGAACAGCCGTTGCCACACCGCGTATGCCGGGACGGATGTCGCGGTGCCCGGCCCGCCGCTGGTCATGACGTAGATCTCGTCGAAGGTGCCGAGCGTGCCGATCACCGACAGCACAAGGACGACCTGCAGCTCGTAGCGCAGCCCGGGGAGGGTCACCGCAAAGAATTCGCGCACCGCGCCGGCTCCGTCGACCCAGGCCGCCTCGTACAGGCTTGCCGGGATCTTCATCACTCCTGCCACGAACAAGATGAGGCAGAATCCAAACTGCCCCCACATGCCGAATACGCCCACGGCTGGCAGCGCGGTGTTGAAGTCTCCCAGCCATCCGGCGGCAGGGATGAGGTGCCCCAGCCCGATGTCCTTGAGCACCGTGTTAAGCGGCCCGTTCTGGTCGTAGATCCACGTCCACGCCAGCGCGGTAACAACGTCGGTGATGACGAGCGGAAGAAACAGCAGCATGCGGTAGAACGTGAGGCCGCGGATCCGGATCCGGGATAGCAGGGCCGCGAGAAAGAGGCCGATGACGATCGGCATGAACGAGTAGAAGAACATCAGAACGAGGACGTGGACGTACCCCGCCCGGATAGCCGGGTCGGTAAAGAAGTCGGCATAGTTGCCCAGGCCAACCCAGGTTCCCGGCGTAATCCCGTCCCAGTTGTAGAGCGAGTCGTTAGCGCCCTGCAGCAGAGGCACGAGGTTGAACGCCGCGTATAGGAGGAAGGCAGGGGCTACGTAGAGATAGCCGATCCGTCGTGCTTCTCCGGGCAATGACTCCGCCCGCCGCCGGCTTCGCCGGCCACCGACGATGACCGCCCGTGAGGGGACCTCAGAAACCGATTCCGCCTCGATCATTGTCGGGATCTCTGGAAGTCCGAATAGTCTTTCTCGCCCTGCATCACGAACTGCTGCGGGGTGATCCGCATGCCCATCAGTTCCTGGATCCCAGCGGTCAGCGTGTCGTAAAAGGTCGGCGTTGCCCAGTCCTCGTAGGGGACGATGCCGTTGGCTTTCGCCGCCGTCGCGGCCGCGTTGACCACATCCGCGAGCACTGTTCCAGGTTCGACTGTCGAGGTCCCGGCGCCGATGCGCAGCGGGATCTCCCCGGTCTTCAGCAGCACATTGCTCGCGTGTTGGCTCGTCATCCAGTCGATGTATGCGGCGGCGACGGCGGGATGCTGCGACGTTGAGGTGATCGCTAGGGGAAAGCCTGCGCCACCAGTTGAGACCGGGTCGGCGCCGGCCTTAGTCGGCGGCAGCAGGAAGAACCCGAAGTTCCGGTTGTCAGCTCCGAGATTCGCGACGATCCAGTTACCCGTGATCATGAATAGACCCTGGCCCTTGGCGAAGTTCGCGACAGCGTGGTCGTAGCCGCCGCCCCCGAATCCGGAGGTGAAATAGCCCTTCTTGGCCCAGTTCTGCAAAGTGGTGGCGGCCTGCATGTTCTGGGGCGTCTTGAAGGACAACTTGTTGGCACGCCGTCCGAGGATGAAGTCGGTCAGGCTGTCCTTTGAAGCCAGCTGGTCCTGAATGACCGCGAACTCGTGGATGCCAGGGAACGCGTCGTTGTTCCCGAACTGAATCGGAACCTTCCCCGCTCGCTTCGCAACAGCCAGGTCCTTCTGGAACTGAGCAAACGTGGTCGGGACGCCGAGGCCGAGGCCTGCAAGCATTTTCTTGTTGTAGTACACGCCCAGAATCTCGCCCATGGTCGTGTAGCCGTACAGATTGCCGGCGCCGAACTGCTTTCCGTTGGACGTCCAGGAGCTCACGGCGAGAACGTTCTCTGGCACCGACTTATCCCAGCCGTACGCCTTCGCGAAGTTATTAAGCGGCAGCAAGAGCCCGGCCTTCACAAGCTGGCCCATGTCCGGCCATCCCTGATTGGCCTCGACGATGTCGGGTGCGTGCGGACCCGAGATCGCGAGCTTCAGAAGCGTCTTGAGCTGAGAGAAGTCCCGGTTGACGCGCTTGATAGTGACGTTCGGGTATTTGTGCTCGAACTCAGCGTTGAGCCGGTTCCAGACCCGGCTGACCTGCCCCGATTCTTGATCCCAGACTGTCAGCGTGACCGGGCCTTTGTCAGTAACCCCGGTGTGGGCCGGCGCCGGAGGCGCCGACGGCTGCGTGGTTGTACCGCCCGGCGTGCAGGCCGCTCCGAGCAGCGTGATGAGGGAGATCAAGAGCCAGATCCTGGCCCGGCGTGCGATTGGTGACGAGGCGTCCATCGCTGGCTCCCTGCCCTTGGATCCGTGATCACACGACTCTAGAATCCATATTCATGACGAGTCAAGCCATGGTCCACTTTAGGCTTGATTAGATACCTAAACGGTCTATCATGGCTGCATGGCCGAGACCTCTGACATCGACCCGCTGGATCGGCTGCAGCTCCGCTACCAGCAGGTCAGGGAAGAGCTTGAGGCCGAGATCGAGCGCGGCCGGCGGCCTGTAGGCTCACGGCTGCCGCCAGAGCGGGCGCTCGCTCAGCATTTCGGAGTGAGCCGGGTGACGCTGCGCCGCTCTCTGGAAGAGATGGCGCTGGCGGGAACGATCGCGCGGTCGGGGGCGGGCTGGATGGTGGCGTCACGAGCCATCGGCGAGCCACCGAACGTTCTCATGAGCTTCTCGGAAATGGCCGCCTCGCGGGGCCTCAAGCCAGGAGGCCGGGTGCTCGACCGCCGCCAGAGGCCGGCCACGATCGACGAGGCGGATGCGCTCGGCCTGGCTCCGGGTGCACCGCTCTTCGAGCTGGAACGGCTTCGGTCGCTAGATGATGTGCCGATCCTGATCGACCGGACGAGGATCCCGCTGTCCCTGGCGCCCGGGCTGTTCGAAATGGACCTGGATGGCCGATCGCTGTACGAGGCGCTTGAACAGAACTTCGGGATGCGTCCGACCCGTGCGCGCCTGACGGTCGAGGCGATTCCGGCCGACGAGCGGCACGCCAGCCTCCTCGGGCTGGCGCCTGGCGAGCCGCTGCTACTGTGCCAACAGCGATCGGAGGACCAGACCGGCCGGCAGATCGAGCTGTGCGACATGGTCTACCGAGGTGACAGGTACCGCTTCCGGGCGACGCTCGTGCGTGGGAGCTGAGCGGGTGACGGCCCCCCGCATCGTGATAGTCGAGGACGCTGACGACATCAGCCAAGTCGGTGCCGATCTTGTGGCCGACGCCATCGCCAAGAACCCGGCGGCCTCGATCACCGCGGCGACAGGCAAGAGCCCGATGGGCCTTTACTCCGCGCTCGCGGGGCGCTACCGGTCCGGCGTGTTCGAGACGAACGCGGTCACGGTGTTCCAGCTCGACGAGTACCTCGGCCTCACGCCGGGCGACCGGCGATCGCTGCTCGGATGGATGCGGCGCAGCTTCCTCCAGCCGTTGGGCGTCAGCGGCGAACGCGTCGTCACACTTACGTCAGACGGCGATCCGCGGCAAGCCTGTGCGGCCTTCGACCAGGCCCTTGAGGCGCGCGGCTCGCTCGACATCGCCATCCTGGGCCTGGGGCGTAACGGGCACCTGGGTTTCAACGAGCCGCCTTCCGCCGCCGAATCGCCGACTCGGGTAGTCGAGCTGTCGGCCGTCACCCTCGAGGACAACGCCCGTTACTGGGGCACCGTGGCAGACGTCCCGACGAGGGCCGTGACGATGGGCATGCGCCAGCTGCTGAGGGCGCGGCAGGTCGTTCTGGTCGTCTCTGGCGAGGTCAAGCGAGCCATCGTGCACCGTGCGCTAGAAGGCCCCGTGGGACCTGAAGTCCCGGCGTCGCTCCTGCGGATGGCGGAGGCCGATGTAACTGTGATCGCCGACCGCGCGGCCTGGGGCGAGGGATGAGCAATTCGTTCGATCTGATGGTGGCCGGCCGGCCGTCCCTTGACGTGATCTTCTCGGGACTGCCCGAATGGCCAGCGCTCGGCAGGGATGTTGAATCAGGCCAGCTCGGCGTGTGCGCTGGGACGTCATTCAACACCCCGGCCGCTGCCAACCGTATCGGCATGCGCGTCGCCTACGTGGCGACGCTAGGGAACGACCCATGGAGCCGGCTGATCCGCGACGAGTTTGGCGCAGAGGGACTAGCTACCGACTTCCTTGAGATGGAGGACCGGCCTCTCCCGGCAATTTCGGTGGCCCTCAACTTCGACGGCGACCGCGGCTTTGTTACGCACTGGGGTTCGGGCGACGCCTATGACGCCGACCTGGCGGCGCGCGCGCTCGACATGGTGGACCGGATCGACGCCCGCCACCTGCATGCGTATGTGGATGAGACGCCCGAGCTTGAGGCGGCCGCCCGTCGCCGGGGGATGACGGTCTAGGTCGACGCGTGGGGCGGTCCGTGGTGGTCCTCGTCGCGGCCTCTGGCTGAGACGCTCGCGCACGCCGACGTGCTCTTCGCGAACGAGACGGAGGCCGCGGCGATGACAGGCGAGGCCGACCCGCGGCGGGCACTCGAACGTGCCGGCGAGCACTGCGACTGCGTCGTGATCAAGCGCGGCGCTGACGGGGCGATCGGTCTCGCCGGCGGGCAGGTGCGCGCCGTGCCAGCCGACCCGGCGATCGTTC
>DATAEH010000190.1:0-8852 GCA_036258115.1 Streptosporangiaceae bacterium
AAGGCCGCGACTTCGGCTTGCCCGAAGCATCGTTCCGCAAGGTCAGTGACGTGCTCGACGGTGGCATGCGCGCCCTTGAGCTGGCCCATGCAAGCGGTATCAAGATTGGCTACGGAACCGATCTGCTGGGCGGAATGCACAGGCACCAGAGTCAGGAGTTCGTCATTCGTTCTGAGATACAGGCGCCCATCGACATCATCCGGTCGGCGACCACGATCGGCGCTGAGATCGTCGGGATGCCAGGAAAGCTAGGGACGTTGCAGCCCGGAGCGTTCGCCGACTTCATTGCCCTGGCCCGCGACCCGCTCCAGGACATCACGGCCCTCGCGGACCCGGCGGCGATCAGATACGTCGTTAAGAACGGACACGTCGAGTTGTCGAAACCGATCTGATTGCCGACGAAGCGCAGGCTTCCAGGTACGCCCCTCGACGAGATGGCGCATTCATGTGTCGACCATCGTACGTTCATGTGTTGTTCATTTGTCAGTCGGTCGTGAGTCGCCCGCCGTGGATAGCTTCCGCGACATCAGGCACGCACGCCGACCGCGCGGCACGCGCCCGCGGCATGAGCCAGTGGGAGTTGTGTTGACAGAGATCCGGTCCAGGGACTTGATTGCAGCGCTGGATGAGGCGTCGCTGAGCAGGTTCCATCTGCGGGCGGTGCTGGTGTCGGGAATGGGGTTCTTCACCGACGCCTACGACCTGTTCGTCATCGGGATCGCCTCCACTCTGATCACCACTGACTGGCATCTCAGCTCGGGCAGGCTTGCGCTACTTAATTCCACGATGCTGTTCGCAGCATTCCTCGGGGCATTGGTGCTCGGGCGTTTCGCCGACGTGGGCGGGCGCAAGCGGGTGTATTGGCTGGTGGCGGCGATCATGATCGTCGCCGCGGTGGGCTCGGCGCTGTCGCCGTCGTTCTGGGTGCTGATCGCGTTCCGTTTCCTGCTCGGGTTCGGAGTAGGCGGCGACTACCCGGTCAGCGCCGTATTGATGAGCGAATACGCCAACCGAAAAGACCGCGGCAAGCTGGTGGGGATGGTGTTCGGCACTCAGGCGCTCGGGCTGATCGTCGGGCCGCTGGTCGCGCTGGCATTGCTTGGAGCAGGCGTCAGCGACGGCGTCGCATGGCGGGTGTTGCTCGGTCTCGGTGCCGTGCCCGCCGCTGCCGTCATCTATCTGCGGCGGAAGATGCCAGAGTCGCCGCGCTACCAGGTCCAGGTGCAGGGAAAGGCCGAACAGGCTGCTGCTCAGCTATCCCACTTCACCGACGGGCAAGTCAACGGCGACGGATCGGACGGGCCGCCTCACGAACTGGGCTTGCGGGCCTTCCTCACGAACCGCAGGTGGCTGATCATGCTGGCAGGAACCGCCGGCACATGGTTCCTCCTCGACTACGCCTATTACGGCAACACCATCTCTACTCCGCAAATCTTGGGTCTGATCTCGCCCACCGCTTCAACCATGACCAAGATCGCCATCCAGCTGGCGATCTTCGTCGTGGCGGCCGTACCCGGCTATCTGCTAGCGATTGCCCGGCTGGACCGCATCGGACACCGCAAGCTCCAGCTGGTTGGCTTCGCCATGATGGCAGCCTGTTTCCTTGTCATCGCCCTGATACCGGGCATGACAACCCTGGTGGTCCCGTTCCTGCTCGTATACGGGGTGAGCTATTTCTTCACCGAGTTCGGCCCGAACATGACCACCTTCGTCATGCCCAGCGAGCTGTACCCGGTCACAATGCGCGCAACCGGACACGGCATCTCAGCCGGCGTCGGCAAGCTCGGCGCCTTCATCGGCGTCTTCCTGTTCCCGGTGCTCCAGAACTCCCTGAGCCTGCGCGGCACGCTGCTGCTAACTGGCGGCGTGGCCGTGCTGGGCTTCGCGCTCACCCTGGTTCTGCCCGAGCCCGCCGGGCGCAGTCTGGAAGACATGCATGCCGACGAACTAGGTCTTCAGCGGCTGCCAGTCGCCGCCGAACAGCAGCGAGCCTGAACGAGGCCGCAAACCGGCCGACAAGGAAGATGGGGCAAATGCCCCATGCCTTGACCACTGGCCGTCCGCCATTCTCGGGCTGGCGGAGATAGCTGCGGCGCTGCGCAGCAGCTACCCGCGTCTGAGAGGAGTCTGAGTGGCGAAGTTCATGGACGTGCACAGCGGTTTCGTCGGTGTGACCGAGGACCAGTTGCGCGAGGCACATGAATGCGACCTGGCTATCGAGGGAGCCGAAGGCGTGCACTTCGAGCGTGCATGGCTTGATCCAGCATCAGGCAAGGTGTTCTGCCTGTCATCGGGCCCGTCGAGGGAGGCAGTACTGCGGGTGCACGAAAAGGCCGGACACCCCACGGAGGAGATCTACGAGCTGTCTGTCGAGATCGTCTAGCCAGGATCGCGTCGTTGGCGCGGGCTGGACGGGCGGGGCCGGACCGGTCCGGCCCCGCTCCCGACGAGGTCAGCTCAAAGACGCACGGATGACGGGGCCTGCATCTCGCTAGGGTTTGTCCGGTGAACGAGCGCGATCTGACGGAACTGCTTGGTCGGCACGCCTCACGACATTCGGTTCCGGGGGCGGCAGTCGGAATTCTTCATGAAGGGTCAGTCGCCATTGCTTGCCACGGCATTGCGGATGCGCGGACTGGCGATCCGGTAAGCAAGCAAACGCGGTTCGCGGTTGGCTCGCTGACGAAGTCGATGGTTGCCACGGCGATCGCGCGCCTGGCGCAATCGGGAGCGCTGTCACTGGACGACCCCGCGGCCAGACACGTGCCCGAACTGCATGCGAGCGCGTGGGCTGAGCGGGCGACCGTACGCGATCTGCTGGCGAATCGTTCCGGCCTGCCGTTGCGGGCAGCGTGGGAATTCGGTTTTGATACGCGGCCAGAAGACGACGATCGCGCGCTGGCGCGGCTCGTCGCCGATGCCGCGGCTGAGCCGTCGCGCAATCCAGCAAGCGATCTCTGGTCGTACTCGAACGTGGGCTGGTGCGTGCTTGGCCGGGTGGTCGAAGCCGCAGCGGGCGTGACCTGGGAAGAGGCCATGCGTGACAACCTCGCCGACCCGGCAGGGATGGAGGGAACGGCGTTCAGAGCAGGGCCGCTTCCCAACCTCGCGGCGGGGCACGAGATAACCGACGATGTACCGGTCCCAGTCGATCCGCTTGCGGCACGGGCGTACGCACCGGCCGGCGCCAGCGTTGTCTCGACGGTTACTGACCTCCTCCGCTTCGCGGCATTGCACCTCGAGGACCCGTCGCTAGCTTTCTTGCGGACTGTGCACGCGGACATTTCGATCCACGGCTGGCTCGACTCCTGGTGCCTGGGCTGGGCCTGGTTTGACTGGCTGGGCGGTCCGGTATGGGGATGGGATGGCCTCACCAACGGCCAGCGTTCAGTCCTTCGGATTGTGCCCGAGCACCAGGCAGCGATAGCGCTGCTGACTAACTGCGGTACTGGGCGGGCGATGTACCGCCCGCTGCTAGCCAAGCTAATGTCGCCCCTCGGGATCGGAGTTCCACCGCTAAATCTTCAGTCACGCCCTGGGGCGGGAGGCGACCTCTCCCGATTCGTCGGCACGTACTCCTGGCCTGACCGGCGAATAGACGTCGCGGCTGCAACCGATGGCCTGCTAATCGACAGCGGAAACGGTCCGACCGTAGCCAAGCCGCTCGACGGGCGGACTTTCCTCGTCGACGCCGCCGATCCCGATACACCTGCCGTTACGTTCGGAGCGCCAGATGCAAGCGGGCGGCCGCGGGTGCTCTACGACATGCTCTGGGGGCTGCCCCGCCAGGATCTCTAGCCCCGCGGAGCTCCGGATGCTAGCCGAACATGAGCTCTGCCACGCGCTGCGGCTGGTCGACCTGAACGTAATGCCCGGCCCCGCTTAGCAGGTGCATCTCGGCGTTCGGGAACAGCGCCGCGAAGCGCGCAGCGACGCGAGGATTCAGGTACCGGTCGGCGGCCCCGAAAATCACCTTCACAGGCGGCTGAAATCGCCTCATCTGCGGGATGCGAAGCCGCCGGGTGAGCACGGTGGCCATCAGGTCGTCATTGAGCCGCCAGAACGCCGGCCGCGCCGGCAGGAACTGCTCGTACAATTCCGTCACCAGTTGCTCTCGCACCACCGGGTCCTGGATGAACTTGCCGACCTGCCACGCGTAGAGCCGACGGTCCAGGTCCGGGCGGCGGGTAACCGCGGCGCGGGCAGCATTGCGGATGAGCGGCGTCGAGTACAAGGCGATCGCCGGCGGGCGCCGAAGGGCCGGGGTCCACTGGTAATAGGTGTTGAGGAGCACCAGCGCCTCGACCTGCCCTGGATTGGCCAGTGCCCAGTCGATCGCGGGAGGACCCGAGGCATCGTGCGCCACCAGGACTAGCTGGCTGGCGCCGAAGTGCTCACGCGCAGCCTTCGCGACCGCTGCCACCTCGCCTACCTGGTTGGCAGCCGTGTATGGGTAACCTGCCGGTTTGTCCGATCGGCCCCAGCCCAGGAAATCGAAGCGTACGACGGGCCGCCGGCCGGCGAGGTACGGAAGCAGCCGATCGTAGAGGTGGGTGTTGTCAGGGAAGCCGTGCATGAGCACGACAGGTGTCCCCTCCCCTGCCTCGGCCTCCACGTACAGCTGATGCGGCCCGCGCGAAACGGGCAAGATCTCGGTGGTCGTCTTCATCACAGCCTCCTAAGCCCCCGCATGACCGCGACGTGTTCTGGTGTACCCACCTAGAGCAGGACCCCGCATGCCGCGCTGATTCGCCCAGAGATTCCGTGGGTACGGTTCACAAATTGCGGCAACGAGGACGGGGGCAGATAGCCCATGAGCACTGTTTCGCTGCCAGTCCAGCGCGGGCCAGCCTCAGGCCGGGTAACGCTCACTGTTAACGGCCAGGCGCATGACCTGCAGCTTGAGCCTCGCGTGAGCTTGCTGGATGCCCTGCGCGAGCATCTCGGCCTCACAGGCTCGAAGAAGGGCTGCGACCAGGGGACATGCGGCGCATGCACGGTCTGGGTAGACGGCCGGAGGGTACTGGCATGCCTCACGCTCGCGGTCACAACCGACGGTCGCGAGGTCACCACGATCGAAGGCCTGGCGTCAGGCGATGAACAGCATCCGATGCAGGCGGCATTCGTGGCTAACGACGCGTTCCAGTGCGGCTACTGCACTCCGGGTCAGATCATGTCCGCGGTGGCCTTGCTCAGGGAGGGCCGCGCCAGCGACGACGCGGAGATAGCCGAGTGGATGAGCGGCAATATCTGCCGGTGCGCCGCGTACCCGAACATCCGCGCGGCCATCCGCGACGTGCGGGACTCATCGGGCGGTGCATGAGCCATGCGGTCCCTCAGTTACGCGCGGGCAGCCGACGTGGACGAGGCCATCGCCGCGGTCACAGCAGAACCTGACGGCGCCTTCCTCGCTGGCGGCACGACCGAGGTGGACCTGGTGCGCCAGGAAGTGCTCAGTCCCAGCTTGCTGGTCGACATCAACGCGCTGCCACTCGATGGCATCGAAGACCTGCCGGGCGGCGGACTGCGCATCGGCGCCCTGTCGCGCATGAGCGACGTCGCCCAGGCGCCGAGCGTCATGCGCCAGTTTCCAGTGATCTCGCAGGCGCTGCTGCTCGGCGCCTCCGCCCAGCTTCGGAACATGGCATCCATGGGCGGCAACCTCTGCCAGCGAGTGCGCTGCAGCTACTTCCGCGACGCCACATCGCCATGCAATAAGCGCGAGCCTGGCAGCGGCTGCGCTGCCATGGACGGCTTCAACCGCGGGCACGCGATCCTCGGCACCAGCGACAGCTGCATCGCGACGCATCCTTCCGACGTTGCCGTCGCCCTGGTAGCCATGGATGCCGTCGTCCACACGCGCGGGCCCGATGGCAACCGTGCCATCGCGATCGACGACTTCTTCCTGCTGCCGGGGAGCACTCCCGAGCGCGAGCATCCGCTGCGGCACGGCGAATTGATCACGGCGATTGAGGTCCCGGGCACTCCGATCGCACGCCGGTCCATCTACCTGAAATTCCGGGACCGCGAGTCGTACGAGTTTGCCCTTGTATCGGTAGCGGCGGCGGTGGACACCCAGGACGGCACGGTCGCAGACATCCGCCTAGCGCTAGGAGGGGTCGGAACAAAGCCCTGGCGCGCCCGCCGCGCCGAACGCAGCCTTCGTGGCAAGCCGGTGCAGGAAGCCGCGTTTGCCGAGGCAGCCGCCGAGGAGCTGTCAGCCGCCCGGCCGCGCCCGCTGAACGCGTTCAAGGTCGAGCTGGCCCAGCGTGCCATGATCCGCGCGTTGGCGACGCTGACCAGCGGGGAGACGCGATGAGTGCCGCGATCGGAACCGAGCTCAGCCGCGTCGATGGCCCGGCAAAGGTTGCCGGATCGGCCCGCTACTCGGGCGAGATTCAGCTGCCTGACCTGGCATATGCCGAGATCGTCGGTTCATGGATCGCGAGCGGCAGGGTTACCTCGATCGATACCTCGATGGCCGAACGGGCCGATGGCGTGGCGGGCATCATGACTCACCGCAACATGCCGAAGGTGAACAAGGTGCCGCTGATGCCGTCTCTTATGGGAGGTCCGGCGCCTGGCGAGACGTTCTTCCCGATGCAGGACGACCTGATTCACTACGCTGGCCAGCCGGTCGCGATCGTCGTCGCCGACAGTCTTGAGCGGGCGCAGCACGCGGCGACGCTTATGCACGTCAGCTACTCCGAGACAGCGTCCGTCACGACCGTCGATCAGGGCCGCGACAGCGCATACGTTCCAGAGCGGATCTTCGGCGGCTTCATCCCTGGACAGACGCGGCGAGGCAAGGTCGAGGAAGCGCTCGCTGCCGCGGACCTGCGCGTCGACGCGTCTTTCCGCTTTGCCGCCAACCATCACAACCCGATCGAGCCACTGACCACCACCGCGGTCTGGGACGGCGACCAGCTCACGCTGCACGACTCGTGCCAGGGCATCAAGGCGGTCCAGTTGACGGTCGCGGCGCTGCTCGGCCTGTCGCCGTCCAAGATCAGGGTGCTCACCCATTTTGTCGGTGGCGCCTTCGGCTGCAAGGCGATGGTATGGCCGCACGTGACCCTTGCGGCGCTCGCCGCTCAGTACGTCAGGCGGCCGGTGCGGCTCGCCCTTCCGCGCGGGCAGATGTTCACCTCGTGCGGTCATCGCGAGGAACAGGAACAGCGGATGGAACTAGGCGCAGGGCGTGACGGCAGCCTCACCGCGATCCGCCATCACAAGGTCTCGATAACGTCGCCGTTCGATGACTGGGCCGAGCCCGCCTTCGGCGCTTCCTCGCAGTTGTACGCGGCACCGAACCACGAGGGGGTGCACCGCCTGATCCGAGGCAACACGATGACCCCGACGTTCACCCGAGGACCCGGCGAGGCGGTCGGAATCTTCACGCTCGAGTGCGCGATGGATGAACTCGCCATCGAACTTGGCATCGACCCCATTGAGCTGCGACTGCGCAACATCGCCGACACCGACCCGAGCACCGGTCACCCGTGGTCCTCTTACGGGCTGCCGGAATGTTTCGAGCGCGGTGCCAGGCTGATCGGCTGGCAAGAACGCAACCCGCAACCACGCTCAGAACGCGACGGAAACTGGCTGATCGGGACGGGCATGGCCACGGCTGGCTACCCGGTCGCGTTCTTCATGCACACGCAGCGGGCGCGGGCTCACATCTATGCCGATGGCACCGCCGTCATGCAGACCGCTACCCAAGAGTTCGGCACGGGAACGGCCACCGTGATGACGCAGGTGGCGGCCGACGGACTGGGCCTTGACGTGGCGAACGTTCGATTCGATTTCGGCGACACAGACCTGCCAACAGCAGGTTCGCCTGTCGGCTCCAACGGCGCCATGATGGTGAGCTCAGCCGTGCACAATGCGGCGATAGCTATGCGGGATCAGCTGGTGAGCTTGGCCATCGACGACCGCGATTCACCGCTGCATGGCGCGGACCACGCGAGCGTCGTCGTCAGCGGCGGGCGGATGAGCCTCGCCGGGAACGACAGCATCGGGGAGACCTACAGCAGCCTGATGCAGCGTCACTTCATGAACGACGCCGAGGCCATCGGCAGCTGGGACCCGCCGCCGCTGGATACCCCATACGGGCTGCTGACCTTCGGCGCCCAGTTCGCGAAGGTCGCAGTCGACGCCGACCTCGGCATCGTCCGGGTGAGGCACATGGCGGGTGCGTTTGCCCCTGGCAAGGTACTCAACCCGAAGACCGCCCGCAGTCAGCTGATGGGCGGAATGCTGTGGGGCCTGGGGCAGGCGCTCCTCGAGGGCACCCACATGGACATCGGCCAGGGCCGGTGGGCCAACGCGAGCCTGGGCGATTACCTCGTGCCCGTCAATGCGGACGCGCCTGAGGTTGACGTCGAGTTGATCGAGGTCAGCGACAACGTGACGGGGCCGTTGGGCGTCAAAGGCGTGGGGGAGATCGGCCAGGTGGGGTCATCGGCCGCTATAGCCAACGCGGTCTACCACGCCACCGGCTACCGGGTCAGGGAGCTGCCAATCGCCGTCGAGCACCTCCTGGCAGGCATGCCGCACGCGTCAGGAGCCCAAGCGCGCAGCTCATGAGCCGGCTGCTGACCAGCGTCCGAGCCACGGCTGGGCTGCGAGGTGTTGCCGTTCCAGGTCGGCGATGCGGCCGCGACGCAGATGCAGTGGCGTGGTCAGTTCAGGCCGGTCTGGCAGTGGCGCTGACGGTTCTTGCAGCTCCCGCGGCTGCGTGCCGCGCGACCACGCGACCAAGTGCTGCCGGCAAGCTTGCAGGCGGAGTGCGACCGCCGATGTCGTCGAGCAGCCCTGCTTTGGTGACCGGCAGGCCTGTCGGCAAGCTG
>DATAEH010000191.1:0-11818 GCA_036258115.1 Streptosporangiaceae bacterium
CGACACCCGCATTACCCCCTGCAAGCTCCACGATGCCGAGATTGATCGTCTCGCCGGTCTGCTCGCCGAGCCTTGCCAGGTACGGCTGAGCGATTGCGACCAGGTCGGCGCCCGCCGTTCCCCGCCAGGCATACCTGACGAACAGCTCTCCTGGCCAGAACCGGCCGTCATCGTCACGCCTGACCAGCTGATGCCGCTCGAGCGCCATCAGCAGCCGCGATGTCGTCGACTTCGCCAGTCCGGAGGCGGTGGTGAGCTCGGTGAAGCTGACGGGCTCGCTGCCATGTACGACCTGGGCGAGCAGCATGGCTGCCCTGTCTATGGCCTGCGTTCCGTTCGGGCTGCTCACAACGATCCCTACTGTGCTCGCCGTCGCGCGCCGGATGTGACGGCGTGCGGCTGTTCCATATTCCGGAACCTAGTTCTACGATGTGATCCTAGGTTTCCCTGCCAGAGCGGTCAAGATTGTGCTAGGCCACTGCTGCCCAGATCCGACATCGCACATCGAACCGAGGTCGCCATGTTCCGCAACACGATGCCGCGCTACGAGATCCTGTCCCCGGACGCCGTGAATGTCCTCGACAAAGGCTGGCGACGGATCGTCAGCGAGATCGGCATCCAGTTCGCCAAGCCTGAGGCGACCGAGCTGTTCCGCAAGGCGGGCCAGGACGTGGACGGAGAGGTCGTCAAGCTGGACCCGGACTTCGTGCTTGAGCAGGTCGCGAAGGCGCCGTCGGAGTTCGATGTGCAGGCAAGGAACCCCGCCAACAACGTGCACATCGGCGGCGACGAGATGGTGTTCAGCGCCGTCTACGGGTGCCCGTTTGTCCGCGAGGGCGAGGTCCGCAGGGACGCGACGCTGCAGGACTTCCGTCAGCTAGCGATGCTGTCGCAGTCCTTCAGCCAGCTCGACTCGGCGGGCGGCGTAATCTGCGAGCCAAACGACGCCCCGCTCGATTCCCGGCACCTCGACATGATCTACGCGTTGCAGACGCTGACCGACAAGATCTACATGGGCAATGTCGTGTCAGGTCCCAACGCCATCGACACGATCAAGATGACGGAGATCTTGTTCGGCGGCGCCGGGGGAAAGGGCAGAGCGGCAATCGAGGCGACGCCCGCGACGATCTCCCTGATCAACTGCAACTCACCGCTGCGCTGGGACGACCGGATGCTGGACGCCCAGTTCGAGTACTGCGCGGCGAACCAGCCGGTGGTGCTGACCCCGTTCTTGTTGATGGGCGCCATGTCGCCGGTATCGATTCCCTCCGCGCTCGCGCAGCAGCTCGCCGAGGCGCTGTCCGGAATCGCGCTGGCTCAGCTGATCAGGCCCGGTTGCCCGGTCATCTTCGGCTCGTTCTTGTCCAACATCGACATGCAGTCCGGCTCGCCGAGCTTCGGAACGCCCGAGTCCGCGATCGGCTTGTACTGCACCGGGCAGCTAGCCCGTCATTACGGCCTGCCGTTCCGTACCGGCGGCGGGCTGAACTCCAGTCAGACGTGTGACGCCCAGGCAGCCTATGAGTCCCTGATGACGCTGCTGCCGACGTTCCTGGCGGGAACCAACTGGGTGATGCACGCGGCGGGCTGGCTTGAGGGCGGCCTGGTGTCGTGTTACGAGAAGTTCATCGTCGACATCGAGCTGCTCCGGATGCTGCAGGTCGAGTTCACTCCGCTGGAGATCGACGAGGCGTCGCTCGCGTTCGGCGCGCATGAGGAGGTAGGCCACGGCGGTCACTTCCTCGGCGCCCAGCACACCATGGAGCGGTTCAGGGAGTGCTTCTACCGGCCGCTCCTCTCATCGACCGCGAACTACGAGCGGTGGCTCAAGCTCGGCGG
Organism: Streptosporangiaceae bacterium; assembly: GCA_036258115.1. GTDB lineage: Bacteria > Actinomycetota > Actinomycetes > Streptosporangiales > Streptosporangiaceae > Chersky-822. The sequence continues at coordinate 1,840 of DATAEH010000191.1, forward strand.
CAAAGACGCGACCGCTCGTGCGTCGGACATCGTTACCAAGACGCTCGACGCGTACGAACAGCCGCCGATGGACGAGGCCATCCGCGCCGAGCTCGAGGAGTTCGTGACGCGCCGCCGCGCCGAGCTGGGGGACTGACATCGGTCAGTCGTCCCCTGCCTGCAGGTACTCGTGGACGAGTTGGATGGCGGTGGCGCCTTCGCCGACCGCGGAGGCGACCCGCTTGATCGACCTGTGCCGCACGTCGCCGGCGGCGAAGACGCCGGGAATGCTGGTCTCGAGTAGCAGCGGCGGTCTGCGGAGCGGCCACGTCGCCGGCAGCTTGCCCGCCCTGCGAAGGTCCCGGCCGGTAAGGACGTATCCCTGGCTGTCGCGTTCCGCGATTCCCTCAAGCCATTCTGTGTGCGGCTTTGCGCCGATCATCACGAACAGCGCCGCCGCGTTAACGGTTTCGGTGGCGCCGCTCGGGCGATGCCGCAAGGTCAGCGTCTCCAAGCTGCAGCTGCCCGCGCCGTCGACGACCTCGGTCGCCGTCCGGACGTCAATGTGGGCGGTCTTGCTGATCTCGGTGACCAGATAGCTCGACATGCTGTCTCGCAGGCCGGCGCCGCGCACGACCATGGTGACCGACGAGGCGTACTTGGCCAGGTGGATGGCCGCCTGTCCCGCGGAGTTGCCCGCGCCGATAACGTAGACGTCACGGCCCGTCAATGCGCGGGCCTCGGCGCCCGCGGCGCCGTAGAAGACACCGGCGCCGAGCAGTGACTCGAGGGCCGGCACACCAAGGCGCCGCCAGGTCACGCCGGTCGAGATGATCACCGTCCTGGCCTCGATCTTGCCGCCGCCGACCGCGTGCACCAGACGCGCTTCGCCGCTGACGGAAAGGCCTACCGCCTCGCCGAGCGCGAATTCCGCGCCGAACAGCCAGGCCTGCTCGATGGCCCTGTTCGTGAGGTCGTCTCCAGACAGGCCGCGCGGGAACCCCAGATAGTTGCGGATCATCGAGCTCGTCCCTGCCTGCCCGCCGGGCAGATCAGGTTCGAGCACCAGCGTTGCCAGGCCTTCTGAGGCGGCGTAGACCGCTGCCGCCAGCCCGGCCGGTCCGGCCCCGATGATCGCCACATCGCAGGAGCGGTCGTTCAGGTCGGCATGGAAGCCCAGCGTCTCCATCAGGTCTGAGTGCGAGGGATCGATGAGTACGTGGCCGTCTCGGCTCACAACCACCGGCACGGTCGTGCCCTCGAGGTGCTTCTCCCGCAGCAGCTGAGCACCCTCCTTCGAGCCTTCGCTGAAGAACCAGAACGGGATGCTGATCCTGGTCAGGTCTTCGCGGAGCCGGTGAGCGGCGGGGGAGTGCTCGGGAGCGACAATGCGGAAGGCGACTGAGGTCGGCTCACGCGTCTTGTCCCAGGCGGCGAGGAACTCGCTAAGCGCCGGATAAAGGAATCGCTCCGGCGGCCGCCACGGAGCGTACAGGTGGTAGTCAATCTTCCCGACTGCGAGCGCCGGGATGGCCGGATGGCCGCCTGACCAGTAGCCGCGGTCGATGAGCATGACCCGTTTGGCGTCGCGATGCAGGTCATGCGCGCCGACCAGGAAGTCGGCAGCTGGCATGTCGAGAAGGTGCTCATCTGCGATGATCAACGCGATCTCATCGCCAGCTGTGGCTAGTTGGCCCAGCGTTGCCAGGGCGGACGCGGCCGAATCGGCCGCGAGCACCTGGTAGTCGGCTTCGTACCGGCGGCGGAGGTCGTCGCTCAGCGCCTTCAGGCGTGGCGCGTCGCTCGACACCAGCAGGAAAATCGGTCGCCGCATACCGGCATCCCACCCCTAGGCCGCATCAGCGGTAAATATCCGAACCCCACGGTAGGGAAGGCGGCGCCGGACGTTCAAGCAACCCCGAGCAACACGCCAACGCCGAGCACCAGCTGATTCTCGAGCTGATGAGGGCCGATGAAGGTTGCGAGCCCGGCCTAGCCGGGTTCAATCAGTGCTGCTCTGCGCGCAGTTTGGCGGCCGCCGAGGTCATGGACCGGAGCTTGCCGAATGCCGACTCGCGTGGCAGGTACTTCATACCGCAGTCAGGGGCGAGCACGAGCTGATCGGCTGGCACGAACGGCAGCGCGCGGCGCACCCGTTCGGCCACCTGTTCAGGACTCTCGACGGCTTCGTCGCCGAGGTTCAGCACCCCGAGGATGACGGTCTTGCCAGCGTCGGCCAGCCCGCCCAGGACCGAGCAGTCCAGGCCGGACTGCGCGGTCTCGATCGAGATCTGCTTGGCAGTGCACGCCGCGAGCTCGGGCAGGAACGAATAGCCGCTCGGCCGGTCGTGAATGATCGCTGCGTACCCGAAGCACAGGTGAACGGCCGTCGTGCCGGTGATGCCCTCAAGGGCGGCGTTCAGCACGCCGACACCGAACTCGCGCGCTGCCTCCGGCCGGGCCTGCAGGTATGGCTCGTCGACTTGGACGACGTCGGCTCCCGCCGCGAACAGGTCCGAGATCTCCTCGTTCACCGCGGCGGCGTAGGCGTGCGCGGCCTCTTCAAGTGAGGCATAAAAGTCGTTCTGGGCCTGCTGGGCCATCGTGAACGGGCCGGGAACGGTCATCTTGACGGTCTTGCCGTCGCCCGCATGCTGCTTTAGGAATTGGAGGGCAGCGACGTTGACGGCATGGCGCCGCTTGATCGGACCGACAATCCTGGGTACCGGGTTCGGATGCCCGCTGCGGTCGAGCGCCGTGCCCGGGTTGTCGATGTCCACGCCATCGAGCGCCGTCGCGAACGCGTTCGAGTAGCTCTCCCTGCCGGTCTCACCGTCGGTGATGATGTCCAGCCCCGCCTCGCGCTGATCGGCGATGGCCAGGCGGGCCGCGTCCTGCTGGGCCTGCTCCAGGTACGCCGGGTCCACTCGCCAGAGCTCGCGAGCGCGCACCCGCGGCGGGAACCGGCCGGCCAGCTTCTCCCTGTAGATCAGCCAGTCCGGTTGCGGGTAACTGCCGACCAGCGACGTCGGAAACAGCGGACCGGACATGACCACCTCGCAGAGGCAATGCTGACTGGCGTGTGTCGGAAGGCTTCCTCGCCGCCATCATCTCAGCGGTTCTGAGACCCCAGTCTCGGGGGTTGCCTTGTTCTCCTCGGGCAGATGCCAGGCCTGGCTGGGTTCCGGGATCTTCCGCCCGGCGAACGCTGCGAGCAGGTCCGCGTCTGTCAGAATGCCGCCCCGCAACGCTTGCTCGGGTGCAAACGGCCCCGTCAACGACCGCGGGATCGGCCGGGTGTGCATGGCTGCGGAAGCAAATGCCACAACCTCGTGGTCGAAGACTCGTGACTGGGCGGTCGCCGCCGCCAGGTCCCATGCGTGTAGCGTGAGCTCGGCAGTTCGGATGGATATGAACTGCGCGGCCGGCCCCTCGCCGAACGGCGTCGGAATCGTTCGGTCCAGGAATCCCGGCTGGTCGAAGACGCCGTTCAGCGCCGCGAGCGAGGCACGGAAGTCGGCCGCCGGATGATCGCCGATGACATCGCCGCCCTCGTCAGGTTCAAGCTCGCCCGACAGCTTGGCGGCGAACCTCCGCTGTCCGGTGACAATGTGCGCGATCACGTCCTTGACGTCCCAGTCGGTGCACGGCGTCGGCAGGCCAAGCTGTGCTCGCGTGATCTGGCTGATGACCTTGGCGGCGAGGTCTCCGGCGCGGCGGTGCATGTCCCGTGGATCGTCCATGGTCGCCAGTTCCGGTCACACGTTAACGCGCGCCACTGTCAGCGGCGCGGCGCCGCAGTGTGCCGAGGAAGGTCGCCAGGCAAGTGGCCGCGAGCAAGGCGTACGGGACGAAGTCGGTGGTGGCCTGGGCGATCGCGCCGCTGGCCGAGGCCGCGATCGTCTGGCCCGTCGCCCACGCGAGGTTAGCGAGCCCGAACGCCAGGCCCTGGTGCAGCTCTAGCCGATCTGCGGCGTCGCTGAGCATCGCGCTCGACGGCGCGAACAGCGTCCCGAACGCCGGCATTCCGATCACCAGCATGGCGATCAGGACGGCCAGGGGAGCGAGGACTGGAGCGAGGAGGCTGACAGCCACGCCGGTCAGCAGCGAGATGCGGATCGGAAAGTACCGGCCGCGCCGGTCGGAGAGCCTGCCGGACAAGGGGGACAGTCCTGCCTCGACTGCCGCGGACGCCAGGAAGGTCGCGCCGATCAGGACCGGAGCAGCGCCGAGCGCGTTCAGCCGGAGTGGCGCGAGCACGTCGAGGACGCCGAACGCGAGGCCCGCGATGGTCGTCAGCCACAGGCCCATCGCGATCCGGGGGTCTCTGATCGACGCGAACGCGGCGAGCAGGCCTTGCGGCTCGGCCTGCTCAGGTGCGGGCATAGCGAAGTTGGCGAAGATCAGGCCCGCCGCGATCACCGCCGCCGCGGAAAACGCCGGCCCGGTGCCGATCTGGTCCGCGACCGCGCCGACGACCGGGCCGAACAGCGCTCCACCAACGGCCGCGCCGAGCGCGGTGCCGAGCAGCTCGCCGCGGCGTTCGGCGGGGGCCGCGGTGGAGAGCCACGCCATCCCGGCACCCCAGGTGCATGAGCCCCCGAGACCTTGGACAAACCTGGCACTGTCCAGAACGACTTCGGAGTTGGACCAGCCGAACGCCAGCGTCGAGACGCTCATCAGCACGAGGCCGATCAGAACGGTTCGCCTGGCGCCGAGATGCGCGACGAGCAGCCCGGCTGGCAACGCGCTGATCAGCGTGCCCGCGGGATAGGCCGCGACCAGGATGCCGGCTCCGGCCTTGGACAGGCCCACGACCTGGACGTAGTGCGGCAGTAGCGGGGTCAGCGCGGTGAAGAAGATGGTGTCGGTGAAGACCAGCGCGCTCACGAACAGCAGCAACCTGCGGACCGGACGGGGGAGTGCAGGCCGTGAAGGGCTTGATGCCTTCCGCACCTTCATGAGCGTCGAGATCCCCGTTCGGCCTAGTCCGCCTCGTCGCATTCCCGCACTGACCTGCCCGTATGCGACGAACAGACAGCCGAGCCTAGCGCAGCCCGCTGACAGGCCATCAGCCCGGGCAGACCGCCAACCTGGCTTGCCAACGCCGCGGGCTCGGCCGAAGATCAGATGGTGACTGGCGATCGCGATGTGCTGGCCTTTCATGACCGGGCCGCCGAGTACGAGACCGGCTACAGAGGGCAGATGCACACCGATATCGTGACCCGCGCGGTGGACCTTGCGCTCGCGCACTGCCCGTCGCCGGCGCGCGTGCTAGACGTTGGCTGCGGGACCGGGCTGCTGCTGCGCGAGCTCGCGCCGCGGCTGCCGGGCGCCATCTCGCTGGCCGGCGTTGACGCGGCGCCCGGGATGGTCAGCCAGGCTAGAGCCAAGTCCGGTGACCCAAGGCTCACCTTCGTACAGGGTGTCGCCGAGCGCCTGCCGTTCGAGGACGCGAGCTTTGATCTTGTGATCAGCACGACGTCGTTCGACCATTGGACGGACCAGCGCGCCGGGCTGGCGGAGTGCCATCGCGTGCTGGCCCCGCGCGGCTCCTTCCTGCTCGCCGACCTGTGCTCGAACTGGCTGCTGCCGACCCTGGTCGGATCGCGGCGCTACCGCGCCAGGACCCCGCTGCGCGCCACAAAGCTGCTGGCCGCGGCCGGCTTCCGGTCGCTAACCTGGCACCGCCTCTACGCCGGGATCATCAAGGCGGTGACTGCGTCCGCGTAGCGGTGACCGCGTCCGCCTAGCCGGTGGCGCGCCCGCCGGACTTCACGGCCTGCAGGGTGTAACTGTGCGGGAGGCGCCACGGCCGGTCCTTCAGCCGCCATTCGCCGCCCCCGATCTCCTCCATCTGGCCAGGCACTGCGTCCCACGGCACGCTGTCATGCTCAGTGAGCCCGGTGATCGTCATCCCGGCGTCGAGGAGGGAGGTGATGATCTCACCAATGCCGTGGTTCCACTCGTGGGTGACGGTGTGCTCGAACTCCACGTCGGTGTCGACGTAGGTGCCTCCCTGGTCGAAGGTCGTCGGCTCCGGGCGCTCGAAGTACGGGTATTCCACAACCACTAGGTCATCGTCCCGATCGTCCTGGATGCTCCACAGAGCGGGATGACCTTCCCTGATGAACAGCCGCCCGCCCGGACGCAGCACGCTCGCGACGACCCGCGCCCACCGGCTGACCGACGGCAGCCAGCACAGCGCGCCCACGCCTGTGAACACGAAGTCAAAGGCGTCGCGCCCGACCGCGTCGGCGGCCGCGTAGACGTCGGACTCGACGAACGTAGCGTCGGCGCCGGTCTGCTCCGCCAACGCGCGTGCCTGCCGCACCGCGGGTCCCGAAAAGTCAACCCCGGTCATCGACGCACCGAGCCTGGTCAGCGAGATTGTGTCGGTCCCGATGTGGCACTGCAGGTGCACGCCGCGCAGGCCGCTGATGTCGCCGAGCAGCGGCAGGTCGAACCGCACCACGTGGCTGAGGAACTTTGGATCGGCAAGGAACTTGTCCACGCCGTACTCGGCCGACGCGGTGTGGGCGGGCACGCGCTCATCCCAGTTGACCCTGTTGACCTCGGCGTAATCGTTCACGACAAGTAATGTGCCACAGTCGCACTGAGTTGGCTCTCGAATAACCGGGCGCAGGGCGCTGGCCAACCCCGCAGCGCGAGCCTCGCGTTCCATGATCTTGAAGGCTCTTACGCCTATCTGGCGCAAAACTCTACGACTTCGTGGGAATTGCCTGCCGGAGAGACCGGGAGACAGGGCGGCGGCGCCGCATCGCTGCAGCTCAATCCGCGAAGCGTCGCGGTTCGCGGACTATTCATCGCCGCCCTGCTCCCGTGGCCACATGACCCCCGCACATGTGGCCCGGCCAGCGGCTAGCCCCGTGCGGTCGGCCGCTGCGCCGGTGCTTAGGTAGTTGCCCGGGCAAAGGTGAAGCTCCGCGCGTGTAATCGTCAAATCCTGGCCAATTCGCCGAGATGCCCCGGCGGCGTAGCGGAAGGCCCTAACCGCCGATTTCTCGCACGCTGACCGAACGGGCTGAGTCCGTTGCGGGCAGCCGCTTCAGGACTCGGGCGGCCCTTCGCCGCCTTGCTGCTGCTCGGCCAGGAACCGCTCGAACTGAGCGCCCAGTTCGTCAGCCGTCGGCATGTTCTCGGGCTGCGCCAGCAGGTCCGGCCGGCCCGCGTTGAAGGCGTCGTACTGTTCCTCGAGTGACCTGACGACCTCGGTGACTTCGTCAGACCCCTGGACCTGCCTCGCGATCTCGGCGTCGGTCAACTGTGCAGCCTCGCGCAGCGCTTCACCAGGCAGGTTCAGCCCGGTCGCGCGCTCCACCGCGGCGAGCAGCGTGATAGCAGCGGCCGGGTATGACGCGTGCGCTAGGTAGTGCGGCACGTGTACCGCGAACCCGACAGCGGCCTTGTCGGCCTCGCCCATCCGGAATTCGATCAGCGCCGACGCGCTGCCTGGCACTTGCAGCCGGTCGACCAAGGGCTGGTACCCGTCGATCAGCTCGGCCTTAGTCGCGTGCCCGGTGATGCCGAGCGGCCTGGTGTGCGGAACTCCCATCGGGATGCCGTGGTAACTAACGACCATCCGCACGTTCAACCGAGCCGAAAGGTCGAGCACCGCCCTTGTGAAGGCCTCCCAGTCACGGTCTGGCTCGAGGCCGTTAAGCAGGAGGAACGGCGTGTTTTCCGCGTCTTTGAGCAGGTGGACGGCGATCTCGGGCGCCTCAACGCTCTCCCAGTGATCCTTAGTGAAGATCATGGCCGGACGGCGTGACCGGTAGTCGATCAGCGAATCAACGTCGAACCTGGCCACTTCGGTGTGATCGAGCGTCGACAGCAGGTGGGTGGTCAGTTGCCGGCCGGCAGCGCCCGCGTCGACGAACCCGTCGAGGTAATAGAGCATCACGAGGTCGGCGTCCAGCTTGGGCGCTTCAGGACTTACCTGGTAGAGGTCTCCGGGGTCGCGCGGCACTGCGGCAGCCTCCTCAGCCATTGCTTCACTACCAGTCATACCAACGTTCTGGCGCGGATCTTCCATCCGGGCAGCAAATACCGGGCTGCCGATGACGCCGCGACGCCGGTCGTGGGGCCCTGACCAGGTCGGCCGACGTCAGGCGCTGGCGTCTCCGTCCCGCTCCGCGGCTCGCTCCAAAGCGGCCTTGTGCTCCTGCCATCTGGCCAGCACGCGGGGGAGCTCGGCGCTGACAAACTCGAAATACTGTACTGAATCGGCCAATCTCGCGCCCGCCGGCGTATCCGGGCCTACCAGCGCGATTCCCTCGCGCAGGACCGCGGTCCATCGTGCCATCAGCCGGTCCCGGCCGCTGATTACCTCATCCCAGACATGGTCGGGCACCCGGTAATGGTGCCGCCGCGAGCCTGGTTCGCCTTCCCGGCTGACCATTCCCACGCCAATCAGGTAGCGGACGCCGCCGGAAACTGCGGCAGCGCTGGCCTTGAGCTGCTCGGATAGCTCGGCAGCAGTGAGCCGGCCGGAATCAGTTGCCAGCAGGGCGGAGAACACCCGCGCGGACATCCGCGGGATGCCCGCCTCGACCAGCACCGACGCGAACCGCTCGATGAACCGTGCAACAGCGACGGGGTCACGTTGCGCCGCGTCAGCCGCGTTTTCCGTGTCCTGGCGGTTCGGCGCCGCCGGGTCGTGCCGCGCACTGAGGCGACCCGGCTCGTCGGACATGACGCTGTCAGCCAGCCCCGTGTGGTCGCGTTCTGCCGCGCTTGCCAAAGGCACCCCTAACTGCGCTCGCCAGGCTCCGGCTCCGTATCTTCGTCGCCGCGACAAGTCCTGAATTTCTTATGTTCCGAACTTTCAGTGTTTTGTGAAACTAGTGTAGTCTCAGAATCATGAGCAATGCAATCGACGTGACTGGGCTCCGCAAGTCATACGGCAAGGTCGCCGCGCTGGATGGGCTGGACCTGGCCGTGGCGACGGGCGAGGTGCACGGGTTCCTCGGCCCGAACGGAGCGGGCAAGACCACCACGATCCGGATTTTGCTCGGCCTGCTTCGCGCCGACGGCGGTTCGGCTCGCCTGTTGGGCGGTGATCCGTGGAGTGACGCCACGACGCTGCACCGCAGGCTCGCCTACGTGCCTGGCGACGTGAGCCTGTGGCCAAACTTCACCGGCGGTGAAGTGATAGATCTGCTCGGCCGGCTTCGCGGGGGGCTCGATGAGAAGCGCCGGGCCAGCCTGCTTCAGCGGTTCGAGCTCGACCCGACGATCAAGGCGCGCGCGTACTCCAAGGGCAACAGGCAGAAGGTCGCGCTCATCGCCGCACTGGCGTCCGACGTCGAGTTGCTACTGCTGGACGAGCCGACGGCTGGTCTTGACCCCCTGATGGAGGCAGCGTTCCGCGCCTGCGTCGATGAGGAGCGCGAGAGCGGGCGCACCGTGCTGCTGTCGAGCCACATCCTGTCCGAGGTCGAGGCGCTCTGTGACCGGGTCACGATCATAAGGAGCGGCCGCACGGTCGAGACCGGAAGCCTCGCCGACTTGCGCCATCTGACCCGGACGTCGATTTCTGCGGAGTTGGCGGCACCGCCAGTCGGCATTGACCAGTTGCCAGGCATTCACGACCTGGACATCGAGGGCTTGCGGATGAAATGCGAGGTGGACACCGACAAGCTCGACGGCTTGCTCAGGCAGCTCACGGCAGTGGGCGTCCGCAGCCTGATTAGTCAGCCGCCGACACTCGAGGAACTGTTCCTGCGGCACTACTCGGGCGACGCCGGGGAGGGCGGCGGCGACAGCGGTGCCGGTGACAGCAGTGCCGGCGACAGCAGGGCCGGTGATAGCGGGGACGAACTCCGCAGGACCGCGGACGAGAGCGGAGCCCCGGCATGACCATGGCAACGCTCACCAAGCCGAGCGGGCCAGGGAGTCCCAAGACACATAGCAGGACCAGCACGCTGACGGGAACACGCGCGCTAGCCAAGCTTGCCGCCCGACGTGACCGGGTCAT
>DATAEH010000192.1:0-22603 GCA_036258115.1 Streptosporangiaceae bacterium
CAGCGGCTTACCAGGGGTCTGCCAGCAGTTACACGTCGGCTGCCGTCCCACGGATCCGTGGGACGGCGGCCGACTCCCCTGTGATTACTTGGTGAACTGCCAGTACTCCGGCAGCAACGTGAACAGCGCGTTGTACCTGACGTGTTGCAGCGTGTTCTTCGACGCGATGATCTCGTACGGGTTCGGGCTCGGAACCCAGATGTACGGGAGCTGCTGCGTGGTGAACGTGGCGAAGTTGTGGAACACCCCGATGCTGCTGTTGGTGTGCGTCTTGGTGATCAGCTTGTCCATCTGCGGATTGGTGTAGTTACCCGAGTTGGACCCTGCGCCCGTCGCGAATAGCGGCTCTCCGGTGGGCTCGAAGCCCGGTCCGTCGTAGGCCCAGCCGCCATAGGCGAACACCTGGATGTTGCACTTCGGACCCATCGGCGCGCACGGAGCGCTCTCGCCGATGATCGTGTTGAAGGACTGGCCGACCAGGTTGATGTCAATGCCGGCCTTCGAAGCGTCAGACTTGATCGCCTGCCACATCGCAGTAGCCGCGGCCACGCCCGTCGAGTAGTTGAACGTGAGCTTCAGCTGCTGGCCCTTCTTGATGCCGGTACCGCACTTGGCCGGGTCCTGACAGGTCATCACCCCGCCTGACATGGCCCAGCCGTGGCTGGTCAGCAGGGACTTCGCCTTGGAGATGCTGAACGGGTACGGACCCTGCCCGGAGTTGGTCTTCTGGATGGGCGGTGCGTACGGGTTCGGCAGCGTAGTCGGAGCCGGCCCCGATGTCGGGGTGGCATAACCACGCCAGATCGCCTTGGAGATCCCTGGCTGATCGATGACGTACTGCAGTGCCTGCCTGACGTACAGCTGCCGGACCATGAACCCGACCTGCGGATTGTTGAAGTTCGGCTGCGCGTACTGAATGCCGTAGTTGTAGAACGGCTGCAGCGTCCAGCTGCTGCCGAGCGGATTGGTTGGCGGCAGTGCCGAACTAGGCGACTTCTGCGGCAGATCCTGAGTAGGGATATTGCCCACGTCAACCTGCCCGGTCTTGAGCGCTGTGTACTCGGCCGAGTCACTGGTGAACGGCACGAACTTGATTGCTGACAGCGTCGGCTTCACCGGGCCGGAGTATGCCTTGTTCGGCACCATCGTGACGTGACCATCGGTGCTGAAGCTCGACAGCCTCCACGGCCCGTCCACGACCTTCCACAGCGGGCTGGAATCATAGGTGCTGGCCTGCTTGGACTGCGCGGTCAGGAACGTGTACACCGCCTTGCACTTGGCCCAGCCGTCGGCCGCGCTGTCGGTGGCGCAGCCGCCGCTGCCAGGCTTGGCGCCTAGCTTGGTGACGTCCCACGCCAGCGGCATCGGGTTGATCTCAGCCAGCTGGTTGTAGGTAAACCACAGGCTGGAATAGGCCCGGTTGAGCTGGATGACCAGCGTGTTCGGGCTAGTGGCCTTGTAGGACACGATGTTGTCAGGCAACAGCCCCTTGGAGTAGGCGTACCAGTTCGCCTTCTCCGCTCTGGTCATGTTCAGGAAGAACATCAGGCTCTTGGCGTCGACGGTCTCGCCGTTCGACCACTTCCAGCCCTTCATCGTGACAGTCACCGTCTTCCCGCCGTTGCTGTACTTCGGCGCGTTGGCCGGCGAGAGCGGGTAGTTGATCAACACGTCGGTGTTGGTGTTGTTCCCGAACATGTAGAGCGGCCGGAACATCAGCCACTGGAACTGCTGGCCGTTGTACACGCTCGCATTGGTGATCGCGTAGAACGGGAAGATCCAGTTGTAAGTAATGCCGGCGGGCAGCGCTATCGACGCGGTGCCGCCCTTGACGGGTTTGCCTCCAGAACTGCTCGGAGGCGCTGCGCTAGAACTGCAGGCCGCGGCCACCATGGCCGCAGCGACCGCCACGGCAACCAAGGCCAGATTCCGCCTTTGCCGAGCTCCCCGCTTTATAGACATAAATCCCCTTGTCTGATTGCCCCTCTGATACATAGATATGCCCCCATCTGCGTCGTCATCCCAAATCGGCCAGCGCGATGATGCCGCACCCGCAGAGGTACCGATCTACAGCCACGCTAAGTGCCGCAATGTTGAGGTCTGAGACAGGAAGGGTCACAGTTTGCTATCAACGGACTACGGAACGCACACAAAACAGAAGGGTGGCCAGGTGCGGGGGCAAAGTACTAATTCCTGCGCTTTTCGGAAGGCTGGGCAATCTCGTCTTTCGGTAGCTATCAGACGCCTGACCAGCATTTATACGAAGCAGGCCGGGATTGCATGTTCACTCGGTGGGTGGTCGACCGTGTCGGCGCGGCGGCGTACGGTCGCATAGTGGCTTTGTTGCTCCTGGTCTCCGGCGGCGTGGCCATCATGGTCGTTGTCTGGACGGTCGAGAGAGCCCTTGGCTGTCGAACTTCTTTGGCATTCCTTTCTCTCCAGAATCGCGCTCTTGAGTTGGCATGACTTAGACGGTCACAATGGACGGAGGGGAGGAAAGGATCACAGCATGCGCGGATACTCCGGTAGTGCGATAAAGGGAACATGCCTCACGCTCATGGCCGTGCTCGGCTTAATCGGTGCTGCAGGTTGTCAGCGTCCGCCCGGCAAGCTGTCTGATCCAGCTGACTTCCGGACTGCTGTTCATGCGCTGAGAACCGATCTGAAGAAGGCACATCTCGATCTGCAACGTGAGCTGCGGAAGGTGCGACTGGGTGCAAATGGCCGTGGCGGCCAGCCAGAGTGCTACAACCTCCAGAACAATGTCAACTTCGTCGCATTGAAGACGATACGTAACTTTGTTCTACGCACGGTCACGGCCGATCGCAATAATGTGCAGCGGGATATAAATCATATAAGACATGATAGATCCGACTTCAGGGAGGACCTTGCTGATTTCCTCAATGACGGGGTGGCCAGGCCAGTTGGCGCCCGGCTTGCTATAGAGCAGATAACCGCGAAGATCATCCTCGCTAAGGCGAGCGCTAATCACTTCATCTCGGCGATCAACGGAGTAGTTCGCCGGGCATATCAAACCGGAAACGCTCTGGCCGCCACGGTCCCTAAATGCTCTGGTCGCGGGCCAGGATTCCAGATGCCTCGGGTCCGGCTCGTCACCTGAGGCAGCCGCTTTCGAGCCGGCGGCTACGCCAGACGGCCGACCAAAGTGTGAACTTGTCAGTCATCTGGCGCCCACTTTCTTGCGCTCGCGTTGTCTGCATTGGCTGAACCGACAACGCCAGGCAAGGAGAGCCGACATGGGAAAGATCGTCATCAGCGAGAACGTCTCCCTCGATGGAGTCGTCCAGGACCCGACCGGCGAGGAGGGCTTCAAGTTCGGCGGCTGGTTCCTCGACATTGACGACAAGGACCGCGAGGAGTGGGCCAAGGTTGAGCTCGCCGAGGCGCTAGGTGCGCAGGCTCTGCTCCTCGGCCGGCGAAGCGATGAGTATTTCGGCGAGCGGTGGCTGTCGCGCAGCGGCGAGTGGGCGGACAGGCTGAACAGCATGCCAAAGTACGTCGTGTCCTCGACCATCGATGAGGCCAGGTGGAGCAACTCGACGGTGCTGAAGGGCGACGTAGTGACCGAAGTCGCGAAGCTGAAGCATGACCTGGACGGCGAGATCGTCGTTTACGGCAGTGCCCAGCTCGCGCACACGCTGATGGAGCACGACCTCGTCGACGAACTGCGGCTCATCGTCTATCCGGTCGCACTCGGAACTGGCGAGCGCTTGTTCGGCGAGACCAGCGACAAGAAGACCTTGCGCCTCGTCGACGCCAGGCCTATAGGTGAGAGCCTTGCATTCCTTAGCTACAAGCTCGTTCGCGACGCTTAGGATTCGCGACGCTGACGAGTGTCCAGAGCCGGGTGCCGGTAGAAGTTCGGCTTCTGATCGAAGTTCTGGTAGTAGCGATGGAAGACCGGGGTCGCCGAAGCCGCGGCCGGGGGCACGATCCATGTCCAGTCCGCTGGGCACGCCCGGCCGTGGCTCTCCTCACGCTCCAAGTGCCGGAGGAAGCGGACGGACTCGGTGTGATGATCGGTGATGGTGACGCCCGCAGCGGTGAACGAGTGCAGGACCGCGAAGTTGAGCTCGGTGAGGGCCCTGTCCTTCCATAGAGTGCGTTCGTTGTCAGTTGACAGGCCCATCTGCCTGGCAATGACGGGCAGCTGGTTATACCTGCTGGCGTCGCCGAAGTCGCGAGACCCGATCTCGGTGCACATGTACCAGCCGTTGAACGGCACTGCGGGGTACCGGATGCCGCCGATCTCCAGGTACATGTCGCTGATGACGGGGACGGCGTACCAGCGCAGCCCGAGATCACTGAACCAGCCAAGCTCCGGATGGGTGATCGCGACCTCGAGCACCGCATCGGCTGGCAGGTCGTGCAGCGTGGGGCATATGCCGGGCTCTTGGATGATCACTGGCAGGACGTCAAAGCGGCCCGGCTGGCTTGGCGGTGACCACCCAAGGTCGCAGGTGAGCCGCGTGAGATCCGCGTTGGCCGGATCGCCGATGACGCCGCCATCGCCGGCGTCGGCGTGTCCGGCGTACCTGACGAGCTGCGAGCTGAGAATCCGAGGGCCAGGCAGGCCTGGCACGTCGGGCGCGAACACCGTGATCATCGGCCGGATCCGGCCGCCGTTGGTGGCCTCTCGCAAATGGGCGATCGCCTCAGCGGCCACGTCGGACGCGGCGCTGACGTCGCGGCGGTCACGCACGCGCAAGCTATTCCAGTAGAGCCGACCGATACACCGTGCGCTGTTCCGCCACGCGACACGCGCGCCGTACTCCAGCTCAGACCGGCTATGCCGGTACGTGCCAGCCGCGTTGATTTCGCGGCGGACCTGGCGCATCCGCCCGTCAGGCGGCCCGAGCCGATTCTCGCAATGGAAGTCTGTGATGAACTGCTCGGCACTGGCGAGCAACCCGTCCGGGACTAGCGAGGGGTCCGCCGCCACCCGGGCGGCAGTCAGCATGTCACCCATAACAACCTCCAGCGTTACCGCGTTCTCGCGCTCCGGCCGCTTGCCATGGCCGGAGCCGCGCCCTCATGCTGCGCCGTCGACCCGGACGGCGGTCTTGCGGTCGCCTTGACGATTGGCTTGCAACTGCGGTCACGGGCACTGGGCACGTGACCGGGCGAGCGCATGCTGGTAACAGAAACCGACGGAGGAACTATGCGCGCGATCGTGCTCGACCAGCCGGGAAGTGTTCGGCTCGCGCAGGTACCCGACCCCGCCCCTGGGCGCGGGCAGGTGCTCGTGCGGGTGGAGTGCTGCGGGATCTGCGGGACGGACCTGCACATCCTCGATGGCGAGTTCCCGCCGACGCCATATCCGATCACGCCCGGCCACGAGTTCGCCGGGCAGATCGTGGCCTGCGGCGCCGATGTGGAACCCGACCTGAATGAGGGCGACAGGGTCGCGGTCGATCCGTCGCTCTACTGCGGCTGGTGCCGACGTTGCCGGGCCGGACATGGCAATCTGTGCGAGAACTGGGCAGCAATCGGGGACACGGTAAACGGCGCGTTCGCCGAGTTCGTGGCCGTGCCTGCCGTCAACGCGCACCGATTGCCTGACCACATCGATGGTCAGTACGGCGGAATGGCAGAGCCGCTGGCATGCGCCGTGCATGGCTTGCGGCGTCTAGGTTCGGTGATCGGTGAGTCAGTCGTGATCGGCGGAGCCGGCACGATGGGCTTGCTGCTGCTCCAGTTGCTGGTTCGCGCCGGAGCGGGCCGGATCGCGGTGATCGATCCGATAGCCGCGCGGCTCGATGTCGCCAGAACCCTCGGGGCCACACAGACGGTGACGAGCGCGGCCGACCTCGACGGCGCCAGATTCGCCATTGCCGTGGACGCCACCGGCGTACCCGCGGCGATTGAGTCGGTTCTCGATCTACTCGACCGGGGCGGCAGGCTGCTGGTCTTCGGCGTAGCTCCCGCGCAGGCCAGGGTCGCGGTCTCGCCGTTCCGCATCTACAACGACGAGCTCACGATCGTCGGGTCCATGGCCATCTTGCGAAGCTTCGGCCAAGCTGTCGACCTGCTAGCGAGCGGTGCCGTTGACCCCGGTCCGCTGCTGCGCGAGCCGCTGCCGCTGGGAGGCTTCGCCGAGGCGGTCAGCCAGGTCAGGGCGGGCAACGGGATCAAGTGGCACATCAGCCCGACGTGACCGTGGCCCCTCGCGCAAACGCTGTCCGGCGCGCCGTTCGCCTAGCTCTGCGTGGCGACGAACGCCTGCCTGTTCCGCGCACTGCCGGTGTAGCCTCCGCCGGCGCTGCACTTGCCGGCCGACGTGCACGACACCGATTCGACAAAGGCATGACCGCCCGGGTTCAGGGCCCCGGTGCCAGGTAGCTGCGTGGCTGTCCGCCAGGTCCCGTTCACCTCGCTCGCCACGAACGCCTGCATGTGCTCGGCGCTATCGGTGTATGTCCCGCCCGCTGTGCAGTTGCCTGCCGAGGCGCACGAGACCGAGATGGCGTAAGCGGTCTTGCCCAGGTTGAGAGCCGCGGTGCCAGGGAGCTCAATCGCAGTGCCCCATACGCCGTTCACCTCGTTAGCCACGAACGCATGCAGGTAGCTGGTGAAATAGGACCCGACGGCGCTGCAGTTGCCCGCCGACCCGCACGACAGAGAATAGATGTACGCACTCCCGCCGGTGTTGAGAGATGCCGTGCCTGGAACCTGCGTAGCGGAGTGCCAGGTGCCGGCCACCTGGTTGACCACGAACGCCTGCTCGTGACCGGAACTGTCCTGGTAAGCCCCGCCGGCGCTGCAGTTACCCGCCGCGCTACACGACACCGAGGTGATGAGCGCGCCCCCATCGGTGAGTGCGGCCGCGCCAGGTACAGCCCTGGCTGAGCGCCACGTGCCATTCACCTCGCTGGCCACGAACGGCAGGGAACCGGGAGAGCTGCCGACGTAGGACCCGCCGGCGCTGCAGTTGCCCGCCGAGGCGCACGACACCGATGTAACCCCCGCGTTGCCGCCCTTGTTCAGGGCGACGGTGCCGAGCAGCTCCTTGGCCGTTCGCCAGGTGCCGTTCACCTCGCTGACCACGAACGCCTGATAGTGGTACGAGCCGTCCTTGTAGTACCCGCCCGCCGTGCAGTTTCCAGCGGACGGGCACGACACCGAGTTGACCTCGGCATTGCCGTGCACATTGAGTGCCGCGGTTCCTGGGACCTTTATGGCCGTGCGCCAGGTGCCCTTCACCTGGCTGACCAGGAAAGCCTGGGTGTGCCCGAATGCGTCTGTCGTGTAGTAGCCTCCGGCGCTGCAGTTGCCCGCCGACGCGCACGACACCGAGAAGATGTTGGCGTTCCCGCCCCTATTCAGGGTCGCGGTACCGGGAACCTCGATGGCGTTATGCCAGGTGCCGTTCACCTGGCTGACCACGAACACCTGGTGGTGCCCTGAGCGGTCGGTGTAATACCCGCCCGCGGAGCAATTGCCCGCCGACGCACACGACACAGACTGGACCTGTGCCTGTCCGCCGCCGTTCAGGGCGATGGCGCCAGGCACCTTCTGCGCCGCGCCCCAGGTACCCGTCACAGCCGCGGCATTCGGGGGCATCTGCGTCCCGGCCGTCGCCTGAACCGCGCCGGAAAGCATCAGCGGGCAGATCACGGCCGCAACGGCGATCATCACGGCGGCGGAGCGTCGCGGGGTCATCATGTTCCTCTCCGTGTTCATGTACAGATCTGTGTGAGATGCAGAGCGCGCAGCGGGCACGTCGAGGCTAGCCCAATTCATCGAAATTCATTGGAACTCATCAGCAATCCGGACTTTTCTAGGACCGCTACCAGGGACAATGAGCTCAGGGAGACGGGTGATGCGGCCGTGCGCTTCGGCCAGCAGGAGGGGATTGAATTGTCCGATTACGAACCGCTTGACCTGGCTGGGTTGTGCAACGCGGGATTGGAGACCTTCGGCGGCGGGCGACGGCCGCCGATCGGCGACCAACTATTCCACGGCCTGCCGTTCCGGATAGGCGACCCGGGCAAGCCGGATGCCGCGTGCTTCGTTCGGGTCATGCCTGGCGAATATGTCACCATTCCCGTTGGCCGCGCCGCCGACCGGGTCATCGTGGCGCACTGCCATGCCGGTGCCAGGGGCGGCGAGCGGATAGCTCCCGGGCGGGTGGTGGCCGAGTACAGGTTCGGCCTGACCGGCGCCGACGCGGCCGAGATCACGGTTCCCGTTAGCGAACGGCTCGAGATCGCAGCCTCACCGGGCGAATTCTGGGATGCGGCCGCGCCGTTCCTCGCGGCGACCACGACCGAGTTCAGGCTGCCGAGCAGGTATGAAGGCCGCTGGGACGAACTCGGGCTGCGCCAGACCGAAGTCACCGCCAACGTGCTCGCCGATTATTTCCTGTGGACCTGGGAGAACCCGCACCCGCGCTCGGTCGTCGACACGATCGAACTCCAGGCGATCGCAGCGCCGGTGACGGTGGTCGCGATCACGATCGGCAATGCAGGCGAGCATCCGTTCCGGCGTGAGGCCTCCCGCACGCTGCGGTTCACGGCGCTCGGTCCGGACGGCCCGCAGCCGCTCTGCGAGCCGACCGTCGATGTGGACAGGGGCGTAGCTGGCTACGCCTTCCGGCTGCCAGAGAACGACTCGACCTCGGGCCTGCTGACGGATTCCATGAAAGGCTGGGGAGAGGCCGCCGATCCGGAAAGCGCGCACGCATACGCGCGCATCTCGGCGATCGGGTCGGCAACGGTCGTGCTCAAGGACGGCGAGCGCGAGGTAGGCCGGTTCCGCTGGCGGGACGTCAACCACGACAAACCCGTCGAGCAGGACGGCCTGCGCGTGGAGGTGACCGAGCAGGGCAGGAACTGGGTCCACGTCACGGTCCTGGACGAAGGCACCGGCCGCCCGGTGCCATGCCGCGTCGCCTTCCGCTCCGCGGCGGGAGTGCCGTACCAGCCACATGGTCACCACTCGCATGTGAACTCAGACCTGGGCACCTGGCACATCGACGGCGGCGGAGACGTCCGGCTCGGCAGGCTTAGTTATGCCTATATCGACGGAACCTGCCAGGGCTGGCTGCCGACAGGTGACGTGATCGTCGATGTCGCGCGTGGCTTCGAGTACGAGCCGCTTCGCGAGCGGGTGCGGATCGCCGCCGGGCAGCGCGAGCTCACGCTGCGGCTCCGGCGGTGGACGTCGATGAACGAGCGCGGCTGGTACTCAGGCGATTCGCACGTGCATTTCCTGTCCAGCCAGGGATCGCTGACCGAGCAGCAGGGTGAGGACCTGAACGTGGTGAACCTGCTGCAGAGCCAGTGGGGCAGCCTGTTCACCTCAACCGAGGAGTTCACCGGGTCTCCGGTCTCGACCGCCGACGGGCGTCACGTCACCTGGGTGAGCCAGGAGAACCGCCAGCCGTTCTTCGGCCACCTGATCTTGTGGGGGTTGCAGCACCCGGTCATGCCTTGGTGTACCGACGGGCCGATCGAGGCCGAGGTCGGCGGCTGGCTGGAGACCACGATCAGCGACTGGGCCGACCGCTGCCATGAGCAGCAGGGCACCGTCGTCATCCCGCATTTCCCGCTGCCCAATGGCGAGCCGGCCGTGCTTATCGCCACGGGCAGGGCCGACGCGATCGAGATGATCGTCCAGCGGCGCTCCAGCCATGAGGAGTACTACCGCTACCTCAACTGCGGCTACCGACTGCCGCTGGTGGGGGGAACCGACAAGATGAGCGCCGACGTTCCGGTCGGCATCTACCGGACCTACGCAAGGCTCGGCGACGAGCCGTTCAGCTATGACGCCTGGACCAGCGCAGTCCGCGCTGGCCGCACCTTCTTGAGCGGCGGCCCGATGATCGACCTGCGCGTGGAAGGCCAAGAGATCGGCGATTGCGTGCGCATGTCCGGGCCGGGCACCGTGCACGTCTCGGCGCGCGCCGAGGGAATCTTCCCGATCGGGCGGCTCGAGCTGATCCAGAACGGCCGGGTGGTCTCCTCGACCGGCGATCCGCATGGCGCGCGATCGCTTGAGCTGCAAGGCGACGTCCAGGTCACCGGGAATTGCTGGCTGGCGGCCCGGTGCGGCGGACCGCAGTACTTCGACTCGCCTGGCCACCACGACGGCTGGGGACGCGGCGTCTTCGCCCACACATCGCCGGTCTACGTGGCTTGCGGCGATGGCGAGTGGTCACAGTTCGACCCCGACCAGGCGCGCGAGATGCTCGCGATGATCGAAGGCGGCCTGCAACGTGTCAGTAAGGTCGCCGTCCAGTACCCGGAGGACCGCATCTCGCACCATCACGGCGAACCTGACCATAACGCCTTCCTGGAGCGGCCTTTCAGGGAAGCGCTCGAGCGTGTGCGAAGTCGGCTTTCAGAGAACGGCTTTGCGGTCTGAACAGGACGCGCCTCTAACTCTCGCTGGCAACGAATGGTGCTCCCTACTCGGCAGCAGTAGGCGCGGAGCCCGCCAGCGCGGACGTGTCGAGGTACTTGACCTCATAGACCCGCTCTGCGAACTTCCAGCCATCTGCGGTGCGCCGGTAGCGGTCGTGGTAGATCGCGTAGTTCAGGTAGGAGCCGCCGTCGCGGAGGCGAATGAGTTCTTGCAGGTGGGCACGTCCGGACGCGGTGTCGCCGTCAAGCTGGATGGTGCCGGGGTGCGTGGTCTGTACGAAGAAGTCAAACGAGCCCTGTACCTCTTCGCCCCAGGCACGGATCTCGTCCCGGCCGGCTAGTTCCACCGGGACATTGGGCATCCGCAGCACGCCATCGGGCGTGAACAGCGACGCAAGACGCGCGCGTTCGCCCATCATCACCGCGTCGGAAAAGTCGCCGCGCAGCGCCTCAATCTCGACCCGGTCAGCGATGGCCTGAAAGTCAGTCATTGGTTTTCTCCTTGTCACATCGGGCAGGCCCGGGGCTGCCTGCCTGTCCTCAGTACCGAAGGTTCCCGCTCACGAGCTGGTGACCTTCTCCGAAGTCCGACGAGACGAACTTGCCGAATGTGAGGCGAGGCGGCAGCCTCACATATCGGTGCGGTATCTCGTCGAAGTGGTGAAGGCAGCTGCGACCTAGGGGGTGGCCATCACCATGACCAGCCAAGACAGGCCGGGCGGCCAGCCCGGGCAGCGCGACCCGGGTCTGGACGCGATCATGAGCGAGCGGCGTCAGCTGATCAATCTCGCGTATCGGCTCCTCGGCTCGCTGGCCGAGGCAGAGGATGCCGTGCAAGAGGCCTACGTCCGCTGGTACGCCATGTCCCGGCAGGAGCAGGACGCCATCGAATCCCCTGGGGCCTGGCTGACGAAGGTCGCCAGCCGGATTTGCCTGGACATCCTCGGTTCGGCGCGGGCCCGCCGGGAGCGTTACGTAGGCGAGTGGATCCCCGAGCCGCTCCCTGAGCGCTCCGAGTGGACGAACGCGCGGCTGGGCGGCAGCGCGGTCGACCCGGCCGATCGGGTCACCCTGGACGAGTCAGTCAACATGGCCTTTCTCGTCGTGCTCGAAGCGATGACACCGGCCGAGCGGGTTGCGTTCATCCTGCACGATGTTTTCCGCTATTCGTTCGCCGAAGTAGGCGAGATCGTTGGCCGCACGCCCGCCGCATGTCGCCAGCTAGCCACGTCGGCCCGCCGCCGCATCCGAGCTGCGCATGCGCCCCCCACCCCGCCAGCCGAGCTGGCCGGCATCGTCAGGGACTTCAAGCGCGCCTGGGAGGCCAAGGACATCGAGGCACTCATCGGGCTTCTCGACCCCGATGCAACCGTGATTGCCGACGGCGGCGGGCTGGCCACCGCGGCGCTCCACCCGATCGAGGGCGGCGAGCAGATCGCGCAGTTCCTGATCGGTCTCGCTCGTCAGACACCCCCCAACGTGGCATTCATGGAACGCACGGTCAACGGCCAGCCGGGGCTGGTGGCTCAGCAGGACGGCGTCACCGTGACGGTCTTCGCGTTCGACGTCGCGGGCGGCCGCATCACGCACATCTGGGCGGTCAGGAATCCCCAGAAGCTGCGCCCATGGATGACAGGCTGATCCGCATCGTCACCGGGCAGAGCCCGAGCAGAACGCCGCCAGGTCGCGCGCGGTGTCCCGGCTTACCTCGGGGCAGGCGATCGTGAAGATCTCGGTGCCGTGCATGGTGCCCATCACCTGCCTGGCCCGTGCCGGGACGCCGGCCTCGAGCAGCAGACGGTAGAAATTAAGGCCTTCGTCCCGCAGCGGATCGCACTCGTTGACGCTGATCACAGTAGGCGGGAAACCCTGGACGTCTTCGGCCGTCGCGAATGACGGCCAGGCCAGCGGGTTGTGCTCGTTGAACGCCTCGATTCCGTAGCCGACAGCGCCGCGGTTGTTATGCAGCTCGAGCAAGATCCCGTTGTTCTCCGTGGACGATGGGCACTCCGGAGTCGGCCATTGCCCCGCGATGTACGGGCATAGCGCATAAAGACCCTTGATCAGCCCTAGCTCGCCGTTGCGCTTGAGCATCAAGCCAGCTGCCAGCGTCAGGTTTCCGCCGCCGCTCTCACCAGCCACGATGATGCGGTCCGGATCGATGCCCAGATGCGCGGCGTTGCTCGCGACCCACTTCAGGCCCGAGACGCAGTCGTTCAGCCCGGCCGGGAACGGTGCCACTTCAGGCACCGATGACGGCGTCAGGCTATTGCGGAAATCGACCATGACGACTGCGACGCCATTGGCGGCGATGAGCTTTCCCCAGCCCCGGTACATGCCGTCATAACACGACAGCGACGCCATGCCGCCACCGTGAATGTAGTAGACGCATGGCAGCGTCTCCTCGTTGTCGGGCCGGATGACCTGCAGGTTGATCGAGTTCCCGTCGGGCTGAGATACGACCTTCTCCGAGTGCACGCGCAAGCCCGCTGATGGGGCTGCCTCCTCGGTGTCGCATAGCTCCATGAAGGAGCTGAACAGCTCTGCCTGCTTGCGCGCCTCCTCTGAGTTCGCCTCGGCCAGCAGCTGCTCTCGGCTCTCGACATCGCCGGCAGGTTCCATCGCCAAGCCGGCAAGTATCGCCTTGATCCTGGGGTCCAGCCTGCTGTCGCCTGCGATGTCGTATGGCATGATCCGGTTCTCCTTGCTCGGGGCGGAAAGATCAGCAACGCCGACCCTGCCGAACATCCGCACGTGTCTATGCATGCTGTTATCTGGACATTAAACGTGTACCGCCGGAAAGTCATCATCCGAACTTCTGGTCGCGGTGCCGCCCCAGCCTCGGGCAACAACCCGGTTACCTGGTAGTTCGAGCCATCACTAAGGCCCGTCACCCTCCGTGCTTGCGCAGTTACTAGCGTGGGACACGTAGAGACGCTTGTGGGACAACCCAAGATCGCCGGCCCGACAGTTACCAGGAAGTGGCAGCGATGGATACAACTCTGTACGAGCGCCTTGGCGGATCCGACGCCATCAGCACTGTGGCCGTCGCATTCGAGAATCGCGCGGCCAAGGATGACCGGATCAACCAGAAATTCGCGCGAACCGACCTGAACCGGCTGACGAAGGAGTTCGTCGACCAGCTATGCCAGGACACCGGCGGGCCTTGCCGGTACACCGGGCGCAACATGACTGAAACGCACGTCAACATGGGTGTGACCAGCGGGGAATTCGATGCCTTTATGGAGGATCTGGTCGCGACCATGAATGAGTTCAATGTCGCGAAAGCCGACCAGGACGAATTGCTCGGCCTGCTGAAGCCGATGGAGTCTGAGATCGTCGAGGTGGACTCGTCTCAGGTCGGCACTCCCCTGCCGACCGAGTTCAAGCCGGCACCGCCGCTGTAGTTCAGGAGGCAGCCCAAGTTCCGCTCTGTAGTTCAGCAGGCAGCCCAAGTTCAGGAGCCGGATTCTCAGACGCGCCGCAGTGAGCCGATGGCGTCCTCGGCCTGGGCCGCGAGGGCGCCAACGAGATCGGCTGCCGACCTCAGGTCGGTGATGAGGTCGATCGCTTCGCTAGCCCACACCGGCAGCGGCGGCAAGTCTGCTCGCGCCGCCGCCTCCTGGTAGGCACGCTGAGCATCGGCGTCGCCCGCAAGCTCATCCTCCCGTCCTTGCCACTGCTCAATGACCCAGTTGCGCAGGGTGCGGGCCGGATACTCGCTGGGCCACGAGGCACCCCTGGCGATGTCCAGCACGGTGTTGCGCTCGGTGTCCTCCCCGCATCCGTCGATAATCGCCTTGGTAATCGATGGATCAACAAGTGCCTCGGGAGTCGCCTGGAACCGGGTTCCGATCAGGGCACCGGCGGCCCCAAGGACCAAGGCCGCCGCTACGCCGCGGCCGTCGGCTATGCCTCCCGCAGCCAGTACCGGCGTTGGAGCTGCCAGGTCCGCCACAAGCGGCACGAACGACAGCGTCGACCTTCCCCGACGGCCTCCGTGCCCGCCGGCTTCGGTTCCTTGCGCCACGATGACGTCGGCGCCGACGGCCAATGCCTGCCTGGCCTCACTGAGGTCGGTGACCTGGATGATCAGAGCCGCGTCGGTGCGGCGGATGGCGTCGATGAACGGCCGGGGATCACCGAAGGACAGCATGATGGCTTCTGGCTGGTAAGCCAGCGCTCGCTCAATCGCACCTGCATCGGCCGCCCAGCTCAAGAACCCCACACCCCAGGCCTTGTTCGTACCCTCGGCAACGATTCGCAGTTCGCGATCCAGCCAGTCCGGATCGCCGCGGCCGCCGCCGACGAGGCCCAGCCCGCCGCCGTTAGAGACCGCTGATGCAAGCGCGCCGCCAGCGGATCCGCCCATCGGTGCCAGCGCGATCGGGTGGCGCAACGAAAAGAGCTCGGTGAACCGGGTGCTCAACGTCATGTTGGCCATTTTATTGTTACTTGCCCCTCAATAGGTGATGTGTACGATGGGATCGAAGTCA
This sequence comes from Streptosporangiaceae bacterium, assembly GCA_036258115.1. GTDB lineage: Bacteria > Actinomycetota > Actinomycetes > Streptosporangiales > Streptosporangiaceae > Chersky-822. The sequence continues at coordinate 14,885 of DATAEH010000192.1, forward strand.
GGCCGGCCGACGAAAGGCTCCGACCATGCGCCCACATCCTTCAATCGACCGGGCGCGAGGTATGGCGGCGCTACTGCTGGCGGCAGCAGTTGTCGCGGTGCCGGCCGTCAATGCGGAGGCGATGACCCGCCACATGCCCCACGCGGCCAAGGCAGCGCTGGCCGGAAATGGTGTTCTGAACAGCGTCGTGGCTACATCGGCCAAGAATGCCTGGGCTGTCGGCCATTACGGCGGGCTCACCAGATCCAAGGCTTTGATCGAGCACTGGGACGGCACTGCGTGGCACCGGATAGGGCTAACCCCGCTTGGAGGCTGGCTCAATGGAGTAGCAGCGACATCGGTCCCGTGACGTGTGGGCGGTCGGATACGGCGGCAACCGCGCGCTAATCCTGCATTTCAACGGGAAGACGTGGCGACGTGTCGCCAGCCCAGCGCTGCCGGGCACGTCCATTCTCGTCGACGTCACGGCGATCTCGCCGCGCAATGCGTGGGCCGTCGGCATCACCGGAGCCAACACGCTGATTGAGCACTGGAATGGGCGAGGATGGACCCGAGTGCCTAGCCCCTCGCCGCAGGGCCAGGCCGCCCTCATCGGGATAGCCGCCGCATCGTCTGGCGACATATGGGCAGTGGGCAACGCTCGCGGCACGATCATCCTGCATTGGAACGGTGCCGTGTGGCGGCGAGTTCACAGCCCGAGCCCGCGCCCGGCTGCGACGCTCGAGCGAGTCACAGTGATCTCCGCTCGTGACGCATGGGCGGTTGGGTCATCCGGGCGAGGGACACTCATCGTGCACTGGAACGGCATCGCCTGGCGGCGGGCCTCCAGCGGGGCGGTCCGGGCCACCGCTGGCCTTGAAGGTGTTTCGGGAACATCGGCGCGCAACGTCTGGGCAGTCGGCGCCACCGGCGGTCTCGTAGCCGCCAGCTCCGGTGTAATGCGCCCCGCGGCACGAGTCACTGCCGCTGCCGCGGCTCCCGAGCCGCTGATGATGCACTGGAACGGCACGGCGTGGCGACGGATGAGTGTTCCGGTGCCTACTCACGGCGGCCAGCTGATAGGGGTATATGCGGCATCCGGCCGGAGTGCCTGGGCGGTCGGCTGCACGAGGAATTTCGCCGCCCGTAAGGCCAAGCCTCTGGTCCTGCGATGGAACGGCACCGCTTGGAAGTGACCCGGCCCCGGTAGAGGACCGATGAGGATATGGTCACCCGCCATTGGCGGATCTGCTCAGCGCGGGCCATGATTGTGATCAGGCGAACACGAGCCTGTCCGCTGACGCCGCCTTCGCACGCAGCCCGTGTGGTCCGCGCTGGCACATGAGGTCCGCCACTACACCTGCTCAGTCGAGAGGAACAGCAAGTGGAGAATTCGAACGAGTTCTGGGCGAATGTCAGCATGGTCGTCGCATCTCCGGTGGCTATTACTGCCGGAATCGCCAAAGGAACCTACGACGCCTCGACTAATAACGGGCCTTTCCGTGAAGGGTTCGGTACAGCCGCAAGCCCCATCATGAAAGCCGCCAAGGAGTTCGGCAACGAGCACGGGACTACCATGACGAAGGGCATGGTTACCGGAGCCGCCGGAGCGCTCGGCGCCCGCATCCTGCGTACCGGGCTCAGGCACCTGAAGATCTGACCAGGTCGACTGCCTCGTACCGCGACGGCGTCACCAGCCGCAACAGATCAGCCACCAAGAATGCGCCTGCTGATCATCGCCGCCCAGCGTGATCCAGGTCGCGCGGATCTGCGCATCGCCGCCCAGCCCTATCCTGTCGCGCGGATCTGCGCATGGCCGCCTAGCCTTATCCTGTCGCGCGGATCTGCGCATCGCCGCCCACGTGTGCAGCGGGGCTGCCGGCCGTTCTTGACCGCTCCCGCGCTGCCGTGCCCGGACCATTTCTATGTCGTTGCGGGTTTTTGCTGCGATGTCCGGCATGTCGCCCGGTTCTTGTCGGTGGCTGTTGTTACCTGAGTTGGGCCAGTTTAGTATGCGATTTGGCTGGCTTTGGCGACTGCCTCTGATCGTCTCGTGCGGGTCGGCGGAAGCCTGCCCGCCGCCGGGCGTGGGTGGCTATTTGCTGCGGTGCGGTGATTATTCAGGGGCGGGGCGACTGGTGGCGGTGGCAGCATCTGGCATGTGCGCGGTGACGGTGAGCGGCGCCTGGCGGCCGAGGGTGATAACTGGCGGTCTCGGGCCAGCCTGAGCGCGGGCGTGGTGTATCGCGATCCCGGCCCGTGGAGCCCGGCGGTGCTGGCGTTGCTGCGGCATCTGGAGGATGCCGGGTTCGGGGGTGCGCCGCGGGTGGCGGGCAGCGGGTTCGCGCCTGATGGCCGTGAGATGGTCAGCTATGTTGACGGGTCGAGCCCGCATCCGCGTGCCTGGGCTGATGATGCGGTTGGCGAGGTCGGTGCGCTGCTGGCCGGTCTGCACGCGGCCGGCGCAACCTTTACGCCGCCGCCTGACTCGGCCTGGAAGCCATGGTTCGGCCGGGACCTGCCCGGGTCCCGGCCGGTTTTCGGGCACTGTGATGCCGGGCCGTGGAACATCGTGGCCAGGGAAGGCCGGCCGATCGCGCTGATCGATTTCGAGTTCGCCGGGCCGGTCGGCGCGGCCTGGGATCTGGCTCAGGCGGCCTGGCTCAACGCGCAGCTGCACGACGATGATGTCGCCGAGCAGTGCGGCCTGCCCGCCGCCGCCGTTCGAGCCGGCAGCTCAAGGCGATCCTCGACGGCTACGGCCTGCCCCGCCGCGACCGCGAAGGCTTTGTCGACAAAATGATCACCTTCGCCGTGCACGATGCCCGGGCCGAGGCTGTCAGCGCCGCAGTCACCCCAGACACGGCCAGCGCCATCAGCCCCGGCGGATACCCCTACGCCTGGGCCATCACCTGGCGCGTCCGCAGTGCCTCGTGGATGCTCACTAACCGGTCCCTGCTCCAGCGGGCTATCACCTGACCGCCCACGGCCGCGCCGCCGCCAGCCTGCGACCCGGGATTAGTGCACAACTCCAGCCTTCACAAACCACGAACACGTAGGTCATTCGGGGTTCGGTGCTGCCCCTAGCGTCGGCCCGGGCATTGGCGCTGCTCCTTCATGAGCAGAGCGCGGCTCCCTCCGCCACCGGCCGGACGTAATCCCGGAGGCCAGGAGCATTCCACCGAAAAATACGAGCCACCCGGACGCCGCAAGGGTTTCGGTGGCGGGCTGCCAGTCCTGGCCGTAGACCAGTTGGACGATCACGTTCTGCGCCTTGCTTGGCATTAGGAGCGCGAACAGGCCGACAACCAGCAGCGGTATTCCCGCAATCAGTGCGGCAACTGGCGAGAGCCATCGAGCGGATGCTAGGAGTCCGATGACAATGGCGCCGCCGACCATGAACAGCAGGAATTCGCTGTCGGACCTGACAATCCCCGGTGGCCCCAGGTTGCTTGCGGCGCCTTCACTCAGCTGCAGGACCAACCAGAGCGCCGGAATCGCGGCCATACCAGCGACGACGCCCACGGCGTGCCAGTTCGCCCACGGCGCAGGCTGCTGGCCTGCCCGCCACCGCCACGGCGCGAGCGCCGAAACCGTCAGCGCTCCGCCGATCAGCAGAAAGGCATCCGAGATCACGGCTTCCTGGAAGGGCAGCACCAAACCCGAAGGCGTATACCGCATCACGCCAGCCAGCGTCGCCAGAGTCGAGTGCGTGTAGAAATGGAGCGCAAGCATGGGCAGACCCGCGGCGAGCGGGGCTACCGGCGAAACCCACCCGGCGCCAGCAAGAACTCCCGCCAGCGCACCCGCCGCGGCCAGCTCAATCGCCGCCAGCCACACGCTGTGTAGGGGCAACCCGGCGGCGGCTCCCGGCGGCAGGCCAGGAACTTGGTTTAGCCGCATCGCCATAGAGAGAAAAGCCGTCCGCATGACTCCATCGAGAAACAAGAAAGCCACGGACGGCGCCGCTGCGATCCCGACGCCAGCGGAGACAAGGTGACGGATCGTTCGCTGACCCATGTGCGCCTCCTACCGGCTCAAGAACGCGTGGTGCGGGCCAGGACTAATCCTTTGACGAGCCTCGCAAGATTTCCGCTTGCTCACCGTCTGGCCTGGCATGATATTACGATTCAGTCCGACTGATGGCATTAAGCGGGAATACGGGAATACGGGAGTATCCATGCGTGAGTGGAAAAACAGCGTTAAAGCACTCGTACCGGCCCTTGTTCTCGCCTTCGCTGCGGTCGGATTGTTGTCGGCCGACCTCGCTCACGCCGACACCACCACGGCACTGCAGATAACCAGCTTCTATCAAATCGTCGCGGACACAGTGCACAACCACCTGTTCATTAGCCAGGGCAGCAGCAGCCAGAACCACATCGTCGTCACGGATTTGTCCGGCAAGCAAGTCACCACGATCGCCGGCCAGAACGGCGTGGTAGGCCTCGCGCTATCGCCAGACGGCAAGACCTTGTACGCAGCGCTTGGCGCTTCCCATGCCGTCACTGCCATCAACACGGCGACTCTCATGCAGACGGCGTCATATCCCATCGGTAACGCGAATACCCCGCGAGATGTCGCCGTTGAGAGCGGCAAGGTCTGGGTGAGCTATGACACCGGAACAGCTGGCGCTGCCGCGATCGGCGACATCGACCTCACCGCAAACGCGCCCGCTTTCGAGACGCAATCCGCGATGGGAGGCTGGTACGCCGCCCCGGAAATCGCGGCTGACCCTCAGAACGCTGGCGTTCTCATCGCGGCCGAACCCGATTTGAGCCCGACCTCCGTGGCCAGTTATGACACCACGGTTGATCCAGCAACTGTGCGGGCCCAGTCGGTCAGCTTCAACAATTGCTCCAACCAGCGGGACCTGGCGGTAGTACCCGGGGGCTCGGAGTTCATCCTGGCGTGCGGCGCTCCGTACGCTCATTATCGCTACAGCACCGCCGACCTCAGCCAGCACGGGTCGTACGCCAGCACCAACTACCCTGACGCGGTTGCACTTGACGCCAATGGAGACGTCGCAGCGGGCGCAGAGAATGGCGTGTCACCTACGGATTTGTTCGTCTACCGTCCCAACGGCGATACCCCAGTGAACACGTACAACCTGGTCAACTCAGGCGGCGACCTCGTGCCGCGAGGCCTAGCGTGGTCGCCCGACGGGTCGAAACTGTTCGCCGTGCTTCTGGCGCCCACCAGCACAAGCTACTCACTGCATGTCATCGATGGCCCCCTCCTGATTAGCCCGCAGCTCACGTTGAACACCGGCTCGTCGAAGTTCACCTACGGGGCCACCGTGCACGTCACGGCGCACCTCGGCGCTACCGATACGAATCGCACCGTCTCGATTTATGCGCAGCCTTCCGGAAGTACCTCGAAGACACTGCTGAAGGCCGGCAAGGTGGATGCCAGCGGTAACCTCACGGTGAATTACAAGGCGGCGCATAACACAACGTTCAGCGCCGTGTTCTCCGGCGACTCGCAGTACAAGCCGGCATCGGTGACCACCGCCATTTCCGTCCGGGCTGGCATCTCAGAGACTCTGAGCAACTACTACGCGAGCAGGCAAATCGGCGGAGTCACTTACCGGCTGTTCCACCGCCACGCTCTCATGCATGTCGACGTCACTGTCCGGCCGAACAAGAGCGGGCAGTGCATCAAGTTCGAGTTGCAGGTGCACTACCAGGGCGCCTGGCACGGCGGAACCACGAAATGCGGCCACCTGAACGCCTCGAGCAAGATCTCCATCAAGGTCGACCTGACTCACGCCAGCCTCGGATATCACTACCGGATCCGAGGCGACTACGTCCGCAGCAGCAAAGACACCACGAATCTCAGCAACAACAGCGCTTGGAAGTACTTCATCGTCAAGAGATAGCCGCGGCGCCGGCCGGACCTTAGCTGCCGTCCGGCGCGGAGGCCGCCTGATCTGCAATTGCCCGGCGACTCCGCGTCGAGCAGCGTACAGTGCGATGACTTCACCGGTTCCGGTCATGACCGCACTGATTGACCGCTCCGAGGCACGAGGAAGAAGGCTATGTCCGGCGAATGCCTCCGGGTTCTTTACGTGCTTGGCATCTACCACAGCGGGACGACGCTGCTCAGCAACCTGCTAGGTCAGCTCGAGGGGTTCTTCTGCGTAGGCGAGCTGCGATCAGTCTGGCGCAAATCAATGGTTCCTAATGCCCGGTGCGGGTGCGGCGAGCGGATGGCCGAGTGCCAGATCTGGAGCCAGATCTTGCATGCGGTGCTCGGCGAGCAGCATGACCGCGAGGCGCTGGCTCGAAAGATCTGGCAGTGGCAGCGCGAAGCAGTCCATGAGCTTCATACCTGGCGGTACGTTCCCGGCTTGCTGCGCCAGCGCAGCCGAGGGTTGCCGGAGGGCACGCCGCTGGCCAGCTACGCGAAAGAGCTGGCCAGCATGTACCGGGCCATTGCCGCCGAGACCGGTGCGGCAGTGATCGTCGATTCGTCCAAGGAACCGACGGACGCCGCGTTGCTGCTGATGATGCCCGAAGTCGACGTGACCTTCGTGCAGATCGTCCGCGATCCGCGCGGCACCGCCAACTCCATCTTGCGCTTCCGGGACGGCGGTCAGCCCGCGACGCAGCGCCACCTGAGGCAGAGCGCTTATGCGGCGCTCAGCTGGTCGGCGGGCAACATGGCCGGCGCAGCGGTTCGGCGGGCAGCCGCCCCGTCTCGCTCGATGCTGGTGCGCTATGAGGATTTCGTCTCCCAACCCGCCGACACGGTGCATGCCATTGCCGAGCTGGCCGGCAAGCCGGCGTGGCTCGCGGCTCACCCTGAACCGGGCAAGGTTTATCTGGACACGGTCCATACCGTCGGCGGGAACAACAATCGCTTCCGCACCGGCGAGATTCAGTTGAGTGAGGAAACCACCTGGCGGTCTCAGCTACACCCGCTCAACCGCGCTGCCGTCACCATCATGTGCGCGCCTCTCATGGCCCTGTACGGCTACCAGCTGGCATCGTAATTCGGGTACTCACCTCGGGCGCTAAACGTCGGCAAGGCAGAACGAGCGCACTCGCCGGTAACGCCGTGCGCTCGCTCGCCTTCCCCCGGGCCGCTTCAGCGGGTTATGCCTTTGATGCGCTCCACGGACCTCCGGAAGTTCCGTTTGCGCCGTGGACCTTGTATGTGCCGGACATCGAGCTGCCTGACACGGTTCCCGAGTAAGTGATCGCCATAGAGCCGACGGTGCCGAAGCTGATCGTCGAGCCGTGGACGATCCCGTTAATGGGCATTGTGTTGCCGGGGTTAGATAGGTGAATGGTCCCGTGCAGGTGCGCCCCTGTCTGATGCCACCTGACGATGAAGTCTCCGTTAAACGAGCCGCTGTAATGTCCGGACCACTTGCCCGACAGCGCGCCAGGCGCCTTCCGGTGGCTCGCGGCGGCCTTGGTCGCCGGCGCGGACGAGTGGGCGGTCGTGCCGGGATCGCCGGACCCGCCACCCGACCCCCCACCACTTGAGGTCGAGCAAGACGCCAGCGCCATTGCTATCGCTGCGGTCATGGCTCCAGCCACGAGGCTACGGCCACGTCTAGTCAGAATTCCGTTCATCCGCCTTGTCCTTTCTCTGGCTCAGGCTGGGTCCAGCCGAATCCCAGGCAGCCCAGGATCCGCTCGAAGGGCAGCCCGGCTCGCTCGCTGACCGCTCGCACATCGGCGAGTGGTCCCGCGAACAGGCACAGCAACACCTCGTCCTCGGGCATAAGCA
>DATAEH010000193.1:0-42913 GCA_036258115.1 Streptosporangiaceae bacterium
AGGATCTGGCCTGTGTCCCTGCCGGGCTCGGCCGGCAAAGCGGCGGCGCCCCAGGTTCGGGCGACCTCGGCACGAGCAGCGGCGTCGGTGACCAGGCGGCCGCCAGGCAGCAGCACGGGCATGGCGCCTGCCTCGATCGCGCCGCGCTCACCTGCCCGGCGCGGGATCCAGGCCAGGCCGGCGCCGGTCAGCTCGGCGAGAGCCACGGCGCCTGCCAGCGCTCCCGGGATCTCGGCCAGCCGCTCACCCGCCAAGATCAAAGAGCCCGGCTTGCTCAGCGCCTGCGCGGCGGCAGCGAACACGTCGTCCTCCGCAGGCGCCGCGGCGAGGCCCGCCGGGTCTGCCAGCTGGCCCAGCACATCGGCCTCACTGCCAGGCAGCGCGGGCAGCAGCGTGCCCGATAGCTTGCCGAGCCCCTCGCTGGCGAATGCGGCGATCGCATAGACCGCGGTTCGGCCGGCCGCGGCAGACTTGCGCAGCCTGAGCTGCACGATCGGCGACTCGTCCTCGGCTTCGAAGCCCGCCAGGAGCACGGCAGGCGCGTGCTCAAGGGCGCTGTAATCGACGGCGATGCTCGTGCCGGCCACCTTTGACGCCAGGAACTCGGTCTCCTCGGCACTGTGCGGCCTCGCCCGCATGTCGATGTCGTTGCTGGCCAGGGCGAGCCTGGCGAACTTCGAGTACGCGTAGGCGTCCTCAAGGGTCAGCCTGCCGCCGGTAAGCACGCCAGCCCGGCCGCGGGCCGCGGCGAGCCCGCGCGCGGCAACGTCGAGGGCTTCGGACCAGGACGCCGGCTGCAGAACGCCGTCTTCGTCCCTCACCAGCGGCGAGACCAGCCTGTCCGGCATGGTCGCGTAGGTGAAAGCCCAGCGGCCCTTGTCGCAGTTCCACTCCTCATTCACTTCAGGCGCGTTGCCGGCCAGCCGGCGGGTCACAGCGCCGCGCCGGTGGTCGGTCCGCTGCAAGCATCCTGAGGCGCAGTGCTCGCAGACGCTCGGCGTCGAGACGAGGTCGAACGGGCGGGCACGGAACCGGTACGAGGCACCTGTCAGCGCGCCGACCGGGCAGATCTGCACGGTGTTGCCGGAGAAATAGGAGTTGAATGGCACGCCCTCGGCGACGCCGACCTGCTCCTGCGGACCCCGCTCGATCAGGTCGATCAGCGGATCACCGGCGATCTCGTCGGCGAACCTGGTGCACCTGGCGCACTGGATGCACCTCTCGCGGTCGAGCAGCACCTGAGCAGATAGCGCGATCGGTTTGGCGAAGGTCCGCTTCTGCCCGTTGAACCTGGTCTCGCCCGCCCCCGCGGTCATGGCCTGGTTCTGCAGCGGGCACTCGCCGCCCTTGTCGCACATCGGGCAATCGAGCGGGTGGTTGACCAGCAGCATCTCCATCACGCCGCGCTGAGCCTTCTCGGCTACTGGCGACGTGAGCTGGGTGCGCACCACCATGCCGTCGGTGCACACCGTCGTGCACGACGCCGGCGGCTTGGGCTGGCCTTCGACGTGCACGAGGCATTGGCGGCAGGCGCCGAGTGGGGCGAGCAGCGGGTGATCGCAGAACCGCGGGATCTGGATGCCGAGCTGCTCGGCAGCCCTGATGATCAGCGTTCCCTTGGGGACGGTGATTTCGAACCCGTCGATCGTCACCCGCACGCCATCGGCAGGCTTGGCTACCTCAGTCATCGCGGTTAGGACCTCTCACGGGGTGCGGCGGGGGGTCGCCACCCCGGGCCAGCGGCGAACAGCACGGAAGCCGCGGGGTCGAACGGGCAGCCCCCGCGCTTGTTGTGCTCGATGAACTCGTCCCTGAAGTATTTGATTGCCGATACGACAGGGCTGATCGCGCCATCTCCGAACGGGCAGAACGCACGCCCCAGGATGTTGTCGCAGATGTCGAGCAGCTTGTCGAGGTCACCCTCGTTGCCCTCGCCGTGCTCGAGCGCGTCAAGCAGCTGAACGATCCAGAAGGTTCCCTCGCGGCATGGTGTGCACTTGCCGCAGGACTCGTGCTTGTAGAACTCCATCCATCGCAAGGTGGCGCGGACCACGCAGGTCGTCTCGTCGAAGATCTGCAGGGCGCGTGTGCCGAGCATGGACCCGGCAGCGCCGACCGATTCGAAGTCAAGCGGGACGTCCATGTGCTCGTCGGTGAAGATCGGCGTGGACGATCCGCCGGGCGTCCAGAACTTGAGCTTGTGGCCGGCCCGGACTCCGCCAGCGAGCGAGAGCAGTTCGCGGAGTGTCACGCCAAGCGGAGCCTCGTACTGGCCAGGGGTGGTGACGTGGCCGGTGAGCGAGAAGATCCCGAAGCCCTTGGACTTCTCGCTGCCGAGCTCGGCGAACGCGTCGGCCCCGTTTGCGATGATGAACGGCACGCTTGCGATGGACTCAACGTTGTTGACCACCGTGGGGCACGCGTACAGGCCGGCGATCGCAGGGAACGGCGGCTTGAGCCTCGGCTGGCCGCGGTAGCCCTCCAGCGAGTCGAGCAGCGCCGTCTCCTCACCGCACTCGTACGCGCCGGCACCCGCGTGCACGGTGATGTCAAGGCTGAACCCGGACCCGAGGATGTCCTCGCCCAGGTAGCCGGCCTCGTAGGCCTCGGCGACCGCCTGATGCAGGCGCCTGATCACGTGCAGCACCTCGCCGCGCACGTAGATGAACGCGCGGTCGGCCCTGATCGCGTAGGAGGCGATGATCGCGCCCTCGACCAGCGTATGCGGGGTCGCCAGCATGGTCGGGATGTCCTTGCAGGTGCCAGGCTCTGACTCGTCGGCGTTGACGACCAGGTAATGCGGCTTGCCGTCGCCTTGCGGGATGAAACCCCACTTCACCCCCGTCGGGAAGCCGGCTCCGCCGCGCCCGCGCAGGCCGGCCGCCTTCACCTCGGCGATGACATCGTCCGGCGCCATCGCCAGAGCCTTCGGCAGCGCCTCATATCCGCCGACCCTGCGGTAGCACGCCATGCTGAAGGAGTCAGGATCGTCCCAGTGCGCGGTCAGGACGGGGGTCAATACGGAGGTCACGCTCGCTCCCTCGTGGCGCTGGACGTCTCCTCAGACGCAGTCCGGGCCGGCTTTTCGCCTCGCACCCAGCCGTTCTCCTTGGCGATCCGCAGGCCGGCCAGCGTGGGCGCGCCCGCGGTTTGCCCCGTGCTGGCCTGCCCGTCGGGATAGCCGGCCAGGATCATCCCGGCCTCGCGCCAGGTGACCAGGCGCTCTGCGCCCCTCGACGGCGCGATGTCGGCGCCAGCGCGGAGCCCGTCGACCAGTTCCTTGGCCGACTCGGGCGTCAGGTTGTCGAAGAACTCCCAGTTGACCATCACGACCGGCGCGTAGTCGCAGCCGGCGTTGCACTCGATCCGCTCCAGGCTGACCTTGCCGTCCGGCGTCGGCTCGTCGCCCTCTACGCCGAGATGGCGGCGGAGTTCATCGTGAATTACATCGCCGCCCATGATGGCGCACAAGGTGTTGGTGCAGACCCCGACGTGGTACTCGCCGACCGGCCCGCGCTTGTACATGGTGTAGAACGAGACGACCGCGGTCACGTCAGCCTCGGACAGCCCGAGCTGCTCGGCGCAGAATGCGATCCCGTCGATTGAGACGAAGCCCTCTTTGGCCTGGACCAGGTGCAGCAGCGGCAGCAGCGCGGACCGTGGCTTGGGGTACCTGGCAATGATCTCGGCGGCCCGGGATGTCAGGTCGGCTCGCTCCTGTTCGGTGAAGGCCATTACCTGTCCACCCCTCCCAGAACCGGGTCGATGCTCGCCACCGCCGCGATCACGTCAGCCACCATGCCGCCCTCGCACATCGCAGCTACTGACTGGAGGTTCGTGAACGACGGGTCGCGCAGGTGCAGACGGTACGGCCTGGTGCCGCCGTCGCTGACCGCGTGGCAGCCCAGTTCCCCGCGGGGCGACTCGACAGCCGCGTAGACCTGCCCGGCAGGCACCCTGAAGCCCTCGGTGACCAGCTTGAAGTGGTGGATCAGGGCCTCCATCGACTGGCTCATGATGTGCGCGATGTGATCAGCCGAGTTACCGAGCCCGTCAGGTCCGACGGCCAGCTGGGCCGGCCAGCCGATCTTGGCGTTCTCGATCATGACGGGGTCGTTATCTGGCCGCGGCGCGGCCAGCCGGTCGACGCACTGCTCGATGATCCGCAGCGACTCGTCCATCTCGTCCATCCTGACGATGTACCTGCCGTACGCGTCGCAGGTGTCCTGGGTTGGCACGTCGAAGTCATAGGCTTCGTAGCCGCAGTACGGCTGGCTCTTGCGCAGGTCCCATGGCAGGCCGGTTGCCCGCAGGATCGGCCCCGTGACGCCCAGCGCCATGCAGCCGGCCAGGTCGAGGAACGCGATGTCCTTAGTGCGCTTCAGGTAGACGGGGGCGGCGTCGAACAGGGCACGTATCTCACCGAGCAGGGGCGGCATCACGCCGAGGAACTCGCGCAGCTTCTCGAGTGCGCCAGACGGCAGGTCCTGCGACACGCCGCCGGGACGGATGTAGGCGTGGTTCATTCGCAGCCCGCTGATCAGCTCGAACAAGTCGAGCACCTTCTCGCGCTCGCGCATCCCGTAGATGAAGACCGTGGTTGCTCCGAGTTCGAGGCCCATCGTCCCGACCGCGGTCAGGTGCGAGGCGATGCGATTCAGCTCCATCATCAGTACCCGCAAGACGCTTGCCCGCTGAGGGACCTGGTCGGTGATTCCGAGCAGCCGCTCAATGGCCAGGCAGTACGCGGCCTCGTTGAACAGTGGCGCCAGGTAGTCCGCCCTGGTGCAGAACGTCACGCCCTGCGTCCAGGTGCGGAACTCCATGTTCTTTTCGATGCCGGTGTGCAGGTAGCCGATCACCGGCCGGAGCTCGGTCACCGTCTCGCCATCCAGCGTCAGGATGAGCCTGAGCACGCCGTGCGTGGAGGGATGCTGCGGGCCCATGTTGACGATCAGGCGCTCGTCGCGGCCGCTGTCGGCTGTCTCCTCGGCTGCCGCGACGATCTCATCCCAGTCCTGGCCGCCGACGTCGTAGACCCGTCCTTCTGCGGTGCCAGTGTCTGATGTCTCAGCGCGGGGTGAAGTCACGAGTAGGCCCTCCGGTCCTCAGGTGGCGGGACCGTGGCGCCGCGGTACTCCACTGGAATGCCGCCGAGCGGGTAGTCCTTCCGCTGCGGGTGACCCTTCCAGTCGTCGGGCATCTCGATCCTGGTCAGCGCCGGGTGACCATCGAAGACGACACCGAAGAAATCCCAGGTCTCGCGCTCATGCCAGTCGCAGGTCGGGTACACGTCGATCAGCGAGGGGATGTGGGGATCGGCGTCCGGCGCAGTGACTTCGACGCGCAGCCGCTTGTTGTGGGTGATCGAGAGGAAGTGATAAACGGCGTGCAGTTCGCTGCCGATGTCGGCCGGGTAGTGCGTGCCGGAGACGCCGAGGCATAGCTCGAACGCCAATGCCGGCTCGTCCCGCAGCCTTTTCGCGACCTCGACGAGGTGCTCGCGGCGGACGTAGAAGGTCAGCTCGCCGTTTGCGACCACCACCCGCTCTACCGAGTCGCTGAAGCTGAGGTCCGATGCCTCGAGCGCGCCGTCCAGCGCATCGGCCACGTCGTCGAAGTACGAGCCGTAGGGTCGCGGGCTCGACAGCTGGGGCTGCTTGTGGACCTGCAGCCCGCCGTACCCCGAGGTATCGCCGGTGGTGTGGGTTCCGAAGGCACCCGTGCGCAGGACCTGCTCGTCAAGGCGTTCCCGGCCCGCGATCGCGGCCTCGTCAGCTCCTTCTTCCGGCGTGTTGCTTCCTGGCTCGCTCACCGTTCCACCTCGGCGTGTGCTGCTGCCGGTTCCTGTTGCGTGCCTGGCGCCTGCCGGACCGTGGCCGCCTGCAGGTGCGGGAGCAGCGGCAGTCGCCGCAGCCTGGCCTCCTCGAGCTCGGTGATCTGGTTTTCCCTGTTCACGCCGAGCTTCATGTTCTGGATCTTGTCGTGCAGCTTGAGGATCGAGTCGAGCAGCATCTCAGGCCGCGGCGGGCAACCCGGCAGGTAAATGTCGACCGGCACGATGTGGTCGACTCCCTGCACGATCGCGTAGTTGTTGAACATCCCGCCGCTCGACGCGCAGACACCCATCGAGATCACCCATTTGGGCTCGGACATCTGGTCGTAGATCTGCCGCAGCACCGGCGCCATTTTCTGGCTCACCCTGCCGGCCACGATCATCAAGTCGGCCTGGCGCGGCGTGTTCGACGCCCGCTCCATGCCGAACCTGGCCAGGTCATGCCGCGGACCGCCGGTCGCCATCAGCTCGATGGCGCAGCAGGCGAGCCCGAAGGTGGCGGGCCAGACCGACGACTTACGCGCGTAGCCCGCGAGTTTCTCGACCGTGGTCAGCAGGATGCCGCTCGGAAGCTTTTCTTCAATTCCCATTGGCTAATCCCATTCCAGACCGCCGCGCCGCCATACGTAGACGTACGCGACCAGGACGGTGCCGATGAATGTGACCATCTCGATGAGGCCGAACAAGCCGAGATGGTCAAAGGCGACCGCCCACGGGTACAAGAAGATGATCTCGATGTCGAAGACAATGAAAAGCATCGCGGTGAGGTAATACTTCACCGGGAACCTGACGCCGGCCGGCTGGCGGGTGGGCTCGATGCCGCATTCATAGGCCTCGAGCTTGGCCCTGTTCCATCGCCTCGGGCCGGCCACGGCCCCCGCGACCAGCGAGAAGATGGCGAAGACGGTGGACAGCGCCCCGAGCACGATGATCGGCACGTAGTAGCTCACGGAGTCTGTCACCTCCTTGTCCTGCCGCCCGGGCCCCTCGGCCCGGCGGGTGATGCTGCTGTTTATTTCTTGCAATCCATGCCGACGCGCGTCTTGGCTGGGATCGGATCGCTGGCAGCCTGCGGGTTTAAGCTGCGGGCGACATCTTAGACAGCGCGTTAATGACCCGGTCGACCGCGTCGCCGCCACGCGGCTCGGTCAGGTTTCCCAGGAGCTTCATCGTCATCCGCATTACTGCGGGACGTTTGATCCCGTGCCTGGTCGCGAACTTCATGAAGGACGGGTGCCCGATCGCCTTCACGAACGTCCGGCCGAGTGTGTAGTAGCCCCCGTACGCCTCTTTGAGCGCCACGGGATAGGAGTGCAGCACCCGCTCGGTCCCGCCGGGGGTTGGCCTGGCAAGCGCCTGCACGATCGTTCGCGCGGCGAGCTCGCCTGACTCCATCGCATACGCGATGCCCTCGCCGTTGAACGGATTGACCATCCCGCCGGCGTCGCCGACCAGCAGCATGCCGCTGGTGTAGTGCGGCGTGCGGTTGAAGCCCATCGGCAGCGCGGCGCCGTGGATGGGCTGCGTCCTGTTCTCCTCTGTCAGGCCCCACTCGGCTGGCATGGCGCCGAGCCAGCGCCTGAGCAGTGCCCGGTAGTCGATGTTGCCGAATGCGTCTGAGGTGTTCAGCAGGCCGAGCCCGACGTTGCTCGTGCCGTCACCCATCCCGAAGATCCATCCGTAGCCCGGCAGCAACTGCCTGCCATCCCACAGGTCCAGCCAGGCCTCGAGGTAGTCGTCATCGTGCCTGGGCGTCTCGTAATAGGTCCTGACCGCGACGCCGAGCGGCCGGTCCGACCTCTTGTGCAGGCCCATGGATACCGACAGCCGGGACGAGTTGCCGTCGGCCGCGACGACCAGCCTGGCCCTGAACGTCCGCTGCTGTGGCTCCGGCCGCTTGGAACCGCGCCCCTCGCCCTCTGCACTGCTCGCGGCCTCACGGGCCGTGACACCGGTGACCCTGCCAGTCTGCTCGTCCACTGTGGTGCCGGTAACTGTGATGTTCTCAATCAGGCGTGCGCCTGCCTTCTGCGCATGCCTGGCGAGCAACTGATCAAAGTCGGTCCGTGTCCTTACCGTTCCGTAGCCGGGGAACGATGACAGATCAGGCCAGGCGAGCTCGATCCGGCCGCCGCCGCCGATGATCCGCAGGCCCTTGTTCAGCAGCCAGCCGTCACCCGGCACAACTGGGATGCCCATCGAGGTGAGGGCCTTGACCGCCCGCGGGGTCAGCCCGTCGCCGCAGACCTTTTCCCGCGGGAAGCTCGTCTTCTCAAGCATCAGCACGTCGAGGCCCGCGGTCGCGAGGTGGTACGCGGCAGCCGATCCGCCGGGGCCCGCGCCGACGATGATGACGTCGGCAGTATCGGAGAATGCGGCGGCCGGTGCGGTGCGTCGTGCCCGGCGTACGCCGGCGGCACCGCCTTCGCTTCTCACATCTTCGCCGCGGCTAGCTGCCTGGTCCGGGTGGTTAGCCGGGGGGTGCTGCTCGCTCACTGACCCGTCCCGCCAATCTTGTGAACTCCTTCACAAGTACAGATGTCGTTAGTCTAGCCCGTAACCGGCGGTCCCATGTGCCGCCCCTGACGCCGGGCACCACATGCTCCTGCGGCCTCAGCGCCCGCCAACTCCGTCAGCGCCCGCTGTTCAGCATGCGTTGTCGTCGCTGGCGGGCGGCGCCGCGATGGCTTACCCCGGTTTAGGGTTGTGCCAGATCAGTTGTTTGGGGTTATATGCCGGCTTTGTTCCAACCACAATCGGGGGGAAGCTATCGCCCCGGGTCCCGCGGTGCGACCCCCGGAGCCGCTGGGTTTCTGCCGACATGCACGGCCACGACTCCCCAGGTGAGGTTGCGCCAGCGGACGGACGACCAGCCGGCCGCCCGGATCAGTCTGGCCAGGTCGTCCTGGCCTGGCCAGTCCCTGATCGACTCAGCGAGGTAGGCGTACGCACCTGGGTTCGGCGATAGCCGGCCTGCCACCGCCGGCAGCACCGATGCCAGATAACGCTGGTAGGCACTGTCGAGCACGCGTACCGGCAGATGGCTGAACTCGCAGATCACCAGCCTGCCACCGGGCCTGGTTACCCGCCGCATCTCGGCGAGAGCAGCCCGCGGGTCGGCGACGTTGCGCAGCCCGAACGATATCGTGACCACATCGAACATCCCGTCGGCGAACGGCAGGTCGAGTGCGTCGCCCGCGACGAAGCTGACCAGGTCCCGCGCGGCGTCCGCTCGCCGGCCGGCGCCGAGCCGCTTCGCGCCGACTCGCAGCATGCCCTGGGAGAAGTCGCACGCGACGCACCGAGCGCCAGATGCGGTGAATGCCCGCGACGACGTGCCCGTGCCAGCGGCGATGTCCAGGACCGCCGCTGCAGGCTCAGCCGCGACGAGGCGGGCGACAACCGAACGCCAGTAGCGGCACTGGCCGAGCGAGAGGACGTCGTTGAGCAGGTCGTAGCGCGTGGCGACGGCGTCGAACATCGCAGCGACGTCGCCCGGGCGCTTGTCTAGCTCCGCTCGGGTCATGCCAATCAGCGTGACACAGCGGCGCCCATGGTCAGGCCGACGCCCCGCACTCCATACCCCGCGCGCAAACCAACCGCGCTTCGACAGCCGACCATGATCTCGAAGACTTTTGCGCCATATGGCCGTAAAACCCTTCGACGTAATTGTTCTTCTACAGCAGCTCGGGCCGCCGCCATTCTTCCCCTTGCACATGCTCGGCCAGGAACGCGAAGACCGTCTCGTACCAGACCCGGATATCGCCAGGCTTGAGAATCCAGTGGTTCTCATCGGGGAAGTACAAGAACTTCGCCTGCTTACCGCGCAGTGACAGGTCAGCCCACATCCGCAGCGCCTCGCCAATCGGCACCCGGTAATCCCGGTCACCGTGGATGATCAGCAGCGGCGTGGTAATGGCATCGGCGTGCAGATGGGGTGAGCTAGCCAGATAGCGCCCTGGTTCGGTCGTTGGATGGCCGAAGATGCGGCGCCAGAAGGCGGGGCCGTCCGTGGTGCCGAACATCTGGTCAAGAGCCCACAGCCCGGCATGGCTGACGATCGCCCGGAACCGGGTCGTGTGGCCGGCGATCCAGTTGGCCATGTAGCCGCCAAAGGAGCCGCCCATCATCGCCGTCCTGTCGGCATCGATGTCCGGCCTGGCAAGCACGGCGTCGGTAATCGCCATCACGTCGGTGAATGGCTTGTCACCCCAGTTGCTATGGCCGCGGGCAATGAAGTCCTGACCGTAGCCGGTCGATAGCGCAGGGTCGGGAAGCAGCACGCTGTAGCCTCGCGCCGCCATCAACCACGGGTTCCAGCGCCATGACCAAGAGTTCCAGCTCATGACAGGGCCGCCGTGTACCCACAGCAGCAGCGGTGCCTTCGCTTCAGCGCAGGCGCCGTCCGGCAGCACCAGCCATCCTCGGATCGTTGCCCCGTCGGAGGTCGTGGCCGACACCTCCTCCACTCGCCCTGGCACCTCGACGTGCCCGGTTGGCGAACCAAGCCGCACCACGTCGGCTCCTGGCCGGGTCAGGTCGATCCTGACCGGAGTCGGCGGTTCGCCGATCGCCGCCCGCAGCGCGTAGAGCGCGCTCCCGTCCCGGGCGGGGCTCAGGCTCTCGTAGGCCGCATCGTCGCTGGTGATCCGCGTGACCTCGCCGGTGCCGACGCTGACGGTGAAGACCGGGCGGCGGCCGTTGTCGTCGGCCGTGAAGTAGACCGACTCGCCATCAGCTGCCCACGCCACCGACAGCGGCCGCCGGTCAAACCCGGCAAGCAGGTCGCGCCACTCCGCTTGCTCGTCATCCAGCGGCGCGCTAACCAGCGTGACGTCACCTGGTCTGGCGTAGTTGTCGTGCTCGGACCTGATCGCAACGACCTGCCGCCCGTCGGCCGAGATGGCCGGCTCGCCGAAGTCGTAGCCGCTCGCGCCGGCCAGCGTCCTGCGCTTTCCGGTCTCGACGTCGATAGCGATGAGCTCGTCGCGCTTGTCTCCCTCTGGCTCGAAGACAGCCCAGCCGCTGATCGCTGTCGTGCCGTCTGGCGAGAGGCAGAAGGCCTGCTCATCCAGAGCCCGGCCGCTGTCAGGTGTCAGATCGCGTGTGCCTGGGCCCGCTCCGGCATCGTCGGCCACGGCAGCGACCTCGCCGGCGTGGAGCCGAAGGCCGTCAGGTCCCAGATCGTGGTCCCAGAATCTGACCGGCCGTTTTCGTGCAAGATCGCGCTCACGCCCGCGTCGGTGCGAGCCTTGCGCCTGGCCGCGTCCTCGTCGGCGTTGCTGGTTCCCGCGAAGGCGGCGGTCGTGATCAGGTAACGCTGAGCCGACCTCGCCGCGGATATCGCGGCCACCCCGCCAGGCGGCGCGGCGACGCGGCGGGCCTCGCCTCCGGCCGCCGGCAGCAGCCACAGACCCGGCTTGGCATCATCGCCTCCGCCTTCTTTCTTCGGCGCTGGCTCCGGACGCTTGGACACGAAGAGGAGCGAGCCGTCAGGCAGGAACTCAGGCGCCGATTCGCCTTCTGCGGACCTGGTGAGCCGCGTCGGCGGCGCACCGCCGGTTTCGATTCGCCAGATACTGCTGCCGAACTTGCTTGGCTCGGGCCCGGGAGCCTGCACCGCTGCCGCGAGCCAGCTGCCGTCCGGCGACAGGCGAAGGGCGGTCACGGCGGGGATCGCTATGTAATCGGTCAGTTCGCTGAACCGGGTCACTGGGTCTCCTGTCTGGGCCTGGGAACGCTATGAACCATTTTGCCCCAGCCGCATTTACCGCTACAGCACCGCTTTCTGCCTATGTCCGCATGACCGCCGTCCCAACCGATCTGGTGCTAGCATTCCCGGGTCGTGGCCCTGGCTCAGCCGATCTTTCGCGCGCAACCCCTCTTGGTGTCGTCTGCACGGCACACGAAGTAGCCATGAAACGCCCAAGGAGGAAGGTATATCTACGCAGGTAAGGTGGCTTACACCGGTTCGTAGCCCGATCGATGATGACATTGGACATGAGCGCATAAGCTCATCTACTGGCTACTTTCTGTCCACCTGGCTGTAGCCGAGAGAAGGCCGCACCGCGGTCGCCGAGAACAGCGAGGAGTACCGCGGATGACCCCTCAAGCCGCTCCGGACTACTTCGAGCTTTCGGACTACACGACGGTGCTGCGGCGCCGCTGGCGGCGGATCGTCCTTGTGACTCTCGCCGGTGTCGCGCTGACCGCCGCTTACGTCTTTGTTGCCCCGAAGACATATACGGCCACGGTTCTCGTTCAGGTCAACGCGCTGCCGAACAACGCCAATGCCGTCGGCGGCCGGACCGGCGGACCGGTCAACATGGACAACGAGGCTCAGGCCGTGCGCTCGCTCACGGTCGCCAACCTGGTGAAGAAACGCCTGCGCAGCTCCCTGTCGGCGACCGACATCTCCAACAACATTCGTGTGAGCGTGCCGCCGAACTCCACCTATCTGCAGATCACCTGCGCCGCGTCTTCTGCGATCGCCGCGCAAAGATGCGCGAACATTGTCGGATCGGCCTACCTCGACAACCGGCGCGTCACGATCATGAAGCTGCTTGGCACGGGCATCACCACCTTGCAGCAAGACGCGACCAGGCTGAGCCAGAAGATCGTCGTCTTCAAGACGCTGCTGCTGACGCTGCGCCACCAGCATCCGAACCAGGTGATCGGTTCTAAAACCCAGATCTCCGACGAGTTGCAGCTGGCCGGCCTGCAAACCACATTGCAGCAGGTGCAAGCCAACATCAGCACCGCCGAGCCGCTGCATGCGAGCTTGTCGGATTCGAACGGCACGATCGTCGGCCAGATCAAATCGCCCGCGACCGTGCCGACCAGCCCGTCCAGTCCGCGCAAGCTGCTGTACATTCCCAGCGGGCTGATCGCCGGCCTGGTGATCGGCCTGGCGTGGGCATTCGTCAGGGACCGTCGCGACCGGCGGGTTCATTCCGTTCGCGACGTCGAACACCTCGGTGACTTGCCGACCCTGCTGAGCCTGATCGACAAGCAGCACGGCCGCGTCACCGGCCTGGAGTCGCCGCGATCGGTGGCCGGCCGCGCTTTCAGTGAACTGGCCAGGTATGTCGATGCCGCCTTCGGCGAGGGCAACCACGTGATCGCCGTCGCTGCCACATCCTCAGGTTCGGCAGGCAGCGTAGTAGCGGTCAACCTTGCCGCCGCCCTGGCCAGGACCAGCGACCGAACCGTGCTGATCTGCGCCGACCTGCATGGGACCACAGCGCCGGAGTTGCTGGGTGTCTCCAGGGGCCGCGGGCTCTCAGAGGTGCTCACCGGCGCCGCGCGTGTCAGCGAGGTGGCCGCGCCCACCGGCGACCTGCCCAGGCTGCGTGTCATCACCCCGGGCATTGACGCGTCCCGTGCCGTGCTCGCGATGCAGCAGGCCAAGCTCAAGCGACTTTTCAGCGATGTCATGGACGACGCCAGGTACGTGGTCATCGAGGTCCAGTCGCTCGGCGAGAACTCCGACGCCTTCGGCCTCGCGCAGTTCGCCGAGGCCGCCGTCGTGGCCGTGGAGGTCGAGCGGTCCAGCCGCGATGACATCGTGGACTGCGTCCGCCGGCTGAGCCGGCTAAGGACGCCGCTGCTCGGCACCGTAGTGCTTCGCCGGGGTGGCGGCGGCATGCGGAGGGCGCGGTCGGACGCACCGGTCAGGGCGCCATATGCCGGCGCCGTGGTCAGTCCAGAGCCTGAACCTGACCCGGTGTTCGACGGCGGCATGCAGGCGAGCGGGCCAGCCCACTGGACGCCAGGAGTGCCCAAGGTCTCAGGCAGCACATCGGACTACTCCTCGGCGCCGGCGCCGCGCGGGATCAGGGAAACAAGGCCACTGCCCCGCGTGACGGCGAGCGAGCGGGACAGGTATCCAGGTTCCCCTGATCCCGCATCAGGAGACTGACGGTGCGGGGCACGTTCAGGCGCCGCCGCGCGCGGCTCCTGACCTCGGTGAGTGCCTGAGAGGCGTGGCTGCATGACCATGTCGCTGACCAGGCCCGCGGTCACCGGCCCGCCGGCGCCCCGGCAGGAGCAGCCAGCTGGCGGCCGGTACCGGCTCAGGTCGCTCCTTCGCGGCCCCGCCTGGCCGGTCAGCGCGCTGATGCTTGGCTACCCGCTGTGGTGGGCGCTCGGCATCGCTGACTTCATGTGGGTCATTCTCGCCGTGCCCATGATCGCCAGGATGATCGCCTGGCAGGTGCGTCGTGGCCGCGGCATCAAGCTTCCGCCAGGATTCGGCCTGTGGTTGCTGTTCCTGGTCATTGTCGTGGCGGGCATCGCGACCATCACGCTAGTCGCACCTGGCACGGTCCCGAGCCTGGTCTCGCACCGTGTGCTGTCCTACGTGAATCGCACGGCAGGCTATTTCGGCGACACAGTCCTGCTGGTCTATGCGGGGAACCTGACCGAGCGGGAACTGCCGCGGCGCGCGTTCACCTGGATGCTCGGCGTCGTCGGCGTGTTCACGGTTATCGGCGGAGTGGCCGGCATGCTCATGCCGCATTTCCAGTTCGCCTCACCGCTGTTCCTGCTGCTGCCGAAGAGCTTCCAGGCCAACGCGTTCGTCCAGGCGGCCGCCCATCCAGCGCTGACGCAGGTGCAGAACGTACTGGGTGCGCCGGGCGGCCGACCCAAGGCGCCATTCGACTACACGAACCTGTGGGGCGAGTGCCTGACGATCCTGCTGCCTTTCCTGATCGCCTGGGCATGGACGGGGACCCGGCGGCAGCGGCTGTTCGCGACCGCTATCACGGTCGTCGCGATCGGGCCGCTGCTGTACTCACTGAACAGGGGTGCCTGGATCGGAGCGATCCTGGCAGTCATTTACCTCGCGGTCAGGCTCGCGGCGCGGGGGAAGGCGGCCCTGCTCGCCGGCATCGGCGTGGCCGCGGTGCTGGCGGCGATACTGATCTTCCTCACGCCGCTGAACAGCATCGTTGCTGGCCGCCTGGAGAACGGCAAGAGCAACAACCTGCGGTCACATCTGAACGCCCTGTCGGTGAGGGACGCCATCGCGTCGCCCATCATCGGATACGGCGACACAAGACAGGAGCAAGGCAGCCCCGAGTCGATCGCCGTTGGCCCGTCGGCCAAGTGCCCTCTGTGCGGCCAGCTCGCGGTCGGCAGTACCGGGCAGCTCTGGCTGCTGTTCGTCTGCGATGGTTTCGTCGGCGCGGCCTTCTATCTCGCCTTCTTCGGCTTCGGAATCTGGCAGTTCCGGCGAGACCGCAGCCCGTACGGCTACGCTGGCGTGCTCGTGCTGCTGTTGTCGTTCTGGTACATGTTCTCCTACGACGCCACCGGAGCGCCGCTCGGCTTCACCATGCTGGCTTACGCGGTCGTGTGGAAGAACGATCAGCTGCGCAGGCAACCCACGCCCTCCCTCACCACCGAACCTGGACGCACACCGGAACTGATCCGGTGACCGTCCAGCGGCTCGACCACGACGACCGGGAACGCGACGAAGAGTTCCTGGCCAGGACCATGCCGCTGCCGGCCATCGACATTGCCGGGTACGAGCCGCCGTTGCCGGCTGAGTATGAGGAGCTGCCGGCCGAAGCTGCGGACGACAGGCAGGCAGAACCAAACGCGGCTACGGCAACACCCGACCGAGGCATGGCAGCCTCGGACGCGGGCACGACGGCGTCCGACATGGGCACGGCGAGAGCCGACCGAGCGACGCTGGTGCCCGACCGAGCCACTGCTGCGCCCGACCAAGCCACGCGAGTGCCCGACCGAGCCACTGCAGCGCCCGGCCGAGCCACGCCAGTGCCCGGCCGAGCCACGCCAGTGCTCGGCCCAGGCCAGGCTCGGCCGCGGCTGGCACAGGCTGGCCCCGAGCGTGGCAAGGCGGGAGCTGGCCTGGCCGGCGTTGCCAGGGGCGGCGTCATCAACCTGGGCGGTGCGGTGATCTCCGCTGCCTCAAGCGTCGCCCTGACCGTCATCGTGACCCGCAACTTCAACAAGTCCGTGGTCGGCACGTTCTTCGTGGCGATATCACTGTTCCTCATCGTCGAGGCGGTCACGAACCTCGGCGCCTACAACGGGACGATCTACTTCATCGCCCGCGTCCGCGCGCTGAACGCCGAGCGCCGGATACCCGCCATCATCAGGGCGACGGTCATACCCGTGGTGATCTCGTCTGTCCTCGGTGCGGCCGCGCTGATCATTTTCGCTAGCCCGCTGGCAAGGCTGCTAACGGCGGGCCAGGTCACCGAGCCAGTGCGACTCGAAGATCTGGCGACCATGCTGCGGGTGCTGGCGGTTGCCCTGCCGTTCGCGGCCCTGGCCGACACGATGCTGGGCGCCACCAGGGGCTTCCACGAGATGCAGCCCACCGTCATCGTCGACAGGATCGGCCGCTCGACCCTTCAGCTTGTCGGCGTCGCGGCGGCCGCCGCCGGAAGCGCTGCCGCGATGCTGGCGCCGCTGTGGGCGCTGCCGTACGTTCCGGCTGCAGTCATCTCTGCACTCTGGCTACGCCGGGTTATGCAGGAACAGCAGTCGGCCCGGCTCGCCGGGCCATCGAGAGCCAGGGCCGAACCAGTTGGCGCGGGCGACCTCCCGCGACGGCACGCGGTGCTGGCTCGTGGGGACGACCGCCCGCAACCCGCCGCGACACGGACGCCGTCGGCAGAGGGCTTTCGGGCTGACAACCGGCATGGCAAGCCGAACGCGCGCGGGTTCTGGCGGTTCACCGCGCCGCGGTCGCTCGCGAGCGTGGCCCAGATCATCATCCAGCGGCTGGACATCGTTCTCGTCGGCGTGATGAAGGGGCCCGTCGACGCGGCCATTTATACGGCCGCGACCAGGTTCCTGGTGGCTGGCCAGCTCGGTAACTCAGCCATCAGCATGGCCGCGCAGCCGCAACTGACCCGTTTGTTCGCGATCAAGGACCGGATCGGCGCCAACACCGTCTATCAGGTCACGACGGCATGGCTGATCTTGCTCACCTGGCCGATTTATCTGCTGGCCGCCGTTTTCGGCCCCAGCGTGCTCGCCATCTTCGGGCGCAGCTATCACGCCGGCAGTACCGTCATGCTGATCCTCGCGCTCACGATGCTGGTGGCGACCGCCTGCGGTCAGGTCGACGTCGTGCTCATCACGACCGGGCGGAGCACCTGGAGCCTCGTCAACGGGTTGCTGGCGATGTGCGTCAACATATGCGTGGACTTGGTCCTCATCCCCCGGATGGGGATTACCGGAGCGGCCATCGGCTGGGCGGCAGCGATCGTGGTATCCAATCTTGTGCCGCTTGTTCAGGTGGCGGTCGCGGCGAAGGTGCATCCGTTTGGCCACGGTATGGCCGCGGCCTGCGGGCTCACGCTGCTGAGTTTCGCCGTGGTCCCGCTTGGTGTGCGGGTGCTTGCCGGTCCTCGACCCGGCATCTCGATCGCCGCCACGGGCCTCGGACTGGCGGTCATGGTGCTCGGGCTGTGGCGGCTGCATGGCGTCTTGCACCTGTCGGCGATGCCCGGGCTGAGCCGCCTGACACGCCTTACCAGACCGCGTCAGACGTAAGTCTGGGTACTGTCATAGCTTTGGGCGAAGATTGCGGATTACCCGGCTCTGCACGATATCGTCCCTGAGGCAAGAAGGGTCTAGGGTCGAATGTTCAGCTACCTCACAGCGCTGATCTGGCCGGTCGGCATGGCTATCGTCCTCGGCGCCGCCTTCCTGGCCAGCCGTGGGAGCCGGGTCATCCACCTGACTAACGCTGGACGCGAAACCGGTTATCCCGACGACGCGGCGGTAAATCCGAACCCAAACCGCGCAGCGGGCCGACACCATAGCCGTCGCGCCGCATCAGAATCGTCGTCCGCCGAGGGCATCGCGGGCTCGGCCGTCCTCGTTGTCGTCGCGGTGGCCGGCACTGTCGCGACATTCGGGCTGATCTGCCTGCTCGGGCTGCTCGTAGTGCACCAGGGCCCGGCGATCGACAAGCCCGTCTTCCACTGGATCGACAGCCACCAGGTGCACGCCGTGGCCGCTGCCATGAACAGGCTGACCAAGATCGGCGACACCTGGACCGTCTGGGGCGCCGCAGCAGCGGCCGCCGTCTGCATCGCAGTAGCGTCACGAGACCGGCGCTGGCTGGCACCGGTCTGTTTGATCTCGCTGATTGTGGTCGACCACTACACGACGTTGGCGCTCCGGCACGTATTTCACCGGGTCGGACCGCCGACCAGCCCGCTCGGCACCTACCCCTCTGGCGGCTGCGACCGGGTTATCGTCTTCTACGGCCTGATCGCTTACCTGCTCTGGCGCGAGTTAAGCGGCAAACGTTCGACAGCGATCTGGGCGGCTGCCGCGGTCGTCGCACTCGGCTTCAACGAGGCCTTCAGCCGCATCTACCTGTCGAAGCACTGGCTGACCGACGCGCTCAGCGGGCTGATCTACGGCGCCCTGCTGCTGGCCGGTTACGTTCTTGCCATCCGCGCAGCCTCACGCGCCGCACCCGCCAGAGCCGATTCGCCACAGCCCGCGGTCCCTCTTGGCATGTCTGCGGCGCAAGGTAAGAGGCCACCAGCCGGCCCGGAGAGCTCGAGGCCAACAGCCGGCCCGGAGGGCCCGAGGCCAGCAGCCGGCCCGGAGGGCCCGAGGCCAACAGCCGGCCCGAAGGGCCTAGTTACGTGACAACGCATCGCCGAGAGCGCCCTGGCGGCCGGCGCGCGGTCTGGTTCTCTGCTGCTGGCGCCGTCGCGGTGATCGCGGCAGCGGCTCTCGCGGTCGGCCTGGCCAGGCAGGGACAGACGCCATCAGGCCCGGTCGATTCATCTGGCTTCGGCTCTTCGCCAAGTCACACCGCGGGAGGGACGCACTCTTCGCACGGCAGCGGTCAGCCTTCACCCGGCAGCTCAGCCACCTCGTCGCCTGGCGATCCTGGTCTGGTAGCCAAACAGTCCGGCCCTGCCGCGCGCCTGATCCCGACCTCCGGCGCCTACCTCGGCGCCTACGTCGCGCCGACGTCGTACACACCGGACGCCGAGATCGCCGCCGTCCAGTCCTTCCAGCGATCCGTCGGCGCTTCGATCTCGCTGGTGCACAACTACCACCCGTGGTACAGCCCGTTCCCGAACGCTGCCGACCAGTACTTCGTCAAGACAGGCAAGGTGTTGTTGCTGACCTGGGGCGGTACCCCTGACACCAGGAAGATCGTGGCGGGCGAATACGACTCCTTGATCACCGAACGCGCCAGGGCTGTCAAGCAGCTACACCGGCCGATCCTGCTTGAGTTCAGGCATGAAATGGACCGTCCCAATCTGCAATGGGCCATGCACGGACCCAAGAACTACATCGCGGCGTGGGATCACATCCGCAAGATCTTCACTAAGGTAGGCGCCACGAACGTGGGCTGGGTCTGGTGCCCGACGGGGTGGGGCTTCCGCCACGGCCGCGCTCAGCCTTTCTATCCGGGGAACAGCGAGGTCGACTGGGTGTGCGCTGACGTCTATTCGGTATCGGCCAGCCAGACGCTGCAAGATGCCGCGCATCCCTTCCTCACCTGGGCCAGGCATACCCATAAGCCGGTGCTGATCGGCGAGTTCGCCGCTGGCGGCAGCCCTTCGGCATGGCCGCGCTGGCTGCTTGCGGCCGGCGTGCTCGCCGAATTCGACCCACAGATCAAGGGCATGGCGTACTTCGACGCCAATGGCACCGACAGTCAGGGACGGTCGTTCCAGTACTGGCTCGGCGACAACGCGCCGGCATTGCACGTCTTCAGCCAGATGCTCAGCTGGCCGGTTTTCCGGCCTCACCACTCGTCAAGTCAGTGACCATGCAGGCACAGCGGACCGCCGACCGGACCGACTATCTGCGCGACATCTGCGCGAAGCTCTGGCCCGATCCCGCCAGGGCCGAACTTGGCCCGCGGCGTGCGGCGCACCAGGCCGGCGATCTATCGATGATCGTGCTTCCTGGTCTGCGCGACCCGAGGTTGCTCGTCCCCGCTGAACGGCGCCCGGCCGCCGCTGCGGTCCGCAGGTACGGAGAGCCCGGCTCGGTCCGCAGCGCGGTTGTGACCAGGGCGCTCGCGGCGGCGCTGGCTAGCGGCCTGGGGCCCAGGCTGCTCCGCGGGCGCCTGACGGTCCGCGTGCCGCCTGGCGCGCAGACCATCGAGTCCAGGCTGAACCAGACGCTCGGCCGACAGGTCTTGGTCAGCGTGCATCTGGGCGCGCCGCGGGCGAACCGCAAGCCTGTCCTGCAGTTGCTCACCGAGGCCGGTGAGACGATCGGGTTCGCGAAGGTCGGCATCAACCCGCTGACCGCCGGCCTGGTCGGCGCGGAGCACGCGGCACTTGAGCGGCTGCATGCGACCGGGCTGCGGCACCTGCACGCCCCGCGCGTGCTTGGCCGGTACCGCTGGAACGACCTGGAGATCCTGGTCCTCAGCCCGCTACCGGTCTGGCAACGGCGCTCGCCTCCGCAGCCTGGCGCGCTGCGGCGCGCGATGACCGAGATCGTCGGCGTGGCCGGGCTGAAGGAGTCGCCCATTGCCGGCAGCGAGTACTGGCGGCGGCTCACCGTCAGGCTCGATGCGGCCTTGGATGGCACCGAACACGCCGCGCTGGGATCGGCGCTGGCCAGCCTGGACAGCCTGGCGGGAGCCGCGACGCTCCGGTTTGGCAGCTGGCATGGGGACTGGACGCCGTGGAATATGGCCAGCACGTCCGGGGGCCTGCTGGTCTGGGACTGGGAACGCTTCTCCACGCCGGCTCCGACCGGATTCGACGCATTGCACTGCTGGCTTCAGGCCGAGGTTGTCGGGAACAAGGCCGAGCCGGCCGAGGCCGCCAGAACCTGCGTTCGGCGCGCACCCGAACTGCTCGAGCCGTTCGGCGTTGCCGGGCGGGAAGCCCGGTTGACCGCGCTGCTCTATCTTGCCGACCTGTCGGTTCGGTACCTGACCGACCGGCAGGAAGAGGCGGGAGCCGCACTCGGAGCCCCGCGCCGGTGGCTGCTGCCGGCCCTGAAAGCCGGCGTCAGTGATCTGCAGGCCAGAGAGGATGCTTAACAATCGCACGATCGGTTTCGCCGCCAGCCAAGCGCGCCGCGCACGTCATCTCGGTGACCGCAGGTCGCCTGACTAGCCAGGCCAGGATGTTGCCTGGGGTTCTGATCGTGGGCGCCCAGCGCTGCGGCACGACGTCTATGTACCGCACGCTGAGCCAGCATCCAGCCGTGCTGAAGGCCGTCCTGCACAAGGGAGTGCACTACTTCGACATGAACTATGACCGCGGCCTGGGCTGGTACCGCGCGCATTTCCCGCTGCGGTCCAGCGCACGACGCGCCGCGATGACGGCCGGCGACCCGGCGCTCACGTTCGAGTCGAGCCCGTATTACATGTTCCATCCGTGTGCCGCAGACCGCATTGCCCGTGACCTGCCCGACGTCAAGCTGCTCGTGCTCGTTCGCGACCCGGTCGAGCGTGCCTACTCCGCGTATGCGCACGAGCTGGCGAGAGGCTTTGAGTCCGAGTCGTTCGAGCGCGCGCTCGAGCTGGAACCTGAGCGGCTGCGCGGTGAGACCGAGTGGATGGCGCGCGAGCCTTCCTACCTCAGTCACGCCCACCAGCACCAGGCCTACCTGGCTAGGGGCCGGTACTGCGAGCAGCTCGAGCGCCTGGAGCGCGTCTTCGGTGCCGGACGCATTCATGTCGTCGACAGCGGCGACTTCTTCACGAAGCCCGAGCCCGAGTACGACGCCGTGCTTGACTTCCTCGGCCTGCGCGGCCACGGCTACCCCGAGTTCGAGCGCCACAATGCACGACCGCGTGCTGAGATGTCGCCCCCGCTGCGAGCCGAGCTCACGAGCTACTTCGAGCCGTTCGATCAGCAGCTGACCAGATGGCTGGGCAAGGTCCCAAGCTGGCGTAGGTAGCGTTGCGAAGCCGTGCCTCAGGGCCCATGAATCTGACCAGGTGCCGTCGCTCAGGTCACGTCTTCTCAGTCACTGCAACAGCATCGGCAGCGCACCAGGCGGCGAGCCTCGCGCGCACCCTGACGTCGGACTAAGCGAGTGTCGGTTCAGCCGCCCGGGCCCAGCGGGCCCGTGCGCTCCGCTTCTGCGGGGTTTCTCGCGCTGTCAGGCCGTGGGGCCTCGCTGCGGTGCAGCACGCTGTTGAACAACAGCCAGATTGCGTAAGGCAGGTCGTGCACCAGGTACCGCTTGGCCAGCCGCCGCGGCTCGTTGACGAGCCGGTGCAGCCATTCCAGGCCGAGGCGCTGGATCGTCGGGTGTGCCCGCGTGAGCTGCCCTGCCGCGATCGGGATGGCCGCCCCGCAGGCCACGAACCAGGTGGCTGGCAGGTCGCCGCAGATCCTGGCGATCAGCCGTTCCTGCTTGGGGAAACCGAGGCCGACGAACACTATTTTCGGCTGCGCCCGCACCAGCGCTTCGCGGATGTCATCGACGTTGCCGGCCTTGGCGTCGAACGGGAATGGCGGCGAGTACGCTCCGGCGATCTGCAGGCCGTCGTACCGGGCGGCCAGCCGGCCTGCGGCAAGCTCAGCTGCTCCTGGCACACCATCCTCACCCGGCAGGCCGCCGAGCACGTAGATCGGCCACGAGTTCGCCGCGGCTGCCTCGGAGAGGGAGAAGATAAGATCAGCGCCCGCGATCCGCTGTACCAGCGGCAGACCCGCCAACCGCGCTGCCCAGAGCAGCGGCATGCCGTCGGGAACGACGATGGAGGCCGACTCCACCAGGCCCCGGGTTGACGGGTCGCGGTCGGTCCGCCGGCAGATATCGATGTTCGGGGTGACGATCGTGCCGCCGCTGCCCCGGCTGATCGCATCGGCCACCTGCGTGATCACCTGGGTCTCGGTGAGCAGGTCGAAATCGAGCCCGCCAACCCTGATCCGGTCAGTCATCTCAGATCCCCCGTCCGCGAGCGTGCAGGGTTCGGAGCACTCGTTCGCCTGAGACCACACCCGCCGCGACGGCCGCCGCGAAAGGTACGCGCCGTTCCAGCCAGTTGGACCGCAGCGCCTTGCCCATCCATCGAATGGACTCCGAGCGCTGCCCCAGGCACGCGTAGGCGAATGCCAGCTGCGCATAGACCCTGGCGGCTCCTGCTCGGCTTTGCACAAGATCGCGATGGTGCTCGAGCATCCAGAGCAGGCTCTGTGCCTTTGTCAGCCATTGCGTCTCGTAATGCGAGCCAGACCCCCAGGCGACCTCGACGAGCGGCTCATCCACGTTGACGATCGGGCGCCGGGCTGAGGCGCGCAGCGCGAGGTCCCAATCCTCGTTCTGGCCGCCTGGCATGTCCTCGTTGACCAGGCCGATGCCGTCGACCAGCGCGGCGCGGCTGGCCAGATATGTCGACGAGTGGACCATGACCATCCGCGACCTGATTAGGTCCTGATGCGTGACCTCGGTCCTGCCCGCGAGGCGATCGCTCGACCTGCCCTCGAACTGAACGGCGATGCCACAAGTGCAGAACTCGGCGCCGTCGCTTGCTTGCATCGCGGCGACTTGGGCCTGTAGCTTTCCAGGTCGCCACCGATCATCGTCGTCGCAGAAGGCGACGAGATCGGTCGGCGTGGCCAGAATTCCGCAGTTCCGCGCGCCGCCGAGTCCCGGCTTCCGATCATTGGCGCGGACGAGCACGCGGCCACCGTCGGCGAGCGTCCCGTCGGGCTCGGTTCCGTCGAAGACCACGACGACCTGAACATTGCCCTGGTAGTCCTGCGTGAGCACGGACTCAATCGCTTGCCGCCGTTGCTCGGGACGATTTCTGGTCGGAATCACGACGCCGACTGACGGCCACCGGGTCATTCGGGCCGCCCTAGGTACCCATAGCTTCGCAGCAGCGGGAACGTCAGCGCCGTGACCGTGCGTCGCTGGCTGTCCGGCATCGCCGAGCGCCAGCGGTCATCGCCGCGGATAGGCAGCCTGCCGGTCGTGAACCGCATCGGATTACCCGAGGCGGTATGAGCCGTGGTGAGCTCTGCGCAGGGTTCGTCGCCTTCGGTGTGCAGGAAATTCAGGCTCAGGTCCCCCTCGGGCAGGCCCGCGAAGGTCGCCGCCCGCCTGAGCGTTTGTTCGGTCGCCTGCACCAGGTCCTCATACCGGATCCGCAGCACTGGTGTACCGCGCCGCGCGAGCAATTGAAGCGCGCCATTCTGCGCGTCCCAGTGGACGGCAGCCTTAGACGGCGAGTAGGTAGTCATGTAGCTGCCCGGGCTCTCCTGTTCCGGCCGGCTCGCCTCGGGTCTTGGCACCCTCGTCGTCCAGGAGTACGCGACCGCACGGCTGTCCCGGACGACGTGAATAACGCGCAGGTCGATTTCCGGCCGGCTGCTCAGGCAGAAGGCCAGCGAGGCGTGCTTGCTCGAGTCCGCGATGGCGCCGCATCCGCTCACGTCGGCGATGGCGCGGTAGACGCGCACATAGTTTCCCGAGTACTCGGCGAGGTCCGAGCGAAGCCGCGACGACAGCCGGGCAGGACGCGACAGGCGCGGGATCATGCGGGTTCGGTCGACCGCATCCTTCAGGTAACCGATCCGATCGATGTCGACCTTGTCCCAGCCGCCGAATGCCTCCTTCCCTACCTGCTTCCAGAAGTCGCAGGCCGAGAATTCCAGGCCGCATCCGCAGCGCTCGTTCCCGGTCACACCTCGCTGCCACAGGTGCACGACTTCCCCGCAGGCGCAGACGCCGGGCAGCTCGCCGAGGAGTCGTTCGAGGAGGGTGCTGCCGCTGCGGCCAAGTCCGCCGAGGTAGATGACCCGTACCGGATGCTCCCGGCTACGCGCCTCGGCTGCACTCATCCGCGACCCCAGCTCTGTGTTCGCGTGGACCTCGGCCTGGCGGGATGAGCAATCGCGGACGACTGTTGCGGGGAGGCGAATGATCCACTCGTTGGTAGAAACGACTATGTAGATTCAGTTAGCACCAAGACGTGCAAGGCGAACGACGGTTTACATTTCATGTCTATTTTTCGAAGTATAAGTAAATTCCAGGTATATATACCAAGCAAACCAGTCGGCTTGCTAGGCACCTCCTTCAACACCGCCAGCCCTTTCCGATTCTCACTTGCTAGTGCGGGTAGGGCAGGAAGCAGATTCCGGCCAGGTCCTGGACTCCGCCGCACATCGAGGTGCTGCCGAAGTTATCGCTGGCGATCCACAAACCTGCCTTCGTGATCAGCATGTCGTCGGCACCGAGCCCGCGGCCCCGGGAATAGAGCCCCGCTGTGTGCTGGGCGTTGAGCACCAGGTGGCCTGTGGCCGGGTTGACGGCCTCCATGCCAGGAGCGGGGATCGCGCCCGGTCCCTGCTTGTCGCAGCCGTCCGGGTTCTCTGACCACCGCTCGTGACCGGCGAAGTAGACGGCGCTGTTGTCGGCGGCGACCGCGAACAGCGAATCGCAGCCGGCGTAGTTCGTCCACTTAAACGCGGCAGGAGAACCCGTGGCCGAGAACGCCGAGGCGGAATCGCAAAGGCCCTGGAGCGGCACGGAACTGGCGTTAAACGGCCGGTACCCGGTGGTCGCCAGGTAGACGGTCTTGTCATCGGGTGACCAGGCTCCGTCCCTGACGTAGAACGGCGCGCTCTTGCTGCAGTTGTAGTAATAACCCTTTGGCGGATAGCCCTTGCTGCCGTCGAACCGCGGCGAGGTCCAGGTCGTCAGGGTCGCGTTCGGCCTGCTGGCCAGGTTCAGCATGAACACCTGGTGACGCCGCTTGCCGGCGACTGAGGTGAAGTCGCCCTCCACCAGGTCGAACCGGAAATTGTGGCTGACCTGCTGGTTGAAGACCCTGGTCGGGTTGGCCGCCGCGTGCGGGAACGAAAAGTGCCCGGAGATGTGCAGGTTCAGGAAGGAATCGTTGGCACCGGTCCGCGGGCTCAGGCTGATCATGTAGGGGACCTTGTTGCTGCCGTTAATCGTGGTGAAGAAACCGCCGACGAGCAAGTGCTTCTGGTAGCTCGTGATCGTCTCAACCTGCTTGTTGGCGTTATGCCGGAAGCTGGCTGCAAGCGCCCCGCCGCCAGCGGTGCTGACCTTGGCGATCCTGGCGGCGCTGCGGCCCCTGACCTTGGTGAAGTTCCCGCCAAGATAGGCATCCGCGCAATGACCGGAGTTGAACGCGATGGTATTGACGGTGCCGTTCACGTTCGGGTTCCACCCCGTGATCGTGAAAGGCGCGGTCGCCTTGAAGCTGAACGCATTGTTGCGCTTGAACGTTTTACCGCCCTGTTCCACGACCGAGAAGGTGCCGACCGCGTACATGGTGCTGCCGCACTGAACGAGCTGGCGGACCTGTTCGGTCGTCTGCGTCGTCGCGGGGAAGTGCGGCGTCCCGGTGGCGGGCGTCGGCTGGACCATCGCGGCCTGCGGCGCAACGGCTCGGGGTGACTGGGGATGGCTGGCAGCCGCATGCGAGATGCCGGCGGGCATCAGCATCGCCGAGGCGATGACTGCACCGACTGCGCCTGCGAGCCTGCGGTCAGGGACGTGTCGGGTCATGCGATTACCTTAGCGGCCGACATCGGTGAATGCTTTATTAACGCATGGAAAACTACGAGGTGTTAGAAGACTTCACGAGAGGCTATGAGCATTCACGAGCGTTCACGAGACATTGTGAAATGTCATGCCAATGCAAATCCGTCAGATACTGCGCGTTAGTCCTGGTCAAGGGAGCGCAGTTACCGCGAGCGAATTTGTTCTCGGTCCTGACCGCAGTCGGCAGTGTACGCCTGGCTAGCCCGCCTCGGTGATCATTGCAGCGCCGACGGTCGCGCTGGTTCCCTCGTCGATCAGGATCATGCCGCCGGTCATTCTGTTGCGCGAGTAGGGGTCGCAGAAGATCGGCTGCGTCAGCCGCAGCGAGACCCGGCCGATCTCGTTGAGGCCGAGCCGGTCAGCCGCCTCGTCCCTGTGCAGTGTGTTGATGTCCAGGCGATAGTTGATGTCGCGCACCATCGCCTTGACGGTTCTCGTCGTGTGCTTGACGATGAGCCGGCTCCTGGGAGTCAGCACCGGGGCGTCGGCCATCCAGCTGACCATCGCCTGCACGTCCTGCGTCACGGTCGGCTGGTTGTGCGGCCGGCAGATCATGTCCCCGCGTGAGATGTCGAGGTCATCCTCGAGCAGCAGCGTGACCGACATCGGCGGGAACGCCTCATCCACTGGTCCCGATGCGGTGTCAATTCGTTTGATCTTGGTGGTCAGCCCCGACGGCAGGTGCATGACCTCGTCGCCCGGCTTGAGGATGCCCCCTGCGACCTGACCCGCGTATCCGCGGTAGTCGTGCAGGTCGGGGTCGGTGGCCTGATGCGGCCTGATCACGTACTGCACAGGGAATCTGACGTCGATCAGGTTGCGGTCGGACGCGATGTGCACATGCTCGAGGTGATGCAGCAGTGACGGGCCGTTGTACCACGGCATGTTCAGCGAGCGTTCGACGACATTGTCGCCGTGCAGCGCCGAGATGGGGATAAAGGTCAGGTCACCGATCTCCAGCTTGGTACCGAAAGCGGTGAACTCCTCCACGATCTTGTTGAACGCGTCAGGCTCGTAATTGACCAGGTCCATCTTGTTCACTGCGAGCACAAGGTGCGGCACCCGGAGCAAGGTGGTGAGGAAGGCATGCCTGCGGCTCTGCTCGGTCAGCCCGTTCCTGGCGTCGACCAGCACGATCGCGAGGTCCGCGGTCGACGCGCCGGTCACCATGTTCCGCGTGTACTGAATGTGCCCAGGCGTATCCGCGATGATGAACTTCCGCCGCGGCGTCGCGAAGTAGCGGTACGCCACGTCGATCGTGATGCCCTGCTCGCGCTCCGCACGCAGGCCATCGGTCAGCAGGGCGAGGTTGGTGAAGTCCTCGCCGCGCTCCTTACTGGTGCGCTCCACGGAGGCGAGCTGATCTTCGAAGATCGCCTTGGAGTCAAATAGCAGGCGGCCGATCAGGGTCGACTTGCCGTCGTCGACCGATCCGGCGGTCGCTAGCCGCAGGATGTCCATGACCTTGCCCTCGAGCCCTGCGCCTTCTAGCTGGGACTCCATCAGAAGTAACCCTCCCGCTTGCGGTCTTCCATCGCGGCTTCGCTGGTCCGGTCGTCGGCCCTGGTCTGGCCACGCTCGGTTATCCGGGTGGCGGAGATCTCCGTGATCACCTGGCCAAGCGTGGCGGCCGTCGATTCAACCGCGCCCGTGCAGCTGATGTCGCCGACGGTGCGGTACCTGACCATGGCGTCGAACGGCGTCTCACCGTCGGTCCTGCCCGCGTACGAATGGTCGGCGAGAAGAATGCCGTCGCGCTCGAACACCGAGCGTTTGTGCGCGAAGTAGATGGACGGGATCTCGAGCTGCTGCCTGGCGATGTAGTGCCAGATGTCCAGCTCGGTCCAGTTGGATAGCGGGAAGACCCTGATGTGCTCGCCGCGGTGGATCCGCGTGTTGTACAGGCTCCAGAGCTCGGGCCGCTGGTTCTTGGGGTCCCACTGGCCGAACTCGTCGCGGAAGGAGAAGACGCGCTCCTTAGCGCGGGCCTTCTCCTCGTCCCGCCGCGCGCCGCCGAAGACGGCGTCAAAGCGATGATCGGCGATCGCGTCAAGCAGCGTGGTGGTCTGCAGCCGGTTCCTGCTCGGCCACTTGCCGGTCTCCTCGACCACGCGGCCGGAGTCTATGGATTCCTGCACGGACGCCACGATCAACCGGACGCCCAGCTCGGCCGCCCTGCGATCCCTGAACGCCAGCACCTCGTCGAAGTTGTGCCCGGTGTCAACGTGCATGACGGGGAACGGGATCCGCGCAGGGAAGAACGCGCGCTCGGCGAGCGCCAGCATCACGATCGAGTCCTTGCCGCCGGAAAACAGCAGCACCGGCCGCTCGAACTCCGCGGCGACCTCCCTCATCACGTGGATCGACTCAGCCTCCAGCACGTCGAGCTGGGAGAGCTGATAGTCCGAGCGTGACACTGTCATCTGGCGAACTCCGCGTTGGTGAACTCGGTCCCGGCCACCTGCGGCCGGTTCCTGGCCGGACTACTGACTCTCCTGAACTGCGCTGATCGCTGTGAGCAGGCGGTCGGCCAGCGAGTCGGGACAGATCAGGATATCCGGCATCCACGGCTGCTCGGAGTTGTAGCGCAGAATTGACCCGTCGATCCGCGACGCGTGCAGACCCGCTGACCTGGCCACGGCCACCGGCGCCGCGGAATCCCACTCGTATTGCCCGCCGCTGTGCACGTACGCATCCACGTCGCCGGTGATCACGGCCGCGGTCTTGGCTCCGGCCGAGCCGAGCGGCACCAGCACGGCTCCTAGCTCTCCGGCCAGGCGCTTGACAAACTCCGGCGGCCTCGAGCGACTCACGACTAGCCGCAGCGGATTGGCCGGCGGCGGAGGTG
The DNA here is from genome assembly GCA_036258115.1 of Streptosporangiaceae bacterium. GTDB lineage: Bacteria > Actinomycetota > Actinomycetes > Streptosporangiales > Streptosporangiaceae > Chersky-822. The sequence continues at coordinate 29,214 of DATAEH010000193.1, forward strand.
GCGGCGGCGGCTCGGCGGTGGAGAGCACCTTGTCCTGGGCCGGCAGCGCCACCGCGCCTGCGGTCAGCTCCCCGCGCTCCCAGAGCGCGACGTGCACGGCCCAGTCGGTGCGGCCTTCCTCGCCGAACTCCCTGGTGCCGTCGAGCGGATCGATGATCCACACCCGCTCAGCGTTCAGCCTGGCGGCGTCGTCGGCGGCCTCCTCGGACAACACCGCATCGCCTGGGCGGTGCCTGGTCAGTTCGGCGGCCAGGAAATCCTGTGACCCCAGGTCGCCGGCCTTGCGGAGTTCGTCGGCGCTCTGCCCAGAGACCCTGAGCTTCAGCAGGCGCTCGCCTGCCTCCAGGGCTAGGTCGCGGGCAAGGCTGTCATCAGCGGGAAAGACCACCTGAGCTCCATTTGAATACTCCTTGGCAGCCGGCTACGCCGGGTCCTCCTGGCTCGGCCAATAGCGAGCTGCCAGGTCCTGATATTCCGCTGCGAGCAGCTCAGTATGCGCCTGAGCCTCGAACAACCGCCGACAGCGTCTTCCACAAGATATGCACGTCGAGCATGAGCGACCAGTTTTCCACATAACGCAGGTCGAGCCGAATCGACTCATCCCACGTCAGATTCGATCGACCGCTCACCTGCCACAGGCCGGTGATACCAGGCTTAACCGCCAGCCTGCGCCGCACATGGTCACCATACATGGCGGCTTCCTCCGGCAGTGCCGGTCTTGGGCCAACTAGTGACATATCACCGTTCAGCACGTTTATGAGCTGCGGCAATTCGTCCAGCGACCACCTGCGCAGCCAGGTTCCTGTCCTGGTAACCCTGGGGTCGTTGCGCAGCTTGAACAGCACGCTGTGCTGCCCGTGCGCCGACCTCAGGTCGGCCCTGCGCTGCTCGGCGTTGATGACCATCGTGCGGAACTTGAAGACGGTGAATGTCCTGCCGTCCTTGCCGACCCTGGTCTGCCTGAAGAACGCCGGCCCGCCGTCGTCGAGCTTGACGGCGAGCGCGAGCAGGGCCATCAGCGGCGCGGCGACGGTCAGCGCTGCGAGCGCCACCATCTTGTCGAAGCCGGCCTTGATCACCAGCTTGGTGCCGGTGAACTCAGGGTGATCGAGGTGCAGCAGCGGCAGGCCGGCCACAGGCCGGATCGTCGTGCGAGGCCCTGCCACGTCGAGGAGCGCAGGAGCGACGCACAAGTCAGTGCCGGTCTTCTCGAGTTCCCAGGCAAGCGCGCGCAGCCGGTATCCCGACATCTCCGGGCAGGGAAGCACGGCGACGGTGTCGGCCTCGCAGCTCCGCACGACCTGGGCGACGTTGTCGAGCCCGCCGAACGCCGGGATATCGGAGATCACCGACGCTCCGTCGGTGTCGACAATGCAGGCCGCCGTCACGAGCAAGCCGTGCTGGGTCTCCCTCCGGAGCATCGCGGCCATATCCGCGATCACGGCACGGTAGCCGACCAAGACGACCCGGCGCATGCAGGTCCCGGCGGCACGCATCCTGTGCAGCCGCTTCCTGAGCGCATACCTGGCGGCCAGGTCGAACAAGGTCACCGACGGGATCGCGATGACCACGTATCCCCGCGCGATGTCAGCCTTGGTCGCGTAAGAAGCGATGGCGACGGTCGCGGTCAGGAAGACGCCGGCATTGAGGACCTTGCGGAACTCATCGGTGCCGACCCCGATGAAACGCGAGTCGTAACCACCCGCCAGCCAGACCGCGAGCAGCCAGCCGACCGGCATGATCAGGCTGACCGCGAGGTAAGCGGCCGGGCGGTCGGTCGGGCTGTTGAACCTGACCAGGTAGGCCAGAACGCCGGCGGCAAGGCCGCACAGAGCGTCGGCGGCGCAGGCCTGGCGAAGGTAGGCAGCCGTCCACGACGCGGAACTCAGGTCGGCGAATCGTGCGCCTATCCGGTCTCGCCGTGCGGTAGTTACCGCGGTCTGCCCTGTCACCCAGCGCCTCCCCCTGATACCGCCAGTGCCTCTGCCACCAACTGGCGCTGCGGCATCTACGACCCCGAGCGCCAAACTTGTACCTATAGATGACGCATGGGGAAAGCGGGTAGTTGACAGCAATTTGCCATCAGCCGGCTTGAAGCTCGATCTTGCCGCATCCCCGCTGGTCGTAGGGCAATCGCGAATAACAAGTCACAAACATTTGCAGGCCGTCAACCGGCATATGCTTCGCCGGCCCTGGCGTTGACCAGCCGTTCATTCGGCATGAGATAAGACCATTTATCGCTGATCTTCCTGATCTGGGCTTCGGCGAGAGCCGTGAGCTAGCTGGCCGTCGGGTCGGGGTGGAACTCGTTCTGCGCGGCAGCCAATCCGAGCCGGACCAGCGCCTCGACCGCATCGGCGGCCCGCTCAAGCACGAGTGGCACCTCCTTGCGCTCGGAAGTGCCGAAGTCGCGCAGCACGTAGTCGGCTGGGTCCTGCCTGCCGGGCGGCCGACCGATGCCGATCCTGACCCGGTAGTACTCACGGGCGCTGAGCGCCCTGGTCACCGAGCGAAGACCGTTGTGCCCGCCGTCGCCGCCGCCGAGCTTGAGCCTGATCGTCCCCAGCGGCAGATCAAGCTCGTCGTGCACGATCGCGATCCTGGCCGGAGGAATCTTGTAGAAGGCGGCCAGCGCCGCGACGGGCGGCCCGGTCACGTTCATGAACGACATCGGCTTGGCAATCACGACAGGCACACCGGACAGGCGTCCTGTCGCGGATTGCGTTCGCGACTTGTCGCGGCGGAATCCCGAGCCGATCCTGGCGGCGAGTAGGTCCGCGACCATGTAACCGGCGTTGTGCCGGTTACCGGCGTACTGGGGACCTGGGTTGCCGAGGCCGACGACCAACCATCGCTCGGCCCCTGGCTGCGATCTTTCCGCCCCAGGCTGCGACCGTTGCGCCCCGGGCCGCGATCGTTCGGCCCCCGGCTGGGATGCGTCGGCAGAACCCGCTGCCCCGCTAGCCCGCTCCCCGCCAGCCCGCTCCGTGCCGGGCCGCGCCGTGCTGGCCGGCAAGTCGCGCCCCGGTGTCTTGGGTCCGCGTATCCGGCGTGGCCAGCGCATCAGCCCAGCCCGCCCTTGCCGCCCGGCCCGCCTTTGCAGGCGGCTATTGGCCAGCCGACTCGGAGGACTCGCCAGACGGCGCCGGGGTCTGTGCGGCGCCCTCGGCACCGCCAGCAGCGGCCTCGCCAACCGCCTCGGGAACCTCTTCGCCCTCCTCGGCTTCGGCGACAATGCCAAGCTCGGCGTCGATCTGAGCTGCAGTCGGAGCCGGGATCACGTGCAGGACCAGCAGGTCGGCCTCATCATCCAGCGTGACGCCCTCGGGCAGCTGCAGGTCGGCGGCGTGCACCGACGCGCCTATTGCCATGCCGTCGACGTTTACCTCAACGCCTGGCGGGATCCTGGTTGCCTCGGCCTCAACAGAGATCTGCACGAGCTGCTGGTCGAGCAGGCCATCGGGAGCGACTTCGCCGATGACCGTGACCGGGATGGACACAGTGACCTTCTCGCCCTGGCGGACCAGGATGAAGTCGACGTGCTCGACAGTGCCCTTGATCGGGTCGCGCTGGACGGCCTTCGGCAGCGCGAGCTGGCTGCCGCCTGAAAGGCCGTCGAGGCGGATCAGCACGTTAGCGGTGCGCAGGGCAAGCAGTACGTCGTGGCCAGGCAAGCTGATGTGCCGCGGCTGGGTGCCGTGTCCGTAGAGGACCGCGGGCACCCGCCCGGCCCGGCGCTCGCGCCGAGCAGGACCTTTGCCGAACTCGCTCCGCGGCGATGCGGCGATATGAACCTCGGGCACGGTGCCACTCCTCCAACGGATAGGAGCCCTGTCAAGGGCAGAAGAATTCGCGGAAAGTCTAGCCGACGATCACACCAGCCCGCTCCGCGGCAGCGTTCGTGCTGGTTAGCTCTGGCCGTCAAACAGGCTCGTCACCGAGCCTTCCGAGTAGACCTCGGTGATGGCTCTGGCGATCAGCGGGGCGATCGACAGGACGGTGAGCTTGTCGAACTGCTTCTCCGCGTTGATCGGCAGCGTATTGGTCACGACGAGCTCGCTGATCGCGGAGTTCTTGAGCAGGTCGACCGCCGGGCCGGACAGCACGCCGTGCGTGGCGGCGACAATGACCTGAGCAGCGCCCTGCTCGAACAGCGTCTCGGCAGCGTTGGCGATCGTGGCACCGGTGTCGATCATGTCGTCCACCAGGATGCAGGTCCGGCCGGCCACCTGGCCGACGACCTCGAGCACCTTCACCTTGTTGGCGACATCGGGGTCGCGCCGCTTGTGGATGATCGCGAGCGGGCAGTTGAGCCGGTCGGTCCAGCGCTCGCAGACCCTGACCCGGCCGGCGTCGGGAGCCACGACGGTGACGTGCGACAGATCCAGCTTGCCTTCCAGGTACGAGGCGAGGATCGGGAGCGCGAACAGGTGGTCCACGGGGCCGTCGAAGAAGCCCTGGATCTGGGCGGTGTGCAGGTCGACGGCCATGAGCCGGTGCGCTCCGGCGGTCCGGAACAGATCTGTCATCAGCCTGGCCGACACCGGCTCACGGCCGCGGCTCTTCTTGTCCTGCCGTGCGTACCCGAAGAACGGAGCGACCACGGTGATCCGGTTCGCCGACGCCCGCTTGAGAGCGTCCACCATGATCAGCTGCTCCATGATCCACTTGTTGATCGGCTCAGTGTGACTCTGCAGCACGAACGCGTCGCATCCCCTGACCGACTCAAGGAACCGGACGAAAATCTCTCCATTGGCGAAGTCGAACAGGGTTGTCGGGGTCGGTTCTATCCCGAGGAAATCAGCGATCTCCAGCCCGAGCTCGGGGAATGCCCGGCCGGAGAAGAGCATCATCTTCTTGCCGTTTGACCTGGTGCCTACCGCCACTGGACCTGCTCTCCCACCACGTACGCGAAGGGGCCGACCCGTGCCCCTTCACCGATGACCGCCGACTCGCAAACCGACTGGATGACCGATGCCCCCGCACCGACAACGGTGTCGCGCAGCAGACAGCCAGGCCCGACCCTTGCTCCAGCCGCGACCCTCGTGTCGCCTTCTAGCTGCGTGCCCGGCCCGATGTAGGCGCCAGCCTGCACGTCAACGCTCACATCGACCCGGGTACTGCCCGGATCGGCGATCACAACGCCGGAGCGCATCATCGCTTCAAGCAGCCGCGTGTTCATGACGCTGCTGACGTGCGCGAGCTGCGCCAGGTCGTTGACGCCCTGGATCTCCTCGACGTCTGAGCACGTGACGGTCGCCACCGGGTACCCGTCGGTGCGCAGGACGGACACCGCGTCGGTGAGGTACTCCTCGCCTTGCGCGTTATCGGTCCTGACCCGCTTGACCGCGTCGGCGAGCAGTTCGCCGGCGAACGCGTACATCCCGGTGTTGATCTCGGTGATGGCGAGCTCGTCTGGCGTGGCGTCGGCGTGCTCGACGATTGCCGCGAACGCCCCTCGTTCATCCCTGATGATCCGGCCGTATCCGCTCGGGTCTGGCACCTGCGCGGTCAGCACGGCCGCCGCGGCGTCGGTCGCGGCCCGCTCCTGGACGAGCCTGGCTAGCGTCGCACCGGTCAGCAGCGGCGTGTCGGCGTAGGTGACGACCACTGTTCCGGTGATGGTGCCGACGGTCTCAAGCACGACCCGCACCGCGTGCCCTGTTCCCCCCAAATAATCCTGCTCGACGATCACCGCGCTCGGCACCTGCTCGTGCGCGTGCGTCGCGACCCGGTCAGCCTCATGGCCGACGACCACGATCAGGCGTCCCGGCGACAATTCTGACGCCGCGGCGAGACAGTGGCCGAGCATCGTCTGCCCGCAGACACGGTGCAGGTTCTTGGGTATGGGCGACTTCATGCGAGTGCCTCCGCCAGCCGCGAGCACGATCACGGCGGCCGGACCTGCTGGGCTCACTCGGCTCGGCTCCTCGATATCGCTGCGGATTGTCAGACCTTGGCGCTGACCCGCCGGAGTCCCCCAATTGGAGCAGAATACCTCCCGACACGCTGGCACCATCGGGCACGATTCGGTTAGGTCATATCTTCCCCAGCAGGGAAGAATCTGCGCGCAACGACCTGAGGGGGCGAAACTTGCTGCTGTGACCGACTGGGTGCTCCACGTCGACCTGGACCAGTTCCTGGCCGCCGTCGAAGTGCTGCGCAATCCCGAGCTTAAGGGCAAGCCGGTCGTTGTCGGAGGGGACGGAGACCCCACCAAGCGAGGCGTCGTCAGCACCGCCTCGTACGAGGCCCGCGAGTTCGGCGTGCACTCCGGCCAGCCGCTGCGCACGGCGGCGCGGCGCTGTCCCGACGCGATTTTCCTGCCCGTTGACCGGGCGGTATACGACGCGGCTTCGGCGGTCGTCATGTCGACGCTGCGGCAATTGGATGCCGTCGTTGAGGTCATGGGCTGGGATGAGGCGTTCATAGGTGCCAGGACCGATGACCCGGTCGCGCTCGCGCAGAAGATCCAGCGGCTGGTCAGGGAAGCGGCCAGCCTGGACTGCTCGGTCGGCATCGGCCAGAACAAGCTGCAGGCAAAGATCGCGACCGGATTCGGAAAACCCGCCGGGGTGTTCGTGATCACCAGCGACACCTGGTGGGAGCTGCTCGGACCGCGGCCGCCCGATGCGCTGTGGGGAATCGGCGGCAGGACCGCGCGGAAGCTCGCCGCGTACGGGATAGCGACCGTGGCCGAACTCGCGGCCGCCGACACGCGTGAGATGGCGGCACGGTTTGGCCCAGCGATCGGACCGTGGCTGGTGCAGACCGCGCACGGGATCGATCTGTCGCCGGTCACCTCTGAGCCCTACGTGCCACGCGGGCACGGCCGCGAGGAGACCTTCCAGCAGAACATCACCGACTGGGAACAGGTTAGGACCGAGATCGCCAGGATCTCGCGGCGGGTAGCCGACGACGTGCGGGCCGAAGGACGGCCCGCGATCCGGATCATCGTCAAGATCCGCTTCGCACCGTTCTTCACGCATACGCATGGCCGAACCCTGGCCGAGCCGACGAGCGATCCCGAGCGCATCGAGGAGGCGGCGCTAGCCGCGCTTGAGGAGTTCGGCAGGCAAGAGCCCGTGCGCCTGCTTGGCGTGCGCGCCGAGTTCAGCTAGGACGTCGCAGCGCCCAAAAAGAAAATGTCAGACCCTCGCACTAAAGTTCGAATATGGGCAATCAATTAGAGCAACTGCGAGTGCAGGCGATCGAGCTGCGAAGGGCCGGCAAGTCGCGCCGCCAGATCAAGGAACTCCTGCAAATCACAAGCAACCACGTACTGAACGAGGCCTTGCGTGGCGAGCCACCCCCCGATTGGACGGGGCGCCCAAGGGCGAAGGATGACCTTCGGGCCCGGGCGATGGAACTGCGTCGGCAGGGCCTGGTCTACAACGAGATCGCTGCCAAGCTCGGCGTCTCCAAGAGCTCGGTCTCCTTGTGGGTGCGCAACATACCGCGCTCGGAGACCCTGAGCTACGAGGAGTCCCGTGCGCGTCAAGCGGCCGGAGTCTCGGCCTACTGGGATGCAGAGCGCAAACGACGCGAGCAGTCAAGAGTTGCCGTCAGCGAGGCCGCCGCGGATCAGATCGGGCTCCTATCTGATCGCGAGATCCTCATAGCGGGAGCGGTCGCATACTGGTGCGAGGGGGCGAAGAACAAGCCCTACCGTCGAAGCGATCGCATTGACTTCATCAACAGCGACCCACAGCTCGTGAAGCTGTTCCTGCGCTTCCTCGAGACGGCCGGCGTGTCGAGAGATCGGCTGATCTTCAAGGTCAGCATCCACGAGACGGCCGACCCGGCTGCCGCCCAGCAGTACTGGCGGAAGGTAATTGGCTTCGAAGACGCGAACTTTAAGCCCCCGCTGATCAAGCGTCACAAGCCGCTGACGGTTCGAAAGAACACGGGCGATGACTACCACGGGTGCCTGCGGATACTGGTCCGCCGCAGCATCGGCTTGTACCGCCAGATTGAGGGATGGGCGTCAGCGGTAATGATGAGCCCGGCCACCTCAACCGAGCCGGCACGCACAGATGACCTGGCCTGCCTGGCCCCGGTCGAAATGCTGAAGTCAGGTATCGAACTTACCCCGTACCTAACAGAGCTCCCGGGCGAGGATTCGAACCTCGGTTAGAAACACCAAAAATTTCCGTCCTGCCAGCTAGACGACCCGGGATTGAGTCAGACCACACTGTACCGTGCCGTACCGGCCGTGCGGCGGCGAGAGGACAGCGCTTCAACGCCCTCAGTCCGTAGGCGCCGGATTGCTAGAACGTCGAGAGCCCGCTTGAACTATGAGGACTGGAACAATGGACGGCGAGACGTATCGCCTCGCCGTCCATCTTGACGCTGTCGGGCCCAGCTGCCTCAGTTCTTCGCTCCGGTGCAGTTCAGCGAGGACCCGGCCTTGACCAGGCCAAACGCTGCAGCGCGCCCATGTTGCGAGCCCAACCGGAGATAGCCGATGCCGATCACCAGTTCCGCGCCGTCCGGCATTGCGGCCGGGTTGATTTTGAGCAACACGTCGCCGCGCGGGCTCGCCAGCTTGTGCACCACCTTCGCGAGCTGTGGCAGGTCGCCTGATGTGGGCGTGCAGACCCTGCCGAACGTTAGTTTCACCGGAACGCCAGCGTCAGCTAGCGTGCGGCTCAGCCGGGCTGGATCTTTGAGCTGCCGGATCGTCACGTCGACCTGGCCGGCCGACGTCGTATTAACCGACCATGCGGTGAGATTGACGTGAACCCCATGTGCGGCTGCTGGGCTGCCGGACAAGGAGATCGTCAGGGCGATCCCTAGGGCCAGGCCGCCTCCGCCGAGGGCGGGGAGACTGCGGCGCAGCCGACGGCCGCGCGCCCGGGCGATGATCGCTTCGGCCGGTCGGTCCATGTGCACGTCAGAGAGAGAATCCTTGATGCCGGTGAGGGAGCTTCGCGTCGCCGCCAGCATGTCATCGTCGTTCATCGGTTGACCCCCTGGTCGCTGAAGGACTGTATCTGCGTGCGGAGCGCGGCGAGCGCCCGGTGAAGGTGCGCGCCGACGGTACCTGCGGATATGCCAAGCAACTTCGCGGTGGCATCGGTATCTAGGTCGAAGAAGACCCTGAGCGTGATCACCTCGCGCTGCCTAGCCGGAAGCGCTCGGACCGCCGCAGCCAGGCCTTCATCAAGATCGGGATCTGCCGAAGGCCCAAGCTGCGTGGCATCCAGGAGAGTCAATGCCGTGCGGCCGTCAACTGTCAGTTCGCGCCGCCGGCGCCGCCACCAGGACACGTGGGTGTTCAGCGCGGTCCGGACCACCCAGGCCCGCGGCACAGGGTGCTCGCGCACTGTGCGCCAGGACGTCCAGGCTCGGGTGAACGCCTCAGCAACCAGGTCCTCGGCCAGTTGCCGGTCGCCCACGCTGACCAGCACGATCCGAAGGCAGTCATCCCTGGAAGAGGTGTAGAACTCAGTGAATTCTTGTCGTCTACGCTCCACACCCCAGATACGCACAGAAGCCCGGATTCCTTTACCGGAGCGGATCTTGGTCTCGATGCTGTCCATGTGGTGGCCGATCTTCTCCAGTACGAAGCACCACATCCACGCGGCGCCCAGCACCACCTGGCCGCTGAACTTCTTTGCATGATCAGTGCGCGACAGGGCAGGTTCACGGAAGGTTACAAGGCGAAGCGGCCGAATTCTGTCAGATATCGCTCTAGAGGCCTTGGGAAACCTACGGTACCGTAAGCTACGGTTACGTAAGCGTATTCGCTCAGCCCATGACCTCGGTTCATGCGGATCGCTCTTCTGACCGGCCCCTTCAAGCCACCGAGGAACCGTGATGACCGCCACCACCGACGTATCTGTCACGCCTGCCGAGCTGAAGCAGAAGGTCCAGCCGGTTCGTCCGGCACCAATACCCGAGTTCGATCCCGAGCCGAGGTCGAATACGCAGCGCATCTTCGTGGGGATCTTCACCGGTGTCCCGATGCTCGCGTTGCTCACCGCCATCCCCGTCGCCTGGGTCTGGGGCCTGCTCGACTGGCAGGCCATCGTGATCGGCATCGTGTTCTACCTGTTCTCAGGCCTGGGCATCGCGATGGGCTTCCATCGCTACTTCACCCACAGCTCGTTCAAGTCCAAGCGCGCCTTCAAGATCGCGCTCGGCATAGCAGGGTCGATGGCGGTCGAGGGCCCGATCCTTGACTGGGTCTCTGACCATCGCAGGCACCACAAGTACAGCGACAAGGAAGGCGACCCGCACTCGCCATGGCGTTTCGGCGAGGACCTGAAGGCGCTGACGAAGGGCATGGCGTGGGCGCACATGGGCTGGCTGTTCGACCGGGACGTCACCTCGCACAAGAAGTACTCCCCGGACTGGCTGGCCGATAAGGACATCGTCCGGGTGCACAGGATGTTCCCCCCGCTGGTCGCGCTCACGCTCGTGCTTCCGGCTGTGATCGGCGGGCTGTGGACGCTCTCCTGGCAGGGCGCAGTGATCGCCTTCTTCTGGGCGAGCTTGGTGCGAGTCTCGTTCCTGCACCATGTCACTTGGTCGATCAACTCGATCTGCCACACGTTCGGCAAGCGCGAGTTCGAGGCACGGGACAAGTCGAAGAACGTGGCCTGGCTTGCTGTGCTCTCATTCGGTGAGTCGTGGCACAACCTGCACCACGCGGATCCGACGTGCGCCAGGCACGGCGTCTTCAAGGGCCAGATCGACATCGCGGCGCGCGGCATCTGGCTCGTCGAGAAGCTGGGCTGGGTGTACGACGTCCGGTGGCCAGACGAGGTCAGGCTGACCGGCAAGAAGGTCGGCGACGTGCGCGCGCTCGGCTCCATGACGAGGCGCCCCGAGACCGCCCAGAGTTAACCGTCGTGCATCCGCCGATTAACCCGTTGTCCCTGGTTCGCTGCATGATGGGGCTGTGACCAGCCAGCCCCCTACGACCAACCGTAAGCGAATGACGGGCAAGCAGCGGCGGGAGCAGCTCCTCGATATCGGGCGTCGCCTATTCGCTGAGCGTGGCCTGGACGGCACATCGATCGAGGAGATCGCCGCGCGGGCAGGCGTGTCCAAGCCCGTCGTCTACGAGCACTTCGGCGGCAAGGAAGGGCTGTATGCCGTCGTGGTCGATCGGGAGGTCGAAAGGTTCCTGGCCATGGCGACTGAAGTGCTCCAGGGCGAGGACACGATGGAGAAGTTCGAGGCCGCCGCGGTTGCGCTGCTCCGTTACATCGAAGACAACAGCGACGGCTTCCGGATCCTGGTCCGCGACTCGCACCCGGCGTCGGGCTCAGGCACGTTCGCTAGCCTGATCAGCGACATCGCGGGTCAGGTCGAGTACATCCTGGCTGACGTGCTCAAAGTACGCGGCTATGACCCGAAGCTCGCGCCGGTGTACTCGCAGATGCTGGTCGGCATGGTCGCGTTCGCGGGGCAGTGGTGGCTCGACGTACGCAAGCCGAAGCTCGAGGAGATGGCCGCGCACCTGGTCAACTTGGCCTGGAACGGCCTGTCTCACCTTGACCCCAAGCCGAAGATCGCCCCGGAAGCGCTCAAGCAGCTCAACGACAAGAAGCCCTGAACCTGCCGCGGCGCACTGCTACGCCAGGCCGCTACCGGCTCGGAATAGTTCGCGGCAGCCCGAACCATGGCAGCACGCTGTTCTCGAAGCGGTTCATGGCGCAGATCCGGTCGCCGCTCAGGGTGAGAACGATGAGTCCGGTGCCGTGACTCACCCCGCCCGAACCGCGCAGATAGGCCCCGAACGCCGGCTGGCCGTTGGCCCGCGTCGCAACGAGATCGAACCTGCGGCCAGGACCCAGGATCTGGGCACAGAACTGGGCTACGACCTCAACGCCTTCGTATTCCAGCGGCATCGGCGGCATGGACATGAACACGTCGTCGGTCAGCAGGGCGACCACAGCATCGAGATCCGCCGCCTCGTACGCGCTGACGAATCTAGCCACGATCGCGTCCTCGGCCGGTGACCCGGGAGCCGGCGGCGACCGACCGGCCGACGGTGGTCGCCGCCGTTCCAGGCTCGCTCGGGCGCGTTTCAGGGCGCTGTTGACCGAGTCGACTGTCGAGTCGAGCATGTCGGCCACCTCGTTCGCGTGGAATCCGAGAACGTCGCGCAAGATGAGCACGGCGATCTGGCGAGGCGGCAGCACCTGCAGTGCTGTCACGAACGCCAGCGAGATCGCCTCGGTCTGCTCGTAGCGCGCCTCCGGACCCGGCGGCACCTCGGTCGCGCCCTCCATGAAGGCGTCAGGAAATGGCTCGAGCCACACGACCTCGCCGAGCCGGGTCGGCTCGGGCGGTTCAACTCTCGGGATGTCCCACGCCTTGGCGGGTCGGCGGCTGGCCGCGCGAAGCGCGTTCAGGCACCGGTTGGTCGCGATCCGGTAAAGCCAGGTGCGGATCGATGCGCGTCCCTCGTACTCGCCGAGGCCTTGCCACGCCGCGAGGAGCGTGTCCTGCAACGTGTCCTCGGCATCGGCAAAGGATCCGAGCATCCGGTAGCAGTGCACCTGCAGCTCGCGGCGGTGCGGCTCGGTCAGCTCACTGAACGCGTCGCCATCCCCGGCCTGTGCCCTCGTAATCAGGTCGGCTGTCATCACGCTCACCGTGTCACACCTCTCCCGCGCCTGGTCTCTTCACGTCCCTACAGACACCGGCTGGGATGAGAACTGGGCGCTCACCAGGCCCCGCGTTTCCAAGCCTGGCTCAACTTCTCCGGACTGCAGCCCAACGCGACGGCCGGGCGCTTGTCCTGGTCACCTCCGTCATGCCGCGAGCTGGGCGACCGCGAAGACCCGGCGGAACGGCAGCACGGTGCCGTAAGTGCGGCGGGGATAATGCTCGCGAAGCAGCGAGCCGTATTCACTCATGAACTCGGCCGCCTCCCCCGCATCGAGTGCGGCGATGACGGGTCGCAGCCCCGTCCCCTTGTACCAGTCCAGGACTGGATCGTCGCCGTCAAGCACATGCAGGTAGGTCGTCTCCCAGGGGTCGACCGCGCATCCCTCGCGTACCAGCAGGTCCAGGTACTCAGCCGGATCGGCGGCCTGCCGGTTGAACGTCACCTCGGCCAGCAGATCCCGCCACCTAGGCAGCTGGGCCAGCTCGCGCAGCAGGCGGTGAGTCGGCTGATCGAAGTTGCCGGGAACCGCGAACGCGAGCCAGCCACCGGGCGCCAGATGGCCGATCCAGCGCGGCAGCAGCTTCTCGTGCTCGGGCAGCCACTGGAGCATCGCGTTGGACACGATGACGTCGACGGGGCGAGCCGGTTCCCAGTCGGATACATCCGCCAGCTCGAACCTCAGCCGCCCTCGATCCCTCTCCGGCAGGCCGGCGACAACCTCATCGGCGGCCGCGATCATGTCGGCGGAACTGTCGACGCCGAGCACCTCAGCAGTCGGCCAGCGCGCACACAGGTCGGCTGTCAGGTCGCCGGGCCCGCACCCGAGATCGGCCACGAACCCCGGCTCCGTCGCACCGATCCTGGCGACTAGCTCGTAGAAAGGCCGCGATCGCTCCGCTCCGAACTGCCGATACTTAGTCGGATCCCACATGTTCACCCTCCTTGGTCGGGTCGTGTCTTGCGGCCCGGGAGAAGTCCGGGCCGCACGTCGCCGGCTGCCCCACGCCGACCTCACGCGCACGCCCACGCGCACCCACGCCCACGCCCACGCTCACGCCCACGCCCATGC
>DATAEH010000194.1:0-21001 GCA_036258115.1 Streptosporangiaceae bacterium
CGCCCCAGCCCGAAGTCCCCGCCACCAGCACCAGGACAAGCCGCAGGAACAGCGAGCGGCAGAACAATCACGCACGCACGAACATTCAAGATGACGATCACTCGGCATAACCCAGAAGACGATCAACCGCTATCACATCGGCTTAGCTTTCGCACCCGATACCGTCGCCGTCGGCGTCAAGCCCGTAGATGTCTGTTCCGACGACAGTGACGGGCCCTTGCACGTAAGCCGGGCCGTTGCCGCCGCCGCCTGCACAGTCGACATCGCTCGCGATCGGCACGCAGGCGCCGCTGTAGTTCGGGTCGCAGTGCCGGACCTGCTTAGTGCCAACGGCGATGACGCGGGTGACGGGGTGCTTAGCAATGACCGTACGTACCAGTCTCGTATTCGTCCGCACGCCATCGGTGAAGGTGACTTCGTAGGTGAAGACTTTCACGCCCGCAACGCCATGGGTTCTCACTTTGGTAGTTCCCTTGGGGAGCGAAGGATCCTTCACTCGTCTGGTGTCAAACGGAATCGCCCGCCTCTTCGTGACCATCCGCTTCTTTACTACTGGCGTTGGCGCGGGCGCGTTGCTTGAAGTCGCGCTAGGCGTGACAGACGGAGGGGTCGCCGGCGCCGATGCTAATCCGCCAGCAGAGCCGCAAGCACCCAGTAGGACCAATCCTGAGGTCGCCAATGCCGTCACAATGGCAGGTCTCATTACCACCCCAAATCCACTGTCGCCAATCTAATGGCGGCATCAGCGAATTGACCTTTCCTGAACATACTTTCATTTCACGGCGTCGGATTGGAAGGGTCACGGTGCCTAATGTGCTTGGCGGGACGCCCGGTCAAATGTCGCATGTCAGCGTTGCTGCTTGGGGCGACCCAGTCTGGGTCGCCCCGAACCCTATGGCGGACTTCCGTCGGCTAGCTCATCAAGGAGCTGGAATCGTCCAGATCCCTCGGCCATGTGTGGCAGCGACGAGCGTGCCGTTGGGATCGAGGGTGAGCTGGTCGACGACCACGTTCGGGAGGTTGGTGCCGAGCCTGCTCCACGTGGCGCCGTTGTTTTCGGATGTGAGCACACCGATATCGGACGCCACGACGAGCTTGCCGTTTTCGTAGACGATGTCGTCCATCGGCACGTCCGGCAAGTTACCCGAGATGTCCGTCCAGCTGGTGCCCCCGTTCGAGGTTTGGAATACGTGGCCCACGCCTGGATCATCAGGGCCGATCATCCACTTGCGCGAATAACCGGAGAGCGACAGATAGGCGTGATTCGGGTTCGCCGTGTCAATCTTGACGCCGCTGATGTAGCGGTTCGGAATCCCCGAGCCCGCGCACGCGATACCAGCGGTGCACGCCTGGGCCGTCGCATGCCAGGTGCCGCCGCTGTTGCTGAGCATCACGATGCCCGATTGGAAGCCGCCTCCGCCTGGGAAGCTCGCGTTACACGGGCCGCACCATGCGGCGGCCACGTATTGCGTCCTGCCGATCGTCACGGCGTCAAGGGCGGTCACCTGAGAGGTGGCGTTTCCGCCCAGCGCGTTCCGGACGTCGAAGATTGGCTGCCAATCAGTCGAGGCGCCGGTTCCGGCAGTGGTGCCGGCGATTCCTGCTTCTGAGCTCCATACGATCGCGCCGCCCGCCACGAGATGGCTCGGGTTGGTGCGGTCCATGTCAATCGGCGCGATGAACCGCGGGTCAGGATCCGCGGGCGTTATGAAATGCCAGTTGGCGCCGCCGTCGGTGGACTTCAGCGCGGTAAGGCCGGTGTATTCGGTGATCACGTTGTTCGAGTTGTTGGGATCGACCAACGTGTAGCCTCCGTCGCCGCCGAACACCTGAACCGAGCTGACCTTGATTGGGTTGCCCTGGTCATCGGGCACGGTGGTAGGCGTGGTAAAGACTTTGGCGCTGCCATTGTCCTGCATCCCGCCATAGATGACCGAGTCCCCGCTGCCCTGCGCACCGTAGTACTGCAGCGCATCCATGTGCGCGTTCAGGTTCGTCCAGTCACCGGCCGTATGGTCGGTCAAGGAACGCGCGTAAACACCGCCGTCATTGCCGATGTAGAGCTTTCCGCCAATGATGATGGCGGCGTGCTGGTCTGAATGCGCCTGGTTGTGGTTACAGGTGCCCTCGAACGGCGTGTAGGAGAAGCACTTGAACCCGAAGTTCCAGTAGGGCGCGATGGTGTTCCAGCTTGAACCGGCGTTCTGCGTCTCGTAGACCTCCTCGAGCCCGACGTAGACGTGGTCACTGTTGTTCGGGTCGATTGCGAGGAACTGGTTGTACCAGGCCTGGATGCCTGGCTGGTATCCGGTGCCGATGCGAGGTATGAACTGCGCCGAGCCGCTCGATGCGAGCTTGTTCGCGTCCGCGATCTTGTTCCACGGGCCATTCGGGTCACCGTTCTTGGATTCGTAGACGCCCTGCAGCAGAGTGTGGCCGTTGGTGCCGACGTTCAGCAGATAGGGGCTCTGCACGATCGCGTAAGCCCGGTCTCCCGTCGCGGAGTAGGCGAGCGTCGTCCTGCCCTCGGCCTTTGCCGGTACCCACCCGTTCGGATTGGCCAGGTAGCTGAAGTGCGCGCCGCCGTCGTTCGAGACGTACAGGCCGTTGGTCGGAGCGCCGGCGCGCCAGCCCGCTACGGCAACTACCTGGCTGCCGTTCGTGCCCGGCCTGACCACGACGTCGGTAATCATGTTGCCGACCACGAGGTTGAAATTGCCGCCGCTCGGCGGGCCTGCCGGCTGCAGCACCGGCTTCCAGGTGGTGCTCGATGCGGTGTCGAAGCTGTAGAGCCCGTGCGAGGTAGCCGCCAACAGGGTGGTGCCGTCCTGCGCGAGGCGGAAGATCAAAGCGCCGTTCAGCTCCGGTCCGCCCACGCGGTGCCAGCTCGATCCGCCGTTCGTCGAGGCGAGCACGCCGACGCCGGCGTAGCTGTCCGAGCTGGTGTTGGCTTCGCCGGTTCCGGCGTACACCGTGTAGTTGCGTCCTGAGCCGGTTACGAGCAGTGCCCCGATCGATAGCGTCGCCTGAGTGTCCGACTGCGGCGTCCAGTGCTGTCCGCCGTCGGTCGACTTCCAGACCCCGCCGTCTGCGGCGCCCGCGGACAGCGTTCCGTCGGGTGCGGCGGCCAGCGCCGTCATCCGGCCGGACACCCACTGATCGCCCGCGCCTGAGTTACTGAACCCGCTCGTCGGGTCAATGTACTGCGGCGAGTCTGAGAAATCCGTGCCGTCGGCGCCAGGCAGATTCGTCCGCTCGGTCCATGCGCCGCCCGTTGTCGGGAGCGCCGCAACCTGGGCAGCCCCGGCCGCGAATGCGTTCGGATCAACCGCGCCGTTGGGCGCGAACCGCTGCGAGGTGAACCAGTCAATGGCCTCAGCCACCTCCTGGCTTTCCTCTCCGGCGTCCTTATGATCAGAACCGTTGGCAGCCAGTGCAGGAACAGCTGCGAACATGGCGAGAATCGTCGCCGTGAACAGCAAAGCAAGTCGTCGACGCATTGCTGAGCCTTCCCTTGAGCCGCACGCTGTAGCGTGCGATGAACCAATCGAGCCAGATCCGCGCGGGAAAGCCTAACCCGAACGGTCTTCTGGCGATAGATCCCGGGGAAATACACTTTCGTCGCATTCGGTCTGACGGGCCACTTGTGGAACGCAGCGTGACGGGCTCAATCGGTGACCGTGGCGAAGCAGCAACTGGGGTCGCGAATTGAGGTTTTCCGTTATAGCGGGCGCCCGACGGCGCTAGTTATCCTCGCGCCGTGGCGGAGACAGCGCGATGGCGCGGCAGGCATATCTTCCGGGCATGTGCTGCCCTTCTGATATTGGCGGCGCTGGCTGTCGCGCCAGGGGTGGCTGTCGCATCGGTGCCGAGCTGCAATGTCTGGACCGGCGTCCCGGCGCCCAACCCGGGTGCCGTGGTGAACTCACTCAGCGGAGTGACGGCGCTGTCGCCGTGCAATGTCTGGGCGGTCGGCTACTACCAAGATGTCCAAGACGGCATGTCGCTGATGCTGGCCGAGCACTGGAACGGCTCGTCCTGGACCGTGAGCCTTCCTCCGGGCCCGGACACCAACTTCAACAGCCTCGAGGCGGTGAGCGCCTCCTCTATCGACCGCGTCTGGGCAGTCGGTATCACTGGTGTCGCTACGTACATTGCGGAGTGGAACGGCAGCTTCTGGGCACGGGTTCCGAGCCCTAGCCCGAGCAGCACTTTCAACAACCTCGGCGGCGTCGCCGCGGTCTCCGACGCCAGCGCGTGGGCGGTGGGCCGGTTCTCGAGCGGCAATGCGTCGAAGGTCCTCGTTCTCCATTGGAACGGAACCAATTGGACGCGGCAAGCCGCGCCAACTCCGGGAGGAAGCGACGCCGAGTTCCGCGGAGTCACTGCCCTGTCTGCCCGGAATGCCTGGGCCGTGGGAGACTTCTCCACCGCCAGCGGCGGCAGGACCCTGATCGAGCACTGGAACGGCAGCAAGTGGGCGCGAGTACCCAGCCCGAATCCGCGGAACGTGACTGGCGACCTTTCCCTGGACGGAGTGGCCGGCACGTCGGCTAGCAATGTCTGGGCCGTGGGCTCATACACCAGCGGCCACCGCCTGAAGACCCTGATCGAGCACTGGAACGGCCGTTAATGGAAGCTCGTGGCGAGCCAGAGCCCGGGAGCTCAAACCTCCTGATCTCGGTCACCGCCACGTCGGCACGCAACGCCTGGGCGGTCGGGAATTACACGCATGGCAAGCACACGACGCTGATCCTGCACTGGAACGGCCGCGCCTGGAGCCGGGTCGCGAGCCCTAGCCCGGGGGCGGTCAGCGGGCTGGGCGGGGTCGCAGCCACCGGCAGGTCGGGCGTCTGGGCAGTAGGCGACTCGATTTCAGGCGGGATCACCCGCGTCCTCGTCGCTCACTGCTGCTGACCTGCGGAGGGATCGACATGTACCGGCACCATCGCATCCGGCGGGCTCGCATCGCGCTCGCTGTCCCGCTGGCTTCACTGGCGCTGCTAATCACGCCGGCGCTGGCCGGCGCTGGTTTGGCCCAGGCGAACGCGGCGTCGTGTTCAAGCTGGACCACGGGGCCGCCGCCAAGTCCTGGCTCGTTCGACAACCAATTGCACGGGGTCGCAGCGTTGTCGTCCTGCAACGTCTGGGCGGTCGGCGACTATTCGAACGGCGGAATTGGCCAGCGGCTGACCCTGGCCGAGCACTGGAATGGCACGTCCTGGAAAGTGGTGCGTACACCCAGCCCTGGCCACATCAACCAGCTCAAAGCAGTGAGCGCGTTCTCGTCCAGAAATATCTGGGCAGTTGGCCACGCCGACGGCAGCACACTCATCCTGCATTGGAACGGCAGCAGCTGGGCACGAGTGCTCAGCCCGACGCCCGGGACGGGCGGCAGCCTCGACGGAGTCATCGCCGTGTCGGCCACCGGTGCCTGGGCAGTTGGGGAGTTCTCACCTGCCAATTCGAAGGGCCGGACGCTGGTCCTGCGCTGGAACGGCAAGAAGTGGACGCGCTGCCAGCCCTGCACCAGGAACCGACAGCGGGCTCGGTGCCGTGACCGCCACGTCATCCCGGAACGCCTGGGCGGTGGGCGGATACTTCAGCGGAAGTTCTGGCAAGACCCTGATCCTTCATTGGAATGGCGCGAAGTGGGTTCGGGCCACCAGCCCGAACCCGCCCGGACCTGTGAACGAGATGATCCTTGACGGCGTTTCTGCCTCCTCGGCAGGCAACGCATGGGCGGTAGGCACTTATAACACCGGGACCATTCAGAAGACCATCACCTTGCACTGGAACGGCCGAGCCTGGAAGCTCACCGCTAATCCCAGTCCAGGCCAGGAGCCGTTCCTGTTCGGCGTGTCCGTGATATCAGCAGGCGACGCGTGGGCGGTGGGCAGCTACCTTGCCTTGTCGACGACCAAGACCCTGATCATGCACTGGGACGGCCGGGGGTGGAACCAGATAGTCAGCCCGAGCCCTGGCAGTTCGAGCGACCTGACTAGCGTGGCTGCTACCTCAGCCAGCAACCTCTGGGCGGTCGGAGCCTATTTGAACGGCTGGTCCAGGGGCCTGAACTTGGCCATCCACTGCTGCTGACACCACGACCGAAGCCCGGCGGGACAGGGCCCGCCGGGCTTCAGTGAGCGGCACCGGCCAGTCAGGCCATCGCCGGTACCGCCTGGGCGGCGGTCTTGATCAGGTCAACGACCTCGTTGGGATGGGAGACCATCGCCACGTGGCTGGTCGGAATCTCGACCGTGGTCGCGCCCATCCGCGCGGCGAACTGGCGCTCAGCGTCTGGCGGGATTACCTCGTCGCCGGTCGCGACCATGAACCAGGTCGGGAACGACTTCCAGGCCGGAGGGCCCATGGGCGTCTCGTAGGTGTTGTACGCCAGCGGCTGCTGGACGGCATACATCACCTTCGCCTTGACCGGACCGACGTCTGGCGCGAAGTGATTGAGGAAGTCGTCCTCGGGGATCCACGCGAAGCCCCGGTTGTCGATATCGACGTGAGCGAGCGCTGGCGTAGGCGGCCCCTGGGCCAGCAGCTGAGCGATGGATTCGCCCTCGTCCAGCCCGAAGCCGGCGATGTAGACGAGTCCGACGACGTTCGGCGCGTTGTTGCCGAGGGCGGTCATGATGTGGCCGCCGTATGAGTGGGCAACCACGACGGTCGGCCCGTCCTGCCGGTTGAGCACCTGGCGCAGCCGAGCCACGTCGTCGGCAAGCGATGACTCAGGGAACTGGGGCGCGGTGACTGTGTATCCGTCCGTCTGGAGGCGCTCGATCACGCCGTCCCAGCACGATCCGTCCGCCCACGCGCCATGTACCAGGACGATGTTCGGCATTCCAGGCATTGCGTCGTCCTCCTCTGGTGGTTGAACCGCTCGTTCGGCGATGGCTGCGAAGCTCAGAGATGTCAGCGAGTGATGGCAGATAGCCCCGGGCACCGGTGGCCGGATGTTGATCGACCTGTGCCACGGCGGTCGCCGCGGCCGCTGACCTGCGTACCGGTCAGTCAAGGTTGCGCAGAACCGGTGATACCCGCCTGTCAGCTTCGCCAAGCGACTGGCCAGCGTCCGGGTGGGTAAGTTTGCGTCATGTCAGAGCCCAGCCAGGAATCACAGCCGAGACCAAGCCCGGCGACCATGTTCTCCAACTGGGCCGGCTACGACGCCCCGCTCGCGCAGAAGCTCCGGATGGCCGCGTCCAACACGCTCATCAAGTTCCGCCGCCGCCAGTCGTGCTGCGGCAACAACGGCCAGCCCGGTTGTTGAATGCCAGCCGATCCGCCCCGTGAGGGTGGAGCTGGGGGAGGGCATCCGCATCAGCATGGCGGCGGGCACGGCCACGAACATCCGGGCTGAGGCTTGTATGTCGGCTTGAGGGTTGCCGTCGGGTTCTCGTTTCGTCGGCATTAACACGTTCGCTCTAATCAATGCCGGGCGGCCGGGCCAGTGCGCGCACCGCCTCAGCCATGTCCTCGTCCATGCCGCCGTAGCCGTCGCGCCGGTGCTGCTCGGCCTGATCATCGATCCACTGGCTGTGGGCTTCCCAGGCGGCCTGCTTACTAATGCGCAGCGCAGCGCCGATCTGTGACCACGACGCTCCCGCGGCGCGAGCTGACCGGACGGTGAGTTGACGCCCGTAGGCGGCCTTGCGCGCAATCAGGTCGCCGAGAGCCAGCAGCTCGAGAGCTTCTTCCCTGGTCAGCGGGTCGCTGCTGCCAAGCTCTTCCTCCTCAGCCATCGAGGCCAGAGCGTCTCGCATACTCAGCTGATCGAATCGCGCGGCGGCGGTCAGCAATGTCGGGTGCGTGCTGGTGACATCGGGAGCGGTCATGTCGCCCATCGTGGCCGTCAGGCTGACCTGACGTCAAGCCACCTGACGGCTAGCTGCTTCGGTCCGCGCTAACGACACGCCCGGTGTGTCGCGGTCTAGTACGTGCTGCCCGCTAGGTACTTCAAGCCGCTGTCGACCTGGACGGTAACGACTCGGTGCCCGGGACCGAGCCTTCGTGCGATCGTCAGCGCCGCCACCAGGTTGGCGCCGGTGGATGGTCCGGAGAAGATGCCATCCTCACGGGCCGCCCGGCGCGCCATCGCGAATGCCTCAGCCTCAGGGACGGCGATGACCTCGTCGTAGTCCGCCGCGTCGAGCAGCGGTGGCCGATGGCCAATGCCGCCACCCTCGATGTGGTGGGTTCCCGGCGGCCCGCCAGACAAGACAGCGGACTCGCCCGGCTCAACGACGACCCGGTGGAGTGTCGGAGCGCCAGCAGCTAGCGCCCGGCTGACGCCCAGGAAGCAGCCCGCGGTCCCGACATAGCTGCAGAACGCGCTGACGGCTGGCGGTCCGGGTAGCTGACTCAGGAGCTCCTCACCGAGCCGCCGGTAGCCGTCCACCATGTCGGCGTTGTTGAACTGGTCGGTCGCGTACGCGCCAGTCTCCGAAGCAATCGCGGCGGCGCGCTTCATCATCGCGGGGATCAGGTCCGGCGTGATGCCTTCAGAACTCGGTATCAGCTCGACCTCCGCGCCGAACGCCCGCATCGTCGCGATCTTTTCGGAAGCGAACGCATCGGATGACACGATCCGCAGCGGATAGCCCTTTACCGCACACACGAACGCCAGTGAGGAGCCGGTGCTCCCGCCGGTGTACTCGATGACGGTCTGACCAGGCCGCAGGCGGCCATCGGCCTCGGCCGCCTCGATCATCGCCAGCGCCATACGGTCCTTGTAGGAACCGGTGGGATTGGCAGCCTCCATCTTCACCCAAACTTCGGCGCAGCTGTCATCGGCGAGTCGTGCCAGACGCACGACTGGTGTGTTGCCGATGGCGGCTAGTCCGCCTGATCTGTCCACGTGAGATACCTCCCGATGCTGGCGGCGCGCCCAGTCACGCGCCTGCGCATTGTCCGTGAGCTGGCAGCGCCACGCTAGAGTCCGGCGCGTTCGCACAGCGTTCGGTGATGTGAGCTCGGGGTATGGCCGACTCGGTGCGGTACTTAAGGGAGGCTCCATGATCCTAGTGACCGGAGCAACGGGGCAGATCGGCCACCACCT
This sequence comes from Streptosporangiaceae bacterium, assembly GCA_036258115.1. Lineage (GTDB taxonomy): Bacteria > Actinomycetota > Actinomycetes > Streptosporangiales > Streptosporangiaceae > Chersky-822. Next base: position 9,071 of record DATAEH010000194.1, read on the forward strand.
GATGGAAGCGCTGGCAGATGTCGGCGCTGGAGCTACTGCGATGGTGCGGGTCGAGGCGAAGGCCGCCGACCTGCCAGGATCACCGCAGCACATCATCGGGACACTCGACGGGCCTCCGCCACCGGAAGTCCTGCAGACCTTCGACCGGGTGTTTCTCCTCAGCCCGGCCCACGAGGGCCAGGTGGAGCTCGAGTTGATCTTCATCGACGCTTTGCTTGCTGCTGGTCATCGTCCGCACATCGTGAAGATTGCCGCTGACGGCTTCGAGGATCCCGGCTGCGATGTGCGCTTCATGCGCAATCACCGCGAGATCGCGGTGCACCTGGAGGCCAGCGGATTGCCAGTCACCTACATTGCCCAAGGCATCCACATGGAGAACCTGCTGGAGGCGGCGGACACCATTCGCGCGCGCGGCACCATTTTTGCGCCGGCCGGGCAGGCAAGGATCGGTTTCGTCGCGGCGAGCGATGTGGCCAAGGCCGCGGCCCAGGTCCTGAATACTGATGGTCACGAGGATCAGACCTACGTCCTGACCGGGCCCGAAGCCCTCACCTATTCGGACGTTGCGGCGCGAGTTTCGGCTGTCTTCGCGCGCGAGATCGATTACCAAGACATGCCAGAACACGTCGCCCGAGAGCAGATGCTCGCCAGCGGACTGAGCCCATGGCAGTGCGACGGCACGATCGAGCTCTATGACTGGATTCGGAACGGCGGCGCTGACTCGGTGACGTCATCGGTGCACGATCTGACCGGCCAGGACCCGCATTCGCTTGATGAGTGGCTGAGCGAGATGAGGTCTGAATTCCTCGTCCCAGCTTCAAGACGCCCTCCGTCGGTCTTCTAGAGCGCATCGGCTAAACCCGGCCATCGCCAGCCGTGGCTCGCAAGCGTTGCATCGGACGGTCCGCCGATGTGTAGCGCCAGATCCTGGTGGCGCAGCTCAGATCTCGTGCCGTGTTAGTTCTCTCAGAAAACGACAACGAGCAACCGCGGACGTCTCGCATGAATGGATGAAGAGGGGCGGCGGAAGCTAAGTCAGGATGGTTGCTTTCTACTCGGAGCAATAGTCAAGACCTGTGGGTCAAGATCTTTTAGAGCTGCCTCGTCATGAATACGCTGTTCGGGTCGTCCTGGTAGTCAGCGAATGGCTCGCAGTATTCGAAGCCGAACTTCTCATACAGCTTCCTGGCGGGCGGGAAGAACTCGTACGAGCCGGTCTCGAGACTGAGCCGTGAATCCCATGCGTTTGGCCTCGGTGATGATGTGCTCGACCAGCATGGATGCGATGCCGTCGCCTCTTCGCGCTGGTGCCGTGCGCATCGACTTCACCTCAGCTTGGCTGGCACCCAGCCTCTTGATCGCACCGCAACCGACCAGGGCGGCATCGTCCATGACCGACCAGAACGTGATCTCGGGCTTGCGGAGATCGTCGAGATCGAGAGCATGCTTGTTTTCCGGGGAGGGCGTGATGGACCGCATGTCCTGAACGTGCTCGTCGAGGAATTGGGCGATCTGCGGGCCTGAAAGGTCATCTACCACGATCTGCACTGTGGTCGCCTTTCTTGGAGCAGACAGAACTCGAACAGTTGCGCGCACAGGTGAGTCAGCTCACAGCTGAGCTGACGCGGGGCGAAGCAGCAGACGAGCAGGCGGCGGCTGGGATGGCGCAGTCCTGCCGCTGCGCTGCTCATCGTTTTCACGCCGCGTCCTATTTCTCAGACCGCATCGGGTTGGGACAGATTATCGGGTTGTTCGGCGAGCTTGCCGTTGATGAAAGTCGCCCCGGCGCGGACCAGGGCGACCAGGTGCGGGGCGTTTGACCGGTCACGAGCGGCTTTGTGCTGCCTCGATGAGCTTGAACGCCATGGCCGGACCCGCTGCTTGCCAGCCGGGGCCCTCGGTGACCTTGGTGCCGCGGCGCACGGTGGCGAAGGTGGACTCGATCAGCTTGATGGGAAGCGCTCGAGGCAACTGCGCAATGTTGTGTCAATGACCCGGTCGTCGAGGTAGCTGCCTGGGCGCGGCGTCGCCGCAGGGGAGCGCCGCGCGCAGCGTTGCTGACCGGCGGTAAGGTCGGCATGCTGTTGGGAGGCTGATGAGCGATCGTCGCAGTGTGATTGTTCCGCCGGCCGAGGTGCACGGGCGGCTCGCCGGGCATCTGCTCATCGACGGGTATCAACTGGTTCTCGATGTGGAACATAGTCACGGCAGCTGGCTGGTCGATGCTCGCGATGGGCGGGAGTTCCTGGACCTTTACACGCATTTCGCGTCGGCACCGCTCGGCGCCAACCCGCCGGGGATCGTTGATGATCCCGTATTCATGGCGCTGCTGGCTGAGGTGGCTGCCAGTAAACCGGCCAACCCGGACATGTACTCGACCCACCTTGCCGAGTTTGTCGAGACTTTCGCCCGCGTGCTGGGTGATCCGGCCTTGCCGCACCTTTTCTTCGTCGAGGGTGGCGCTTTGGCAGTCGAGAACGCGCTGAAGGCGGCCTTCGACTGGAAGAGCCGCCGCAACGAGGCCGCGGGCCGTTCCCGCGCTCTGGGCACGCAGGTGCTGCACTTGACGCGCGCGTTCCACGGCCGGTCCGGTTACACGATGTCGTTGACTAACACCGATCCGGCTAAGACAGACAGGTTCCCGGCCTTCGACTGGCCGCGCATCGACGTGCCTGCCGTCACCTTCCCGCTCGAGGATCACCTTGCTGCCGTGGAAGCCGCCGAGGCCCGTGCCCTTACCCAGGCGCGAGGGGCGTTCGAGGCGCACCCACATGACATCGCGTGCTTCATCGCGGAACCGATCCAGGGTGAGGGCGGCGATAATCATTTGCGCCCTGAGTTCTTGCAGGCGATGCAGGCCCTTTGCCGGCGCTACGACGCGCTGTTTGTGCTCGATGAAGTGCAGACCGGTGTCGGGCTCACCGGCACGCCGTGGGCCTACCAGCAGCTCGGCCTCGAGCCCGACATCGTCGCGTTCGGCAAGAAGGTGCAGCTCGGTGGCATCATGGCCGGCCGGCGCATCGACGAGGTGCCCGATAACGTCTTCCGGGTATCTAGCCGGATCAACTCGACGTGGGGCGGCGGCTTGGTCGACATGGTTCGGTCGCGCCGGATCCTGGAAATCATCGAAGCCGATGGCTTGTTCGACCACGCAGCGAGGGCGGGTGGTTGTTTCCTCAGTGATCTGCTCAACGTGGGCGACCGCCACCCCGGCCTGGTCACCAACGTCCGGGGGCGTGGCCTGATGTGCGCGATCGACCTGCCTGACCAGGATCAGCGCGACCGGGTCGTCGCGGCGCTGCGTGACGCGTCCGTGCTGGTGCTGGCATGCGGCGAGCGCACCATCCGGTTCCGGCCCGCCCTGAACGTCACCACCGATGAACTGCGGGCCGGCGCGGCCGCCCTGGACGCCGTGCTGGACCTGCTGCGCGCCGGCGGCCTGCCGCTGAGGACATCGACAAAGTGAGGTCATGATGAGTCGCAACATCACCTCGATCGTGGCCGGCGTTCCGGTTACCGGAGAGCCCGGCGGCCGGATCACGTCGACCAACCCCGCTCAGACCAGCGAGGTCGTTGCCGAGGTCTCGCTCGGCGACGCGGGCACGTTTGTTGCCGCGGCACGGGCTGCCCGCGAGGCGCAGTCAGCCTGGGCGGACGTGCCGGCCCCGGTGCGTGGCCGGGCGATCGCGCATATCGGCAGGGTGGTCGAGGCCAACGCCGTGTCGCTAGCGAGGCTGGTTACCAAGGAGATCGGCAAGCCTTACGCCGAGGCGCTGGGCGAGGTGCGCGAGATCGTCGACACGTGTGACTTCTTTCTGGGTGAAGGTCGGCGGCTGTACGGCCAGACCGTGCCTAGCGAGATGCCGGACAAGCAGTTGTTCACGTTCCGCAATCCGGTGGGCGTCGTCGGCGTCATCACCGCCGGCAACTTCCCGGTCGCCGTACCATCCTGGTACCTCGTCCCCGCCCTGCTGTGCGGAAACTCGGTGGTGTGGAAGCCGGCGGACTACTCCCCGGCATGCGGCGCGGCTCTCGCTGAGCTGTTCGTCCATGGCGGCGGCCTGCCAGACGGAGTCCTGAATCTCGTGATGGCGGACGGCGAGACGACTTTCGCCGGGCTCGAGCAGGCCCTGGATGAGGGGTACGTCGACAAGGTTGGCTTCACCGGCTCCAGCGCTGTGGGTGCGCGCATTGGTGAGCTCACCGGCCGTCACCTGCAGTCAGCGTGCCTGGAACTCGGCGGCAAGAACCCCATGGTCGTCACGCCGAGCGCGGAACTCGACCTGGCGGTGGAGGCGGCGTTGTTCTCCGGTTTCGGCACCGCCGGACAGCGGTGCACGTCGCTCGGCACCGTCATCGTGCACGAGAGCATCCACGACGACTTCGCCGCGCGGTTCGACAAGGCCGTCCGGCAGGCGAGGGTCGGCGACCCGTTCAGCGACGTCGTGTTCGGCCCGATGCTGGACCAGAAGTTCGCCAGGCGGTTCGAGGAGTACCTGGGGTGGATCCAGCCGCACCACAGCGTGCTCGGGTCCGCAGCGACCGGCCGGATCACGACGGCGAACCCGCGTGAAGGCTTCATCGGTGATCCGGATGCCGGGATCTTCTGCCACCCAGCGATCGTCGACGGCGTTCGCGAGGACGATGCGATCTTCCGCAACGAGACGTTCGGACCGCTCGTCGGCGTCACGACCTACCGTGACCTAGACGAGGCGATCCGGCTGGCCAACGCCCCCGGCTACGGCCTGTCGTCGGCGATCTTCACCAGGGAACCCGCCGAGGTATTCGCCTTCCGCCGGGGCACCTCTGCCGGCATGGTTAGCGTCAACAACTCCACCTCCGGTGCGGAGGCGCATCTGCCGTTTGGCGGCAACGGCAAGTCCGGCAACGGGTCCCGCCAGTCGGGCGTGTGGGTGCTCGATCAGTTCACCCGGTGGCAGTCGATGAACTGGGACTACTCGGGCAGGTTGCAGAAGGCGCAGATGGATGTCACTGAACTCACCCCGGACGAGTCCTTCCGGCTCGCTGACTGAGCGGCAGCGCCCGAAATGCGGGAGTGAGCGAGCACACACCCGCCGATGCGCTAGGGGCGAACCTCCGCTGGAGGAAGAGTTCAGGGATCACGCGTCTTCCTTGGCCAACGTATGGATGCCCAGCCACCGGTCCGGGCATCGAGTCCCGGCTGCAGAAGCGCAATGACCGGCAGGCGCACCGATCAGCGCGCGAGCTCGAGGCCGGGTAGCAGCGGGCACGAGGAGCATAGACGGTGGATGCGAGAACACGACCCGGCGCGAGCGCGGTCGGCCGACACACAACGGGACGCAGCGTGCACCTTCGCCGCGGCACGGCTGATCTCGGCGGAGAACCCGGTGGCGACGAGGGCCCGTTCCAGCAGGACCAGCATGCCCGGCTGCAGCTGCCGGACTGGCGGGCCGCATGGCCGCCCTTCCGGGACAGATGGGGCGCAACGTCCTCGCTCGGCGTGTCCGAGCCGCGGAGGCAGCCTGCAGGACAGCCCGGCCCGGTACCGCGCGGGCAGGCCCATGGCAGTCACGGAGGTCGAGATGGCGACCAGGACAGCCATCACCCTCGAAGACGACATCAACGGCGGTCCCGCACAGGAGACCCTGCAGTTCCGCCTCGGCATCGCGGAATACGAGATTGACCTGAATGCCAGGAATGAAGTCCGGCAAATTCTCTCTTGCGCGAATCCGGCGCTCCTGCGTGTCGGCGCGTGGGCGCAATTGCCAATTCCGCCACCGACGCAACATGGCTTTCAGCCGATCACCCATAGGTATCGCCTGACCCCGGTGGACTGGGCCGCTCGCGCCCGTAATCGCCAGGCGACATCGACAGCTACCTAAAGAAGATCACGAAGACGATCGCAGCCCCAGCACCAGCAACCCACGCCTCCGCCGCACCGCTTAGCAGTGTTGTGCCAATGACGATGAGCAGCACCCCAGCGGCCAGGAACATGGGCCACCAGGCAGTCCGCAGCGTCCGTGCCAGGCGCCCGGATCGGCGCCGGTCCCTGCGCCGCTCGCGCCACTGCCGGATCGCAGCCTTCAGCGGCCGGGCTTCCAGGCTGTGGCGGCTAGGCGATTGGCGTCGGCCTGGCCAGTGAGCCTGCTAGGGCGATACTGAGCGTCGGAATTGTCGAACTATCCGCCTGGGTCGCCGAGTTCACTGGCCTGCTCGACCTGTCCGGCTGGCCCGAGGCATCCGGGTCATCGCGCGGAAAGAACGCCCCCATCCCGGCGTGCAGGTGCGGTTCACCGACATCGGCGGCCACCAGGCCAAACCGGCATATTCAGCCGTACGCCACTCCGCCGGAAAGGCTGCAGCCCCGGTCATAACCGGTCGATCGGCATAACCGACCCCGGCGGTGACAACAGCCGAGGAAGCGCGTACTCAGCAGGGAGATCGTTCGCGAGTGGGCCGGGCGTCTGTCAGAAGTCCCCGCCTCCGAAGTCCCCGCCTCCGAAGTCCCCGCCTCCGAAGTCGTCGCCGCCGCTGAAATCGCCGCCGCCGAAGTCGCCGCCGTCGTAATCGCCGCCGGAGTCCGCGCCGTAGTCGCCGCCGTCGCCGTAGTAGCCGGGGCCGCCGAACAAGCCGCCCGGCGCGAGCGCCTCCCCGATCAGGAAGCCGGTGAACAGGCCGGGGCCGAAGCCGAAGCCGCCCCAGTACGACGGAGCGAAGCCAGCGTTCACGTAGTTCACCGGTGTGCCGTTCACTTCCACCTTGCGCATCTCCGGCTCGATGCCCCGCTCCAGCTTGTGCGCATCCATGGCGCAGACTGGCACCTCCCGGCCGAGCCCGCCGTCCGGTGGCGTCCAGTACGCATCCGAGACCGACATGCCGTGCCGCGGATCGAAGAAGCACGACGGGCGCCGCTCGGGCCTGGGCCGGCCGGCCGCCAGCGCCTCGGCGGAGGCCAGGCGATACTGGCCCTCGGCGATGGCCCGGCTGACGGCCATCATGTCCGAGCTCCGCCTGGCGGCGTCGAGCGCCGCGGTCCCTCGCTCGTAGGCGGCCAGGGCTGCGGCCTGTTCTGCCGCGGCTTCCGGGTTGCGCTGGATGGCGACGTTGGTATCGCTGTCGGTGATCGCCGAGCTGAGCGCGATCAGGTCGTCCTGCGCGGCCGACTTGGCCTCGTTGAGCTGCGCAAGGTCGCGGCGCCTGCGGTTGCGGATGGGCCGCCCGATGGCGAAGAACCCGAGCAGGCCCAGCAGCACTACCACGGCCAGGGTGATCAGCAGATTACGAACCAGGTGCGAGGAGCCGCCGGCCACTGTGGGACTCGTGCCCGAGGTGGCCTCGCGCTGCACGTCGGTGACGAAATCCTCCAGCGCAGCGGGGAGGTTCCGGTCCGACGCGTGCTGCCGCACCACCTTGGTCGCGATGTCGGCCGCGCCGTGCGTGGGCAGCATGCCCTTGTTGTCGGCGCCGAAGTGCAGCCGCCGGGTGTCCAGGAAGCCCACGGTGAACTGCGCATGCCCGTTCAGGTCGTCGATGATCTGACGCATCGCACTGTCGTAGCCCGACCGGCCAGCTGGGGCGATCACCAGGTAGATGTCGTCGCCGCCGATCTGCTGCTCGAGCTTGTTCTGCTCGCTCTGGGAGACCGCATGGCGGCCATCGCCGGCGACGCAGACGTGGTGCTGGGCCAGGCACTGTGGCAGCGTGCTGGCGCTGGCCGGGGAGCCCGGCAGCCAGAACAGGCACAGCGCAGCGACCGCGCTTACTCCGATGGCTAGGAAACTCTTCACGCCGTGAACCCCCTTTGCCGGGGTCAGCCCCGGACGGCGCGGCGTGCGCACATTATGAGCGCCGTCTTCGCCGGCCGTTGCTGGAGAGCATAGGACGGGACGCGCCCGGCAGTTACCCCCACGGGCTTCGGCCGACATCTTCGAACTTTAATGTGGAAAGAATACGAACTGATTAGCCATCCTGGACAACTCAGGGCATGCCGCACGCGACCCATCACCCTGGGGCCATTCTCGCTGCGTTCGCTATCCGGGCCGTGTCGCAGGCCCTGGAGATGGCGGCCGCGCAAGCCGGGCCTTGCCCCGGCCACTGCGCCTCCGCAGGCCACTTCGCGCTCCGTCGGCCGGTCATGGGCCAGCGAGTGGGTGTCCCTGGCCGACGGCGACGTGGCGGGGTGCAGGTGAACCCAGTTCGAGCCGGTCCAGGCCCAGATGTCGCTCAGGTCCGAGCGGCGAGCCGCGATCCCGCTGGAAGTTGCTATGCACGCGCTCGGCTCGCTATGTGCGTTTCAATCTATCCCGCGCGCTGGACGACGAGACCAAGAACACATGACCGAGCCCACCACGTTCGGCAACCGCAACGCTGCCCTAGCTGACCGCTAATACGGCGGGGACGCTCACCCACGGCCACCCGGCCCTGGCCGGGTGCTGGCCAGGACCAAGCCCACTTTTATGCGGCAGGGAATGCACTGGAGGCGGTGGAACCACACTATTGCCAGTAGAGCATGCACAGCGTGGGGCAGCCTGAGGTCGAAAGGTTACCCACCGTAACGTATGAGCGAGTGCAACGGAGCACCGGCTGCTGCTTAATGCTCGACGACGAAGCCAGGACCTGCAGATTAAAGAGCCTGAGCGGAGCGGTTGCGCGGCAGTTCGCAGCCGGTCGCTCGCTGCAGCTCAGGTCGGGCTTGCATGCTGCGATGAACTCGGCCAATCAGCTTGCTGGAGGCGCAGGGTGGACACCAAGCCGCTCCGCAATCTCCTGCCCGAGAACCGGTTGTTCGCTTACGTGCTGCAGAACAACCCGTTATGGGCGACCTGAGTTGACTGCCTTAAAAGCCAGTGCCACCTGATAACGAGCCTGCACGCCTCCTGCACTGCGGAAAGTGATAACGGAGAGAAAGGGCCGCCGCAGTGGCCTGCTGCGGAGATCATCTTCGGCGTGTCGGTCAGTCCGTCGCGCGACTGCCACTGTTCCTCAGCGTGGATATTTGTTAGCGGACACACCGTACGGGTTGGAGCGTCGCTTTCGGCCGGACTGGCTCCGCACGGTGGATGCCGTGGCCCGGAGTGTTGGCGGTAATCATCACAGCGGAACGCTGGTGGTCAGGGCTAGCCGGCCGATCCCGAGCAAGAGCACACTAATTCAGGCGTACGGAGTCGGCGCGCACACCGTCGACCGCGCAGTCGACGTGCTCTGCGCTGGAGGGATGCTCGAGACCGTGCACGGCAAGGGCCTCTACGTTCGCCGTTAGGCCACGTGGATCGTCGGTTTCGCCGCCTCACTCGAGTACTTGCCAAGCTGGCCGATCCTGCTACCGAGGTCAAATGGCCAGGGTCTGTCCTCAAGGGACGTTCGGGTTCGAGGGTGAGCCCGGCGTGGGCGGGGGAAGCCCTCGATGAGGTGGGCCGTGCTGGATGGTCTTGAGCCGGTTCTGGACGATGGCCGGCGCAGTCTTAACGACCGTGATGCATGGCGGCGGCTCTGCTGGGTAGCCCGGGGCCGGAGGATGAGACCGATGTCTATCTCAGAAACAAGCCACGGCAGCATTGACCTGGACGAAGCTGCTCGCCAGCTACAGCAGGCAGCGCACGACGCCCAGGTGGCTTACGACTGCATCAGCCTCGGCGACCTCGACAGGGCGCACACCAACTCGGTCACCGCCCGCGCGGAGGCCGATGCCGCCGAGAATGTCCTGCGTGCCGTCCTGGCCGGCGCGGACAACATCGCCGCAGACCTGTGACCGCACCTGGCTTGCGGCGCTCACCGCCCAAGTCCGGTTGCCAATGGACGGCACGAATCCGCGCCGCACCGCCAGCCCTGGCCGACGGCAACCGTGTGCGGTCGCCGGGGCCTTTCGGCATGCTCGGCAGCGCCTGTCTTGCTGCCGGTGTCGTAGGGCTGCTCAGCATGAGTTGCCGTCCGAAGGCGGCACCGCCGGTTCCCGAAGTGGCGGCAGCGAGCGGAAGGAGCGATGCAGAGGTAGTGAACGTCAGTGCTGGGCGATGACCGGATTCGGAGGAGTCGGCGGCCGTCAGGAGATCGACCATGCGTAACCTGCTTACAGAATTCCGCCAATTTATCCTGCGCGGCAATGTCGTGGACCTCGCGGTCGGCATCGTCATCGGCGTTGCATTCACCAGCGTAGTCCAGGGTCTCGTGAGCGATTTCATTAACCCACTGATTGCAGCCCTATTCGGCAAGCCGGACGTCAGCAAGTTCCATTTCACTATCAACCATGCCGTCTTTTCCTATGGCGATTTCATCAACAAGGCGCTGACACTGCTCATCATCGGAGTCACGGTCTTCTTCCTTGTCGTGAAGCCGGTCAATGTCATGATCGACCGGTTCCACCTCTCGCCCGCGTCGCCGTCACCAGCGACCAAGACATGCCCGGAATGCTTCACCGACATACCACTCAAAGCTCACCGCTGCCCGAACTGCACCACCGAGCTGTCACCTCCGGACCGCGACCAGGTGACGGCATAGACCCCGGGCATACGCCGATGATCTGCGACTGGCTGACGCGGCAGGGACATTGCCATGAATCCCGTTGACCCGTTGCGCAAGATTGCCGGAGCCATCGACGACTGGCAGCGGCGCAACCGCTGGGCAGGCGTGCCGTACGCGGTGGCAAAGAAATTCAGCGACGACAACGCGAACCTGCTGGTCGTCAGCTTGGCGTGGTACGGGTTCACGGCGATCTTCCCGCTCCTGCTGGTGGTCGTTACCCTGTTCGGCTTCATCGGGCAGCGGTCGATCGGCTCGGGCATCATCAGCACCCTGCACGATTTCCCGGTCGTGGGATCGAGCTTTAACCCCGCGAGCAGCAGCGTGCTGCCGGGCAGTGCGCTGGGACTGGTTATCGGCCTGATCGGCCTGGTCTATGGAGCGCAGGGGGTGACGCAGACAGCCCAGCAAGCGATGGCCACCGCATGGAACATCCCCCAGGTCCAGCGCACTAGTTTCGTGCCCCGCCTCGGCCGAAGCCTGGCCGGTCTCCTGATCATCGGCATCATGTTTGTCCTGAACGCGTTCGTCACCGGATACGCCACAGGCGCCACCATCAGCTACGGCGTCCGGATTCCGATCCTGGCGGGCCTGCTCCTTGTCAACGCCGGTCTCTATTTCGCCAGCTTCGCCGCGCTTACTGCCAAGGAGGTGCCCGGCGCGGCCTGCTGCCGGGAGCAATCCTGGGTGCTGTCGGTTTCACCGCGTTGATAACCGTCGGCACCGGTCTGGTGACTCATCAGCTTAAGAACGCCTCCGCCACCTATGGCGCGTTCGGATCAGTTATCGGCATCGTTGCCTTTCTTTTGCTCCTAGCCAAGATCAGCATGTATGCCGGGAACTGAATCCGGTGCTGAGGCGCTCGCTCTATCCGCGTGCCCTGCCGCTGGGAGGTGAGCCCACGGCGGCCGACAAGGAAGTTCTGGCAGATATCGTGCACGCAGAACAACGTCGTGACGATCAGACCATCGGAGTGGCTTCGGACCTGATGCAGTTGATCAAGCCGCCGCCGACGCGTCGCTACACGATGACATTCCCCGTTCACAAGGTGACGAGTAAGTCTCGGCCGCTGTCATTTGCGAATGTCGTTGCCGGCCTCAGTCTGCTGACATTGGCAGCCGGGGGCCTGGCTTCACTACCCTGCTCTTCCCCGCCCGCAACGTTTCGCTCCACGACTGGATCGCCGTGCTCCAGCTGGTGTCCGCCTCGGTCGCCGGAGCTGGTGCCCTGGTCGCGCTAGTAGTGGCACACCGACCGCAGCGCGTCGCTGGAGCCGATGCTGCGAGAGATCGAATTCGCGCTTTCAACGAACGGTTCATCGCAATTGCGGCCCAGCTCGGCGACAGCCAGGGCGCCGCGGCGTAGGGCCCGCTCCGGGGTCTCAGCTTTCAGCGCTGGACAACGGCAAGCTCCGGCGCCGCCAGACACCGCCGG